>JAJPJX010000194.1 GCA_021324015.1 Solibacteraceae bacterium | reverse complement strand
CTTACCCGAACCAATTCCCGAAACTCTGGCCGAAAACCGGTTTCTGTTGGTCCCGTCCGCGGCATCTGGCACACAGGCCAGTCCCGCGGCAAGCCTTTCTAGGGGCGCCGGGCGCCAGGATCACCGGTGGCAGCGGCGCGAGGCCGCCCCACTGACGATGACATGCTGCGCAGCATGGAACTCATCGGGCCGGCCCGGGTGAACGAACCAGCCTTTCCTGATTTCAGCGTACGGCACGGGGGAAGGGGGTGCGGGGCGGTTTGCGCGGCGGCGGATTGAAAACACGGCGGATATTTTTCTGAATGTGTGGTGATTCCACTTGGGCGAGGCGCGTGAAAAACTCAAGCACAAAACACAAACGCCCTCCGAAGAGGGCGTTGCTTTCGGGCGCTGTAACCAGCGTTGCCGTGCGCAAGCAAAAGCCTGCTTATTAAGATAAGCGGGCAATCGCCGCTTGGATCCGCTCCGAGAAATGGCGGCGATTTCCGCCCTTTTCGGCGTGCGGCGCCGGGACGCTTGCGGTATGCTCTTGAAACGCCTCCGCGAGCCGCGACACTATTCTGCTTGCGGAGGGGCGAGGTTGGATGGCTTTCGAGAGCCTGCGGGCCTGGGTCCGGCGACATCCCGTGCGCACGATGGTCTACCTGCTCCTGCTGGCGGGTGCGGGCGCGGGGCTGTGGCTCGCGCGCGGCGCGCTGGCAGGCGAGCAGGATGCCTTCGCCACCCGCGTCGCCCGCTGGCCCGCGCTGCGCGATTGGATCGAGCGGCAGGGCATCGCCCGCTACCAGGTGGAGAGCGTGCGCTTGGGGCCGGGGGATGCCGGCTGCGGCCTGCGCCTGGCCCTCAGGGGCGCCACCTTCTCCCTGCTCGCTCCCGGCGCCGCGCGCGTCCATGTGGACGGGTTTCAGATCTGCGCGTCTCTGGCGGTTGCGGCGCAGGGCTTCCAATTCGGTACGGACCGCCGGCCGGACCTGCTGTCCGCCGCCGCGGCGGCCGCCTCCTGGCCGCAGGCCACCCTCGAGGATCTGCGCTGGAACGATCCCGGCGGATCCCCGGTGCTCGCCGCCGGGGCCCTCGCCGCTACGCTGGAGCCGCTCTCGGCGCAACTGGTGCGGCTGCGCATCCTGCCCGCGGACTCGACCCCGCTCGCCGAGATCGTGCATGCTTCGGCTAGCGGGTTGCGCCTCTCCGCCGGGTCGGCCGCGGTCGAGAACGTGCAGGCCGCCGGCGTCCGCGCGCTGCTCGCCAGCGAGCCTGGCGGCTGGAACGCCACCCGCGCCGCGCGGCAGTTTCAGGCGGCGGGACTGAGCCTGCTGGCCGTGGCGGATGCCTCGCTCGCCGAATTCCGCCGCGTGCTGGAACGCCTGCGCGCGCTGTTCCTGTGGGCCGCGCTCCTGGCCGGCGCTTTCGTTTTCCTCCTGAAGCTGCTGCTGGTGCGCGTGCCGCCGGCCCTGGTGTGGCGCCTGGCCGTGGCCGCACTGCCCGTGCTGCTCTGCCTGGCGCTCTACGGGCTGCTCTGGGGCGCGGTGAACTTCGCGGTCTTCGCGCTTTGCGCGCTGCTCTGCTCCGTGGCGCTGGCCGCCGCGCTGGAGCTGGCCCTGTACCGGCGGGCCGCCCAATGGCACCAGCGCTGGGAGCCGGTGGTGCTGGACCTGCTCGCGCCCTTCCTGATTCTTCCGCCGCTGGCGGCCTACGGATATCCCGCCGTTGTGCCGGCCGCGCTGCCGCGCCCGTCCCAGGTTTCGGTCGCCGCCGCCAGCCTGCGGGACGCTACCGCGCAAGTGCGGACCTCCCTCTGCGGCGACGCCCTCGAGGGGCAGACCCAAGTTGCCGAAGCAGCGCTGCGGAATCTGCGCCTGCAACTCGACCCCGCTTCCCTGGGAATCCGCGGCGTCGCGTTCGCCACCGCCCAGGCGCGCGGCGAAACGCAGCCCGGCGCGATTCCGGCGCTGGACCGCCTGCTTTTCCTGCCCGCCGCGTGGAAGCGCACCCCGCCGGTGGCCTTCTGCGTGACCGCCGCGGGCGAAGGCGGGAATCCGCCCGCCGAATGCCTGCCCGCCCCCGGCTCCCCGGGCGCCGCCACCCTGAGCGCGGCTGCCGCCCTGGATTTGAACCGCCTCGCCGCGCGGCTCACCGCGGCCATCCGCACGCCGCAACTGGCCGCGCGGCTGGCCGCCGGCGCGGATCTCGCGGGCGCCGAGTTGCAGGATCTGCGCACGCTGCCGGGCTCCCGCATCGCGATCGGAGGCGCGAAGGGGCAGGTTTCCTGGACTTCCCCGGCGACTGCGCGCCTGCGCCTGAGCCGCCTTGCGGCTCCTTTGGCGTCCTCCCGGCTCAGCGCCGGCCTCGTCGAACTCGGCGGCAGCCTTCCCCTTACCTGCGCGGCCGGCAAGACGGAGGTGCACGCCCGGCTGGACCAAGTGGGCCTGGCCGCTGCCGGCGGATACCAGGCCACGGTGGATAGCCTGCGCTTCGATCTGCGGCGCTCCGCCGCCGGAGAAATCTCCTCTGAGAGCGGTCTGCGCGGCGTGCGCGTCCAGGGTACGCGGCCCGGCGAGGCCGCGCCCTGGTTGGATGCCGAGTTCCCCTCCGCCGAGGCCGGTCTGCGCGGGCGCGCCTCGTCCGGGTGGCTGCCTCGCCGTTTCGAGGGCGCGGCCAGCTTGTCGGTTTCCCACCGCGGCGGCGCCGAGGCTTTGGGCTTCTCCTCCCCCTTGCGCCTGGCTGCCGACCTGTGGCGCGGCGAATTGCATCTGCCCCTCCAGGCGGTAACGCTGCGCCAGTCCCTGGCCGCGCAGGCGCCCGCGATCCCCTTGCGCCTCTCCGCGGATGCCCGCCTGCAATCGCTGGCCGGCCCGGCGCGGGCCGAGGCCCAGGCGCGCGTCGAAATCCCGCGCCTGCCGCTCGATTCCCCGCCTGTCCGCGCCGAGCTGAACGATCTCTCTCTGCGCGCCTCGCTGCGCACGCCCGGCCCGGACGTGCAGGTCCGTTTCGCGAGCGGCTGGAACCGCGTCACGCTGCCGCAGTCTCCGCGCGCGCTCGACCTGCGCGAGGTTTCCCGGCTGGACGTCACCGCCGAAGGCGCCGCCCGCGGCCTGCCTTCCTGGGAGGCGCTCTCCGCGGACCTGAGCTCGCTGGGCCAGTGGGCGCGCCGTAACACGCCCGCCATCCCCGCCGAACTCTCTTTCCGCTTCGCCGGGTCTCTGCCGGCCGAGCCCGGCGCCCCGGTTTTCACGGCGGAAACGCAGTCCGGCGCGGGGGTTCGCGTGGACGCCGCGACCACGGCAGTCCAGTCTCTGTCCCTGCCGGATGCCCGTTTTGCCAAAGCCACCATCGAGTCGCGCTCCACCGGAGTGCGCACCAGCCAAGGCGCCGGCGACCTGGAATTCGCAGCGCGCTCCACTCTCACGGATAGCGCCGCCGAAGCCGCCATCTCCCAGCCGATCGGCGGCACGCTGCACGCCCGCGCCGATCATGCCGACTTTACACTGGTGGGCGACCTCGCCCTCCAGCCGCTGCTCGCCCGCCTGGATCCGTTTCTCCGCCAGGCGGGCGTGAACCTGGATGGCGTCTCGGTTCCCGCGCGCCTGACCGCGCTCCAGGCCGCGTTCCAGTTTGCGGACGCACGCTGGAAAGGGTTCCGCATGGAGGCCCGCGTGGCTCCCGGCCCGTTGGCGGTCCTGGATTTCACCCGCATGCTGCGCCCGGATGCGCCGCGCTTCCTCGAAGGCATGGAGACATCCGCCGGAGCGCCGCTCGAGCTGCGCGCCGACGCTCCGTCTGCCGCCTGGCCCCAACTGGATGTGCAGTTCCACGCTCCGTCGCTGTCGGTTTCGGTGAACCACGGCGCCCAAGAGACCAGCCTTTCCGCGGGAGCGCGGGCCGGCCTCACGCTGCTCGATGCGGGCGCCGCGCCTTCCCCCGTGTCGGACCGCCTGGCGAGCGCCGCCGCGGGCTTTCGCCGCCAATTGAACCAGGCCCTGGCGGTCTTCTCGCCGGATGCGCCGGCCATCGACATGGTGCGCTGGCGCGCCGCGCTGGAGAACGCCGGCAAGCCCGTGGCGGTTTTCCAGCCCGATGGCCTCGAACTGGCCTTGAACGCGCGCATCGGGAATTTCACCTGGCGTACGGGCGGCCGCGAATCCAGCCTCTCCGGCAGCACTGGCCTGGCCGCCTGGCTGGGGCTTTACGACGGCCACCTCATCGCCGATGCCGAAGCGCCGGTCCGCCTCTCGCTGAGCCTCGGCGGGCGCCCGCCTTCCACGTGGGACTTCCGCCTGCCGCTGCTGGCGGCGATCGACGAGCACCTTCAGCCCGCCTCCGCTTCTTCCGGCGACCTCTGGGACAGCGCGTACTACGAAAAGCTCTGGGCCGGCTACCGCCCGCGGCACGCTGTCACTTCGGTCCCCTGGATCAGCCGCCGCGAGCTGACCTTCGCCGGTCTGTCCTTCCAGGACGTTGTCTTCCCTTCGCAGCCCTTCCGCGTGGCGCTGGGCTACGCCGGGCCGCTGGAGTTGCACGCGCCCGCCGCCGCGCGGGTGCTCTACGGCCGTTCGGAGGGCCTGCTCCAGGCCCGCCTCAACTGGCTCGACGGCGCCGTCTCCGTGGATAGCCGCGTCCGCGCCGCCCTGCACGGCCTGGAAGCCGGCGCCGTCGGCCTGGCCGATGCGCCGGGCCACATCCCCTTCCTGGAAGACACGCTCGAAGGCAGCCTGAGCGCCCGCACGGACGGCATGCGCGTGGATGCCCATTTTCTGCCGCGCCTCCTCAGCGATGCTTCCACGGTCACCGAACTGGACAAGCTCGGCCTGGAGGTGGCCCTCCGCAGCGCCGGCCCGCTCGCCGGCGTGATGCAGTTCAACACCAACCTGCGCCTAAAGCTTGCCAACCAGGTGCTGAATGACATCGCCCGGCAGTTCCAAATGGACGCGCCGCCGAGCGCCCTGCGCTACCGCCGCATGGCCTTTCAGTTTCAGGTGGCCGGCGGAGCCGTCCAGACTCGCCCGCTGCTGCTCGGTCTGGAGGGCGTCACGGTGCCCGGTCTGGAGCCCCTGGGCCTGGACACCGCCATCCGCGTTCACTGGGGCGCCCAGCGCACCGGCTTCTCCGGATCTCCGCTCCCGTTTCGCAACCTGCTGGGCTTCCTGGAGCGAAGCCTGGCCGCCCCACCGCTCCACTGAGGATCTTCTATCGTGCCCTCTCACAAACTCATCGCCGTTCTCCTCCTGGCTCTGGCCTGCGCCGGCTGCCGCAAGAACCAGACGCTCGGAACGCTGGCCGTGGATATCTACCTGCACCCGGAATCCGGCAGCTCCGAAGACATCCTGCTGCAAACCGCGATCCGCGAGAATCTCGTGGCGAACGCGGCCACCGAACGCGGCGTCTACGCGCGCGTCCTGAATCTCCAGGTGGTGCTGACGGGCTCGGTCTCGACCGCTTCGGCGCGCGACGAGGCGGCTAAGGTGGCCCAGGGCACGCGGGTCACGGTCAACGACAAAACCCTGGCGCCGAAAGAGGTGACCAACCTGGTCAAAGTGGAGCCCTGATGGCAGACGACATCCTGTTTCAGCCGCTCGCCTTCCGCAACCTGACGGTGAAGAACCGCATCGTCCGCTCCAACATCGCCGGCCGCTTCGATAACTACGACGGCTCCGGCGGCTACGCACGCATCAACTGGGAAGAGAAGTTCGCCCGCGGCGGCGTGGGCGCCATTCTCTCTTCCTTCGTTCCCGTCTCCATCCGCGGGCGCATCATGCCCAACTACGCCACCATCCACGCCGACAACCGCGTCCCCTTCTGGCGCGCGGTGGGCGAGCGGGTGCACCAGCACGGCTGCAAATACATCCTGCAATTGAGCCATTCCGGGCGCCAGCAGGATATTGGCGGCGTGGAGAACCTGCGGCGCAAAGCGCTCAGCTCCACCGGACGCACCGAGTCCCAGAACGGCTTCCTCTGCCAGGCCATGACTCCCGGCGAGATCCGGCAGACGGTCGCCGACTTCGCCCAGGGCGCCCGCCGCGCGCGCGAGGCCGGGCTCGACGGCGTCGAGCTGCACGGCGCCAACGGCTACCTGATCACGCAGTTCCTCAGCTCCGGCATCAACGACCGCCAGGACGAATACGGCGGACCGCTCGAGAACCGCGCCCGCTTCGTGCTGGAGATTGTGGAGGCCATCCGCAAGGAGGTGGGCCGCGACTTTCACCTCCAGGTCAAAATCAACGGCGAGGACCGCGGCAACGCCGTGTATCCCTGGGAGAAGAAGGGCAACACGCTGCCCGAAACCGTACAAGTTTGCCAGTGGCTGGAGCAGGCCGGTGTGGACGCGCTGCACGTCTCCTGCGGCAGTTCCTTTCCGCACCCCCTCAACCCGCCCGGCGGCTTTCCCGTCGACTGGGCCGTCAAGACCTACGACATCATGATCTCGAGCGGCGTCTTCGTGTTCCAGCGCTACCTGCTCATGCGCTACCGCCCGCTGCGGCCGCTCTTCCGGTACTTCTGGGAGCACAGCAAGGGCGAGGTCATCGAAGGCATCAACGCCGAAGCCGCCCGCGCCGTCAAGCAGGCCGTGAAGATCCCGGTACTCTGCACCGGCGGCTTCCAAACCGCCTCTTTCATCCGCAAAGTGATTGGCGAGGGCTGCTGCGACGCGGTCAGCATCGCGCGGTCGCTGGTGGCCAACCCCGACCTGGTGCAGATCTTCGCCTCCGGCCGGGACCGCCCGGAGAAACCCTGCACCTATTGCAACAAGTGCCTGGTCAACGCCATCAAGAACCCCTTGGGCTGCTATGAACTCTCCCGCTTCGATGGCGACTATGACCGCATGATCCAGGAAGTCATGTCGGTCTTCGAGCCTTCGCCCTTCGCCCAGTGACCGGAGAACCCGCCATGCAGCCGGAAGAAATCACCCCCGTCGAAGCCGATCAGCGGCACCGCACCTGGCGCGCCGTTTCGATCGTGGTCATCGCGCTGTTCGCCGTGTCCTGTTACCTCTACCGGGTCTTCAACCCCAACTACCCGGTGGTCTACAACGACATTCGCGAGCACTTCAAGTACGGCTCTATCGGCACCGAGCCGATGAACGGCGTGCCTTACTGGATCTGGAAAGTGCTGCCGGAGATGTTTCCGGAAAAACTTCCCGGCCCCGGTCCCGGTTACGCCTCGCTCGGGTTTCTCTACGAGCCCGGCCGCGACCTGCCCATCGGCATGGCCCGCCGGCGCGTCTACCTGGATCGCGTGGGCCTCAACTGCGCGGTGTGCCACACCGGCACGCTGCGCGAGACGCCCTCATCGCCGCGCCGCATCATTCTGGGGATGCCCGCCAACAACCTGGACCTGCAAGCCTATTTCCGCTTCCTGGCCGCCTGCGTATCCGACGGCCGCTTTACCGCGGATAACGTCCTGCTGGCCATCCAAACGCACACCCGGCTGGATCCCCTGGAGCGCCTGGCCTACCGCGCCGCCGTCTGGGAAACCCGCGAGGTGGTGCTCCAGCGCAAGCAATTGATCTCCTTCATGGACAGCCGCCCGGATTGGGGCCCCGGGCGCGTGGACACCTTCAACCCGTACAAGACCGTGCAGTTTCGGTTCCCCATGGATCACGACGCCACCATCGGCACCACCGACCTGCCCTCCATCTGGAACCAGAAGCCGCGCGAGGGCATGCAGCTTCACTGGGACGGTAACAACACCTCGCTCGAGGAGCGCAACAAGAGCGCCGCGCTGGGCGGGGGGGTCACGCCGGTGAGCGTGGATCTCGCCGCCATGAAGCGCATCGAAGACTGGCTGCGCGACGAGTTGCAGCCGCCTCCTTATCCCTACGCGGTGGACGACAACCTCGCGCGCCAGGGTGAGGCCCTCTACCAGGCGCATTGCGCGAGCTGCCACGCCTTTGGTTCCGCCTACGTCGGCAAGGTGACGCCCATCGCGGAAATCGGCACCGATCCGCACCGCCTGGATTCCTTCACCTATGAATTCGCCGCCAACATGGGCACGCTGTTCGCGGGCTACCCTTACCGCTTCACCCACTTCCGCAAAACGCAGGGGTACGCCAATATGCCTCTCGACGGCGTGTGGCTGCGCGCGCCCTATCTGCACAACGGGTCCGTGCCCACGCTGCGCGACCTGCTGGAGCCGCCCGAGAACCGGCCCAAAGTGTTCTACCGCGGCTATGACGTCTACGACTCGCACAAGGCGGGGTTTGTGTCCGATGTCCCGGAAGAAAACGGGCGTAAGTATTTCCGCTACGATACCGCGGTTCCCGGCAACGGAAACGGCGGCCATCTCTACGGCACTAAGTTGAAGGACGCGGAAAAAGCCGCCCTGGTCGAGTATATGAAGAAGCTCTGACGGAGACCCTATGTCCACGCCGCAAACCCGATCCCGCCGGCTCCGCATCCTCCTGGTGGTGCTCCTGCTCGCTGCCGGCGCGGGATTCTTTACCTGGTGGAAACTGTTCCGCCGCGTGCCCACTTACTACGCTTCCCCCGAGGAGCATTTTAAGTACGGCTCCATCGGCGTGGAGGCCCCGGCCGGCATTCCGTACTGGATCTGGCTGGTACTGCCGCGTATCTTCCCGGACAAACTGCCCGGTCCCGGCGGCTACATCGCGCTGGGCGCTTCCTGGGAGATGGGCCGCGAAGTTCCCATCGGATTCACCAAGGAGATTGTCGGCATCCCCCGCGTGGGCGTGAATTGCGCCAGTTGCCACACTGCTTCCGTGCGGACCACGCCCGCGGACGCGCCGAAGTTCTATTTGGGCGCCCCTTCCAGCCGCTTCCAGGCCCAGGGCTACGTGCGCTTCCTGTTTGCCTGCGCCCACGATCCGCGTTTCAATTCCGCCACCATCATGCGCGAGATCCTGGCGATTTACAAAATGTCCTGGGTGGACCGCTTCCTGTATCGTTACCTGATCATTCCGTTCACCAAGCGGCAGATCCTCCAGACCGAGACGCGCGACTACTACTGGATGCCGGAGCGGCCCGACTGGGGCCCCGGCCGCACCGACATGAACCCCTTCCAGCGCCAGGTCATGCGCCTGCCCGACGATCACACCATCGGCAGCACCGACGTGATGGCCATCTGGAACGAGCGCGCGCACGAGGGCTTCTTCCACCACTCCGACGGCCTGAACACCACGCTGGTAGAATCCGTGCGCTCGGCCGCGCTGGCCGCAGGCGCCACCAAGAGTTCCATCGACATCCCCAGTCTCGATCGCGTGCAGGCCTGGCTGATGGACCTGCCCGCGCCCAAGTATCCCTACGCCATCGATGCCGCGCTGGCTGCCCGGGGCCGCGCCGTCTTCGACAGCCAGTGCGCCGCCTGCCACGCTTTCGGCGGCGCGCGCACCGGGAAGGTGGTGCCCGTCTCCGAGGTGGGCACGGACCGCCACCGGGTGGATCACTGGCCGCAGTCATCGGCGGACGCCTTCAACCACTGGGCCGACGGCTATCCCTGGGCCTTCCATCATTTCCGCAGCTCCAACGGCTACGTGGCGCTGGCCCTGGACGGCGTCTGGCTGCGCGCGCCCTATCTGCACAACGGCTCGGTGCCCTCGCTGACGGATCTGCTGGAGCCGCAGGAGAAGCGGCCCAAAGTTTTTTACCGTGGATACGACGTCTACGACCAGGAACACGCCGGTTTCGTCTCGAGCGGCGCCGAGGCCGAGCGCACGGGCTTCCGCTACGACACCGCCGTTCCGGGAAATAGCAACCAGGGCCACTTGTACGGCACGGATCTGCCGGCGGCGGACAAGCGCGCCCTGGTCGAATACATGAAAACGTTATAGCGGCCGGCATGGCCGGCGCGGAGGAAACGGATGGGTACGGAACGATTCTGGAAAATCGTGTGGCTCCTGGCCGTATGGCACAACATCATCGGCGGCGTGGGCCTGATCTTTCTCGGAGGCTGGGTGTATGCGCGCGAGGGCCTGGCGTTCCCGGTGCCGCCGGTGAACTACGTCCGCTGGTGGTACCTGATCCTGGTCTTCGCCTTGATCTACTACCTGGTATACCTGGACCTGTACCACAGCCGCAGCCTGGTGGTCGCCGGTATCTGCGGCAAACTCGCCTCCGCGACGCCCGACTTCTATTACCTGACCTTTGGCAGCGGAGTGCCCAAGCTCTTCTGGATCACCGTCTGCACCGACTACACCTTCGCGGTGCTGTTCCTGCTGTTTTTGGGCTACCTGCGCAAACATCCCACGCCGGGGTCGTAGGCGTGTCGTTTCGGGTCAGTTTCCCGGTAGCGCCAGCCGGGTTCCCGCCTATCCAGTCATGCGGTCGTAGTCGGCGTGAGTGCCGATCCAGAACCAGAGGACCCCATCGCTCACCTCAACGCCCAACGCCCGGTGATGAATACCAACCCGCACGGACCAGAGACTGTAGATTTTCTTGAAGTGCAAGGAAGGGTAGTATGGATCAGCCTTCAGCAGAGCGAACGCGCGGTAGCGAGGGCTTGGACGTTTGCCGGGAGGGATCGGTACGAACTCCAGAAATCCGGAGCGGCATGGTGGGTCACAGAAGGGAAGAGCGGCCGGATTCGTGATCTCGAAGCGCCTTCTCGGCGAGGGAATGTAGTTTCCCGGCCTTCGCGTCCGCCTCGATTTGCGCGTCCCATGCCTCGGCGTCGAAGCTTGCGAACCAGTTTCGAAACGCCTTCAGCTCTTCCGAACTGAGATTTTTCACCTGGCCTTCAATATCCTCGACTCGGCTCATATTCACTTCCGCCCCGATTATACCGGACTAAGAACTGGGGCGCGGCGCGCCCCTCACCCCTGATACAGTGGTCACGATGCGTCCAGTCGGCCTTGCCCTGGTGTTTTCCTGTGTTCTCTTCGCGCAGTATCGGCTTTACACCTGCGTGATGAATTCGAAAAACTACGTGGTAGGCGCCAAACTGCCTCCCAGCGGGCTGTTTTTCGAGCCCCCCGGCGGCGGTTGGACGCACGCGGGCTTCGATCATCCCTACATCGCGGCGCTGGATTACGATCCGCGCGATCCCTCCACGCTGTACCTGGCGGCCGGCAACGGTCTGATTCGGACGTCCGATCACGGCCGGTCCTCCTGGCGAATCCTGACCGGCGACGACGTGACCGAATTGCGGGACCTGGCGGTGGACCGCAATGCTCCGGGCACTATCTACTTCGCCCACACCGCCGGCATCCGCGTGAGCCGGGATGGCGGCAACACGTGGCAGGCGGCCGACAGCGGCATCCGGCGTAAATATACGGAATCCATCCGCGTGGATCGGACCCGTTCCGGGCGCCTGGTGGCCGGCACCGAAGAAGGTCTGTTTTCGAGCCAGGATGGCGGCCGCTCGTGGCGCCTGGCCGGCGCCGCCGGTTTCCAGATCATGCACGTCGAGCAGTCTCCTACGGATGCCTGCACGTGGCTCGCGGTCACCCAGCAGGGCGGCGCGTTCCGTTCGAGCGATTGCGGCCTCACCTTCGAGAACCTCGGCCGCGTGGGCGTCCATCGCAATCTCTACGACATCGCCTTCGACCCGGCCGCGCCCGGCAGGATCGCCCTGGCCGGCTTCGGTCCCGGCGTGGTGGTCACCGAAGACGGCGGCAGGACCTGGCAGCCGCGCAATCACGGCCTGCCGCGGGCCGACGTCTGGAGCGTGGCCTTCGACCCCGCGCACCCCGGCAGGCTCTATGCGAGCGTGCATGAAGAGGCGCTCTACGTCTCCGAGGACGCGGGCCTGAACTGGCGCAAGGAGGGCCTGGAAGGCAGCGTGGTGTACCGCATGCTCTTTGTCCCCGAGGAGGCCGGCCGGTGAAGCGCCTGCTGCTCTGGCTGCTGCTGATCGCGCCGCTGGCCGCCGCACAGCCCCCCTTCGCTGAGCGCGCGCGTTCCGCCATCGAGTTCTACGCGCACCGGCCGAACGGCGGCTATGAAGGGATCGCGGCCCGCCTCTATCTGCACCAGGATCCGGCATGGTGCTCGCGGCGCTTGCAGGAACTGCTCGCGGCCGGCCCTTCCGGGGACATGTTCTGGATGTTCCCGGTCACGGCCATCGCCTACCTGGACCGCGGCCAGCTCACTCCGGCCGCGCGCCGCGCTTTGCGCCGGGCCTGGAAGACCTACATGCCCTATCGCGGCGATACCGAAAATCACTGGGTGATGTATTACGCCAGCCTCTACCTGATGGCGCAGCTCTGGCCCCACGAGCCGGGCACGGAGTGGTACACGGGCAAGTCTTCCGAGGAGAATCTGCGCGAAGCCCGGCACTGGATCGAATCCTGGGTCACCCTTACCACAACCCGCGGCCAGGGCGAGTACGATTCGCCGCATTACATGGCCATGTACCTGATCCCCGTCTCCTTCCTGGCGGCCTGGGCCGAGGAGCCCGCCATGAAGAAGCGCGCCTCCATGATGCTCGAATATCTGCTCGCCGATTACGCCGCCGAGTGCCTGGACGGCCTCTACGTGGGAGCGCACTCGCGCGTCTACGAGCGCCAGCTTGTCGAGAAGTGGGCCAACGTGTCCAGCGATTTCGGCTGGGTGCTGTTCGGCGTGGGACGCCCGCTCGAACCGGTCTCCGCCTACATGATGTACTACCTGGTGGGCGCCGGCGCGGGCGCCGAGCCGCCGGAGATCCTGCGGCACATCGCCTCCGACCGCTCGCGGCCCTACACGCACTACGAGCGCAAACGCACGCGCAATCGCTGGCGGTTTTACGACGAATTGCACGGACCGGTCTACAAGACCACTTACGTCCGCCACGAATATGCCGTGGGCTCGGACCAGGGCGGGGTCCTCCAGCCCATCCAGCAGCACTCCTGGGACGTGACCTGGTGGTTGCCCGATCCGCGCGGCGTGCAGAACACTTTCTTTACCATCCAGCCGTACTCCTCCCTGCGCGAGTTACAAACTTACTTTACCTTCGGGCCCGACGCCGGCGTCGAAGGCGTAGTGCAGTCCAAGCCCACTTACGATTCGCCGGATAAGTTGCTGGGCGGATCTCCTTACGAGAAGATTTTGCAGGACCAGGATACCCTCATCGCCCTCTACGACATCCCGCCCGGAACGCGCTTTCCGCAGGTTAACGGGTTCTTCTCGAAGGATCTCGCCGAAGTGCGCGAGGACCCTTCCGGCTGGATCTTCCTGCGCGGCGGAGAAGCTCTGATCGCCTGCCGCCCGCTGGAGCCCTATTCCTGGAAGCCCATCGTCCAAGGTGGGCGGCGGCTCTTTAGCCCGTATCTGCGAAACGGCGTGGTGGTACAGGTGGCCGCCGCCTCGGAATTCACCGGCATGGATGCGTTCCGGCGGGCGATTTTGGCTCTGCCGCTGGAGTTCCGGCTGGATCCGGTACCCACGGTGCGCTTCCGCTCGCTGCGCGGCCGCCAACTCGCCTTCACCTGGGGGCAGACCCCCACGGTAGACGGGCGGCCGCTCGATTATGCCCATTGGCCGCTCTTTGGCGGGCCGTTCCTGGAGTCCGCCGTGGATTCCGGGCGCCTGGTCCTCAAGTACGGCCGGCAGCGCCGGGTGCTGGACTTTCCCTCCCTCACCGTGCGTGACGAGCAGGCCCCATAGGACCTTTCTAACCTTTTGCCCTCCCCGCTCGTCCAATCTCCCGTGGTAATCCCACATGGGCAGGGCGGTGTGGCGCGGGCCAGGGAGCAGCAGCGCGAAGCGCGCGGCCTCGCGGTCCTGGACGTCCTGCGCCAGGACCTGCGCTTTACCCTGCGCACGCTCCGCCGCGACCGCGCGTTCGCCTGCGTCGTCGTCCTGGTGCTGGCCCTGGGGATCGGCGCCAATGTCGCGGTCTTCAGCGTGGTCAATACCCTCCTGCTGCGCCCGCTGCCGTTCCGCGATCCGGGCCGGCTGGTCTGGCTCGCCACCCACGGAGGCGCCGGCGGCCTCTCCGATCAGACCTACACGGTCTCCGCGTTCGAGGAGTTCCGGCGCCACAACCGCTCCTTCCAGGACGTGACCAGCTACCAGACCTTCTTCAACTCCATTCAATACAAGCTCACCGGCCGCGGCGATCCTGTGTCCATCGTGGGTGTGCAGGTGGCCGAAAATTTCTTCCCCCTGCTGGGCGTCGAGCCCGTGCTGGGACGGCTGTTCACACCGGATGAGTGCCGCAAAGGCGGCCGCGCCGCGGCCCTGCTCAGCTATCCGTTCTGGCAGCGCCAGTTCGGCGGCGACCCCGCCATCGTCGGGCAAACCATCGAGATTCAGGCCGCGCCCGCCGACATCACCGGGCCCGTCACCGTCATCGGCGTTCTCCCCGCGTCGTTCGATTTCGGCTCGGTCTTCTCGCCGGGAATGCAGGTGGATTTCTACGTGCCCGCCTACATGGATTTCTGGCGCACCTGGGGCAACACGCTGGCGGTCCTCGGCCGCCTGCGGCCCGGCGTCACACTGGCGCAGGCGCAGGCGGAAGCCGATCTCCTCTTTCCGCAGCTCCGGGCCGCCCACCGCGAGTGGTGGGAGGACTACAAGTCCACGCTGTTCGGCTTGCAGGACCGGGTGAGCGGCAAGCTGCGCCGGTCGCTCTACGTCCTCTGGGGCGCCGTGGGGCTGATCCTGCTGATCGTGTGCATCAATATCTCGAACCTCATGCTCGCCCGCGCCATGTCCCGCGGCAAGGAGTTCGCGATGCGCACCGCGCTCGGCGCCGGGCGCGGCCGCCTGGTCCGGCAGTTGCTGACCGAAAGCCTGGTGCTCTCGGGCGCCGGCGCGGCGCTCGGCCTGGCGTTCGCCTGGGCCATCACGTCGTATCTCGCGCGCCAGAACCAGATGGCCCTGCCGCTGCTCTCCACCGTCGGCGTGGATGGCGCCGCGCTCGCTTGGAGCGTGCTCATCGCGGTCTCTGTGGGCGCGGTCTCCGGCCTGGCCCCCGCCCTTAAGGTTTCCGGCGGCAACTTGCAGGAGGCGCTCAAGGACGGCGGTCCCGGGATGAGCCAGGGCCGCCGGCACGAACGCCTGCGCGCCACGCTGGTGGTCTCCGAAGTGGCCCTGGCGTGCGTGCTGCTCATCGGCGCCGGGTTGTTGTTGCGCAGCTTCGTGCGCCTGCTGGATGTCGATCTCGGCTTCGCGCCCGCCCGCGTCGCCGCCGTCCCGATCGAGTTGAACGATGGCGGAAACCTGGCGCGGCGCGCTCCCATCGTTCAGGAAATCCTGCGGCGCGTCCGCGCTCTCCCCGGCATCGAAGCCGCCGGCATGACGGACATGCTGCCGCTTGACCGCAATCGAAGCTGGGGCCTGGTCGCCAGGGAAAACCTCAATGACCGGACCCGGGAGCACGGCGCCTTCGTCTACGTGGTCTCGCCCGGCTACCTCGAAACCATGGGGATGCGCCTGCGGCGGGGCCGCGATATATCCTGGCGCGACCGCTCCGACGCCCAGCCCGCCGTCATCGTCAACGAAGCCGCCGCTCGCCGCGAATGGCCCGGGCAGGATCCCGTTGGGCGGACGGTGTTCGGCGTAGGACGCGGCGAGGCGCGCGTCGTCGGGATGGTCGCGGACGTCCGCGAAAGCAGCCTCGAGGACCGCGCCAGCGCCCAGGTGTACATCCCCATCACCCAGTTTCAGCCCGAGGGCACGGAGTTGGTGGTGCGCACGCGGCTCCCCATCTCCGCCGTCGAGCGGCCGGTCCTGTCCATCCTGCGGAGCCTGAATCCGGGCCAGCCCCGGACGCGGTTACGCCCCATTCAACAGATCGTGGATCACGCCGTTTCGCCGCGGCGTTTCCTCGTGCTGCTGGTCTCCGCGTTCGCGGCCTTCGGCCTGATCCTGGCCTCTCTCGGCATCTACGGAGTGATCTCGTACTCGGTCGCGCGGCAGGCGCAGGAAATCGGGATCCGCATGGCCCTGGGCGCGAGTGCGGCCCGGATTCAGTTCGGCGTAGTGGCGCAGACCCTCCGGCTGGCGCTGGCCGGTATCGGCATCGGCAGCGCGGCGGCGTACATCGCCGCGCGGGCCATCGCTTCGCTGCTTTTCGGCACCGGGCCGGCCGACCCGGCCATCTTCGCGGCCATGATCGCGCTGCTCGCCGCCGTGGCTCTCGCGGCCGGACAAATCCCGGCGCGGCGGGCCGCCCGCATCGACCCCATGGCCGTCCTGCGCGGCGCATGATCCGCGCCGCGGCGGCTTCCCTGCGCTCCGGCTGCGCTTAGCCTGGCGAAACCACCGGCAGTTTCGCGGCCTCCCAGGCGGCCAGCCCGCCGGCCATCTCGATCAGATCGGTGATCCCGTTTTGATGCAGGATACCGGCCGCGATCGAAGAGCGGTAGCCGCCGGCGCAATGGACGGCAATCCGGCCTCCCCTGGGGAGTTCGGCGATGCGCTCCTGCAAATGGTTGAGCGGAATGTTCATGCTGCCCTCGATCCGCCTGGCCGTCCACTCCCGCGGACTGCGGATATCCAGCAAAAGGGGCGGGTCCGCGCCCGCCAGATCCTCCGCCACCAGCGCGGCGCTGAGGCGCGCGGTCGGCTGCACCAGGTCCGGCCGGCCGGCAAGCGCTTGCATGCCTCCCCGCAGGTATCCTTTGACGTGATCGAAGCCGATGCGGCCCAAGCGTAGGGCGGCCTCCTGTTCGCGCCCGGGCTCGGCGATGATCACGATGGGTCTGGCGCGGTCGAGTATCGTACCGGCCCAGGTGGCGTATTGCCCGCCCAATCCGATGTTGATGCTGCCCGTCAGGTGACCGGTGGCGTACTCGGTGGGTTCGCGCACGTCGAGAATCTGGGCGCCCGCCTCCTGCATGCGGAGCAGTTCGGCGAGATCGACGGGGTGAAGAACCTGCTCGAGAGTCTTGTCCAGCGTGGCGCGCTCGCGTGTGTTGAGGATGGCGTCATAAGTGAAGTACGGCGGTGCATCGGGTTGATCGGCCGTGACGAGACGGATGAATTCCTCTTTGGTCATGGGCTGTAGGGCGTAATTCAAACGCCGTTGATCTCCCAACGGTGCGACCGTATCGGAGGAAAGCTGTTTCCCGCACAGCGAGCCGGCGCCGTGGGCGGGATAGACCAGCGTCTCGTCGGGAAGCGGCAGCAGCCGGTTGCGCAGCGAGTCATAGAGGTGGGCGCCCAGGTCGCTAGCCCGTCTTTCGCAGTTGATGGGGTCGGCGGCAAGCTAACTCATTCTGAATCAGTGAAGGGGTCTGAAAGGTCTCCACCACAAATCGTGCGTATTCGGAGAGG
>JAJPJX010000054.1 GCA_021324015.1 Solibacteraceae bacterium | reverse complement strand
GGACGCGGGCAAGCCGCACCGGGCGTATGATGGGCATGCATCCATGCAGCGAAGGACATTTCTGTTTTCCGCGCTGGCACCACTTGCCCGCCTGAGCGCCGCGGCGCGCTCCGCTCCCGCCATGAAGGTCACGCGCATCGACACCCTGTACTGGAAAACGCGCAACGATGCTCCTTTCTGGCCCCACTGGACGTGGGTTCGCATCCACACCGACAGCGGCCACACCGGCGTGGGGGAGACCTACCCGCGCAACGAGGTAGAGGCGGCCATGGTGCACGCCTCCACCGCGCCGCTGCTTTTGGGTCGCGACCCGCGCGACATCGACCGCATCTGGGCCGATTTGTACCGCACCTTCGATTACCAGATCTCCGGCGGAACCGAAATGCGCGTGTTGAGCGCCGTGGACTTGGCTCTGTGGGACCTGCTGGGTAAGGTTCTGGAGATGCCGGTCTACCGCCTGATCGGCGGCAAGTCCAACCCGCGCGTGCGTCTCTACAACACTTGCTTCCCGCACAAGTACGACTTCAACAAAGAACCGGAGAAGATCATGCGGGAACTGGTGGACGGCTACGGCATCAAGGCCATCAAGATCTGGCCCTTTGATGGCGCGGCGCAGCGTAACCGGCACGAATTCGTGACCACCGCGGATATCGAAGCCGCTCTGGCGCCAGTGCGAAAACTGCGGGATACCTTCGGCAGGGGCATCGAAATCGCCATTGAATTCCACAGCAACTGGAACCTGACCTCCGCCATCCGGATTGCGCGGGCGCTCGAGCCCTACCAGCCGATGTGGTTGGAGGACATGCTGCTGCCCGGCAACTTCCCGCAATACCGGCAACTGGCCGAGGCAACGTCGCTGCCGCTGACCATCAGCGAGCGAATCGCCGGGCGCATGCATTTTCTGGATTTGTTGGAGGCTCGGGCCGCCAGGTACATCATGTTCGACGTAACCTGGTGCGGCGGGCTGAGCGAGGCGCGCAAGATCGCCTCCATGGCGGAAGCCTTTCAATTGCCCGTGGCGCCGCACACTGCCGGAGGGCCGCTGCTGTTTTACGCTTCGACACACCTCTCCACCGCGGTTACCAACCTGTGGATCCAGGAGAGCTGCCAGCGATTCTATGAGTCCGACTGGCCCAAAATGCTGGCCAATCCGATCGTGCCGCGGGACGGGGCCGTAGAGGCCCCGGAACTCCCGGGCTTCGGCATGCAAATCAAGCCGCAGATCTGGGACCACCCCGCGGCGGTACGGCGCACGACCACTCTCTGACGCCCGCTATTGCACTTCGGTGGGATCGATCTCTTTCTTGTCGTTGAGGAACGCCCAGCGGAGGAAGGCCACGACGTCGGCCATCTGTTCGTTGGTCAGTTCGGCAGAGGCTGGCGGATGCTTCCAGGTTTGGTTGTCCGTGGCCGTGAATTCGCCTTTCGCCAGGCTCACCGCAGCCGGCGGGGTTTGCGAAAGATCGAAGAAGTGAACCGTCTTTTCGTCCTCGGAGGCTTTCATGCCGGGGAACTCTTTCTCTTTGGTCTTTACCGCCTGCACATACTGCGTGCGCGTGGAGCGGACCGCCATGGCAACGGCCCGGGGAGACAGGCGCGCAATACCGCTCAGGTTTGGCCCTACGGCAGTACCGCGTCCTTTCACGGCGTGGCAGCTGCTGCACTTGCCATCGCCGAAGAACAGAGTCTGCCCGCGCTCAGCTTGGGCCGGCGGCGCGGCTCCGGCACTTTGTGCCGCGGCAGGCGCCGCGAAGCCTCTCGCAAGCAACAATACAGCCAGCCAGATCATCGTACCCTCCTTCATATCACCTAGTTTCAGGTATGAAAATCTTCTACATTCCAGAATACCCCCACGCGGCCTAGACTGCAACGATTTTCAACACTTCGGTATGATGAGTGGGCATGCTTTTACAGTCATCCGATCACGGCGTAGCGCGGTGCCTGCGGCGAGCTGCGCTGCTGGCTCCGGTGGCCGCCGCGCTCGCGGCCGCACAGACCTCGTTTTCGGGATCGTTCGTGCTGCCGCTGGGCGATGATGTCATCCGCTACGAGTCCTCGACTCCCGACGACCCGGTAGCCCGCCTGGCGCGCCGGCTGGAGCGCGGCGAGGCGCACCTGGAGTACCGGGAGCCCAACGGCTACTTGTTGTCGGTGTTGGAAAATCTACACGTTCCGCTCTCCTCGCAGACACTCGTGTTTTCGAAGACCAGCTTCCAACAGGCACTGATCTCGCCGGCAGCCCCGCGGGCCTTGTACTTTAACGACGACGTCTACGTGGGATGGGTCCAGGGCGGCGACGTTGTGGAACTCGCGTCGGTGGACCCTTCTCTGGGCACGATTTTCTATACCCTTCCGCAGCGCAGGACCGGTCAGCCGAAGTTCATGCGGCAGGCGGAGTGCTTGCAGTGCCACGCCTCTCCCAACACCCTGGGCGTCCCGGGGCTGCTGGTCCGCTCCGTATATCCGGACCGCGAGGGATTCCCACAGCTTCAGGCAGGGTCCTTCCTGACGGATCATGAGAGCCCGTTCCGGGAACGTTGGGGCGGTTGGTACGTGACAGGCACGCATGGCCAGCAGCGGCACATGGGGAACGTTTGGGTGAAGGACAAAGAGCATCCGGACCGGCTGGATGTGGATGCCGGAGCCAACGTCACCAGCCTGGCGCGGCGGCTCGATCTTACGCCTTATCCGCGCCCGCACAGTGACATCGTGGCCCTGATGGTTCTGGAGCACCAAACCCGGCTGCATTCACTGATCACCAGAGTGAACTGGGAGACGCGCATGGCGTTGGCGCAGCAGCACGCCATGAACGAGGCTCTGCACGAACCCGCAGACCAATTGTCCGAGTCTACCCGCCGCAGGATCAACGGGGGCGTGGAAACATTGCTGCGCTACATGCTATTCACGGGCGAGCCGAAACTGGAAGCACCGGTTCGGGGGACCTCGGGATTTCAGGATGAATTCCCCAAGGCGGGGCCGAAAGACCACCTGGGGCGGTCGCTGCGGGATCTGGACCTGCAACGCCGGATGTTTCGCTATCCTTGCAGCTTCCTGATTTACTCGGATGCGATGGCCGACCTGCCCAAGCCCGCGCTGGATTATTTCTACCGGCGGCTTTGGGAAGTGCTGAACGGCCGGGAGAAGGGCAAGGATTTTGCCGGGCTGACGGCGGAAGACCGTGCGGCCACTTTGGAGATTCTGAGGGACACGATGCCGCGGCTGCCGGAGTATTGGCGGCCATAGCCGCCACAGACGCGCCATAAAAGAAGTGGTTATACCGAACCACACAAACCCATCCTGATCTATGATTAAGACCAGGAGGTCTCTTATGACCGCCCGAACGCTGAAATCCGAGCTGACGTACCTTCGAAGTCTGATTGAAGCCGGATGGAACGGCGCCCTCTCCGCCCGGAGGGAACTTGGCAGCTCTGCGTTGACGCCGGTCAAATCCTGTTCCCTGTTAGCGCCGGCCGCCGTTGGAGCCAGCCTCGGCGCGCTGAGCGCATTCCTCGGCACGAAGCGCAGGTCCGGATACAGGTCAGCCATGGGCGGGTTGATCGGAAGCGTCGTTGGTCTGGGCGCCGGAGTGGCATGGTCCTCCCGCGGCGTCGCCGGTCACGCCGCCCGCGGCGCGATTCGGAAGATCAACACGGTCCGGGAGGCCCGCTGGCTGGAAGAAAACCCGATCGACTACGCATGAGCGCGGCCGCCTTCGAAACACAAGGGAGAATAAATGCTGAACAGGGCGCTCGATCTGGCATGCAACGTCGGTCATGCTCTCCAGATTTTTCCGCCGAATTATGTCCGCTCGATTCTAGGCGATTTGGACTCCTGGCGCACGCAAACCTGCCCCCCGACGGAGCTGCAACTGGCCGCATTCCATGAGTGGAACAAGGGTTTGCCGGCGTTGGCGCACATTCTCATCCCCGCCCTGCCGTGGAAACCCCGTGAAGTGAGCCTGCCGTGCTCGGATCTGTTGTTCCGGCCCTCGGCGGTTTTCCGTTATCCAGCCGGGGATCATGTACAGGACCCAACGCCGCAGGAAATCTGGTTCTTCATCAATGGAATCTGCACCGATCGCAGCGTCGTCCATCTCAATGCCCAATATCTGCACCGCCTGTTCGGACGTCCGCTGACGGTGTTGCACAACTTTACTCGCAGCTTTATTCCCGATCTTGCGGCCTGCGCGGTAGGAAAGGGGTGGGAGCAGGTAACCGAATCCGCGGCCGTAGCCTTTCCTCCCATCTACGCTGCGCTGAAAAATAAGACGTACGAGCGGCTCATCCTGCTGGCGCACTCGCAGGGCACCATCCTCTCCGCTGTGATTCTCGAGCTACTGAAAGGACTGCACCCTCCCATTCATGAGGAGTGGGCGGCTGCGCCGGTGGTCGCGCCGGAGTGCGCCGTCGCGCGCAAGCTGGCCGAGCGATGGGATTTTGCCGGAACCATGCGGGCCGTCCGCACCGGGAGGCGTGCACGGACGGCACCCCGTTTCGACTGGCCGGGCCGCGGACGGCGGCGGCTGGAACCGGTGACCCTCGACGAGCTACGCAAGGCGGAAATATATTGCTTCGCCAACTGCGCGACGGAAATGGTTCCCGTCAGGATGCGTGGTGAAAACGCAGTGCCGGCACCATGGATCGAGAGTTATGGCAACGAGAAAGACATTGTCGCGCGCCTCGGCGTGCTGGCCAGTGAAACGGGACCGGGCAGCGCCCGCATCGGAGGCGACCGGTACACCCGCGACGCCGCGTGGGGGCATTTGCTGAACGCGCACTATCTCTACCCGATGATGAAAGCTCGCGGCTCGGGACAGCCGGCAGGCGGGCTGGCGCCGCTGACGGGCAACCGGTTTTCGGTACCGCGCCTTTTCGGCTACCTGGACGCGAAGTCCCCGCCGCCGCTGCAACAGCGGAAAGCCGCGCGCTAAAGACGCCGCTCAACTCACGGTGACTGACCTGCTGGCTCGAAGCCCGACCTCGCTGACCAGAGTCAGCGTGCCATTGCCGGCGGCGGGGCCCGGGTCGAGGGTGACCGTCAGTTCCTGATCGCTTTGGCGGACCACCTGAGCGGCGGGCAGATTCGACTCCCTGCCCCCCGGGTCACGCCAGACCGCCGTGAGCCTGCCGGCGAAATTCCGGCCCTTCACCGTGACATTCCCGGCTGCCCCATGGGGGATCGGAGAAGCGGAGTCGATGCCCATAGGATCGACCGGGAACTTGATCATGGCCGCCTGGCTATCCGGGTTCACCAACATCAGCGTGTGTTCGCCCTCCAGGTATGGGGCAGCCGGCAAGGTGATATCCAGGACCAGACAGAACGAAGCGTCGGGGGCCTGGTCCTGGCGCTTCGCGCCTTGTAGGGTGACCTGGTCGGGACGGAGGGGTTGGTCGTCCACCTTGATACTGGCCGTGTCGCTGAGGTTCTCGCCTTGCAGGCGCACGGTCATCTGAGTGGCGCCGGCCTGCACGGGAAGCACCGAGACGGCCTTGATGACCGGCCCGGGTTTACGGGCGAACTTTCCGCCGAGATAGCCCACGGAACTGATGCCCATCACATACAGGAAGTTGTCCGGGAGCTTGGGCAATTGCTGAAGCGCGGCGGGATCGCTGGCCAGAAGCACGGCCAGAAAGCCGAAGCAGCCGATCAGGGTCCACACAAAGAACTGGAAGCGCTCGCCCACCACCAGGCCGCCCGTGCTGATGAAATCCGCCATGCTGGGATGAATGGGACCGGATCCTTTGGAGCCGCGCGACGTGGTGACGCCGGCGGCGGCCACGGTAGTGCCGGCGCTGATGGCCAGGAGCGTGGGCAGACCCTCCGGAACAGGCGGCAGGGAAAAGTTCCACTGGACGAAGATGCGGCAAATCAACAGGTACAGGTATCCGAAGATGGCAACCGAGGTCCAACCGACCAGTTGAAACTTGGAAAGGCTGTAGCTGTTGGTTTCCTTGTCCAGGAAGAACGAGGTGAGCGGACTGTAGTGGACGTTGGCAATACGATAGGAGCCGATACCCTGCCAGACCAGGCGCAGGACCAGGGCGGTGATGACAACGAAAACGATGATGGAACCCCCGAGCGCACCGCCGGCAGTAAGCCGCGAAAAGGTGACCGGCAGCGCGTTGGAGACATTGTTTCCCACACGCACGCGCAACTGGAGCTGGCCCTCGTAACGGCCTGGCAGAAAGCCGATCACACGCACCTGCCGACCCTCCATGCCCTTTTCAACGAGCAGGCACGGTTTTTCATAGTTGCCCGAAGCGGCGTAGGCGGCACACTGGGAGGCGTCTCCCACAGGCTCGGGGCCGCGACCCACTACTTCCACGACGTTGTCGGAGGCATTGGCTGCGAGCCCCTGCCCGGAGATGACTAAGTCGTAGCCCGAATGTTCGGCGCTGCGGTAGCCGGTCACCGGGTAGACGGAGTCCAGATGCGGGGAGGCCCCCTCGTCGGGCAGGACCTGGAGGTCGCCGGGCACGGCAAGTTCGGTGGTCCCGAAACCGATGTAGACCAGGTAACGGCCAGTGGGCATGGATTTCGGCAACTGGAACTGGATGGCCTGGTTTTTTTCCGCCGCGACAGCCGGAAGTTCCAGACCCTTGTCACCCGTTTTCTCGGCGCCCGTGCGCAGATAGACTTTGATGTCCTGAGCCGGGAAATCCTTCCCGTGGACGGTCACGGTCTGGCCGCGGGTGATCTGCGGAAGAGCAGGTTCCGGCGCGACGGCGGGCACAGTCTGAGCGGCCAACGCGCTCACTAAGGCCAGGAGTACCACTCCCGGAACGACTCGGCATGGCATGCGGTTCCTCGCTGGGTAGCGGATTTTCGAGTGGGTATTATACGCCAGTTTTAGCCACTGGCTGCGAAAAAAGCCGGCGGCGCAAGACAACTGCGAGATTCGCCGCCAGGGAGCCGGCGAGTACGAGTGGCCAGAAAGTGAGCACGACATCCGGATAACGCACGGATCGCACGGTGGCGCCCTCCTCCCCCGACCACTTTCGCAGGCGGCCGCAAACCGAAGGCAGCAGACCCCCGCCTGCCATGTACCCGAGCAGCACGGCGACGCCCCCGAGCAGGCCAAGAGGCGTGAGCGTCTCACTGGCAAGCCCGGCCCCCAACGAGGCAGTGAAGAGCCAGCCCAGTTCCGAAGAGGAATCTTCCGCTTTCAAGCTTTCGCGCACCATGCGTCCGGTAAGAAGGCTATCCGGTAATCTCCCGATGCTTCTTAGCCTTCCTGGCGTTAAAGGGCGCAAGGCAGGTTACGTCTCCAAGTCACAAAATGCGGATTATGTTCCGGGCAAAATTTCGGCGCGAATCTTTTCCGCCTGATCGTTGCGATACTTGTGCAGTTTCTGGCGTAATTCGGGCCTTCCGGCGTTGGCCAGGATGGCGATGGCCAAGAGCGCGGCATTACGCGCACCAGCCGATCCGATAGCCAACGTGCCAACGGGAATGCCCGCCGGCATTTGCACGGTGGAGAGGAGAGAGTCCAGGCCGCCGAGCGACTTGGTTTCCATCGGCACACCGAGGACCGGCAGCAGAGTGTGCGCAGCCACCACTCCGGCAAGGTGTGCCGCCCCGCCGGCCGCGGCGATGAGCACCTCCGTACCGGCGGCTTCGGCCTCGGCGGCCAATTGGGTAGTCATTTCGGGGGTGCGGTGGGCGGAAGAAACCCGGCACTCGTGGGGAACGTCGAACTGGTCTAGAATCTCATGCGCATGGCGCATGGTCTCCCAGTCGGACTTACTCCCCATCAGGATCAAGATCAGAGGCTTAGCTTCGGATGACATATCGGATTGGACTTTTATTCTCCTTGGGCCAGGGAAAAACCGGGCTGGCCGTCAAACTCGCGCAGGTTCTCCACCATCACCACCGAAAAGCCGGCCTCGGTGAGACGCTGGAGCAAGGCGATAACCTGCGGCTGTGCGAGCGGAGCGGCCTGTTCCCGGAGAAAGCGGCACTGAAAACTGCCGCTACAAAGGGTTTCGGGCATACCTTCGGGCCACACGCGGACACCGCGGTTGGAAATCATGCTGAGCTTCAGGCCGGAAGCGTCGAGGGGGAGAAGAGCGGCGGCGAGATGCGCCGGATCGCGATCTCGCCATTCCACGTACACATCCACGCCCACCAGTTCCTGGCGAGGCTCGGCGGCAGCCGGCGCGGCGACCCCGGCATGCTGCCGGGCCGCCGGATGATTGTAGCGGACCGGCGCGAGCGCATGGCTCTTCTGGCCCAACCGGGCGATGACAGCCTCGGCAAACTCCTGGGTCCCCACCTTGCGCGTGCTCGAGCGCTCACTGAAGATGTCGTAGGTGTGGATGCCATCCTCGATGGTCCGCAGCCAGGCGTTGTGCACCAGGGCAGCCACTTCGGGCTTATCGATATGGACCAGCATGAGCACGGCGGCCAGGATCAGCCCCGAGGGATTGGCGAGATTCTGCCCGGCTCGGCGAGGCGCTGATCCGTGCAGGGCTTCAAACATCGCACAGTGCTGGCCGATGTTGGCGGAGCCGGCGAGGCCGATCGAGCCGGCGATCTGTGCGGCCACCTCCGAGAGGATATCGCCGTAAAGGTTCGGTAAGACCACGACATCGAAGGCCTCCGGCGTATCCGCCAGTTTGGCTGCGCCGATGTCCACGGTCCAGGATTCGCTCTGAATCTCGGAATACTCGGCGGCAATCTCTTCAAAGACCCGATGGAAGAGCCCATCGGTCATTCTCATGATGTTGTCTTTGGTGAAGCAGCTCACCTTGCGGCGGTTGTGCCGGCGAGCGTATTCGAAGGCGTAGCGCACAATGCGCTCGCAGCCGGCCCTGGAAATCAGCTTGAGGCAATGCATGACATCGCCGCTCATGCGGTATTCGATGCCAGCGTACAGGTCCTCCTCGTTTTCGCGGATAATGACCACGTCCATGTTCTCATGGCGTGTCTCGACGAACGGATGGTAGGAGACGCACGGGCGCACGTTCGCATACAACCCCAGAGCCTTGCGGGCGGTGACGTTGAGACTCTTATATCCTCCGCCCTTAGGCGTCGTAATGGGAGCCTTCAGGAATACCTTGGTGCGCCGTAGCGATTCCCAGGCCGCTGGCTCGATGCCCGAGGTGTTACCGGCGAGATAGACTTTTTCTCCAATCTCGATGGTTTCGATCGCGAGACCGGCGCCGGCGGCTTCGAGAACCCGCAACGTGGCTCGCATAATCTCCGGACCGATGCCGTCGCCATACGCCACCGTGATGGGAGTTGTCGCGCTCATACGGAATCCTCAAGATAAAGGAAATCAAAGCGCCCGTGCAAGGTCGGGATGCACTCCACCACGGCCGCCGGACTAAGCCCCTCCGCGCCGCGAGGGTCAGCCGTTCAGAAGTTCCACGCTGGGGTGATCGCCCAGATAACTGAGCAGGTTGAGAGCGGCATAGCGTTGGGCCATGCGGAAGAGGCATCCGCGCGGACTGCGCAGAGCGCTTCCCAAGAGGATGCGAATCACGCCGCCATGCGTGACCACGGCAACCGCACTGCCCTGGTGCCCCCGGCGAAGAGCGGCGAAGGCGGTGAGCACGCGCCGGCGCATGCGCTCGAAACTTTCGCCATTGGGAAACTGTACCGTCGTAGGTGTCTCCATCCACTGCCGGTACAGCGCGGGGTACCGAGCGGCGATTTCATCGTACGTGCGGCCTTCGAAATCTCCAAAGTCGATCTCGCGGAGGGCCGGCTCAATCGTGACGGAACAGGCGTGCGGCCCGGCGAGGATGGCGGCGCTTTCGGTGGCGCGGCGACGGGGGCTGCTGTAGATGGCCGCCAGCGGCTCGCCCGAGAGGTGGTGCGCAACTTCCTGCATCCGGCGCCGTCCGGTCTCCGAAAGGCCAACGTCGAGCGAGCCGTAACACCGGCCGCGAATCTCAGAGGCGGGCTCGCCATGACGAATCAGCCAGAAGCGGGTGACCGTGGGGGACTCCCCATCATGCATGACTGCCTCCGGACCACAAAAAGGCGAGGAGGACAGCAATTTCGGAGATCTGCACGTTGGCGCCGAGAGTGTCGCCGGTTACGCCTCCGATACGCCGGCGGCAATAGGTTCCGAACAACAGGGTGACCGCGACGGCGGCTGCCGCGCCCCACCCCGCCCGGGAAGAACGCGGCGCGAGCACCAGGGCGGCAGCCCAAACCGTGCCCAGGAGAAAGCTTTGCCTGCCGATGGCCTGCGCCACGCCGGCGGACTCGCGGGCGTACGGGAGGAAGAAACTCTGCGGCAGGATGGTCCAGCGGCCGAGACACGGCGCGAGCACCAGAGCGACGGCAGCAGAGCGCCCGGCGAGCAGCGCCTGGTAAGCCGCGGCTTGAAGGCCGATGGCCAGCACCAGGGCGGCGCCGCCGTAACTGCCGATGGCGTGGTCCCGCATGATGCGCAGGACATCCTCGCGCGTATGGCCGCCGCCGAAGCCGTCAGCAGTATCCGCCAGTCCGTCGCAGTGCAGCGCGCCGGTGAGCAGCAACTCCGCGGCGACCAGCAGAAAAGCGACGACGGAAGATGGAAGACGTCCATTCAGGAGCGCGGCCAAAGCGGCGTTCACGGCGCCCAACAGGCCGCCGACGAGCGGGAACCAACCGGCCGCGCGCCCGACCTCTTCGCGGCCAAAGGGCAATGGCACGGGCACGCGGGTCAGAAAGGCAACGGCTGCCAGGAAGGACTTCATGCGGGCACTTCCCCGCCCTCGGGCCCGGAGACACCCGCCGAGGCGAAGGTAGCCATGCCGGTGAAGGCGGCCACGGCGGCGCGGATCAGTTGGATGGCCAGCGCCGCACCGGTGCCCTCTCCCAGACGCATGCCGAGCGACAGCAGCGGCTCCTGACCCAGAGCGGCCAGCAGCCGGCGGTGTCCGGGTTCCACGGAGAGATGCGCGGCAAACAGATAATCCGCGGCACCGGGGTGCAGGCGCGCGGCAAGCGCCGCAGCGGCGGTGGCGATGAAGCCGTCGGTGACCACGGGCAGCCGCCGGGCGGAAGCGCCGAGACAGAAGCCGCACATGGCGGCGATCTCGAACCCGCCCACCCGGGCCAGTATATCGAGCGGCCCGCGGAAATGTGCGGAGTGCAGCGCCAGGGCACGCCGCACTGCGGAGATTTTGCGGGCCAGACATTGGTCATCGGCGCCCGCGCCACGGCCCACTACCGCTTCGACGGATCCTCCGGTAAGAGCGGCGGCGATCGCCGCTGCGGCAGTGGTATTGCCGATGCCCATCTCTCCGAAACCCAATACGTCGCAGCCGGCGGACGCTGCCTCGCAAGCTAGTTCTATGCCGGTGTGAAGCGCGGCGAGCAGTTGGGCCTCGGTCATGGCGGGGCCTTCGCAGAAGTTGCGGGTTCCGGCGGCAACCTTGCGGCTGACCAGGCCGCTCGAAGCAGGCAGGGGCGCGGCGACACCCACGTCTACAACCTGGAGATCGATGGCGCCGGCGTGCGCCAGGGCGTTGATGGCAGCGCCGCCCCTCAAAAAGTTGGCAACCATCTGAGCAGTAACCGCCTGGGGGTAGGGGCTGACACCCTCGGCGCAGACCCCGTGATCGGCGGCGAACAACACGATGCGGGGACGGCCCGCAGTGATGGAGAAGGTTTCGCGGATGGCGGCGCAACGGTTGGCGATTTCCTCGAGGCGCCCCAGGCTGCCCGGCGGCTTGGTCAATTGCGACTGGCGGCGATCGGCCGCGCGGACCCACTCGGGGTCCACGGGACGAATCTGTTCGAGGATCTGGTCAAGCAGCATCATGGAGCCTCGGGCTCATGCGGCCGAATAGCGCTGGCGGCTGCGCAGCAGCCACAGAAACACGGGGCCGCCGAGCAGCGCGGTAACGGCGCCCACGGGAAGCTCCGCATTGGGAAGAGCCGTGCGCGCCAGGGCGTCGGCCAGGATGAGGAAAGCGGCGCCCAGCAGAAACGAGCCGGGTATCACGATGCGCAGGTCCTCGCCAAACAAGAGGCGCACGACATGCGGGACAATCAGTCCCACAAACCCGATACTGCCACCCACGGCCACGGTCACGCCCACCATCAGGGAACACAAAATGTGCACCTGGACTTCGGTCCGGCGGACCGGCACTCCCAGGGATGCGGCAGTGTCCTCGTCGATGGCCAGAAGATGCAGGTCGCGGGAAAGCAGCAGCAGGCCGGCCCACGAGGGCACGAGGAGGATCAGCATGCGCACGACCGTATCGAAGCCCACCACATCCAGGCTGCCGACCATCCAGCGCAGGATCTGCAAGGCGCGCTCGGGATCCGCGAAGAACTGGATGGCCACTACCAGCGCAGCAGCAAAAAGATTGAAGACCACGCCGGACAAAAGCAGCGCCCCGGGCAGGACCACGGCGCCCGTGCGGGCCACCTGGTGCACCACCATCACGGAGAACATGGCGCCGGCGAAGGCCGCCAGAAAGACCGCGGGAACACCGGCGATGCGAACACCCCAGCCAAGCGCGATGGCCACGCTCGCCCCCAAGGCGCCTCCGCCGGAGACGCCCAGGGTGAACGGGTCGGCCAGCGGGTTGCGGAATAGCGCTTGCAGTGCCGCGCCTGCGATGGCTAGCGAGGAGCCGACTAATCCGGCCATCATTACGCGCGGCAGGCGCAGGCGAAAGAACAGCAGGCGCGCAACCGGATCGGACCGAAGCGCTTCAACCGAGATGGTGCGGCTGCCCGCCCATAGGGCCAGGACCACCGCGGCGCTAAGGATCGCCAAGAGAACAAACGCGGCCCGGAGGAACCGCCCGGAGAGCGGCGCAGCGCCACCCTTCATCCGGCCTCCGACCAGATCAACGTGCGGTCTTCGAGGCGCCGGGTGCGAATGTCCGGATCGTCATAGATCGCGGAAAGCAGTGCGTGATTGAGGACCTCGGCCGGCTTGCCGCTGGCGAACACCTGGCCGCAACGGATCGCAAAAATGTGATCGAAGAGCGGTTCCACCAGGTTCAGGTCGTGGGTGACGACGAGCACGGTCAGCCCCTGCCGGTCGCGCAGGCGGGCCAGGGTGCGTACAAAGGCGGCGCGATGCTTGAGGTCCAGCGCCGCGGAGGGTTCATCCAGCAGCAGGCAGGCGGGTTCCTGGGCGAGGGCGCGCGCCAGCGCCACGATCTGGCGCTCGCCGCCGGAAAGCTCGGTGACCGGGCGTGCAGCCAGATGCGAGGCGCCGACAGCCTCCAGCGCTTCCAGGGCCTTGCGGCGATCCGCGGCATTTTCGAAGCGCAGCCGCGAGCTGTAGGGAGTCCGGCCGGTGAGCACGACTTCCATCGCCGTGAAGGGAAAGGCCAGGGCGATGGACTGGGGTACGTAGGCGATGCGCCGGGCACGCTCCCGCCGCGGCAGAGCCTGCAAGCGGGCCCCTTGGAAGCGGATCTCCCCACGCTTGGGGACCAGCACCCCGGCGAGCAGGCGGATCAGCGTGGACTTGCCGCACCCGTTCGAGCCGATGATAGCACTGAGGGAGCCGGGCTCCAGGGCTAACGACGCGCCACAGATGACCGGTGTCCCCGCCTCGTAGTGGAAATGGAGGTCGCGCGCCTCAAGCAGAGGAATCTGGCTCATTGCCCCTCCCATTCGCTGGCCGGCACTTCCGGATGGAGCAGCCGCGCAAACAGCAGGGCAGTCTTCACCACCATTTGCGAGGCATGCACCACGTAGTCGTCCACCACCGGATAGACGCGGTGAGAGCGTACGGCTTTCAGCTCCGGCAGATCCTGCCAGGCGCGGATGGGATCTTCGGAAAGCGCCGTCTTCTCGCCGTGCACCAGGTCCAGAATCACATCCGGGTTGAGCGTCACCAGCGTTTCCGCGGTGAGCCTGCTATAGCCTTCCGGCGAAGAAGGGTTGGGAAGCGCACCGCCGGCAATTGCGATCAAGTCCGCGAGGTAGCTGCCACGCGTGACCACGTAAAGATCGTGCAGAGTTCCAGGCGTGCGGGCGACCACGCACAACACTTTGGGATGCGGCAGCGCGCGTGAACGGCTCCGAATGCGATCCAACCGCCCGCGGATTTGCGCGGCAAGCTCGCGCGCCTGGCGGTTGTCGCCCGTGGCGCTTCCAATTTCAGCAATGGACCGAAAAACGTCGTCCAGTGTCCGGCTGGGTGTGACCAACGTACGGACGCCCAACTGCTGAAGTTGGCTTTCGACAAAGGGAGCCTGCGCGTCGGTGAGAATGACGAGATCCGGCCGAAGGAGGGCCAACTTCTCCAGGTTGGGGTTGCTCCAGCCGCCAACCCGGGGCAGTTTTTGTGCGGCCGGGGGGTACGTGCAGAAATCCGAAACGGCGACGACCCGGTCAAAGGCGCCGACGCCGTAAAGGATTTCCGTAAGGTTCGGCGACGCCGAGACGATCCGATGCGGCGCGGCTGCGAACCCGATGGCCGCGCCTAAGAGGCCGCAAAACAGCAGAGGTCTCATGGTCAAAACTCGAATTGGAGGCCTCCCATGGCGGTCACCCCCGGAGTGAGAAATCCGCTTTCATCATATCGCTGGTTGGTCAGATTGCTGACGTTGGCAAAAAGGCGCACGGCGCGAGACTCCGCCATGGGCCGGCGATAACTGGCGCCCACGCGGGCCTGCTTCATGCCGGGGAACCGGTAGGCGTGGTTAGTAAACGTAACGGAATCGATGATGGGGGCAAGGTAGTTGCTCGCGGCAAGCAGATCGAACATCAGGGTGAGACGCGGGGAAAGCCGCTGCACCAGGGCGACGGAGGCCTGATGGTCCGGAATGCCGTACGTGCGGAGGACACCCGGCACCAGAGGAGTGCGGTCGATGGCATTGATATAGGTATACGCGCCGCGAAGCGTGGTCGAGCGCGTCGCAGCAAGTGAGGTGCTGAATTCCACGCCGCGTGATAAACCGCCGTTAGTATTCCGGTAGCCCCCATATCGGCCGAAGGGGTCCATGGCCGGCGTGATGACGCCGGACGTATCGAAGACGATCACTTCCTGCAAACGCGTATAGAAGTACGTCGCCGAGATTTTTGCCCGGTTGCCCCAGAGGACCTGGTCTACGCCGCCATCGAACGAGACGGAGCGCTCCGGTCCGAGGCGGGGGTCGCCGTACAGAGAGTAGCCGAAACTGCTGTAGTAGGTGCCGAAACGCTCGTAAAGGGAAGGAGCCCGATAGCCGCGGCCCACGTGGGCGCGGATCTTTGTTCCGGAGCTCTTGAAGAAGTACGCAGCTGATCCGTCTCCGGTCTGCGCATCCGGCGGGGCGGAGAACTTCTGCCCGGCGTACGCCACATCGCCTTGCGGCGTGAAGACCGGCTGAGTCAGCGCAAACATCTGGCCCCGGTAGGAGGCGGCCAACTGGAGCCGGTCGCCCAGCAGATGCACCTGGTCCTGAAAGTAAAAAGCGGAGCTGCGCTGGGAAGCGGCGACCGTGGAGTTGTCGGACGGATCCGGCAACAGGGAGTGGTTGCCGTAGGTCTCACTCTCAAACTCATAGCCGGCGTCGATGGACTGGTGACGGCCCAGGCGCCAATCCACGCGGGCACCTGCCGTATGCACTTCGCCGTCGTAAAAGGAAAGCGTGCTCCCGGCAGGCTGGAAGCCGGCGCCGGCGGGACCGTCCCCAAAGCGGCGCCAGGTTCGCAGGCCCTGGTAGTCCACGGTGATACCCAGCGACTCGGTAGGATTGGCGTTGAGGATCAATGCGCCGGAAAAGAAGCGGCCGGCGCGGGTGTAGTCCGGATTGTCCGGAGAGGGAAGGTAGGTAGCCGGACCGGTGTTCACTTGGGACACGTCCGCGCCTTGTTCGTAGGCGTGTAGAACGGCGGAGGAAACCGGGACGGCGTTGATGATGCCCGTGGCAGGCACGTTGCCGACGCTCAGCGGGCTGTCGTTCAGCTTGGAAAAGGAGTCCGCTGCGAATATCCGACCGGACAGCCGCACTTTCGAGGAGAAGCGGTAGCCCAAGCGTCCTTGCGCGCTGGTGATGCGCGCCGGATCATCGCCATCCACTCCGTTGACCACGTTCAGATGCGTGATCCCGAAGCTGTATTGCAGCTTATCGTGCGCCAGGCCACCGGCTGTCTGGGCGCGCCCGCGGAAAGTCCCGAGTGAGCCGCCCTCCAGGAGCACCGAACCGCGGGCGTGTCCGCCTCCCTCCTCAGTCACCAGATTGACGACACCGCCGATGGCGTTAGTTCCGTACAGCGAGGACCCGGCGCCGCGAAGCACCTCGACGCGATCGACGTCGGTGACCACCAGGTCCTCGATGAGGCTGGAGGCGTCGCCCTGCGGTGCGGCCGTGTCGCGCAACCGGAAGCCATCGATCAGCACCGCCGTGTCCTGGTTGGGGAGGCCGCGGGAAGAAATCGAACTGTCGGCCGCGGGGCCTCCCAGCCGCTTGATTCGCAGCCCCGGCACAGCGCGCAGCGCCTCGGAAACGGAGGTCTCGTCCTGAAGTTCCAGCGTCTGGGCATCCAGGACGGAGACGGACTTGGACAGTTCGTCGGTCGTCTGGAGTGTGCCGGAGGCGGTGACCACCACCGAGGTCTGCACTCCCGCCAGGGAAAGCTCGAAATCCTGGGTCAGGCGGCTGTTTCCCGAAAGAGATACGGACAGCGGCTCCGAATTCGCAAACCCTGGCGCGGCGGCCTGGAGCAGGTACGAGCCGGGCGCGATGTTTTCGAAATGATAGTTGCCGCCGGCATCCGCGGTAACTGTGAAAACGGCGGTGTTGTCGCGCGCACTGAGAGTAACCCGCGCCCCGGGGATCGCAGCCTGCTGGGGATCGCGCACGGAACCCGCCATCGAGTTGGCGGATTCGCCGAAGACGCACGCGGACGGACAAAGAAAGACTAGAATACCGGCGAAAGGAATTCGCAATCGTGTCATGTTGTGCCCTCCCTATGGGCCGCGGAAGGTTTCAGTTGCAGCGGAATGCCCGCGACGGTGAGGAAAACCTGATCGGCGAGAGCCGCCGCGCGCTGGTTGACGAACCCCTGGAGGTCGCGGAACCGCCGCCCGAGCGCATGGTCCGGAACGATCCCGCTGCCCACCTCGTTGGAGACGATTACCATGCGGCGATCGCGACTGGACGCGGCCAAAGCCTCCACTTCGGCGCACGCCAGTCTTTCCAGTTCCGCTTCCGGCGTCTCACGATGCTCCCAGCAAAAATTGCTTAACCAAAGGGTCAGGCAATCGATCAGCAGGAAGGACGCCTCGCCGCAGCGAGCCTGGACGGCATGGGCCAGAGCCAGAGGCTCCTCGACGGTAATCCAGTTCGGGGACCGCTCCGCCTGGTGACGCTCGACGCGCCGGCGCATCTCCTCGTCCTCGACCCGGCAGGTCGCCAAGTAGACGGCCGGCGACTCCTTAGGCCGCAGAGATTGGGCGAAGCGGCTTTTGCCGCTGCGCGCGCCGCCAAGAATGAGGATCAACATGGCTGAGGAGTCCGCGCCCCACGTCAATTCGGCCGCGCCTCAGGGAAAGGAGAACACCGGAAACCGGAAGGCAGGAGGACAGCCCGCCAGCGGGCCGCCGCTTCACCATCCGCCTATCACCCGAAGCGGGGCGGTTACTCGCCCGAGGCAGGTCTCCTGGCTCGCAGGTCTTCGCGTCGCCGGCCACCTTCCCATTCCTAAGGAATAGTGGTGCTTAGGCCGGCCGCTCGCTACTCACAGTGGCGGGACCGCGCGGGAGTTTCACCCGCTTCCCTTTTCACTCGTCTTCGATGACGAGCACCTCAGAGCATTTTCAGGTGTAGCACAGTGACTTGGAAGGCGTCAAGGAAACTGCAGGACTCACTCCACGCACTCGAGGATGTAGTACTTCTTGCCGTCTTCTCTGGCAATCTGGCCCACGATGGTCCATTCGTGGCCGTCGGCCAGGTACACGTGCCGATAGGAATCGTACTCGACGCCGATCTGCCGATCCAGGCGGGACTGCTCCACCTCGCGTGTGTTGCCGGGGTGCCAGTCTTGCCGGGTGATGTGGAAGGGATTCATCGGGTTCGATGCTCAGTCGGCCGCGCCTGCTCCAGCCGCGGCTGGGAGGCGCGCCCGTGGAAAATCGCCACCTCGCTGAGGAAGCCATCCCGCTCCAGGATGTTTTCCAGAAACGCGCGCGCATTATAGATCCGGGCAGGTATGGCGCCCCAGGTCATGCCGCACTCGCGCGCGGCGGTCTCGAAGATCTGGTTGAAGTAGCACTGGTCGCAGAAGCTGCCCGGGCGGATCACGCTCTCTTCCTGGCCGCGGAACGCTTCGAACCACCGGTTCACGAACGCGGACACCGCGGGCGACCGCCGAAACAGGAAAACGCCCGTGTTGAATGCTCCTTGCGCTTCGTAATCGAGAAACACCGGCGGCTGCGCCTGCCAGTCCACCCGGGGAGCGGCTGCGATCAGGAAATCCAAGTCGTTCAACCGGTCGAACAGGGACGCCACGGGACGCCGCAGGACCGTATCCGTATCCAGGAACAGTGTGCGGCGGAACGGGCTGAGCGACAAGTGCTTGACCTTCTGCTTCAGCGGATGGATTTGCTCGCGCACGTTCAGGACATAGTCAACGTGCGGGAAGCGGGCCTGGCGGGCGTCGGTCACCAGGGCGACCGGCAGATCGGGGTGAACGGCCTTGGCGCTGGCCGCCGAAGACAGGCATTCATCGATGTACCACTGCTCGCCAACCGCTACATACAGGATCCCCCGATCCGCACCTGTCCGCGCTGCCACCAGACCAGTCTACCGAACTGAGCCGGAGCAGAAGCGATGTCAGGTGGCGCCGAGCAGCGCGATCGACACGATGCCGAGCAGAATGCCGAGGATGCCCGCCGGTCCGATCCGCTCCCGGAAGAACAATACGCCGATGGCCACCACCAGGAACAACCCGCCTGCCAGTGTGACAGGGTAAACCAGGCTGCCCGGCAACCCATGCGCCAGCGCCTGTCCGATGGATGTCTGGCCGCAGCCGCTAAAAACGCCAAGGCCCGCGCCGACCGCCAGATCGGCGCGCGTGGGCCGGCGCAATTTGCCTAGAAACAGCGCGGCCAGCGACAGCGCACCCGAGAGATACCAGTACACGAGGTATTCCGAGGTGTAGGCCGCGGCCAGTCCCATGCCCGCCAGGATTCTCAAACCGAAGCTGCACAGACCGTTCAGCAGGAAGGCAGCCATCATCCAACGGAACCACATGCTCAGTCCCCTTCCCCGGTCTGGCGGGCCAGACGAGCGGCGTCCTGTTTCCGGTCCCACCACAGGAGCACCAGGGAAAGAGCGACGAGCCCCAGCACAGCGGCTTTGCGGCGGCTCAGCGGCTCGTGATAGACCCACACCGAAAGCACGGTGGGGATGGCCGCCGAAAGGTTGATCAGCAGCCAACTCGTGGCGATGCGGCCGTAGCGCAGGCCGGATTGGAACATCCATAGAGCCAGCGCGGCGGAAGCGCCAAATGGCAGCGCGATCAGCGACACTTTGAGCGGCGCGCGGCCGAGGGAGTGGCCCGCGAAACCCGTCGCCAGGGTCAGGCTGAACACGCAGGACGACACCATGGTAATGACCGCGATGTGCAGCGGGCTGGCGGCGTAGTGATCACCCAGCTTGTGAATGACACCCATGGCGGCGAAACTCAGCAGTCCGGCGAGAACGTACCAGTAAGCGGCCGTCATCGGGGAAGAGAATCCAAATCCGCGCGCACGTTGTCCAGGCAGCGGAGAATCTTCCGCATGCGGCCCTTTTCGGGAACGTCCCGGCCCAGCTTCCGAAACTCCGCCGACAGCGTCTCGACCTCGCGGCGGTATGTCCGGCGCTGCTCGGGCCCGAGCCGCTGGGCGAGGTACACGGGCGGACCCGGACGATCTCCGATCAGAGGCTCCAGGGAGATGGTGGCACTGCGGATGGCGGGAACCAGGCTCAGGTAGGCATCTTCGGCGCGCACGAAGAGATTCATCAGGTCGGCGGTGGCGGCCTTCCGGGTCCGGTAGAGCTCGTCGAGTGTGCTCTCCAGATGATGCTGCCAGCCGGCGGTGGGATCGGAAAGGGCCTTGCCCGCCACCCAGAAAGACACTTCATCGCCCGGGTTGGCCAGAATGTGGAAGAAGAATTCGCAGGCGCGGCCGCCGTCGGCGTACAACGAGGCTAGGTGCTCCCCCTGGTGTTTGGGCGTAGGCAGAAACCAGCGGTCGCGCTGCCAGTGTTGCGGCGGCTCCACTTGCGGGCCGCCGATGGTGCCGAAGCGGCAGTCGAGCGCGCCAATCAAGGTGCGGCGCCAAGCCGGATCGCGCCGGGCAGCCGAATCCGGCACATCGATCAGGTAGTCGATGTGTTTGCTGAGTTCCACCAGGTGGGGGAGGTCGCCGGGGTTGTCGAAGCGCATGCCCCACCCGCTGACCGCCAGGGTTCGATCGCGCCACCGGCTGCGCACATACTCCGAGACGCGGACATCCAGCCGCACGTGGTACTCGGTATCTCCGTAGCGCCGGCACTCCGCGCACTCGCAGCGGCCCTGATCGGCGGACTGCAAGCTGGCGCCGTCCACCGGGAACCGGGTGAAGACGAAATCGATGACCCGCCGCATCCACTCCCAGGCCTCCGGCCGGCTGGCGCACATGGCGCGGGGGTTGGTGCGGCTGAGCTCCGGATGGGCCCGGATAATCTGCTCGAAGCCCCAACTGTAGACCCCCAGGCCGGTGTAGACGCGCAGTCCCTGGGCGTGCGCCAGCCCGATCAGCTTTTCCACCATGGCGCCGCGCTCTTTGCCCACCGCGCTCGAAATATCCACGGGCCATGCGCGCGAGACATAGAAGCCCCAGATGACAGCCTCTTTGAATCCCAGGCGCTTCATCAACGCGAAGGTGTGCCGGTAATCCTCGAGCAGACGCTCATCCAGGCGCATGGAGGGCCACGCCGCGTTGGTATCGGGTTCGGTAGCGAGGTCCGTGATCCAGCCGAGATAACCGCGATGCTCGAACCCGCCGGCGGCGGACGGGCCCCCGCCAAGGGCGCTGCCGAGCAAAAGTTCGCGGCGTGTGAGAGAGGCTTGGGCGGTCACGAGCGGGTTCTCTTTCGTAGCATATCCGATGGTGTCAACGCAATGCGCAATTGACCTTTCGCCAGGTATGATCGATACTACGTTTTCGTGACCAAACACCTGTATCGAACTCTGACCTGGCCCGAGGTCCGGGAACGCGCGCAGCAGCGCGCGGTGATTGTCATTCCGGTGGCGGCCATCGAGCAGCACGGACACCACCTGCCGATCGATGTGGACAACGTGCTGGTGGAGCACGTAACCGAAGAGGCCGCGCGCCGCTCGGAGGGACTGATCCTGACGGCGCCCATGATTCACTACGGCTTCAACGAGCACAACATGGGCTTCCCGGGCACCATCTCCATCCGGGAGTACGTCTTCATCGATTTCTGCTACGACGTGGCGCATTCATTCACGCGCCAGGGGTTCACGCGGATCGTCTTTGTGAACGGCCACGGGAGCAACCAGATGCTGTGCAACCTGGCGGCGCGCCGCATCAACAACACCACCAGCGCGCTGGCGGGTGCGGTGGCTCACTGGGCGCTGGCGAAAGAGGCCGTCGACCGGCTGCGCGAATCCGAGTTTCCCGGCGGCATGGCGCACGCCTGCGAGTTCGAGACGGCCATGTACCTGCACATCAAACCGGAACTAGTGGATATGAGCAAGGCGGGCGATCGCGAGACCCCGTCGCGGCAGAACCGGTTTGTCTACGACGACCTGTTCGGCTCCGGGCCGGTGCACATGGTGAACCGCTGGAGCCGGATCAGCGAGAGCGGCGTCGAAGGCGACCCCCGGCTGGCCACGCCCGAAAAGGGCAAGGCGTTCGCGGAGTGCGCCATTGAGAACCTAGTCGAGTTCTGCCGGCTCTTCCGTTCTTACCAGACGCCTCCCGACCGCGATTTCAACTACCATCCGTAATCCGATGACCGGCATCGCCATCTGCGGGGTAGGCAACATCGGAGCGGTGCATCTGGCAAACCTGCGTTCCTTGCGCGGCTGCCGCGTGACCGGGATTTTCGATCTGCGTATGGATCTGGCCGCGCGCCTGGCCGCACAGCACGGCACGAGGGCCTATGCGAGCCTGGACGAACTGCTGGCCGACCGCGAGGTGGAGGCAGTGGTGGTGGCCACGCCGTCCTCCTCGCACCGCGAAGTGACGGTGCGTGCCCTGGCGGCGGGCAGGCACGTGTTCGTGGAAAAGCCGCTGGCCCACACGGAGCCGGACGCCCAGGCGATCGTGGACGCCGCGCGCGCCAGCGGCCGCGTGGTTCAGGCAGGTTTTTGCGAGCGATTCAACCCGCAATACATGGAGGCCCGCGAAGCGTTGCGCACAGGCCGGCTGGGCGTGTTGCGCGCGGTGCACACCTCGCGTCTCGCGCCCTATGAATGGAGCGACCCGGCCTGGGAACTGGGTGTGCTGGATACCGCGGCGCACAATATTGATCTCACGCTGTGGATGCTCGGCTTGGAGCCGGTGAGCGTGCTGGCGCGAGGCACGCGGGTCTACGAGCACTCCGCGATTCCGCACTCGGCGACGATCCTGATGCGCTTCGCCGGAGACGTCATGGCCGTGGACCATATCGCTTGGGTCCGGGAGGCGCCGCATCCGCTGCACCACTGCGCCCGCTCGCGCATGCTGCTGCTGGGCAGCGGGGGCGCCTTTGAGATCGACCTGAACATGCGCCCGGCGTCGCTTCTGACCGGGAGCCGGTTCGAGATGTGCGACACGGTGATCCTGGGTGGAGCGGGCTACTATGGCTGCCTCAAGCTGCAATTCGAAGCTTTCCTGCGGAGCATCGAGGAAGGCGCGCCGGTGGCCGCTCCGGTGGAAGACGCGCTGCTTGCCGAAAAAGTCATCCTGGCGGCGCGGGAGTCTTTGCGATCGGGCCAGGAGGTTCAGTTTTGACCGGCATCGCGTCTCCGGCGCCGGGCGCATGCGGGTGGGAGCGGTGGCAAGTGACGCCAGAAGCCGCCCTGGATGTTTTCCGCGCCCGAGGCCGTGCTGCACGCCCGCTGGCTGTGCTGACCGGCGGGATTCACGGCGACGAGTACGAGGGTCCCACGGCCATCCTCGAGATCTGCCGGCGGCTCGCGACCATTCCGCTGGCCGGCAGCGTGGTGGCTATTCCCGTTGTGAACCCGGCGGCTTTTCAAGCCGGCACGCGCACCAGCCCGGTGGACGGGCTGAACCTGGCGCGTACCTTTCCGGGCAAGGAGGCCGGCTCTCTAACCGAGCGGCTGGCGTATCATCTGTTCGCGGGCGTGGCCTCGCAAGCGGACCTGCTGATCGACCTCCACAGCGGGGGGGTGGAATATGTATTCCTGCCGGTGGCGGGCTTCTACGGACCCGCTTCGCCGGCGAACCCCTCCTTCGCCGCGGCGCAGCGCATGGGCCTACGGCATCTTTGGGCTTTACCGCCCACGGCGGGGGTCCTTTCCTGCGAATGCTGGAAACGAGGCATCGTCTCCGTAGGTGCGGAGTACCTGGGCGCGGGCCAATTGTCGGAGGCGGGGGTCCGCGACTATGTCTGGGGCGTTCTCGCCTGCCTGGCGCACGCCCGTATTCTCGATGATGACGTCGGGCCTCTTCCGCACCAAACAGCCTTCACCGGGGATTGGCAACTTGCCGAAACGGACGGGATCTTTCGGGCGTGCACCGAAATCGGCCAGCCAGTGGAGCGCGGCGCCAGGCTCGCAGAGATCATGGATCTGCGCGGCGAGGTGCGGCAGACCTTCCAGGCGCCGGCACCGGGGGTTGTCCTGGGGTTGCGCAGCAAGGCGTTCCTCCGCGCGGGTGGCTGGGCCGTTCTGTTGGGACAACCTGTCGAGGAATCCGATGCCTGAAGCTTGGCTGGAATGCCCGCGGTGCCGGGCCCGGTTTCCGTTCGAGCCCCTGTTCCGAGGTTGCTCGGACTGCCGTAAGAATGAGCAGATTTCGCCGCTGGAGATGCAGTACGATTTCGGCAGCGGCCTGCCCCAAAACCGCGACGGCGACGGAGGCATCTGGCGGTGGCGGGACCTGCTGCCGCCGGTCAGCCCTGAGCACCGGGTGACACTGGGTGAAGGCGGAACCCCGCTCCTTCCTCTCAGCGGGATGCCCGCCGGACCGAGCGTGCTGCTGAAGAATGAAACGCAGAGTCCCACCTGGTCGTGGAAGGACCGGCCCAACTGCGTTTCCGTTGCCGTCGCGCGACACTTCGCTTTTCGCCATGTCGCCGCGATCAGCACGGGAAATCATGGCTGCGCCCTTTCCGCCTACGCCTCGGCAGCAGGGCTCAAAGCCACGGTTCTCTGCCACGAGCAGGCCGCCGAATCGCAGTTGCGCCTCATGCAGGTGTTCGGCGCAAGCACCGTCCGGGGTGGCGACCAGGAAGGCCGCCTGGAGGAACTGGTGGCGCGCGGCGATACTTTCCCCAGTTCGATTCTTTGCCCTCGTGCGGGCTACAGCAACCCGTTCGGCATCGAAGGCTTCAAGACCATTGCTTTCGAGATCGTGGAGCAACTCGGACGTGCGCCGGACCGCGTTTTCGTGCCGGTGGGCAGCGGCGACGGCATTTACGGCATTTGGAAAGGATTTCGCGAGCTGCATCAACTAGGCGCGGTGAATCGCCCGCCGCGTATGGTCGGCTGCCAGGCCACCGGAGCCGACTCCGCCTGGCGGGCGTTTCAAGCCGGCGCGCCGCACATCCGGCCATTGCAGGAAGCCAAGACCGTGGCCCTTTCCGTAGCCGAGCTGGCGGCCGGCGATCACGCCTTGCGCGCCGTCTACGAATCGCAGGGGATGGTCCTCACGGCTACGGACAAACAAATTGGCGATGCCGTGCGGGAATTGGCCCGCCAAGGCTTTGCGCTGGAGCCTGCATCCGCGCTAACCCTTGCCTGCGTGGGCGATGCCCGGCCAGCAACTGCGGCGGAGGAGATCTGGGTACTGATCGGCTCCGGCTCGCTCGCGAAATGGCCGGACACCCTCCGGCTGCTCGAACAAGCGGAAGTCTAAAGACGGCAGGCACCAAGGCTACCCCGCCGGCGTCAGTTTGCGTCTAACCTAAGCGTATGCGCACACTGTGTCTCTGCCTGCTCCTGGCGGACATCTCCGCGCTGGCGCAGGTTGCCTCGCAAAGCTACTACCGGTATCCCGCGATCTGGAAGGATACCGTGGTATTCAGCGCGGAGGGCGACCTGTGGCAAGTGCCCCTGGAGGGCGGCCTGGCCCGCCGCCTCACCAGTCATCCGGGCGAGGAGATTCGCCCGGCGTTTTCTCCCGACGGGCGCACGATCGCGTTTTCCGCGGATTACGAGGGTCCCACCGAAGTCTACAGCATGCCGGCCGAGGGTGGGCTTCCGGCGCGGCGGACCTACGAGGGGGGCTCGGCGCTAGTGGTCGGCTGGACACCGGACGGCAGGATACTCTACGCCACCCGGCACTTCTCGACCTTGCCGAATACGCAGCTTGCCACCATCGACGCAAAAAATCACGTCGAACTGATTCCGCTGAGCCAGGCAGCTCAGGGCAGCTTCGATGCGCAAGGGTCCATCCTGTTTTTCACCCGGCTGCCCTTCCAGGGCAGCTACACCAAGCGGTACAAGGGCGGCACCGCCGAGAATTTGTGGAAGTTTTCGCCGGGGCAGCCGGAGGCCGTACCCCTGACGGCAGACTACCCAGGCATCAGCAAACAGGCCATGTGGTGGCGCAGCCGGGTGTACTTCGCCAGCGACCGGGACGGCACCATGAACCTGTGGTCCATGGACCCCAATGGCGGGGACCCGAAGCAGCTTACGCGGCACAAGGGCTGGGACGTGCAGTCACCCGCGCTTTCCGAGGGACGGATCGTGTACCAGCTCGGCGCGGACTTGCGGGTGCTGGACATCGCTTCCGGAAAGGACCGGATCATCCCGATCCAATTGCCCTCCGATTTCGACCACCTGCGCGAACGCTGGGTGCGCAGCCCGATGGAGTATCTCACTGCGGCGCATATTTCCACGGACGGCGGCAAGATCGTGCTGACGGCGCGCGGCAACGTCTTTGTGGCGCCGGCGGCCCAGGGCCGGCTGGTGGACGCCACCTACGAAAGAGGCCACCGCTTCCGCGACGCCCGTATGCTGCCGGACGGCAAGAATCTGCTGGTGCTCTCCACCAGGAGCGGAGAGATCGAGTTGTGGAAGGTCCCGGCCAACGGCGTGGGCAAAGCCGAGCAACTCACCACCGACGGACACGTGCTGCGGTGGGAGGCGATTCCTTCCCCGGACGGAAAATGGGTGGTCCATCATGACAAGGATTTGCAGTTATGGCTGCTGAACATGGAGACCAGGCAGCAACGCCGTATCGCCGTGGCCACGCTCGAAACGCTTGGCGACGGAGGCTTCACGGACATCCGCTGGTCGCCGGACAGCCGCTGGTTCACGTACACGGCCCAGGCCGACAATGATTTCGCTCGGGTGATGCTTTTCAACGTCGAGCAGGGCAGCGTCACGCCTCTGACCAGCGACCGGTTCAACAGCTTCAGCGCCTGCTGGAGTCCGGATGGCAAGTGGGTCTATTTTCTTTCCGACCGCGAGTTGAAAACGACCATTCCCTCGCCCTGGGGTTCGCGGCAGCCGGATCCTTTTTTTGATCGTTCGGTGAAGATCTACGAATTGGCGCTCAAGAAGGATCTGCGTTCGCCGTTCCAGGCGGTGGATGAACTGCACGAACCCCCCGCGAAGCCCGAAGAGAGTCCCAAGCCGGCGCCCTCCGGCCAGGCGGCTCCCCCGCCCCGCGTAGAGATCGACCTGGACGCGATTGTCACACGGATTTCGCCCGTGCCCGCTCCCGCCGGCAACTACACCTACCTCACCACGAACGGGAAGCGGCTGTTCTGGCGCGACGCCGACCGCTCCAAGCCCGGCGCGTCGACCCTGTACGCCATGGACATCACCAACAAGAAGCCCAAGCCCGAAAAGCTCGTGGAAGAGATCCGCGGTTACGAGCTTTCCGGGGACGGCAAGAAACTGGCGGTGGGTAAAGGTACGGACTTGTATGTCCTCGACGCGGCGGTGAAAGAGGAGGCCATGAAATCTCCGAAGCCGCTCGAGGACGGCAAGGTCGATCTGAAGGGCTGGACCTTCCCGGTGGTGCCGATAGAAGAGTTCCGCGAGGCCTTTCTGGACGCCTGGCGCATGGAGCGGGATTATTTCTACGACCGCAACATGAACGGCGTGGACTGGGTTGCCATGCGCAAAAAATATCGCCCCCTGGTCGAGCGCGTGCGCTCGCGGGCGGAACTGAACGACCTGGTGGCGCAGATGGTAAGCGAACTTTCCGCGCTGCATATCTTCGTGCGCGGCGGCGATCTGCGGCGCGGTCCCGACCAGGTACCCGTAGCAGCGCTGGGGGCTCGCCTGGCGCGTGATGAATCCGCCGGCGGCTACCGGGTACAGCACATCTACCGGTCCGATCCGGACGTGCCGGAAAAGCTCTCGCCCCTGGCGCGCCCCGGCGTGCAGGTTCACGACGGCGACGTGATCACCCGCATCAACGGCGTGGAGGTGCTGTCCCTGCCGGACCCGGAGGCGTTGCTGCGCAACCAGGTGGACAAGCAGGTTTTGCTGCATATCAAGACCGCTGGCGCCGCCGACGCCAGGCCTGTCGTGGTTGTTCCGATCTCCGTGCAGCAGGAGAATGACCTGCGCTACTCGGAGTGGGAATACACGCGCCGGCAAGCGGTGGACCGCATTTCGGATGGACAAATCGGGTATGTCCATCTACGGGCCATGGGGCCGGGCGATATCGCGCAATGGGCGCGCGACTACTATCCGGTATTTGACCGCGCCGGGCTGATCATCGACGTCCGGCACAACGGCGGCGGCAACATCGATAGCTGGCTGCTGGGCAAGTTGCTGCGCAAGGCATGGTTTTACTGGCAGCCGCGTGTCGGCAAGCCTTTCTGGAACATGCAGTATGCCTTCCGCGGCCACATGGTGGTGCTCTGCGACGAGTTCACCGGGTCGGACGGCGAGGCCTTTGCCGAAGGCTTCCGGCGATTAGGCTTGGGAAAGGTGGTTGGTACACGCACCTGGGGCGGCGAGATCTGGCTTTCGATGAGAAATACCCTGGCGGACAAGGGCATCGCGTCCGCTGCCGAAATGGGCGTGTACGGACCGGAACGTAAGTGGCTCATCGAAGGCCACGGCGTCGATCCGGACATCGTAGTGGATAACCTGCCGCACTCCGCCTTCGGGGGCAAGGACGCGCAGTTGGAAGCGGGGATCAAGTATCTGCAACAATTGATCCGCGATCATCCAAACCCCGTGCCGGCGGCGCCGGCATATCCGAAGAAGGGCCTGTAACGGGAAAGACAGTGGATACCATGCGGCTGATGCGTTGTCTCCTGATCCTTGGCTTGTTCGCCGCGGGCGCGGCTGGCGCTGAGTTCTATGTAGCGCCGAACGGCAGCGATTCCGCTCCGGGGACGCAATCCCGGCCCTTCGCTACGCTGGAGCGTGCCCGGGACGCCATTCGCGCGATGAAGCGGCAGGGCGGCCTACCCGCCGGCGGCGTGACTGTCTGGCTCGGCGCGGGCCGATACCAGCTCTCGGCAAGTTTTGCGTTGAGCGCGGAAGACTCGGGCACGGAGCGAGCACGCATCGTCTACCGCGCTCGCCCGGGCGAGGAAGTGCGGCTTACGGGTGGAAGGCCGGTCACAGGCTTTCAACACGTGCAAGACCCGGCGGCACGGGAGCGCATCCACCCGCTGTACCGCAACAGGGTGCTGGCAGTGGATCTGCGCGCGCAGGGCATCACGGATTTCGGCCGGCTCCTGCCGCGCGGCTTTGGCCAGTCCGCACCGGCAGCCCTGGAGTTGTTCTTCAACGATCAGCCCATGACCCTGGCGCGCTGGCCCAATCAGGGTTTCGTTCACGTGGGCGGCTTGCCCGCCGGAGAGGCCGCGAAAATCACCGACATTCACGCAGCAGGCTCCAAAGGCGGTCGCTTCGTTTACAGAGAGGACCGGCCGGAACGCTGGTCCAAAGCCCTCGATATCTGGCTGCATGGCTACTGGCGCTACGATTGGGCCGACAACTATGTCGCGGTGCGCTCCATCGACCCGGCGGTGCACCAGATCGCGACCGACGGTTCACCCGGGCCATACGGCATCGCGCCCGGGCAGCGCTACTACTACCTCAACCTGCTGGAGGAGTTGGACGAGCCCGGCGAGTGGTATCTGGACCGCCGCACCGGGATGCTTTATTTCTGGCCGCCCGCGACTCCGGAAGGCAAGTCGACGTGGGTTTCGCTGCTCGAAAAGCCCCTGGTTTCCCTGGATGACGTGTCCGATGTCACGGTTGCCGGGCTGATTGTGGAGCAGGGACGCGGCAATGGCGTCGAGATCCGGGGCGGAGCGCGCGACCTGGTGGCGGGTTGCACGCTGCGCAACCTGGGGAATTACGCCGTGGTCATTCAGGGTGGCAGCCGGCACGGCGTGCTGAGCAATGACATATACGCCACCGGAGACGGGGGCATCCAACTGCACGGCGGCGACCGGCGGACCTTGACGCCCGCCGGCCATTATGCGCGGAACAACCACATCCACGACTTCGACCGCTGGAGCCGGACCTACTGTCCTGCGGTGCTGGTCACGGGCGTAGGCAACGAGGTCTCCCACAACCTGATCCACGACAGCCCGCACAATGCCATTCAGATTTCGGGCAACGACCATGTGATCGAGTTCAATGAAATTCATCATGTGGCCGAGGAGACAGGAGACGTGGGCGCGGTCTACCTGGGACGCAACTGGACCGAACGCGGCAACGTAGTGCGGCACAACTTCTTCCACCACATCGGGGCGCCCGGGCGGGACGTGCGGGTGGTTTACCTGGATGATTGCGCCAGCGGTACCACGGTCTTCGGCAACCTGTTCTACGAAACCACGCGTGGCGTGATCATCGGAGGCGGGCGGGACAACCGGGTCGAAAACAACGTCTTTGTGAACTCGGAGCCGGGCGTGCGCATCGACGACCGTTGCGTGAGCACGCGCGAGGTCTGGCGCAACATGGTCTACAAAGAGATGCAAGCCGGCCTGGATGCCGTTCGCGAATCAGAGGCACTATACCGCCGCCGCTACCCGGCTCTGGGCGGCATCGAGCCTTACTATGCCGCAAAGGGCGGGGTGCCGCCGGAAGGTAACAGCATCGCGCACAATATCTCCCTCGGTGCGACGTGGCTGTCGTTCGCCCTGGAGCAACCCGCCGACCGCAAACTTTTCGACGTGCGCGAAAACCTCGTGGACCAGGTCATCCCGTTCGCCGATCCCACGCGGATGAATTTTTCGATCCCCGCGGGCTCGCCCGTCTACCAAACGGGGTTCCAGCCCATTCCGGTAGACCGGATCGGCCTGTTTGTGGACGAATACCGGAAGGGCCTGCCGCGCTGAACGGCCGGCAGCCGAACCGGCTAGAACAGCCGTTCCTGCTTCTTCATGGTGCCGAAGGAACCGATGTTGGCGATCACGAAGGCCAGGCGGAACTGATTTTCGTTGCGCGTTCCGAAGCTGAAGCGGCGGTACTGCACGTTGAAGCCGCAGCAGTCGGTATTGTAGGTCACCTGTGTGATGGCGTACTGCATGATGCCCTGGCGGAAGTCGTAGATCGCCACGAAAGCGGCGTTCCAGCCCCGCCGGTTTTCGTTGCCGAAGCCCAGGCTGCCGCGGAATTGGTTGGCGCTGGGCGTAAGCACATTGTCGCTGTGCACCTGGTTGTGGCCCAAAGAGATAAAGTAATTCGACCAGCGATAATCCCCGGTGACGCCGCTGTTGACGATCTCGCCCCGGCCTGAATCGTAGTCTGTGCGCCACTCGACGCCCAGGCCCGGCACCGGACTGGCGCGGAAGATGGAGACTACCGGGGAGGCGCTCCGCGGGCCATCCAGAAAGGCGTAAGGCGTCAGTTCCACGGAACTGAGCACCACGTTGCGCTGTCCGGGAACGAGCGCCCCGCCGAAGGTGGGATCAAAAAAGCGCTTCTGGGACAATTCCCAACTGAAAACCTCCTGCACATCGTCGCCACGCTTGGCATACAGCCGGTTAGCCAGTGAAATCTCGAGTTCGTTGGTGTCCGACATCAGGTCGGTCTCGTCAAACCGGATCAGCCGGTTGAAATCCTCGATGCCGGTGACGTACCGGTAAGTGGCCCGCGGCTCGATGACATGCTTGAGCTTCTCCCCCAGAAACGTTTTTCGATCGAACACCCTGGCCAGCGAGGGCAGGATGAAATCCAGGCGGAAATCCCGCGCGCTGCGCAGCAGATCGGTAGCTACCACGCGGTAGCGATCCTGGTAGGGCGTCTGGCTCTCTCCGTAAAAGGTTTCCCGGAGAGAGAAGCTGGGCACCAAACTGAAGTCCTTCCAGTGGAATGCCGTGGCCACCTGGGGCTGCAAGTCCAACCGGTCGGTGAATTCGCTGGTCTGGTACTTGTCGATCAGGGTGTTGCCGTTGAAGATGGGCTGGCCGCGGAACAGCAGGCCGGCGCTCGACTGGAAGGAAAACCAGACCGGCACTTTGCCGCTCAACACCTGGCGATCGCGGCTGGAGAAGTCGAATTCCGGCAGTTTCCGGATAATCACGGAGTCGGCCTGGGTGTGCGTTTGGCCGGTAACGGGGTCGGTGACCTGGAGTTCGGGGCGCTGGAAGTTCTCCAGGCGGGCGAAAACCACGTTGAAGGTGTACGTGTCCCAGTTCTTGTTGATGTATCCCACCGAGTGCACTTCGGAGAAAATCGCCTCATTGAAAGATTGGGTGAATGCCTGACGAAAGGTCAGCGAACTGAGGTAGTTGATCTGCGTGCGGGCAGTGAAGCCGTGACCCAAGTCGGCTTGGCCCATGGCCGAGATGTCGAAGCCGCCCTGCTTGAGCAGGGTGCCGTCATTCTGCCTCAGACCGCGGTCCTGAACGCCGTACAGAATCACGTCGAAATCCGCGCCGGCCATGGGCTTGCCCCGGAAATCCACGTGGTGTGCAAAACCCCTTGACGTGAAATCCTGGAGAATGTACGTCACGTCATAACTGCGGTTGATGGCCCAGTAGTAACCCACGCCGATCATCTTTCCGAGCACCGAGCTATTGCCGATATTGGGCATCAGAAAGCCGCTCTTGCGCGGCAGGCGTTCGAGCGATTTGTAGAAGAACGGCGTGAAGAACAGAGGCAGTTTGCGGATCAGAAACGTGCTCTTGTACGCCACCGCGTGCTCGTCGGGGACGATGTCAAAGCGCGGCCCGCGCAGCCGCCACCAGGGATTGGGCATCTTGCAGTTCGTAAAGAACCCCTCGTGCAGAATGTACTTTTCACCCTTCCGCTCCGCCCACTTGCCCTGGAAGTAGTAGGGGTTCGAGCTGGTCAGGATGCCCGGACGGGCGTCGATGCGCGGCTTGCCCTCCGCCCGCACGTTGTAGAACTTGCCGGTCTCGGTTTCGGTGTTGTAGTCCACCTGATCCGCCCAGACCTTTTCGTTCCGTTCGAACTGCTCGAAATAGACATTGCCTTCGGCGTGCAAGTCCTTGGTGTCGTCGTTAAAGTCGATTTTGTCCGCGCGGAACAGCAACGTCGGCCCCTCCACTTCGGCGTGGCCGCGCAGGTGGCGCACAGGGCCGTCGGTGGATTGATCGATGGCACGGAATTCCCACTCGCCCAGGGGAATGGCGTTGGGACGCGGCGTCGAGACGCGTTGATTGGGTGGCGTCGCAGTGGTTGGCGTGGGGCGCGCAGCAGGTGGAGGAGCTTGGGGGATGACCTGCCCGCAAGCTCTCGGCGAAACTAGGGTGACAAACCCCAGTACTATAAGGGCAAAAACGTACCGCCGCCGGAGAAAAAGATCGTGACAAAAGAACCCAATTATGTTACGAAGGGGAAGAGAGCTTTTGTGTTTCGCGCGCCCCAATTGGTGAACGTAGCACAAACGTGTCCTGCTCCGCAGGCGTCTCGGTCGAAGGTCAGTCCCTGAGCCATGAACTGCAGCTACTGCCGGTCCTGGAATTCCGAGGATGAGCATCGTTGTCGGCGATGCGGTCGCCGGTTGTCGGGTACCCTGAGTGATACCGTGTCAGACGCGCGCACGGTGAATCGGGTTAACGGAAACCTCGCGGCCGCTCCGATGGTTGCCGTAACCTCGCACCCGGCGTCACTGTCCAAACCCGGGACGGCATCTCCGGAAATGAGGCGCATGGCCGTGCAGGCCTCACTGTTTCCCCATAAACCGGTCTCGAAGGTGATCCCGTTCGAATCGTACACCGCGGGCAGGGCGGAACCCGCCACGCGCAAGGTTTCGGCCGAGGAACCGGCGATGCCCGCAGGAAAGCCCGCGCCACGCCGCAATCCTGCGACGCAAACCTCGGCGATTCAGCCTACGCTGGATTTTCTCCAGCCTGCTGCTCCCGCGCCGCGCACGCTCAAGACAACCGTCGAGGCGGTGATCTATTGCGACGCTCCGGTCGCTACGCCCATCCATCGGGCCGTGGCTTTCTCGGTGGACTTAAGCATGGTGCTGATCGGTTTCGGCATGTTTCTCGGGGCTTTCTACTTGGGCGGCGGCGAGATTGTTCTTAACCGGGTCACCATAGGCATCTTCGGGGCGTCGTTTCTCCTGCTGGCCCTGTTCTACGGGTTCTTGTGGTTGCTGGTCAAGTCCGAACCGTTTGGCATGCATGCAACGCATTTGCGGCTGACGAACTTTGACGGTTTCCCGCCGGATGCCTCGCAGCGGACGCTCCGTTTCGCCGGTACCTGTTTGAGCTTATGTTCGGCCGGACTGGGGCTCTTGTGGGCCCTCGCGGATGAGGAAAGCCTGACCTGGCAGGATCACATCTCCAAAACGTTCCCCACGCTCCGCACCAAGGAAACCAGCTTCGTGCGCAAGCGCTGACCCGGCTTGCAGGCGCCCCACAAGCTATTGAGCCGGCCCAAAATAGGTTGAATCCACGACTACTGTGGTTTGATTCTTCAGGTCCTCGATAGCCTTCTGCGCCGCCTCCGGACGCAATTGCTTCTCGATCTGGGGGCGCACCTCATCGAGACTCTTCGCCTGCCTCTCCTCCACCAGGATCAGGTGATACCCAAACTGGCTCTTGACCGGTTCGCCCACCTTTCCCGGAGCCTGCGCGAAAGCCGCCTGCTCAAACGCGGGCACCATCTGGCCGTGCCGGAAGAAGCCTAACTCACCCCCTCGCTGTGCCGTGCCAGGATCGTCGGATTCCTGTTTGGCAATAGCATCGAAATCGCCTCCGGCAAGCAGTTTCTGGCGGATCTCCTGAGCCTTGGCCAGAGCCTCCTCTTCGGTGAGGTCTTTCTCACCGGGCTTCAGCCCCACCGGCGAGCCTTTGAAGCGGATGAGGATGTGCTTGGCCCGCACCTGTTCATAATCGGCTTTGTGAGCGTCGTAATACTTGCTCAGATCGGCCTCCTGGAACTTCGCGTTCGCCGCAAGATCCTGGAACAAAAGCCCCGCCAACAGGTTCTCCTCCTGAAACGCGACCTGGGTTTGAAATTGCGGGGATTGATCCAGCTTGCGGCGCCGGGCCTCCTGCGCAAGCAGCTTGATTTTGACGATATTCTCGGCGAACTGCCTCCGGGCCGGCCCCTTGGCGGCATTACGATATTGCTCCGGGAGCGCATTCACAATGCGCTCCAGTTGCGCGGCGGTGATCTTTTCGGCGCCCACCTGGATGACTACCTTGTCCGGTGCCACTTGGGGTGGAGGAGCAGGAGGGATCTGCGGGGTGACCGTTACGGTCGGCTGCTTGGCGGCTGCGGGGACACCGGGGATCTGAATCGGTTTCGTTACGGGCGCCTGCGCAAACAGGCACGCAGCAAGCGCAACGAAGGGAACCATACGAGGGAGGTACATCCCCCCATTGTAGCGTAGGGTCGGGAAACGACCTGATCAGGCCGCGCCGCCAGCAGGCTCCACAACCGCGCGCATGGAACCCTTGGAGCGTGACAGACGCCAGTCCGGGCCGTACGCATGAATCTGGTCGCGCGCAAATTCCGCTGCGGGTAACTCGCAAGTCAGCAGGATCGTGCGGCCGCACCGGTCCACCTCTTCCGCGTGCTGGAAGGCCTGCTCCAGGGAGAAGATGAAGAGCTTTTGGAGCATTTCGATCACGTAGTCGTAGGTATGGTCGTTGTCGTCCAGCAGAACCACGTGGTAGAGCGGAACAAGCCGTTCCCGCTCCACGGTTTCGGTCTCTGGCGAGAAGCTTGTCTTCCCCATGAATCCGCGCTAAGCCGAGCACACGGCGGCACCAGTCCGCCGATTCCAGTTTTAGTATGCCATGCCGCCGGCTATCCGGATACCCGGCCTTGCACCACGCGCTTCAACGTCCGAAGCATTACGTAGGCATCCAGGCTGAGCGACATATGCTTGATGTAATAAAGGTCGTATTCCAGTAGAGTCACCGGATCTAATGGCTCGGAGGCATCTAACTCGTGAATCTGCGCCCACCCGGTCATGCCAGGCTTAACCCTATGCCGATGACGGTAGTAAGGGATTTGCCCTTCAAGGGCAGCCACGCGCTCCGGGCTCTCCGCTCGCGGGCCAACCATGGACATCTCCCCCCGCAAAACGTTCAAGACGGACGGAAGGTCCACAAGCCCTAGCTGCCAAAGGATCCGTCCCACAGCCGTTGCGCCGGCCTCCGATTCCGGGGAGCCCCCCGAAAGCGACCGGGACATCCGGAAGCTGTAGTGGGTGAACAAACGGCCGCCACGGCCGACCCTCTCCGCACGGATCAGGACTGGACCGGGAGAACTGACCCGGATCGCCAAAGCGATCAGGAGCATCAAAGGCACCGCCAAAATTGCGCCGGCCAGTGCGCAAACAAAGTTAAACAATGACTGCAGCCGCAGGTTTTCGGTGTTCGGGGCGAACTCAGAGGACAGGATGAGCTGTGCCGGCCGCAGGCCGGTTGTAGCCACACGGCCGCAGAGGATTTCGAACGTAGTGGGCGCCTCTTCGATCAGATAACCGGCGAAGCGCAGCTTCAGAAGGTCGGCGACGGGCATTTTCTGTCGGCGGTCCGTCAGCCCAACCACGATGCGATCCGGATGAATGGCCCGGGCCACTTCGGCCAGCCGCTCCATGGAACCCAAATGCTTGCCACTCGATCCGGGGCCAGGCGACCCATCCGAGTCCCCCACATAGCCAGCCACTGCCCAGCCGAGTTCCTGCTTCTGCGCGATGCGATCGGCGATCTGCCGGACCAGCGGATTGGCGCCGACAAACAAAATCCAGCGCTTGCCCACCGCGCTCAGCACCAGTGTCCCGTACAGATATCGCCACATGATCAGCAGGATGATCGCAAGGATGCTGCCAACCAGCATGACGCGCACCGGCACGCGGAGACCCGGTCGAAAATACGTGATGCCCGCCTCTGCCAGCAGGGCCAGACCAAAACCGGCGCACAACTGTTGCGTCAGGCCCAGCCAGGACTGCACGTAGATGTGCAAGTACAAGTCGTGCAAGTGCATGCTGACCAGTACCGCCACCAGCACCCACGCCAGACCTTTCCACCCGCCCGTGTCGAGCAGAACCACCTCCGGATCCACAGGAAGCGAGGCAAAGCCGGCCAGGGTGTAGGCGTAGCACAGCAGGATTGCCTCGGTTACCAGCAACCCGGTCACGCCGGCGGGGGTATGAGTGCGGAGCAAACGGTTCATCCGGCGATGTCCCTTCGCCCGAAGGGGGGTCGCCTCATTATAGCCAACCCGCCCGTTCAGCCGCCTCGTGGATATGTGCCGCAGCCAACGATTGCGCCGGTTCTAACCCGCTGGGCGGCCCGTTTGACAGAGTACTATCCCACTGAATAGACTGAAGTTGGCTACTCCCAAAAGGCGGGGTGACAAAGCATGGGCACTCCGATTTACCTAGACAACCACGCCACCACGGCCTTGGACCCCCGTGTCCTGGACGCCATGATGCCGTACCTGACCACGCGGTTCGGAAACGCCTCTAGCCGGCATCACGCCTTCGGATGGGAAGCTGAGAAGGCGGTCGAGGAAGCGCGCAGAAAGATTGCCGGCCTGATCGGGGCCGCGCCAAACGAGATCATCTTCACCAGCGGTGCTACCGAATCCGACAATCTGGCGCTGAAGGGCGTGGCCGAGATGTATTCCGGCCGCGGCGACCATCTGATCACCGCCGCCACCGAGCACAGGGCTATCCTGGACACCTGCCGTAAACTGGAAAAACGGGGTTGCCGGGTCACCTATCTGCCGGTGGATCGGGAAGGCCTGATCGACCTGGACCAACTGCGGGCGGCCATCACCGGCCAAACCATCCTGGTCAGCATCATGTACGCCAATAATGAAATCGGCGTGGTGCAACCGGTCGCGGAGATAGGCAGGATCTGCCGCGAACGTGGCGTGCTGTTTCACAGCGATGCCGTGCAGGCGGTGGGCAAGCTGCCGGTGAACGTCGAAAGCGACTCCATCGACCTGCTCTCGCTAAGCGGGCACAAGATTTATGGGCCAAAGGGAGTGGGGGCGCTTTATGTCCGCCGCCGCAACCCCCGGGTGCAACTGGCCGCCCAGATGGACGGCGGGGGACACGAGCGCGGCATGCGCTCCGGTACGCTGAATGTGCCGGGGATCGTGGGACTCGGAGAAGCCTGCGACATCTGCCGGCGGGATATGGCGGAGGAATCTCAGCGGCTCGCCCGTCTGCGGGACCGGCTCCGCAACTGGGTCGAAACCGAAGTTGACGAGGTTTACGTAAACGGGTCCTGGCAGCATCGCCTGCCCAACAACCTGAACATGAGCTTCGCGTACGTGGACAGCGAATCGTTGCTGATGGGCATGAACGACGTGGCCCTCTCTACCGGCTCGGCCTGCACTTCAGCGACCCTCGAACCCAGTCACGTCCTCAAGGCTCTCGGCATAGGCGACGATCTGGCACATGGCGCTGTTCGTTTCGGCCTGGGAAGATTCAATACCGAGGAGGAGATCGACTACGTGGCCCGCAGGGTCGTCGAGGTCGTGCGAAAACTGAGGGAGATCTCCCCGCTCTACGAACTGGCGAAGCACCGCCCGGCCTGAGCAGATCCGCCTGGCGGGGTGGAAGCGCCACCCCAAAGAATGCTATGATGTCAGAGACTTACCTGTTCGCTAGATCCAGGAACATTCTATGCCCAAGCTGAAGACTCACAAAGGTGCGTCCAAGCGGTTCAAGAAGACCGGGACTGGAAAAGTGGTGCGCAACCACGCGTTTGCCCGGCATATTCTGACCTCGAAGACGCGCAAACGCAAACGAAAGCTGCACGGTGACGTGGTAGCCGACGCCGCCGACCAGCCATCGCTGCGGCGCATGCTGCCGTATTAGAGGATTCGGGCGTGGGGACGGAGCGCGTGGCACGTGCCCGAGCCGCCGCCCAGGGGAGACTGATCGAAAAGGAGAAAAAACGTGCCCAGAGTCAAACGAGGTACAAAGCGTAGGGCGTCGCGCCACAAGACGTTGGAGCGCGCGTCCGGTTATTTTCTGACCAAGAGCAAGCTGCACCGCGCCGCCCAGGAAGCGGTCGAGCGCGCTCTCAAGTTTGCCTATGTCGGGCGCCGGAACAAGAAGCGCGACTTCCGCGCCTTGTGGATCGTGCGCATCAACGCCGCCTGCCGCGCCGCTGGGATCAGCTACAGCAAATTCATGCACGGCCTGAAAGTCGCGGGCATCGACCTGGATCGCAAAGTGCTGGCCGAAATTGCAGCCAATGACACAGCGGCATTTTTGTCGTTGGCCGAAAAAGCCAAGTCCGCCTTGGCACAGGGGTAGCTTATGACGCCGGTGGAACTGGAATCCGACTCCCTGAGTAGTCTCGAAGACCGCATCCAAAAGGCGGTCCAACTTGTGCAACGGCTCCGCCAGGAGAAGGAAGCCGCGCAGCAGGAAGCCGCCGAAGCGCAGGCCGAGGTAGCCCGGCTCTCCGAGGAGCTCAAGACGCTGCAGGCCGAACGGAAGCAAGTTCGCAATCGCATCGAAAAGCTCCTTGGGCAGATCGATCAACTAAGCGTCGGATAATTCCGTGGGCGCCGAAGGTGAGAAGCGTCCGGTCCGAGTGACCATTCTGAGCCAGTCTTATACCCTGCTCTCCGCGGGCGATCCCCGGGAAGTCGAGGAACTCGCGCGGAGCGTGGACGAGCTTATGCTCTCCATCGCCGCCAAGGCCCCCAACGCGGATTCCACGCGCATCGCGGTGATGGCTTCTCTACACCTGGCCGACCGCCTGCGCAGCCTGGAGCAGGACCTGGCGCGGCTAAAAGAGCGGATCGACCGCAAGACGGAGGAGTTCGCCGGCCTGCTGGCCCAGGCTTTGGAAGGGGCGGACAACCAGGGATAGGCCGTGCGCGCCGCCACGCTTCTGTGCTTCTGGCTGCTCGCTGCCGGCTCCTATCCGGACGAGATCCGCGCGTGGCGAGCTGAGCGCGAAGCGGCCCTGAAGGCCGATTGGGGCTGGCTGTCCGTGACCGGGCTCTTTTGGCTGCACGAAGGCGCCAACCAGATCCCGGGGATCGGCGCCGTTTTCCGGCTGGATCACGAAACAGTGACCTGCCAACAGGATGGCCGCAGCCGCCAGCTTCGTCCGGACACATCCGGATCGCCCGACATTGTCCGCTTGGGAGACCGGCAGGCATACGTCATCCAGCGGGGCGAGAGGTTCGGTATCCGCCTCAAAGATCTGCACAGCCCCTATCGCCGCCAGTTCACAGGCCTGCGCTGGTTTCCGGTGGATCCGGCCTACCGCGTCACGGCGCGCTTTGTGCAACAGCCGGGCAAGCTGATGGTTCCCAATATCCTCGGCGAGATCCAGCCGGAACCCTCTCCCGGCTACGCAATCTTTCGGCTCCACGGGAAAGAGGTCCGGCTTTATCCGGTGTTGGAAGACCCCGCCGGCAAGGAATTGTTCTTCATTTTCAGCGATCTGACCAGCCGCAAAGAAACCTACGGCGCCGGCAGATTCCTGGATGCCCGCGCACCGGAAGACGGGAAGGTGATCCTGGATTTCAATGAGGCCTATAATCCGCCATGCGCCTTCACGCCTTACGCCACCTGCCCGTTGCCGCCCGCGCAGAACCGCCTGCCGGTGCGCATAGAGGCCGGCGAACTGCGCTACGGAAACCACTAATGGACTATCAGCTTGAGATCCCTGGCGGAATTCCTCTAGGTGCCTTCGATTTCATTGTGACCTGGAACCAGCTTGCGGAATCGAGGGCCGTGGCGCGCGCCCGCCTTACGGCCGGCACCCCGCAGGTATTCGACCTGAGCACCGTGAACGGTACGCGCCTGGTGTTGGGCAACGTGACTCCGGGAACCACCCTGGAATCCCTGCACCAACTGGTGCGCCGGGTGCTGGCGCGCCGCGGGATTCACGGCCCAACCGCTTATGAGGAACGCAGCCTGGAGGGCGGGAGCGCGCTGTTGGTTATTGTGTTCACCGGCCAGGCTTAGTCGGATGACAGCCCGAAACACAGGATATTCGGGCCAGCGGCGACAGCGACATACTGCTTGCCCGCCAACATGTACGTCATGGGGGACGCCTTCATGTACACATTGGTGGGAAAGTGCCAGAGCACTTTTCCGTCGCGCTGGCCCGCCGCGGCGAAGGCTCCATTGGGATCGCCATAGAACACGAGGCCTCCGGCCGTTGCCAGGATCCCGGGCCATGTTTTCGGGTAGACTGAGCCGATCTGCGGTATTTCCCACGCCACGTCGCCGGTGTCTATGTTGATGGCCCGTAAAACTTTCTGCGGCGCTTCCTCGGGAGCGGCGGATTTCCACGCGCCCGGCTGTCTACTGGCGCGGCACTCCTCGAGAGTCAGCACGTAATACAGGCGCGTGGACGGGCTGTACGCCGCCGAGTTCCAGTTCGCGGCGTTCATCGGGCAGTCCTCGGCGGAATCCGTCTCGGGCAGAAGCTGTGGGCGGCCGTCCGGGCCGATGCCCCGCGCCCAGGTCAGACGCCGCACGAACTGTGTGGCCAGCAGTACCTGTCCTTCTTCCCGGTCGAGCACATAGAAGAACCCGTTGCGGTCCGCGTGCAGCAGCAGTTTTCGCTTGCGGCCGTGATACTCCGTATCCACCAGCACCGGCGGCTCCGTGGCGTCCCAATCGTGAACGTCGTGCGGCGTGAACTGGTAGTGCCACTTCAGCGCGCCGGTTTGGGGATCCAACGCCAGAATGCAATTGCTGAACAGGTTGTCTCCCGGCCGGTCGTGGTCGTCGGAATCCGGATAGGGGTTGCCGGTCGGCCAATAGAGGGTATCGGTCGCCGGGTCATAAGCGCCGGTGAGCCAGGTGGCTCCTCCCCCGAACAGCGGCTCTTTGCTCCCCCAGGTCTCGGACCCGGGTTCGCCCTTCAATGGAATCGTCCAGCGCCGCCAGAGCCGCTCGCCGGTCGCGGCCTTATAGCAGGCCAGGAAGCCGCGAATCCCGCGGTCTCCACCGGAAACGCCCGCGATGATGGTGTCCTTCACGGCCAGCGGAGCCACCGTGGAACCGTAGTGCTGCTGCTCCTCCGGCGTGACCACCTCCCACACCAGACTGCCGGTGACGCGGTTCAACGCGATCAGGTGCGCGTTGTCCGTCATCATGAATACCTTGTCTCCCAAAACGGCCACGCCGCGGTTGGTGCCCAGGGACGCGTCACCGATCAGCCCTGGCGTGCGCGGGCGGGAGTATTTCCAAATCATGCGTCCGGTGGCCGCGTCCAGTGCCAGAACCTGATTCGGACCGGTGATGTACATGATCCCATCAGCAACCAGGGGCGTGACCTCCAGGCCGAAGTGATCGATCGGAAAAACCCATTGGACGCGTAGCCGGCTTACGTTCGAGGCGTTGATTTGCGTGAGCGGGCTATAGCGGTTCCCGTCCAGGTTGCCGTTGTAGGTGAGCCAGTCCCCGGGCTCAGGATTGCGAATTCGCGCAAAGCCGATGTCGGCCGCGCCGGACCGCTGCTCCCGCGCGGGTTCGGCGGGAGCACCCGGCTGCACGCCGGTCAGGGTACTCAAGTAGGCGATGACGTCGCGCAACTCTTCCGGACTTCCGGAAAAGGCCGGCATCAGGGACTGCCGTTCCTCCCGGAGATCTGCAATCTGGTCTTGCCGCAGCATGTGGAACCGCCCGTCGAGATCCTGGAGTTGCAGATCGAAGTTGCTTCTGGCCCTGGCAAACCCGCGCATCGTTCCTCCGTTCCGAAGTCTCACGACGACGATTTGGTATCCGGGGCTGAGATGCGCGCTGGGGTTGAGCAACGACTCCCTCAAATCGCTGACCGAGAGTTCCCGGCCGGCCTCCGAAAGATCGGGGCCCACGGCGGCGCCCTTACCCAGAATCATGTGACACGCGAGGCACCTTCCGGTCTCCATCACATAGCGCTCTCCGGCTGGCGCCGACCCGGGAGGAGAGCTCTCGGCAGCCGGCGAATTCAACGAATGCACGAACGCTGTGAGGGCATCCAGTTGCGGGCCGGGGAGGTGAAACGCGGGCATCCCCGAGGAGGGCCGCCCCTGGTAGATGAAAGCGCGGATCTGTTGTGCGGAACGCGCCCGCAGCCTGCGATTGCCGGCCAGCGCCGGCCCCTGGTCCGACCCCTCGGCGTCGGAGCCATGGCAGGCGGCGCAGTTTGCGGCGTATGCCTTGCGCCCCTCCTCAACCAGTATCGAAGATGTGCCCGGAGCGGTCTGTGACCACGCGAGTGGTGGAAGCAGAAGCAGGGCCAGAATCCTCATTGCGTGACGGCTCAAAAGAACAGCTTCAGCGAGTCAATGCTTCAGGCCTTGTCGCCGCCGAGGGCGAAAACAAAGTATCGCGCCCGGCTGCCGCCCACGTTGCGCCAGCCGTGCTCCTCATTGGACGCCACATACGCGACCGAACCCGGTCCCATTTGCACGCTCTTTCCGGAGATGGTCACTTTCAGAATCCCCTCGTGGATGAGAACCATCTCTTCGTGGACGTGGTGATGCGGCGGATGCGGCGCCTGGCCGGGAGCTAGTTCGGTCATGTGCAGCTCGATGGGGTATCCGGTATGGGTGGCGCCATTCAGGATCGGGCGCGAGCGGTTCGGGCCGTTGGCGCGCACCGGCAGATCCTCGAACCGATAAGTCTTCGATGGCAGGGCCGCCGCTTCGCCGGCAGCCCCGGCAGCCGCCAGCGCAGGCAGCAGAAACCGCAAATCCCGGCGTGAGCAGTTCATACCATCTCCTTCCGGCCGCCCCTCAGTACCGCGGCTCGTTGCCCGGTTTCCACTTGATGTTGCAGCCGATGCTGGGCCTTTGTTTGGCCGCCGCCGGGCTCCCCGCGAGCACCGCATCGATCGCCGCGCGAAGGTCCCTGCCGGTCACGGGCACTCCGTTCCCCGGCCGGCTGTCGTCTAACTGCCCGCGATAAACCAATTGCCGCGAGCCATCGTAGAGGAAGAAATCAGGGGTGCAGGCGGCACGATATGCGCGCGCGATATCCTGGCTCTCGTCATAGCAGACCGGGAAGCACCAATCCAACTCCAGCGCCAACTGCTTCAGCCGCTCGGGTGCGTCCTCCGGGTAATTGGCCGCGTCGTTCGAACAGATCGCTACGATCCCCAGCGGCTTGCCGGCGTAATCCTTCCCCAGGCGCGCCAGTTCTTCCTTGACATGCTGCACGTACGGACAGTGCCGGCTGATGAACACCACCAGAAGCGCGTTGCTGTCCGCGTAGGTTTCGAGCGAGATCGTTTGCCCGGACACTACATCAGGAAGCTGAAACGCAGGCGCGGAAGTGCCGAGGCCCGGCATGGTAGATTCGGTGAGTGCCATAGTTTCTTCCCAACAGCATAACAGGCGCCTTGCCGGTCGAGCGGAGAGGTCCGCCGGTATACTGAGAGTCTGATGCGCATCGCGGTGATGGGGTCGGGAGGGGTCGGGGGGTATTTTGGGGCGCGTCTGGCCGCCGCCGGACAAAGTGTGCATTTCCTGGCCCGCGGCGCCCACCTGGAAGCCATGTCCCGCAATGGGCTGGAAGTGCGCAGCAGCCTCGGTGACTTGCGCCTCCATCCGGTCCACGCCACCGGCGACCCTGCCCGCATCGGCCCGGTGGATATCGTCCTGTTCGCCGTGAAGCTCTGGGATACGGAGTCCGCCGCGCGCGCCCTTGATCCTTTGCTGGCGCCGGACACACTGGTCATCTCGCTCCAGAACGGGGTGGAAAAGGACGACATCCTGCGATCCATCCTGCCGCGTGGGCACGTGCCTGGCGGCGTTTGCTATATCGCTTCCCAGGTGGCCTCGCCGGGAGTGATCGCGCACACAGGCCGGATGCAAAAACTGGTGTTTGGCGATGGTGGCGCACCGGCTGGATCCGCGAACGCTTTCCTGGAGGCCTGCCGGGAAGCCCGCATCGACTCGGAGATCAGCCCCTCGATCGAGAAAACCATCTGGGAGAAATTTGTTTTCCTGGTGGGCCTTAGCGCCCTGACCACTTCCGTCCGGGCGCCCATCGGGATCGTCCGCTCCCATCCCGAGACCCGCCGCCTGCTCTTCGGGGTGATGGAGGAAGTGGTCTGCGTCGGCCGGGCGAAGGGGATCCCCCTGGCTCAAAGCTATGCGGCGGACCGCCTGTCTTTCTGTGACAGCCTGCCGGAGAGCATGACTTCTTCCATGCACAATGACCTGGAACGGGGGAACCGTATGGAACTGGCATGGCTGAGCGGTGCAGTCGTTCGCTTGGGGGAGTCGCTTGGTGTCCCGACGCCACTCAACCGCGTCATCGCCGGCCTGCTCGCTCCCTGGGCTCCCGGGCGGAGCCGTGTGGGGCAATAGAAAGGTCTAAGATGGCAGCATGCAACGCCGCACCTTTCTGGCTGCCGCTGCCGCAGCCTCTGCCGCCGGCCGCGCCTACACCACGACGCCCCGCTACATCATTGATACGCACTTGCATTTCTACGATCCCTCCCGCCCGCAGGGCGTGCCGTGGCCGGCCAAAACGGAGAAGATTCTTTATCGAACGGTCCTGCCGGAAGAGTTCCGCAAGCTTACCCGCTCGTTTGCTATCACCGGCGCAATCGTGGTGGAGGCCAGCCCGTGGCTGGAAGACAATCAGTGGATCCTGGACCTGGCGGCGCGCGAGCCAATCATTGTGGGCACAGTCGGACACCTGGAGTGCGGCAGACCGGAATTCCGCGCCCATCTGGCACGGTTTCACCGGAATCCGCTGTTTCGCGGCATTCGGCTCAACGGAAAAGGCGTCTCCGAAGGCCTCCAGCAGCCTGCTTACCTCGACGATTTAAAGCGCCTGGCGGATGCCGGCCTCGAACTCGATGCCATCGGGGATCCCTCCATGCTCGTTGGTTTGGTTCGCCTGACGGACCGTATTCCGCGGCTGCGCATTGTGATCAATCACCTGCCGTTTGATTGGCCGGGAGATCCGGCGGCACGCGGCGCGGCACAAACTGCACTCCGCGAGCTAGCCCGTCTTTCGCAGTTGATGGGGTCGGCGGCAAGCTAACTCATTCTGAATCAGTGAAGGGGTCTGAAAGGTCTCCACCACAAATCGTGCGTATTCGGAGAGG
>JAJPJX010000070.1 GCA_021324015.1 Solibacteraceae bacterium | reverse complement strand
GCGGCATGCGGTCCACCCGCCCGTGACAGCTCTCGCAGCCGATCCCCTTGTTGACGTGGATGCTGTGATTGAAGTAGACGAAGTCCGGCAGATCGTTGACGCGCGTCCAGGAGATCGACTCACCCGTGCGGAAACTGGCGCGCACCGGTTCGAGCATGGGACTCGTGTTCCAGATCTCCGAGTGACAGTTCATGCACGTCTTGGTGGGCGGAGTGTTGGCGAAGGAAGAGTCCTCCACCGTGGTGTGGCAGTACCGGCAGTCCAGGCCCACGCCCGCGACATGATGTGTGTGGCTGAAGGGCACTGGCTGATCCCGCACGACGTTTTCCCGCGTCGCGTAGCTGGACCGGTTGAGTTCCGATAATGCCCATGTCAGGAATCCCAATGCGAACACCGACCCGAAAATGGTCATCTTCGAGAAGGTATTGGTGCTGTGGTGAAAAATCTGGGCCATCTGGTTGCCCTAAGCCCCAAGCCTTCCTGCTGCGGAAGACAGGTTCCTCCCCGTCCGCCGAAATGCTTCACTCAAAATTTTCGTTGACATCAGGAAAACAGCGGCGCTCCCCTCTGAGTTGGTTTTTATCCGTGATTCCAGTTTCAACCTGCCAGGATTCCGGAAGAAAAGCCGTTGAGTTCTATTTTATACGCCGCACGCCGCCACGGCCCGCACGATGCGTGCGATTACACCCAACCGCGGCGATGAGCCGGCCCTCCGTCACGCGGACTTCCGCTCCAGAAGGTAGACACACGGTTCCAGGCGGCTGTCTCCGCCGTCGTTGACCACAAACTGCCTGGGTGATACCTTACCGTTCCGCAGCGGACCGCTCCACAGAGACGCGCCGGCGTACCGGCCGTCTTTGCGCAGCGCGTAAAAGTTCAAATCAAATTGCGCGAGTCTGGAAACATCATTATCGAAGTTTCGGGCCACGCGTTGCAAGGCGTCCAGGCACGCTTCCCGCGGCTCCATGCCGTGCCGCATATTTTCGATGATCGTGTGGGCGCCGGCGATCCGAATGTTTTCCTCACCGCGGCCCGTGGAGCCGGCGCCGCCGACATCCTGGTCCACATACACGCCCGCGCCGATGAGCGGCGAATCTCCCACCCGCCCGGCGATTTTCCACGCCAAACCGCTGGTGGTGGTGACGCCCGACATCTCGCCCCGCGCGTTCAAAGCCAGGCAATTGATGGTACCCGTGGGTGGATGGAGGGCCACCTGCCAGGCCCATGCCAGCGTGCGGTCGTCCACGCCGGGGAACATCCGCCGCAGCCCCAGTTTTTTCTCGCGCGGCGCGTCCAGCCCGTCGGTCCAGTTGTTGTGCCCCTGCGGGTCCTTGAGCGACTGCTTCCAGGTGAGCCAGGCGATGCGCGCCTTCTCGGTCAGCAGATCGTACTCCGGAAATCCCATGGCCCGCGCGAAACGCAGCGCGCCCTCGCCTACCAGCATGACGTGGTCGGTCTGCTCCATGACCGCTTTGGCCACTTTGGAGGGCGTCTTGATGTTGCGCAGCGAGGCTACCGCGCCCGCGCGCCGCGTGGGACCGTGCATCACGCTGGCGTCGAGTTCCACCACGCCGTCTTCGTTCGGCAGCCCACCGTAGCCCACAGAGGTGTCTTCGGGGTCCTCCTCGTTGATGTTCACTCCCGCAACCACCGCGTCCAGCGTATCGCCGCCGCTTTTGAGGATCTCCATGGCCCGGGCGCACGCCCGCAGGCCATTGGCGCTGGAGATGACCAGGTTTCGGGCAACCGCAGCCGCCGGCGCGCCCGCCGCGGCCAGCGCTGCCGGACCCGCCACCATGGCCCTCCTGCTGATCTTCTCGCTCATGTGCATTGCCTGCAAGGAAGCGCGGGACGACGTCGCGGCGCGGCAACAATCCGCCAACCCGAGACCCTCGTAACCGAGCCGCGACCGTCAGGGAGCGGTATCTTCCGCTCTCTCACGCCGTCTCAAATGTCCGGAAGCGCGAAGCCGCTATTATGGCACACCCCTACCGGGAGGCTGAAGTCCGCTTCGCCGGCGGTCTTGGAACCGCCCCGCTTTGGTACACTGTGCCCAATGAGGTCTCGCCTGCTTGCTGTGGTTGCCCTGGCGGTGTCCATGTGCGCCGCCGATGCCATGCGCAAAGCGCCGAAACCCCCGGATCTCGAGGTGCTGGCGGCCAGCGCGCGCCACAACGAGGACCGCATCTCCCTGGACGGCCGGGTGCGCAACACCGGCGAGAAAGCCATCTCTTCGCTCACCCTGGCCTTCGACTTTCTGGATTCCGACGGCACCCTGCTGACCACCCAGAAAAACGCCATCGACGAGGAACTGCTGGAGCCCGGCAAAGAAGCCGTTTTCCGCTTCGAAGTGGACGCGCCCCCGCGCGCCATCAAGGTGCGGATCAACGCTTTTGACGGCAACGAGCGCGAGCTGCGCGTGGCCAAGGCCGGACCGTTCGTCATCGACTGATCCGCGTTAACACCTTTTACAAAACTTTTACAACTCCTCCACCAACGCTGTGCGGCAAAGCCGTACATTCGCCTTAGTCGCAGAATTCAGGAGGTTTTGGATGGGAACGTTTTCCGCCGCCATCATCCCCACGGAACGGTATCAGGACGCACACCTGGACCTGGATTTCCAACATAAGACTGCCCGGCTGGACCTGGCCCCCATGCGGCTCACCCGCAAGGAATACGATCTGCTGGCCCTGCTGGTGCAAAACGCGGGCGAAATCGTGACCCGCGAGGCGCTCCTGATGCGCGTGTGGGGATACAGCACGCAGATTAAGACGCGCACGCTGGACGTCCACATCCGCCGCCTGCGCAAAAAGCTGGGGGACTACGCCGACCAGTACATCGAGACCATCTTCGGCATCGGCTACCGTTTCCAGCCCTACCGTCCCCCGCGCTTGTTCCGCGTCGCTTCCGACCTCGTGTCCGTCGGCGCGTAACAGCCGCCACGTTACAATGGGGATTCTTCATGCAGAAGATTTCCCCAGCCCGTTCTTTGTCCGGCTCTATTTCCCTGCCCGGCGACAAATCCATTTCGCACCGCTATGCCATGATTGCGTCCATCGCCGAAGGCAGGACGCGCATCCGGAATTACTCGACGGGGGCCGATTGCCAGTCCACGCTCGGCGCGGTCGAGGCTCTGGGCGCGCGCGTCGAGCGGCAGGGCACGGAAGTCGTGATCGCGGGGCGCGGATTGCGCGGCCTGAGCGCTCCCCAGGCGGATCTGGACGCGGGCAACTCCGGCTCCACCATCCGCATGCTCTCGGGCATCCTGGCGGCGCAGCCCTTCCGCAGCCGGATCGCAGGCGATGAATCGCTCTCCCGCCGGCCCATGCAGCGCATCATCCAGCCGCTCTCACAAATGGGCGCCGTCATCTCCGCGCGGGAAGGCAAGTTTCCGCCGATCGAAATTCAGGGCGGGCCGCTCGCCCCCATCGACTACACCCTGCCGGTGCCCAGCGCGCAAGTGAAGACCTGCGTCCTGTTCGCCGGGCTTTACGCCGCGGGCCAAACCACGGTGCGCGAGCCGATGCGCTCCCGCGACCATACCGAAATCGCGCTTCGGGAATTCGGCGCGGATCTCACCGTGCGCGGGAAAGTGATCACCGTGCAGGGCGGGCCGCGCCTGGAGGGCCGCGACCTGGCCGTGCCGGCGGACCTTTCCTCGGCCGCCTTCTTCCTGGTCGCGGCCCTGCTGCTGCCGGAATCTAGCCTCACCATCCGCGGCGTGGGACTCAACCCCACCCGTTCCGCGCTGCTCGACTTTCTCAAGGGCATGGGCGCCGATATCCGCATCCTGGATCTCGAAAACCGCAACGGCGAACTGGTGGGGGACCTGCTGGTGCGGCACTCGTCCGTGCGCGGCGGCGTGATCGAAAAGGAGCTCACCGCGGCCTTGATCGACGAGATCCCCGTGCTGGCCGTGCTGGGCGCCGCCAGCGAGGAAGGCCTGACCGTCCGCGACGCCGGCGAACTGCGTATCAAGGAGACCGACCGCATTGCCACGGTGGCCGAAAATCTGCGCCGCATGGGCGTTCCGGCCGAGGAACTGCCCGATGGCCTGGTGATCCCCGGGCGCCAGCGCTTCCGTGCCGCCGAGTTCGATTCCTTCGGCGACCACCGCATCGCCATGGCCTTCGCCGTGGCTGCGCTGCGCGCCGATGCCCCTTCCGCCATTCGCCAGGCGGGCGCCGCGTCCGTCTCCTTCCCG
>JAJPJX010000091.1 GCA_021324015.1 Solibacteraceae bacterium | reverse complement strand
GAAAACGGCCCTTCGAATTTCAAATCGTTCCCGTGTTCAGCGGCTGCATCCCATTGGTGTAATGGGGTTTATCCTGCCCCCTCAAAAAATAGCCGGACAGCCGTGATCGAGAAACAAGGAGCGGCCCCGGAGCGCCGGAAATCAGACTGCCATTAATCGCGAAGAGCCACGACAGGAGAAATGCGCGTCGCCCGTAGAGCAGGCAGAAGAGTAGCCAGCAGAACCGCGACTATCATTCCCAACGGAGCGCCTGCAAATGTTAGTGGATCCCTGACGTCGATGCCGAAGAGCATTGTCCGCAGCAAGTGAGTCAGAGCAAGAGCGCCGCCCAGTCCGAGCACTATTCCGATGGCTGCCAGCAACGCGCCTTGGCGCACCACCATACGCACTATATCCGCCTGCGCCGCGCCCAATGCCATGCGCACGCCGATTTCATGCGTCCGCTGAGCCACCGAGTAGGAGATTAGCCCATATATTCCGACCGCCGCCAGCAGGAGAGCGATTCCCGCGAACAACGTCAGTACCATGGTATCGAAGCGAGGCTGCGACACCGACAAACTCAACGCCCGCTCCATCGTGCCGATTTGCGCCAAGGTTACACCGGGATCAATCGATTGAATTTCCTGGCGGAGCAACATCGCCAGGCGCCCGGCGTCGCCGGACGAACGCACAACAAGAAACATCCTTGTGTAATACTTCTGTCCAAAAGGCATGTAGTAGGCTGGATCCGTATCGACCGCCGGCCCGAGATATTTCACATTCCCGACCACGCCCACAATCTCCATCCACTGTTCGCCCGAGCCCGGCCCGCTATGCTTAATGCGCCTGCCAAGAACGTTCTGATTCGAAAAGAAGCGGCGCGCAAAACCTTCGCTGACAATCGCCACCGGTTTTGAATCCTGGTTGTCGTGTTCGGTGAAGTACCGGCCCTTAACTAACGGGATCCGGAAGGCCTGGAAGAGGCCCGAAGTTGCGGTAATGACCGAAACGACGGGGTTCATCTCTCCAAGAGCAAGGCTTTGCCCCTCGACTGTAAAAGTGTCAGCGTCGCCTTGCCGGTCGGGCGGTAATGAGTCAGTCAAGGCTGCCATTTCTACGCCCGGTACGTTACGGGCTCTCCGCAGGACTTCGCTGTAAAACGCGGTTCCGGCCGGCACGTCATTGTATTTTGCGTTTCCTGGCGAAATCAGCATGGTAAGAATCTGTCGCGATGGCGTGGAAAACCCGCCGGTCACCGCCCTTAGATTCATGAAGCTTCGCAGGAGCAGCCCCGCGCCCACTAAAAGCATCAGCGAAGCCGCGATCTCAGAGATCACCAGGGTTGCCCGAGTGCGCCCGCGAGTCTGGCCGGCTGCCTGTGTGCGGCCGCCCTCCTTGATGGCCGAATTCAGATCTGTGCGTGCACTTTCGAATGCCGGCGCCAGCCCAAACAGAACTCCGGTGGAAACGGAGACGAGAATCATGAAGCTCAGCGCTGTCCAATCCAATCGCACAGAATCGATGAGGGGGAGGTTGCCAGGATTCCAGGCGCGAATCAGTTCGACACCACCCCACGCCAATGCCAGCCCGGTTACCCCCCCCATGACTGCCAAAAGAACGCTCTCCGTAAGCAACTGACGCACCAGGCGAGCACGGGCGGCACCGAGGCTGAGCCGCAGCGCCATCTCGCGCTTGCGAACAGTGGCGCGCGCCAGCATGAGGTTGGCCACATTGACCACGGCGATCAGCAGCACCAACCCTACGGCTCCCGTCAACACCAGAAGCGCTGGTTTCACGCTGTTTCCCAGTAGGGCCTCACGCAGGCTCAACACTGGCAGGGTCAGGCGTTTGTAATAGGGATTCCGCTGCATCATGCGTAATGCTATGTTGTTGACTTCAGCTTGAGCCTGCTGCAGCGTCACACCGGGCTTCAGGCGTGCCACGCCGCGATAGAACCACGGTCCATATCGCGGCGGCGGATTCAGCGGCAGATTCGTCCAGACTTCTGTCTCCCGTCGAGGAAACCGAAAGGAGTCCCGCATCACGCCAATAATGACGGAAGGGACGCCATTCACCAAGATGGTCTGGCCTAACGCGTCGGGACGCGCCCCGAAGCGTCTTCGCCAGATTGATTCGCTGAGCACAGCACGCGATCCCGTGCCGGGTTTGTCCTCCCCCACCCTGAACGTCCGGCCGATCAGTGGCTGAACTCCCAGGGTGGAGAAAAACCCGGCGGTAACAGATGCGCCCTGCACCTGTTCGGGAGCGTCAATGTTGCCGCCGATGTCCATCCGCAGAGTGCGGAACAGCGAGGGATTTTCAAATGCTCGATTGTCCTCCCTCCAGATTAGGTAATCGCGTACAGACATCGTGCCGAACCGAAAATCCCGCGGAAAGTAGCTCATATAGACCACCGCCACCCGGTCGGCGTCCACATAAGGGAGGGGTCTCCACAGCATGCCGTAAGCCACACTGAACATCGCAGTGTTGGCGCCGATGCCAAGTGCCAGAGCCAACACGGCGGCGATTGTGAAGGCGAGGTTTTTACGGAGAGCGCGGGCACCGTAGCGGAGGTCCTGCATGGTGTTCTCGATCCAGCTCACGCCACGCATGGCCCGACACGCCTCTTTGTTTTGCGTGATCGCGCCCAGAGCACGCAATGCGGCATACCGTGCCTCGTCCCGAGGAAGCCCCTTCGCCAGACCCTCATCGATCTGCCGCTCCAAATGGTATTGGAGTTCCTCGTCGAGTTCCTGCTCGACTTCCGTTCTGCGAAACAAGGAGCGCATGCGAAGGCGAAGTTGAGAAACAGGCATGGCATTCTCATGTCTCCTTCAAGCCGTACGCACGATCAGGGAAATAGCGGCCGAGAGTCGCTCCCACTGAGTTGCCTCCTTCGCCAGCGCCTTGCGGCCCGCACGAGTCAGCGAATAGTACTTGGCGCGTCGGTTGCTCTCCGATGTCTTCCATTCGGCCTCGATCCAGCCTTCCTGCTCCAGTTTGTGGAGCGCCGGATAGAGCGCGCTCTGACCAACTTGCAGCACCTCATTCGACATCTGCCGGATTCGCTGGGCGATGGCCCAGCCGTGCATGGGCTCGATAGCGATAGTCTTCAGGATCAACAGGTCCACGGTGCCCTGAACGAGGTCGGTCGGTTTGCTCATGCCAAATCCCTCCTTGCCTCAGTTACTGACAGCAGTATCGCTGAATCGGCGGTTCGCCGCAAGCGTCGCCGGGATTCCAGAGCAAGAGCCGCCGCTCGCGCAGACTCGCTTGCGTCCAACGCAATTTCAATTTAAGAAAAACGAACAGTTAAGAGGGAAAAGACCTTGGTTGGTTACAACCATCCCCGCGAGCGGGGAACCTCGCTCTACAAGAACGTTGGCGTGGAAAGTCTGGGAGTCAACTATATTGTTGCCTAATAATTTGTCGCCTCACCCCGGGGGCGACCCCAACCTCCGATCAGGCCGGCCGGCCGACAAACAGGTTGTAGAGCCAGGCGAAAATGAGGCCTCCGATCCCTCCATCCACCAGGGCGTAGCCCGTGCCGACCAGGACGTCCACGAAGCTGCGGGTGGCGTGATAGCCCGGATACACCGAACTCATGCTTTGCAGGAAATTCGCACCGTACGAGGGAGCCGCCAGATTGAGCAGCCCAACCGTCAGCAGGCAACCGCCCCAGAGGAGCGCGCAGGTGTAGGCCAGAGCTTTGACCGATAATCGCATAACCACCTCCCCGGAGACTATGGTAGCTCCGGAAATGCCCGCTCCCTAGCGGTCGCGGCTCGGTAACTACAGGGCGCTTCACCAGATGGGGGCGACGGGGACTTCTCCGCGGAGGGCTTTCTGGTTCAGGCGGTAGCCGAAGCCGGGGTCGGCGGGGAGGTCGATCCAGCCTCCGCGGGGGACGGGTTCGCCTTCCAGGAGAAGCTGGCCGCCCTGGGCGAAGATGTCCACGAACTCGGCGCGGGGCGCGTTGTGGGTGGCCATCACGAAATGGTACGTCGGGGCTCCCACGCCGTGAGGGATGACGGGGAGGTCGTAGACGCTGGCGTAGGCGGCGATTTTTTTCAGCTCGGAGATGCCGCCGGCCCGGTAGATGTCGGGCTGGAGGAGATCCACGGCGCGGCTCTCGACGAGGGCGCGGAAGCCCCAGCGGGTGTACTCGTGCTCGCCGGTGCTGAGCTGAAGATCGGGGACAGCGTCCTTGAGGCGGCGGAAGGAATCGATCTGGTCGGGGAGGAAGGGCTCTTCGAGCCAGGCGAGGCGATAGTCGTGGAGGGCGCGGGCGAGATCGATGGCGTAGGGAACGGTGAGGGCCATGTAGCAGTCGAGCATGAGGCCGCCGTCGTCGCCGATCTTTTTGCGCACGCTTTCTACCAGGGCGACGTTGCGGCGGAGGCCTTCGGCGCCGTCGGCGGGACCGTGGGGAAGGGCCAGCTTGACATCGCGGAAGCCTTCCTCGAGGTGGCGGTCGGTGAGGTTGCCGGTGACATAGGCGCGGATGCGGTCGCGGGTGCGGCCTCCGATCAGGTTATAGACGGGCTGGCCGGTGATTTTGCCGGCCAGGTCGTGCAGGGCGATGTCGATGGCGCTGATGATTTCGATGGTCACGCCGCGGCGGCCGTACATCACCGAGGCGCGGTACATCTGCTCCCAGAGGAGTTCCACCTGGAAGGGGTCCTGGCCGATCAGGAGCCCGGCTAACTGGGCGTCGATGAGGGGCGCGGCGGCCTGTCCGCGCCCGCCGCCGACGTAGCCCAGGCCGCTCAAACCGCCCTCTGCGACGACCTCGACCACGGCGGCGGTCATGCGCCCAAACCAGCTCGAACGCTTTTCGCGGTAGGGCGGGTAGATGGACATGGGGTTGGCGATCAAGCCCTCGGTGAGCCAGGAGGCGGACATGGGGACCGCGTGGACACGGACGCTTTCAATACGCATGGGTCGATTATGGCGCGACCGGCGAGGAGCGGGGGTGCTACGGCTGGCCTCCGCCAGCCTCGGTGGAGACGCGCGCGAGCTCGCGGCGGAACAGCGGATTGGCGGGGTAATCGTGCGCCAGTTCCGCCAGCAGACGTTCGGTTTCCCGGGGTTGCTTTTCGCGCAGGAAGATGATGCCCAGCAGGATCTTGGAAAAGGCTTTAAGGTAGTGGCCCTTGGAGGCCACGATCTGGAGGTTGCGGATGGCCTGGTCCTTGCTGCCCTGGATGTTGTCGAAGCGCACGAACCACTTGATGAAGAAAGGCAGACAGCCGACCAAATATTCGTCGATGCCGGCAGTGACGTAGGCGTCGTACCAGGGCGGATTGCGCTTGAGGAGCTGCTGCGCGTAGGTATTGGAGCGCTTGGCCACGGGCAGGCTGCTCAACTGGCGTTTTTCGACCAGCGCCATATAGTCGGAGGTGATGCCCAGGGTCATGCACATGGCAAACAGGGCGTTGGGGTCGTCGGGACGGGAGGCCAGGATGGCGTTGGCGCGGGACTGGGCGTCGCCGATGGACTGGAACAAGAGCTGGCGGACGCGCGGATCGGGGGCAAGATTGCGCTTTTTGTCGGCGATGCGCTTATCGCTGACGAAGAACTGGCTTTCCAGGATGCCGAGGCGGTCGAGCTCCGAAAACAGGTAGGCGGAGGCGCGCACGGCATAGGGCAGGGGCTCCTGCGGATGGGACTGAATATAACGATCCAGGATTTGGTGGGAGCCCTGGAAATCGAAATTATAGAGGCGGTCGAAGGCCCGGTCGATCTCGGGCGGGCCGCTCTGGGCCAGGGCGGGCAGCGCAAAAATTACCCCCAGGAGAGGCAGGATCGCGCGGGCCGGGAAAGATTGCGCCGGGGTCAGCATGCGAACAAGCGGTTAAAGAACTCCCGCGTCTTCCTCCGAATCTCTCGCAATTGGGTATCCAGAGGCAGGTCGTGGAGGTGGGCAGGTGTCCATCTACGCACCAATTCGGTGAGCACCTCGAGCTGCGCCTGGGCGGTGGGAAGGCTGCCTTCGGCGTGGCCGGTGGAGACGCGCAGACCGTGGTCGATGGCGCGGTAGAAGGTGGCGGCGTCGCGCAGGAAATCGGCGTCCTCGCGTTCCAGGTGGCCCATTTTCTCGATGACATCGATGCGGGCGGGGGTATTGAGAACTTTGTAGAAGATGCCAGCTCCTTTGAGGCGGAGATACATGAGGGCGAAGTCGATATCGTAATAGCCGCCGGGACCGGCCTTGAGGGGATTGCGGGCGCCCTGCTCGCGCTCGAGGCGCTGGCGCATCTGGGCAAGCTCCTTGCGGGAGCGGCCGCCCTGGCCGTAGCGGCGCCAATCCACTTCCTGCAACTCATGCAGAAATTCGGTGGCGCGTTCGAGGTCGCCGGCCACGCCGCGGGATTTCATATAGGTGATGCCTTCCCAGGCCTCGGCGTGTTTGGCGAAGTATTCCTTGTAGGCCGATTCGGTTTGCACCAGATCGCCCTCGCGGCCATTGGGGCGCAGGCGGGTATCGATGGCGAACATGACGCCCTCGCCGGTATACGCGCTGAGGATCTGGATCATTTTTTCGGCGATACCGGTCCAGAACAGGGAGGCGGCGGCCTCGGCATCGGGCAGGACGAAGACCAGGTCGGCGTCGGAGGCCAGGTCGAACTCGCGCATGCCGAGGCGCCCCAAGGCGATGACCATCATCTGGCTGGCGGGGACGTAGGCGGAGTCGGCGGGAGGGCGGGCCTGCGCCAGGGCGATGCGGTAGGCGGCGGCGACGACGGAATCGGCGAGCGCGGAGGTGCGCCCGAGGGTTTCGAAGATGGGAGCGGATCGGAAGATGCTTTCGCTCTGGATGCGCAGCATGCGCCGGCGGAAGAAGCGGCGCAGGGCCATGGAATCCTCTAGAGACTCGGAGGCGATGGGCTCGGCGGCCTCCAGGTCCTGCAAGAGTTCAGGGTCGCGGAGGAGCTGATCGGCGAAATAGTGGCTGTGCTCGAACAGGTCCAGGCAGCACTCGGCCAGGCGGCTATCGGCATCCAGGCGGGCGAGCCATTCCGGCCGGTCGAAGACGCGCTCCAGGAAATACTCGAAGCGCTCGCGGCCGCGGTGCAGACGGACGCGGGACAGGCAGGCGGCGAGGCCAGGGGCGCGCTGGTCCAGGAAGCGGGCGAGGTTGGCGCTGCCTACGAGGCCGCCCGGCGGAGGCAGCTCGACGGGCGGTTCGGCGCCGGCCGGGGAAGGCTCGGGCAGCGTGTAGTACATGGGCTTCTGGGAGTGGATGACCCGCTCGTAGATATCCCGGACCTCGGTCACATGGTCTTCCAACTGGCGGCGCAGGGTCTCCGCGGTGGCGGTCTCGCCGGCGGCGAGAGGGGGCATTTTGCGGGCGAGCAAGGCGAGTTCTTCCGGATCGGTGGGCAGCGCGTGGGTCTGCCGGTCCTCGTCGAACTGGAGGCGGTGTTCGAGGTGGCGCAGGAACTGGTAGGCGGAGGCCAGGCGGGCGTACTCGGTGCTCGAGAGCAGACCCTTGTCGCGCAGTCGGAACAGGGCGAAGAGGGTGCTGCCATGGCGCACCCAGGGCTCCCGGCCGCCATGCAGGCGCTGCAGGCACTGTACCAGGAACTCGATATCGCGGATGCCGCCGGGGGCTAGCTTCACGTCCACGCCGGCATCCGCGGGGCGCCGCGCGGCGAGCCGTTCACCGATGCGCTCGCGCGTTTCCGAGACGCTTTCGACGGCGCGGAAATCGAGCGAGCTGGAATAAATCAGGGGCTCGACAAACTCCAGCAGGGCGCGCCCGAGTTCGCGGTCGCCGGCGGAGACGCGGGCCTTGATGAGCATCTGCTTTTCCCAGTCGCGGGCGCGGCTTTCGTAATACGCCCGAGCGCCATCGAGCGAGATGCAGACTTCGCCCAGGCGGCCGTCGGGGCGGAGGCGCAGATCGACGCGGTAGCCCAGGCCTTCGGGCGTATAGGTGGAGAGCAGCTCGGTGTACTGGTTGGCGGCCTTTTTGAAGAACTCCTTGTTGGTGATGCGGTGGGGTCCGCTGGTTTCCCCGTTGCCGGAGTAGAGGAACATCAGGTCGATATCGGAGCTGTAATTCAGCTCTTTGCCGCCGAGTTTGCCCAGGGAGATGACACAGAAGCTGGCCACGCGGCCGCTTTCATCGCGGGGCTCGCCGTAGCGGGCCACCAGGCTCTCGCGAATGCGGGAATACGCCAGGTCCAGCACGGCGTCGGCCAGGTTGGAGAGTTCCTCGGTGACATCGGAGAGGGTGGCGAGGCCCAGCACGTCGCGCAACATGATGCGGAGGATCTGGCGGCGGCGGAAGCGCGCGAAGGTGAGCGCCGGAGGCACGCCTGGGCACTCCGGGCCGAGGAACTCCAGAAGACGCTCGCCGTACTCTTCCACATTCAGAACGCGGTGCATGTCGCCGGCGTTGACGACCTGGAGGAGGCCCTCCGGGCGGCGCAGCACGGCTTCGGAAAGGAAGCGGCTGTAGGAAAAGGTCGCGATCAGGTAGCGCAGCACGGCGGGCGAACTGCTGATGCGATCGAAGGCGGCGGGAGAATCGGCGCGCAGGCGCTCCAGGTGATGCAGGGCTTCGTCCGGGTCCGGAACGGAGGCCAGCAGCATGCGGATACGCGTGAGGATGCGTTCGGGGATCCCGGTCCCCAGGCGGGCCAGGTCTTCCCGCGCACGGGCAGGGTGGCGGAAATCGACTTGTTCGAGCAGGTTCGGCATGCCTGCGGCGAGGTCCAGCGATCCTACGCCAGGACGGACTCCAGAGAGATTATATCGTCTCGCCGAATCGGACCGGGGCGCAAAACGCGCGCGTAAAAGCCGCTCATACCCCAGCGCGGGGAAGCGACATCCCCTTCCTTGACGCGGAGATCATACAACTCCTCTTTCAGGGACGGGCCGTAGACGTCCAGGGTTGCGCAAGGGACGCGGATCCGGGTGAGCTCGAGCGAGGCACCACCGGCGCGGAACTGCTGGCCCACGCGCCACTGGCGTCGGTCGAGACCCCGGGTGGTGAGGTTCTCACCGAGGGCGCCGAAGAAGAGGGGGTAGCCGCGGGCGATGAGTTCTTCGACAGTTTCGGCGGCGAGGAGCAGAATGGCCTTCTCGGGGCCGCCATGGATGGCGGGGTGATTGCAGGCATCGCCCTGGATGCCGAGCGGCGTGAGGAACCCTTCGGGGATGGGGCGTTTGGGGATGCCCCCGGGGGAGATGTTGATTTGGACGATGGCGCCGGTCATAAGGGCGTGAAAGAACCGGAAAGAACCGCCTCCCGCGGTCGCGGCTCGGTAGCCTGGTTTGGGACAGGGCGCCGAGCCGCGATGGTACACAGAACTAGATGTCGTAGTACAAGGCGAATTCGTAGGGATGCGGGCGCAGGCGCACGGCGTCCGCCTCGTTCTTGCGCTTGTAGTCGATGAAGGTCTCGATCAGCTCTTCGGTGAAGACATCGCCCTTCATGAGGAAGCCGTGGTCGTTTTCCAGGCAGTCCAGGGCTTCCTCGAGCGAAGCCGGCATGGAGGGCACGTTCTTCATTTCCTCGGGCGACAGATCGTAGATATCCTTGTCGAGCGGTTCGCCCGGATCGATCTTGTTCTGGACGCCGTCCAGGCCGGCCATGAGCATGGCGGAGAAGGCCAGGTAGGGGTTGCAGGAGGGATCGGGCGGGCGGAACTCCACGCGCTTGGCTTTGGGGCTGGCCGAGTACATGGGGATGCGGCAGGCAGCCGAACGGTTGCGGCGGGAGTAGGCCAGGTTGACGGGGGCTTCGTAGCCCGGCACCAGGCGCTTGTAGCTGTTGGTGGTGGGGGCGATGAGGGCGCTGAGCGCGCGGGCGTGCTTGAGCAGGCCGCCGATATACCACAGGGCCAACTGGCTCAAGCCGGCATAGCCGTCGCCGGCGAACAGCGGCTTGCCGTCCTTCCAGATGCTCTGGTGGGTGTGCATGCCGCTGCCGTTATCGGCAAACAGCGGCTTGGGCATGAAGGTCACGGTCTTGCCGTACTGGTTGGCCACGTTGCGGACGATGTACTTGTAGAGCATCATGTTGTCCGCGGACCGGACCAGGGTGTCGAACCTTTGATCGATCTCGCACTGCCCGCCGGTGGCGACCTCGTGGTGGTGGCACTCGATGGTCATGCCGCACTTGATCATGGTCTGCACCATTTCGCTGCGCAGATCCTGGTAATGATCCGTGGGGGGCACCGGGAAGTAGCCTTCTTTGTAGCGCGGGCGGTAGCCCAGGTTGTCCTTCTCACGGCCGGAATTCCAGCGGCCTTCCTCGGCATCAATGAAATAGAAACCGGAGTGCTGATTCTGGTCGAAGCGGATGTTGTCGAAGATGAAGAACTCCGCTTCGGCGCCATAATAGGCGGTGTCACCGATACCGCTGTTGCGGAGGTACTGCTCGGCCTTCTTGGCAATGTGGCGGGGGTCGCGCTCGTAGTTCTGCTTGGTGATCGGATCGATCACGTCGCCGTACATGACCAGGGTGGGCGTTTCGGCGAAGGGATCCATGAACGCGGTATTCGGATCGGGCACCAGGAGCATATCACTCTCATGGATCGCCGCCCAACCGCGGATGCTCGACCCGTCCATCCCAAATCCTTCTTCAAAGCTGTCCTCGTCCACTTCGGACATCGGGTAGGACACATGATGCTGCAAGCTCGGGATATCGGTGAAGCGCAGATCGAGCTGCTTGGCATCGTTCTTTTTTGCAAACTCCAATACTTCTTGCGGACTCATCCATCCTCCATGGTGGGAATCTTGGCCGTGGGAATGCCGTAGGGTACAACCAAAATAGCGGATTGCGAAGCGGCTGGTCAAGGCGGGCGGCGCGGGCCGAAGTTTCACGCCACCTTCAGATAGAGGGCGGTGTAGCGGCCCGGGCGGGGGACGAGAATGCGGGTTATTTCCGCGGAATGCTCCGCGGCCAGGTCGCGCACGGAGGGCCACACGACGCGGGCGGCAGCGACGCGCAGCCGCGCGGGATCCAGGCGGATTTCGGCCGAGGGAACATCCACGAATTCCCCTTCGGTGGAGAGCTCGACGGCGTTCAGGATCTGCACCAGCACGAAGCGCCGGCCGCGGTCCCAGAAGAAGGTGCCGTGGATGTGTTCGGCGAGCACAGGAAAGCGCAGTTCGGCCAGGGGGCGGGGCGCCAGGCCGCGCACCAGTTCCGGCAGCCAGCGGCGGGTCCAAAAGAGCTTGTCGGCGGTGACGGCCTGAAAGACCGGCGCGCCGAGGTAGACGGCCTGGCCTTTTTGAAACCGGTGATACACCGCGGCCGGGCCGCCGGATTGCGCGCCGGGAGGGGGCGGACCCCAGTTGAACCAGCGGTGGTGCGGCAGGTCTTCCACCATCAGCGGCAGGCGATAGCGCAGCAGTTCCTGGGCGCCGGCGCGCATACGCAGCTTGAGGAAGGCCCCGGAGAGGCCCACGGTGCTTTCGGCCAACGAGCGGGTGAGGGGGTGGCCGGAGGATTCCAGGTAGGTCTGCACCACGCCCTTTTTCAGGCGCCCTTCGGCGTCATAGGCGTAGCGCCGTTCCTCGCCTGCGAAATCCACGCCCAGGACATCGGCCAGCGGGAAGTTCTCCCGCCGGCGGCCGGGCGGGCCGGTGAGGCCGCAGGCTCCGGAAGCCACCAGCGTGCCGCCATCGGCCACCCAGCGGCGAATCACCTCCGCCGCGGCATCGGAAAGAACTTCGACTTCGGGCAGGACGAGCACCTCGAAGGGGCGCAGTTGGTCCGGGCGCAGGCGGAACTCAGGGAGGCTTTCCACGGGGCGGCCGGCGTAGGTCATAGTCTCGAGGGCGCCCAGCACGGAGCTGCGAAAATCCTGCGGCCGCTTCTGCCCGGCCAGTTCCTCGCGGGTGGCCTCGCTATAGAGCACCGCGGTGCTCAGCAGGGGCTCGGCGCCTTCGAGCAGCGCGTCCACGTGGCGCACGTCCGCCCAGGTCTCCTTGGCCACGGCGAACCAGCGCCTGGAAAAACCGCGGCCGTCCAGCCCGCCGATCACGGGCGCGTTGCCCACGATGAAGACGCGGGCGTTTTGCAGGATCAGGGCGTCGGCCTTCACGCGGGGCAGGGCGCCCGGATAGGTGTCCAGGTAGCCCTGCCGGCTGAACACCCCGGCCTGGTAATCCGGCCGGCCCCAGCCGCGCATGAGGATGGAGCCCAGCGAGATGCCGGTGGAAGAGGTGAGCGGCTCGGCGTAAATGAAGCTGACCTTGCGCATGACGTCATCGGGGAAGGCCTCGGGGCCGCCGTTGAGCGAAACCAGGACGCCGGGACGGCGGCGGCGCACGACGGCCAGAATCTCGTCCAGCATGCCGGTCATGGTGCGCTGCTGGTGCCAACGGTAGCGGCGGTCCCAACCTTCGCGGGTGGCGAAGCCCGCGCGATACGGGTCGCCGGGATGCGCGCGGTCCCAGGCTGCTTCGGTGTGGCGGCAATAGCAGAAGGGGTCGCGCCCGCTGCCGTGAAAGGCGTGAAACTGGATGCCGAAGATATCCAGAAACAGCTCGTCGATCGGATAGCGCGCGAACAGTTCGTCCATCATGCCCAGCACATACTGCCGGTAGGGCGTGTCCAGGCAGGTGATGAACCAGCGCATGCGCTGCTGCTCGCCTTTTTCATCGACCCAGCCCCAGTCCGGGTGCGCCAGCACGCACTGGTTGTTGAACTGGAGGCTGTAGTAGCAGACCACGGACATGCCCAGGCGGCGGGCGGTGTCCACTTCGCGGCCGAAGAAGTCGCCGGGCAGGTGGGGATGGCGCACGGCGACTTCGGAGGGATAGAAGGCGTAGCCCCAGTGGTCCTGGGAGTAAAACATCATGCTTTCGGCGCCGGCATCGCGCGCGGCCCGCAGCGCGGCTTCCACGTCGATGTCGAAGGTTCCCTCGGGCGGGGTGTGGCACTCCCACTCCATCATGCGGTAGGTTTTGGCAGGGGAGAGGATGCCGCGGCGGGCGCGCGCGGCCTGGAGCGCGCGGCGGTCCGGAAACTCCGCGGGTGACGCGGCGGCTTGCGGCAGGGCGGCGGAAGCTCCCGCGCCCACCGTCCTCAAGAAGTCTCTGCGCGAAGGCATGGCCGGGGTTCCTCGTTACTGGACCGAAAAGCGCAGCATCAGCACGCGGTGCTGATCGCGCTTCACGCTGAACTCGCCGAACAGGTACATCCAGCGGCCGCCGCCCAAGGAGAGGAACTGCCCGTTCATGGCGTTGTAGTAATTGTCGAACGGGTTGCCGTCCGGGTCGCGCTGCACGATTTTGACGGTGCGCCAGGTCCTGCCGCCATCGAAACTGCGCACCAGGTGCAGGCCAAACAGGTCTTTTTCCGGCAGGCGGTAGAGGGTGCGGGAGTAGGGCACGCGCGCGGCCATGAGCAGGGAGCCGTCCGGCAGCGCGAGGCCGGCGGCGGGAGCGCCGGTGCCGGCCAGGTTGGAAGGCTCGGGGCGGGACCAGGTTTCGCCCCGGTCGCGGGAGACGGCGCGGAAAAACCAGGTGTCCTTGGGGCTTTCCGGGACCCGGCCCAGCTTTTCGCGCCCGCGAATGACCGAGACCAGCAGCCCTCCGCGGGTCTCGAAGAGGGTCTGCTCGTTGTAGCCCGCGGGCATTTGGGGATCGTCGCGGATGGCGGGCTCGGCGGCGTAGCCCACCTGCCGGTAGCGCCAGGTGAGGCCGTCATCGTCGCTGAGCAGCACGCCGCACTGCCAGTTCTCGCCCTGTCGCGCGGCGCCCCACAGCGTGGCCACCAGGCGGCCGCCGGCGGTCTGGAGGCCCGGCGCGCCGAACTGCTCGCCCAGGAACGTGCCGGAGGCGTAGTCCTGGTAGGTGAAGGCCGATTCCCCCTTGGCCTTGCGCCCGATGAGCAGGGCGCCGGGACGCCAGCGGACGTCTTCGCGGTAGCTTTCCTTGCGCGTGCCGCGGCGCACGTGATAGCCGATGGAGAGCAGGGTTTGGCGGCGCGTGGGGCCGAACAGGGTGAGGGCCAGGAACTCCTCGCGCGGCGAGCGGATCAGCTTGCCGATGATTTCGGCGCCGAAGCGCTGGGGCGCGGTCCAGGTTGCGCCGAGGTCGCGCGAGCGCGCCAGGAAGGGGAGCGTACCGGCTTCGTCGTCGTTGAGCGCGCCGGTGAAGACCAGGTCCAGTTGGCCGTCGAGCAGCGCGGCGCCGGCGGAATTGGCGCGATAGCCCTGCTTTTGGGCGTCGTAGAGGACGCGGTAGTCCCCGAAGACCAGGCGCGTTTCGGCGCAGGCGGGGGCGAGCAGCGCGGCGAGGAACAGCACGGCGCGGAGCATCATTCCTCCAGCAGCCAAGCGCGCGGGAAGCGGGCCCAGCGCACGTCGCGGCCCACGCGGTCCGGGCGGTCCTGCTGCCAGACCACCACAATGGTCCCGTCGGGCGCCTGAGTGATGGAAGGATAGGAGGCTTGCAGGCCTCCGGTATCCACCAGGACCTTGGGTTTCGACCACGTGCGGCATCCGTCGCGCGAGAGGGCCACGGCCAGCGGCCAGCGGTGGAGCGGGGAATTGTCCCAGGCCACCACGACGTCGTTCGAGCCGCGCAGGCGCCACAGGGAAGCCGGCGCGTTGTGGCCCTGGAGCGGGCTGGGCTCGGGCGCCGACCAGGTGGCTCCGCTATCGCGGCTGCGGCTCTGCCACAGGTGGTCCGTGCCGGTGCGCAGCAGGGCGAAGATCCCGCCGTCGGCGAGCACCACGCTGGCGGGTTCGTCCATGCCGTTGACGGCGTGCGGCGAAATTTTGGGCGGGCGCGCGTAGATATCACCGCCGGCGGTCCAGGTGCGCCCGCCGTCGTTAGAAAACAGGAGCCCGGCGCGGGTATCCATCTCGCCCTCGGTGGCCGGGGCGAGGCCGCGCTCGCAGAAAATGTCCCAGGAATAGCCGAAGGCCAGGCGGCCGTCTTTGAGCTTGTGCCCGGCGTGCACCTTACCTTCGGCGTAAGCGTGCGGATGGGGTGCCAGGACGGGCGTGCTCCAGGTGCGGCCCTCGTCTTCGCTGGCCGTCATCCAGAGTTCCGTGGTGAGGATCTTGCCCGGAACGGGCAGGGTGGTGGAGAGCACCACGATGCGTTTGCCGTCGATGACGATGCTGGGATCGGCGTCGGTCTTGCCGGGATTGTCGATCAGGAGCGAGGGCGCGGACCAGGTGCGCCCTCCGTCGGCGGAGAGCGCCGCATAGATGCGCAGCTTGGGATCGCGCCCGGCGCGGTGGGCGGTCCAGGCGGCGACGAACGTTCCGGCGGGAGTGGCCGCCACGCAGGGGATGGCATTGAAGGCCATGTCTCCGCCGCGCGAGGGGGCCACCACGCCCATCTCCGGCGGCGCTCCGAGGGCCGGCGCGAGGAGCAGGGCCAGCAGGCCCGGGAGATTCCGCAGAGTCACGATTCGTTCCACCTCCGTGCCAGGTCTTTGCGAATGCAGAACCGGTAGCCGAACAGCGCCAGCAGGGTCGAGCCGGCCAGCAGCACCGAGGTGCCGCCGAACAAGCCGGCCAGGCCGAAGTCTTTCTTGAGTAGCGCCGCCAGGAAGATGCCCGCGCCACCGGCCAGGGTGTTGAGGGTGTTCATGAGGCCGATGGCGGTGGAGCGCAGGCGCGGAGGCAGCAGGTCGCAGATGACGGGGACCTCGTTGCAGGATCCCAGGGAGCGAAACAGGCCATAGCCGAACAGGCCGGCGCTCACGGCAGCCAGCGGCGGCTGGCCCAGAAATGCCAGCAGGCAGGGCCCCGCGCAAAAATACGCAAGGCTCATGATGAGCATGCGCCGATGCGGCTGCCTGCCGGCCACGCGGTCGGAAAGATAGCCGCCCGCGGTGACGCCGACGAGCGCCGGGGCCTGGAGCAGGAAGGTACCGGAGAAGCCGGCGCCCGCCAGGCTGAGGTGATGCACCTCGTTGAAATACAGGGGCAGCCAGTTGAGGAACATCCAGGTGCCCACGGCGATGAGGCCGGCTTCGCCGAGTATCACGAGGTAGGAGGGCACACGCAGGACGGCCGAAAGACTGTCCGCCACCAGGGCGCGCTCCTGGGCCACGGCGGGGGCCGCATCCCGGAGGAACCAGCGGGCGAAGGCCGCCAGCGCCAGCCCGCCGGCCCCGAGCAGCAGAAAGCCGGGGCGCCATCCGAAGTGCTCGCCGAGGTAGCCGGCGGCCAGGCCGCCCATCACCAGACCGAAGTTCAGGCCGGCGTTGTGCAATCCCATAGCGGTGGCGCGCGTCTCCGGGCCGTGGTAGTCGGCCAAGAGAGCCAGGGCCGCCGGCAGATAGGCGCATTCGGCGAGACCCAGGAACACGCGCGCGGCGAGCAGTTGCCAGGTGGCCGTGACCAGACCGGCGGCGAACGTAGCCAGGCTCCAGAGGGTCAGGCTCCAGAAGATGAGGGCGCTGCGCGAGACGCGGTCCGCCAGGATGCCCGCCAGCGGGGAGCCCAGGGCGTAACTCCACAAAAAGAGCGAGCCCGTGGCGGCGAGCGCGAGATCCGAGGCGCCCAACTCCGCGCGCAGCAGCGGGAAGACCGCGGCGATGGCCGTGCGGTCCGCGTAGTTCAGCGCGCCGATGGCAAACAGCAGGGCGGCCAGGCACCACTTGTAGGCGGGGTGCAAGGGTGAGAGGCGGTTCCGGCGGGCCAGGGGCGCAACGGTCTGCACTGGAGCATCCAGCTTATCATTGACCATGAAGGGGGAGCATGAATGGGTGGCATGATCCGGCAAGCGGGAGTTGTCCAGCATCCTGGACCCGCCGGGGTGCGCGGCGGCGGCGCGGCTTTTCCCCGGCCGGCGGCGCCGGATACATTCGGTCACATCATGAAACACACGGTTCTTCTTTCCGGGATGCTCCTGGCCGGCGCGGGCCTGGCCGGGGCGCAGGTCTGGCTGGAGCAGCCCGCGCGGCGCGTGACCGTGGTGGAAGGCGGCGGCTATTTTCCGGTGGCCATCCGGCTGCGGAGCGGGGAAATCCTGGCGGTGCTGCGGGGCGGCGCGCCGCACATCGGCGTGAAGGGCCGGCTGGAGGTGGTGACCTCGCGCGACGGCGGGGCGACATGGTCGGCGCCGCAGACGGTGGTGGACGGGCCGGATGACGACCGGAATCCCGCGTTCGGACAACTGAGCGACGGCACCATCGTGCTGGGGTACGCCATCGCGCGGGGCTACGACGCGACGGGTCTGCGGTTCACCGGCGACACGCGCCGGGACCATATTTTCGACGGCGTTTACGTGACCCGATCGGGCGACGGGGGCCGCACGTGGTCCAAGCCGGAGCGCAGCCCGGCCACGTTCGCGCTGGCCGAAAAGGGGGCCATTTCGCCCTATGGCAAGATCGTGCAACTGGCCGACGGCACGGCGGTGATGGCGGTGTATTACGAGTTCTACGACGGCCGCGGCAACCAGAGCTACATCTTCCGGTCGAAGGACGGCGGCAAGACCTGGGACGATCCCACGCTGCTGGGCGGTGGCTACAACGAGACCGGGATCGCGGTGCTCGCGGACGGCACGATGCTGGCGGCGCTGCGCACGGAGAAAGGCGGCCGCCTGGACGTGCGCCGTTCGACCGACCAGGGGCGCACTTGGAGCGAGCCGGTGCAGGTAACCGACGACCGCGAGCACCCCGCGGACCTGATCCCGCTGAAGGACGGACGCGTGCTGCTGACCTACGGGGAGCGTAACCGCCCCTACGGCGCACGCGTCATGCTCAGCCGCGACGGTGGCCGCACCTGGGAGCGCAGCCGGCGCATCCTGCTGGCGGGCGACGCGGTGGTGACCGATTGCGGCTACCCCAGCTCCGTGCAACTGCCGGACGGGCGCATCGTCACCCTGTACTACCAGGTGGACGACCCGGCCAACGCCTTGCCGAGCGCCAAGGCCAAGGCGGTGATCTGGGAGGTCCCGCGGTGACGCGCCGCCGGCTGGGACGCACGAACCTGGCGGTCTCGGCCATTTCGCTGGGCACGGTGGAGATCGGGATGAGTTATGGCATCGCCGCGGAGGGGGCCGCGCGGCCTCCGGCGGAGGGCGAGGCCGCCAGGCTGCTCCACCGGGCGCTGGACCTGGGCGTCAATTTCGTGGATACAGCGCGGGCGTATGGCGAGAGCGAGGCGATCATCGGGCGCGCGCTCAAGTCCCGGCGGCGGGAGTTCGTACTGTGTTCCAAGGTGCTCTCGTACCAGGGTGAGAACCTGGGCGCGAGCGAACTGCGGGAACGCGTCACCGGATCCGTGCATGCGAGCCTGCGGGCGCTCCAGACCGACGCAATCGACATCATGATGATCCACAGCGCGCCGACGGAGGTGATCCGGTGCGGCGGGCTCACCGGCATCCTCGAAGACCTGCGGCAGGCGGGCTGCTTCCGCTTCATCGGCGCCAGCGTCTACGGCGAGGAGGCTGCGCTGGCGGCCATCGAATCCGGGTGCTTCGATTGCCTGCAGATCGCCTACAGCGTGCTGGACCGGCGTCCGGAAGCACGCGTGCTGCCGGCGGCGGTGGAGAAGGACGTGGGCCTGGTGGCGCGTTCCGTGCTGCTGAAGGGCGCGCTGACGTATCGCTGCCGTTTCCTTCCGGAGGAACTGCGGCCGCTGCGGGAGGCCGCCGAGCGGCTGGCGCAGGCCGCCGGAGTGGGGGTCGAGGGCCTGCCGGAGATTGCCTACCGGTATGTGCTGGGCCGGGAGGTCCCGCAGACCGTGCTGGTGGGCACGGGAGACGCGGCGGAGCTGGAGGCCGCCGTACGATACGCCGGGCGCGAGCCGCTCGATGCGGCGATCCTCGAACGCCTGCGCGCCATCGCGGTCGAGAACGAGAATCACTTGAACCCCGGCACCTGGCCGGTGAAAGGATAACCGTGCGCTACCATCAGGCCATTCTGGTCAGTTGCGAGATTCCCTGGGACGAAAACGAGCGCCTGCTGGAGCAGGTGTTCCGCGAAGAGATCCGCCATACACTGCGGCACGGCTTTCACAACCTGTACGTGTTCGGCACCGCGGGCGAGGGCTATGCCGTAGACCGGGCGCGCTTCGAGCAGATCGTGACCATCTTTGCCGAGGAGACGCGCGGGCCGGAGATCCACCCGCAGGTGGGCGTGATCGCGCTCTCCACGGCGAACGTGATCGAGCGGCTGGCCCTGGCCCACGACAAGGGCTTCCGGATGTTCCAGATTTCCCTGCCTTGCTGGGGCGCGCTGAGCGATTCCGAAGTGCTGCGCTTCTTCCAGGACGTGTGCGGGGCTTTTCCCGACGCGCGGTTTTTGCACTACAACCTGATGCGCGCCAAGCGCCTGCTCACCGCCGCCGATTACCGCAGGATCGCCGACGAAGTGCCCAACTTCGTGGCGACGAAGAACACCGGGACGACGGTCGCCTCGACGGCGGAGCTGATGCGCGTGACGCCGGAGATCCAGCATTTCTTCGGCGAGGCCATGTTCCCGTACGGCTGCCTGCAGGGCGAGTGCTCACTGCTGAGCAGCTTCGGGCCGATGATCCCGCGCAAGACGCGGGAATTTTTCGAGCACGGGCGGCAGGGACGCATCGAGGCGCTATTCCGCATGCAGAAAGAATACCTGGCGATGGTGGAAGACATCCTGGCGCCGATGCGCGGCAAGCCGGTGATCGACGGCGCTTACGACAAGATGCTGGTGCGGCTGGGCGGCGTGGACATGCCGCTACGGCTGCTTTCGCCCTACGAAGGTTTCAGCGAAGACGTGTTCGAAGCATGCCGGAGGATTCTGCATGAGAAGTACCCCGACTGGATTGGTTGACGACCGGGACTGGTCCGCGCTCCCGCCCGGCGGGCAGATCCGCCAGATCGAAGTGGAAGGCTACCTGGTGCTGCCGGGCCTGCTGGCGCCGGAGCACATCGCCCGGCTGAAGCGGGAGACTGCGCGCCTCGAGACCTTCGCGGTGGACTACAGCGTGCACCAGCAGGTGAAGCCGAACATCCAATTTGCGGGCGGGGCTATCACAGAGCTGATCGGCCATCCGCCCACGCTCGCCTTTCTGCGGCGCCTGTTCGGCGAGGAGATCGTGTTCATGTCTTACAGCTACGCGCGCTCGGAGCCAGGCCACCCGGGCATCAGCCTGCACGCCGACGGGCAGCCCTACGGCTCGAAAATCTTCGGCTACGAGGGAAGCTGCCCATGGCTGGTGCGGGTGCTGTATTACCTGGACGATTTGACCGAGGGCGTTTCGCCGTTCCGCGTGGTGCCGCGCTCGCACCTCTCGATGCATGCGGACGGCAACCCCTACCTGCGGTACGAGAGCCATCCGGAGGAGGTACACGTGCCGGTCAAAGCCGGATCCGCCGTGCTCATCAACCACCGCGTGTTTCACGGCAACTGCCCTAACACGGGCACGCGATCGCGCGAGATGCTGGCCATCGCGTACCGCCCCGGCTGGGCGGGGCCGGCGGCGGAGGTGGCCGCATGGAATCCCGAGGATGTGGTGCGGCTGCCCGCCGGGGTACAGCCGTTCTTTCTAGACCGCAATATGAGGCGCTGGGCTTTCGACGGCGGCAACAAACCCACGGGGATGAAATCGGAGGCGCCCGGAATCAATCCCAGCCGCTGGGAGTGATGGCGGCAGACACCGCTCCCTCACGGCCGCGGCGCGGTAACCTACACCTTTTCGGGCACGATATAGGGCGCGCGGTATTTCGGCCGCGTGCGCATGGCGTTGGCTTCGGTATCGCCCACGAAGGCGTGGCGGGCTTCGTCGAACTGGAGGCGCCGCTTGACGCGGTAGCTGATATTGGCCATGTGCACCAGGTCCGCCGAGATGACTCCCTGCTCCACGTCTCCGTTGAGGTCGTGGTAGTTCCGGCTTTTCACCGCGCTCAGGAAGTTTTCCATGTGTTTGCTGGTGTCCTGGTTTTGCTTCTCGGTGGCCTGCATGGACTCGCCGGGCTCGCGCTTGTCGCCCAGGAAGATGGCGAAACCTTTGTGGTCCATTGAGAGGTAGCCTTTCTCGCCGAGAAAGATGTTGCCGACGAAGTTAGGGCCGGAGGGCTGAATGGCGGCTTCCCCGCCGGTGTTCAACCCGCGCACCTCGAAAACCAGTTCGGCGTCGCCGTAATCGAAGGTGGCGATCTGCGTGTTGGGCGTTTCCTGGTCGTCGTCGTAGACGTACTTGCCGCCGCTCGAAAAGGCCGCCTTGGGCAGGGTACGGCCGAGGCCCCAGCGGGCGATGTCCATTTCGTGAATGCCCTGGTTGCCGATGTCGCCGTTGCCGGTGTCCCAGAACCAGTGCCAGTTGTAATGAAAGCGGTTCTTGGTAAACGGGCGCATGGGCGCGGGACCGAGGAAGATATCCCAATCGAGACCCGGCGGCACGGGCTCCGGCGGGGTGTGGCCGATGGAGGGGCGGCGCTTGAAGCACAGGCCCTTGGCCAGGTAGACCTTGCCGATGGCGCCGCTGTGCAGCAGTTCGATGGCCCGGCGCTTGTGCTCGATGCTGCGGCTCTGCATGCCGATCTGGCAAATGCGGTTGTACTTACGCGCCGTGGCCAGAAGCTGCCGGCCTTCGAACATGTTGTAGCTGGCGGGCTTCTCGGTGTAGACGTCCTTGCCGGCCTGCATGGCCCAGATGGAGGCGAGCACATGCCAGTGATTCGGGGTGGCGATGGAGATGGCGTCGATCTCTTTGTCCTCGTAAAGCTTGCGGAGATCCTGATAGGCCTTCGGCTTGGGGCCCCCGGCCTTCTCCACGATCTGCGAGGCGCGTTCGGTCTGGGCGGTGTCCACATCGCAGACCGCGCCGACGCGCGCATCGGGCAGGTTGCAGTAGCGCGCGACGTGATACTTGCCGCGCCCGCCGCATCCCACCACCGCCACATTGATTTTCTCGTTCGCGCCCAAGCCGCGCCACGCCAGGCTGGTGCCCAGTAGGAATGTTCTCCGGTGCATTTAGATCCCTCTCGCCTATTTACTATATACCTTCAGGTGCGGGCGCCGGCGGCCGGAATCAGCCGGCTGCGGATCTGGTTCATCACGTCGGAGGCGAGGAAGGGCTTGCGCAGCACCGGGAAATTGTGCTCTTCGCAAAGCGCCTCTTCCTCCGGGGGCAGAATGGTGCCTGTCATGACGATCACCAGCATCTGCGGCGCGCCTTGCAGGAACTCCACGCCCAGCTCCACGCCGTTGCCGTCCGGCAGCATGTAATCCAGCAGCGCGGCATTGGGCCGGTCGGCAGCGGCTCTCTTGCGGGCCTCCGCGGCGGTTTCGGCGGTCAGCAACTTCCAGCCGGCGTCGGCCATTAACCGCTCCAGGAAGTGCAGCAGGTCCCGATTGTCGTCCACGATCAGCACCGTAGGGTGTGCCGGCATCTCGACGGCCGTGGGTTCGGTGGCCTGCAGCCGCAGCCCCTCGCCGTCTTCGGCCAGGTTCACTCGCACTCGCGCGCCCGCTTCCACCTGTCCGGTGGCCACCAGGGTGGCCAACGGCTGCGTCAGATGCCGGTGGATGGTGCGGTTCAGCTCCCGCGCCCCGTACTCCGGGCTGGTGCCTTTGCGCAGCAGAAACTGGCGCGCCTCGAAGGGGATCTCGAGCGTAAAGGAGCGCGCCCCCAGCCGCGTGTTCACGTGGTTCTGCAGGTCCGCGATCTGCTTGTCCAGGATGGCCGACAGGGATTCAGGCGTCAGCGGCTGGTAGGTGCTGATGCAGTCGATGCGGTTGATGAATTCCGGCGAAAAGCGCTTGCGCACGGCCACCAGGGCGATGTTTTGCAGCTTGCTGGTCAGGTCGGCGCGCTCGGCGGGTTTGACGGATTGAAACCCGAAATCCGGGTTGATCTCCCGCATCATCTCGCGCGCCCCCAGGTTGCTGGTCAGGAACACCAGGCTCTTCTCGAAGTTCACCACGGTGTTGTCGCCCAGGCGCAGGATGCCCTTGTCCAGCACTCCCAGCAGCAGGCGCGTCAGCGAGGGAGCGGCCTTTTCGATCTCGTCGAAAAGCACCAGCGACAGATTGCATTTCTCACTGGTCACCGAGTTCAGCTTCTGCTGCGTCAGCATAGGCTGCGTCTCGCGGTGGCCCAGGTAGCCCGGCGGCGCCCCGATCAACTTGGCGACCTCGTGCTCCATCTGGAACTCGCCGCAGTCGATCTTGAGGAGGTTTTTTTCGCTCCCGTGCAGCACCTCCGCCAGAGCCTCCACGGTTTTGGTCTTGCCGGTTCCGGTGGGCCCCAGCAGCAGGAACACCCCGACCGGACGTCCTTCGGGCGCCAGCCCCGCCTGATACATCTGAATATAGGGCACGATTACCCGCGTGGCGGCCGGCTGGCCCACCACTTTCTGGGACAGAATGGTGGTTAGATTTTCAGATAAATCGCCCGATTGTTTGCGCGATTTTGTAGCGGATTGGGTAGTCTTTCCGCGCTCCGCGGAGGCCTCTTGGCTTATGAAGGTGGCTCCGCTGCTCTTCCCCCTCCCGGATCTCCGGTTTCGGGTCGTGCTGCTATCCCTCATCTTTTTGGACCCTCTCCTGCGCCATAAACTGGGCGACGGCCAGCGTTTTGTTGATGTCTTCCCACACTTACCATGGGAAAATGCCGCGTGGAAGCTCCACTTGTACGTATTGTTCCATACTCCTGGACGGGCGGGCAGGGCACCCGGCGTGCGGCCGTACGAGGGCCGCCCGGAAAGCAGCGGGAAATGGACGGTAGAAAACCGAATCCGGCGCGCCGCTTAGCGGTGCCGGAAGGTGATGCGTCCCTTGGTCAGGTCGTAGGGGGAAAGTTCCAACGTCACTTTATCTCCGGCCAGGACGCGAATGCGGTTCCTGCGCAAACGCCCGGCCAGGTGCGCCAGCACGACACGATCATGCTCGAGCTGCACGCTGAACAAACCGCTCGGAAACTTTTCTAAAACGGTGCCGGTAACTTCGATGCTGTCTTCCTTGCTCATACACCTCCAGGAGGTTCGTTACTTGGCGGGAGCGTCAACGGGCTGCCAGGCATCGGAGGCGCTCCCGCGAACAGCCCTATCCCAAGGCCATGGTGACGTTGGCCGCCTGCAGCCCTTTAGGACCGCGCGTTACTTCAAACTCCACTTTGGCGCCCTCGTCCAGGGTCCTGTAGCCCTGGGATTGGATTGCCGAGAAGTGCACGAATACGTCTTCGCCATTCTCCCGCTGGATGAAGCCGTACCCCTTGGCTGCATTAAACCACTTCACTGTACCCTTTTCCTTCATTGCGTTTCCTTTGCTGTTGAATCCAATTTGACGCCTGCACACTTCCAGGAACACAAAAAGGGCTGACGCCCTCAATTCCACGCAGCCCCCTTAGCCGTGTTCAAGCGAAGACAAGTGTCAAATGTCCCCCTCATTATAACCCAGGGCACGGGCCTTCCCCGGAGAGGATTATGATGAACAAATAGTGACATTTGAGCTGCTGCGGGTGCGCTTCCGGTTCCGCGCCGGCGGGCGGGTGCGTTTCCCGGCGGGCCTGGCCGGCAACGTGCTCCGCGGCGGCTTCGGCGCGCAGTTCCGGCGCCTGGCGTGCGTTCCGGAATGCGTGGATCCGGCCGCCTGTCCCCGCCGGCCGGTGTGCCCCTACGCCCGGGTCTTCGAGCCCCGGGCGGCCCGCGGGGAAGGCCCCAGCGGGCTGTCGGATTGGCCCCGGCCGTTTGTGTTCCGGGCCGCCCACCTCGACGGCCGCACCTTCGAAGCGGGACAGCCGTTCCACTTCGACGTTCACCTGTTCGAACTCGCGCCGCCCGCCGGCGGCGAGCCCGCCCTGCCCTATTTCGTGCGGGCTCTCGAGCGGCTGGCGGCTGAAGGCTTAGGGCCGGGCCGCGGACGCGCGGAGTTGCTGGCCGCTGAACCGCTCCGGGTGGCGCTGGATCTCTCCGCCGGCCGCGAGCCTGTCTCCGGCCTGAAGATCCGCTTCGTTACCCCCACGGAGCTGAAAAGCGGCGACCAACTGGCGCGGACGCCCGAATTTCCGATTCTGTTTCAGCGCCTGCGCGACCGCCTGAGCACCCTGCGCGCACTCTACGGGCCGGGGCCGCTGGCGATCGACTTCCGCGCCATGGGAGAACGGGCGGCGGCGGTGAAGCTCACGCGCGCGGACCTGCGCTCGATCGCGGCAGAGCGGCGGTCCAGCCGCACGGGGCAGGTACACCCGCTGGGAGGCTTTTGCGGCGAAGCCGAGTACGCCGGGGAACTGGGCGAATTCGTTCCCTACCTGGAGGCCGGCCAGTGGGTTGGGGTGGGCCGCCAAACCGTCTGGGGCAAGGGCGAAATCCGCGTGATCCGCGGGTGAAGCCCGTCCCGCGGTTCAGTCCACGGACATGGCCGTAAGCTTCTCGCCGGTCATCACGCCGGCGACTTTGGCGCGAATGGGCTTTCCCGCGGCGGCGGCTTCATTCCATTTCTTCTTGTCCTTGAGGGCCTGCTGGGCGCGCAGGTTGCCGACGGAGTCGAAGGGAACGGTGCGCCCGTCGTCCAGCTTAAGCGCGAACTCGGCGGTATTGGCAGAAACCGCGCAGCCCTGGCCGGGATCGCCGGCCTTAGACTTCTTCTGTTCACCGGCGCTGGTGGCCGCGGCGGAACCGGCGCCGGTGCCGGCGGCCGCGCCGGTGCCACCGCCCGGCGAGGCGCAAGAAGCATCCACCAGGGTTCCGCGATAGGTCTGCGTCTGCAACTCCGCGGGCCGCGCCTGTGTTCCGGCCGGGGACTGCGAGGGCTTCGAGTCCTGAGCCAGGGCGGCGCCGAACAGAAGGGGGACAGCGGCGAGGCAAAGGGATATTTTCATGGAAGCAACTCCTTTTCGTGATGGTCTGGTTGGTTGCCGTGGCGCGATTTCAGTCAGCGGCTTGAGGCCCGGTCCGCTCCGCGAGGCAGGGTACGGTTCACTGGTGCGGCGCATAGTAACCTGAGCGCGTCCGCACCGTGACACCCGGCAGGGCGACATCGACGCGCACCTTGCGGAACGCTCCGTCGGCGGCCTGGTTTGTGGGCGAGTAGCCGACGATGTACTGATTGCGGACTTCGTGGGCGATCTCCGGAGTAATGCGCTGGATTTCAGCTACATCTGCGGGGAACCAGGCGCGGCCGCCGGTGGTGGCGGTCAATTCCGCGAGTTCTTTCCGGGCGCGTTCCGCGCTGGATGACTCTTCGGCGCTAAGCAGGCCCACGCCGTACAGGATGACGTCGGCCTGGTGGGCCGCCTGCACGAGATGCGGCAGGGTTTCGACACTGCTGTTATCCTCTCCGTCGGTCACCACCAGCAGCACCTTTTTGTCTTTTTTTGCGGCATGCCTGAGATGCTCGATGCCCAGCAGCAGGGCGTCGCGCATGGCGGTTTCGCCCTTGGCGGCGGGCGCGCGCAGGCCTTCCTCGAGTTCCTGGACGTTGTTGGTGAAGTCGGTAGTGAGAAACGCGGCGGTGTCAAAGTGGATGAGGAAGACTTCGTCCTGGGGGTTGGAAGCCTTTACCAGGGCCAAGGCGGCGGAATTGACCCGGTCGCGCTTGGGCTGCATGCTGGCGCTGTTATCGATGATGAGGCCGAGGGATACGGGAACGTCCTCCTGGCGGAAGACGCGAATCTGCTGCTGGACGCCGTCCTCGTACACGGAAACCGCGCCGCGCGGAACGCCCCGGACGATTTTTCCTTCCTGATCGAAGATGGATACGTTGAGGACGACTAGCCGGCTGTCGGTACGGAACGTGACCTGTGGAGGAATTTCTCCTGCGCCGCTCTGGGCCCAGGCGGCAGCCAGGAAGAAAATGCACCACACGGGCAGTTTTCGGCGCATTCCCACGAAGCAGAGCACGCCGGCTACCGCGGTATGGAATCGTACCGTCCGGGTGGCCGGGCCGCCGAAACGGCGCCTCGCATCCTCAGGCTTTCTTCAAGCCCCGTTCCACGGCCAGTTTTTCGGCATGCTCGAACAGCATGTTGATGTCGCACAGACCGTGGATGTCGAAATCCACCCACCGCGATTCGGGGTAGTCCATCAACATCTTGACCAGGTCTTCGTGCGAGTTGGCGTTCATGATGCTGATGCCGCCGCCGTTCAGGAAGCCGTAGCAGCAGTCCAGGGTCCCGTCTTTGAGTCCCGCGTTGATCCATTGCCTGGCGGGCTCCATGGTTTCGATCGGGAGGGGGTTGGGGAGGCGCTTGGTGATGACGAGGAATTTCATAGAAACACCTCCGAAATCTCAGACGGCAGCATGGTACGTCTAATGCTGATCCGTGTCAATCGGGGCCTTGCGCCTGCAGGTCCTTGCAATGACTGGTCGAGCTGATATAGACTGGCCTCCCGCTGGGAGACGGTCCGGAGACCCGGCTGACAACGAGGCGCCAAAGGAAACTCGCAGCAGATGACCAAAAACTCCACGATAACCCGCTGGTTACACTCCCCTGCACTGATGTTAGTTTTGTTCATTTCTCGCTGCCCGTCTGCGCAGTCGCAACCTTGCACGCCGGCGCCGTCCGGGCTGGTCAGCTGGTGGACCGGCGACGTCAACGAGAACGATATCATCGGAGGCAACAACCCGTTAGCCGTAAACGCGGTGACGCTCGTCCCCGGTGAAGTCCAGAAGGGTTTCTTGGTCGGAACCGACGGCTACATAGAAATCGCGTCGGCGGCGAACCTGGAAAATCAACAGTTCACGTGGGCAGCCTGGGTAAGACCGGACGGGCCTGGTCCGACGAATGATCAATATGGGAGCGTAATCGTTGTGCAGAACAGCGGTACGCAGAGCGACGTGGTCGCGCTTGACTGGCGCAATAACCCGGATGACCGGTTTTTGTTCGTTTTCGGCAACCAGCAAAACGAGATTATCTATTCGGCGGACACTTTTCCGGCCGGCAGCTTCTACTTCGTGGCGGCTACGTACGACGGCGGCACATTTCGCCTCTTTGTGAATGGAAACTTGGAAGGATCCTTCAATGAATCCAAGGCGATCGCATACACTTCCAATCCGTGGGTTATTGGTGAGAGTTTTATCATCAGACCCAGCTTTCGGACGTGGAATGGAGTGATTGACGAAGTCCAGGCCTTTGACCGCGCTCTATCTGCCTCCGAGATCCAGGCGATCTACAACGCCGGCGCCGCCGGAGTCTGCAAAGGCTTGACCTTCTCGCCCACGAGCTTGAAGTTCCCGCGCCAGACCATCGGCACGACCAGCCCGGCCAAGACCGTGACGGCAACAAACGCGTTTCCTCTACGTGTGACCGTCAAGAAGGTCGCCACCAGCGGCGATTTTGCCCAGACCAACACGTGCCCGGTGCCTCCAGCCACGCTGGCAAGCGGGGCAACCTGCACGGCCAACGTGACCTTCACACCTACTGCCACTGGCGCGCGGGCCGGCACGCTGACGATCGCGGACAGCGCACCCGCAAGTCCTCAAAGGGTGAACCTTGTCGGCACGGCCACTGACATGAGTCTGTCGGTTTCCCGATTGAACTTCGGCATCCACAAAGTGGGCACCACGAGCACGGCAAAAACGGTGACCGTAACGAACGAGGGGAGCGTGACCGTTAGCTTCACCGCCAGTGGGATCGTCATCGCCGGAACCGACCCGGCAGACTACCGGATATCCGCCAACACATGCGGACCCAGCATGGCTGCTGGGACGACTTGCACAGTCAGCGTGGAGTTCGGCCCCCTGGCGGCCGGGACAAGAAGCGCCACGCTGCAATTCAACGACGACGGCGGGGCAAGCCCGCAAATCGTCACGCTAACCCGTCTTTCGCAGTTGATGGGGTCGGCGGCAAGCTAACTCATTCTGAATCAGTGAAGGGGTCTGAAAGGTCTCCACCACAAATCGTGCGTATTCGGAGAGG
>JAJPJX010000144.1 GCA_021324015.1 Solibacteraceae bacterium | reverse complement strand
TTGTTTATCGGCGTCCTCAGCGGTCAACAGCAACGCCGGTATATTCTCTACCCAGTAAGTACTCCCACGCCCCAGGCTATAAACCCAGAGCCAACTACAACGACAATAATGGTCGGTGACCTTGGGGCCTTCCGCTTTGATCCAACGGGGCAGATCGCACCAGAGAGGTGGCTGTATGATGGCCTTCTTGCTGCGGGGGATCTTGCGGTGTGGCTGGGCCGGGAAAAGCACAGGAAATCGAATCTGATTCTTCAGTTCGCCATCTCTGCCGCCGTAGGTTGCGACTACCTCGGGTTCAAGTTCACTGGCGGTGATCCGCTCAAGGTCGTGTACATCGATTTTGAGTCGAAGAGCGGCAGCCTACATCAGCGCTATGAAGCCATCGCCAAGGCGATGGGGTTGACACCACAGCAGCGACAGACCCTTGACCGTAACCTCGAAATCATCGAGGTTCGGAAAATCAGGAAGTCGGGCAAGATCTTTCCAAAATTCCCCTACAAGCCAAACCAGGAGACGGACAGGGACTTCTGGGAACGGCTTGTCGCTAATCATCCAGCAGACCTGTACATCATCGATCCGCTCCGGTCGCTGCATTCCGCCGACGAAAATGACAGCAGTATTGAGACGCTGCTATCTGAGATGCAGCGGATCTTCAAAGGTGCGGCGGTTATTGCCGCTCATCACATGCGGAAACAAGCGGAGAACGCCTCTAATCTCACAGACGATATGCGGGCGTTCTCTGACGGTGCCCGTGGAAGTTCCGCCATCAAGGCCCATTCGGATGTGATCGTTTTGCAGGAGCGGACCCTAGACAGCAAGGGGGATGAGATTGTTCACTTGGGGGCCTTTCTGAAGGACGGACCCGACATAGAACCCTTCCCAGTGATTGAATCCGATCATCAGTCGTTCTACTGGGAGATGGTCGTCACTGTGCCTGAGAAACTGGAAAACTCCTATGATGCGCTGGTGCAGGCTGGCGGCAAGTTCCGGAGGAAGAGCGACGCCGCCGACAAGATAAAGGCTCACGCCAGAGTAGGAAGGGCAACGGCTTTCCGGCATGTGGACGATATGCTGCGCGCAAAGCTCCTCGTGGAAGACTCCGGTTGGTTGCGTGTGCAGAAGATCAAGACCTAAGCCGAATCCGGCCATTACTTGAGACGCTCATGTCAACTGCCTTGCTTTCAATGATTTGGGTGTCTCGCGTGCCCAGAGACAACCATGAGACTGATCGGTGGGCGTCTCACTGTCTCACTGGAGTCTCACACCCCCTGAGACGTTAAACCAATTGAAGATACGATAGATACCATATTTGTCTCGCTAGAAGTAGCTTTTTGGAAACTGAAGTAGTGGGGCCGTCTGTTTCTTTCTAAATCCCGTTAGACTTTACCCGGCAGCATGCTTCGGACCAAGGCTGGTTCTGGGAGTTGTCCGTCTCTCTCCCTTGGCTTTTCCCCACCCCTCTGCTCAACCCGAATCTCACCCTTTTCGGCTAAGATCCTGACGCCTCACAGCGGACCGTGTAACAGGCTGTGCGGGGCAGTTTTGGCTTTGGTGAACACGCTCGAACTCGGCACGGCTGTAAGGGTAGAGCCAGCCGTCCTGTTGAGTAATCCGGTCTTCGGCGATCATACGGTTGAGCATGTGGTTGAAGAAGCTGGCCGGGAGCCTCCACATCTTCTGTTGGAGGCGGCGGCGGGGCAGGCGGTAGGGAGGGCGGCGCACATGCTCGATGACCTTCCGCTCGATCCGCATCAAGGGGTAAATGTCGGCGATGCGGCGGGAGGCGGCGCGCCTGGGATGCCACGGACTGAAGCGCGAGAGAGGGTCGATGGCGTCGGACAGGTGATGCAGGAGGGGATTCCAGCGGACCAGTTCGTCCGGGAGAGGAGGGCAGCGCCACGTGCAACCGGCGCGGGCCTGGAAGCCGCAGCGCCGGATCTGTGCCGCCTCCTCGCTGGAGAGGACGGTTTCGCCCAGGCCGTCTGGAATGTTGCGCAGGCGCATGAGAACTTCGGCAAGTGCTTCGTATTCGGGGCCGGGGACAGATTCGCCGATAGGATCGGAAGGGGGGGCGTCCACATGCGTGGAAGCATGGGTTTGCTTTTGGCGCTTCCTCATGAGATATCGCTCCCAACCACTTACTGGCAATTCCGCGTCATGTGCCCCTACCCAACCGACAGTCAGAATGTGGTTCTCTCCTGCATCTTCAGTGTGATATGGAAGGATGCGGGCTGGCAAGATGGATGTCTTGCACCAACAATTGCTTGGAGGTATTCTACATTCGTTCCATGCTGGGAGAGCGGAACGTATGCCGAACCGTCCGTGGGTCTTTTGCGCGCTGTTATGTGTGTTGCCTTTCGAGGTACTCTGCCCGGCCCAATCGGCGCCTCCGCTTCAGGAGAACTGTTCAGGCGAACCAAAGTCATTCTGGGTGGATGGCAGGCCGCTGCTCATGCGATTGTGCGGCGGAGTGGCAGTCTTCGTCATCGCCGAACCCCTGGACCGCAACCCGCTGGCCTATGCAGTGGCGATCCGGAACGTCTCCAAGCAGCCCATCGATATTCATCCCGGACTGTTCACCTTGATGGACCGGCGCGCGCTTGATCCGCGAAGAGTAAGCGCGCACATGAGGAAGCGGGCGGCATGGGCGGCAGCCTTCGCCGGAATGGGAGAATCGCTCGGGCACAATTCCCATTCGACCGTCTATGGGACGGATGGATCGATAGCGACGGTTGACACGCACACGCAGGCCAGTTCAGCGGAGATCGATGCTGCGGAGAAGCGCGCGGCAGGCCCGTTGCGGCGAAGGGCCAATGTAGTGGAGTCCCAGGCCCTCAAGCGGAACACCGTGTTCCCCGGCGGGGCAGTTGTAGGCATGGTCTACTTTCAGCGCATCAAGAAGCTGCCAGATGGTAGACTTCGGTTTGCCGAACCGGGCGGGCCGGTTCTCGAATTTCCGGTTCGGCTGAACGCGAAATGACGTTCAAGGAGCCTACATGTTTTCGAACCACTTCGGCACCTCAGTATTCCTTGTGCTCCTACTAGCTTCCCCGCTCTTGGCAGACGACAACGAGGCCGCCCGATGGTCGTTACGGGGCATAGAGGCCGTGGATGTTGTGATCCCGGATTTGGATGAGGCAGCTCAGAACGCTGGCATCACGTCGGAACAGTTGCGGACTGATGTCGAGTTGAAACTTCGTATGGCCGGAATCAAGGTACAAAGTGATCTTCGGATCAGATCTGGAATGCCTCGCCTGTGTGTGGGGCTTGTCATGCTGGACGACCGTGCTGGTGGCTACTCCGCCATGATCACGGTTGAACTCGAACAGCAGGTGCAACTCGTGAGAATGCCTGAGAAAGGTGTCATCCTTGCGACTACATGGTCGGTCTTGACCGTAGCAACAGTCGGATCGAGCAACGCCGTAAGGTATATTCGGGAAGGAATTCGGGATAAGGTTGACCGATTCGTCAATGCATACCTATCGGCCAACCCGAAATAAAAATTTCACTGCCCGAAAAAAATCTGTCTGGCCCAGGTCAAACCTGGAACTCCTCCCCCTCACCCCCCCGGACAACCTTCCGCGCACCCGCCAGAATCAGCGCCAAGGCCTTTTTCTGGCCCGCTATCGCGTTAGCTGGGGTGACATGCGCTTGGGTGGCCCGTACCGCGTCGGAGGGCTTACAGGGCCGCTTTTTTCTGGGGATTGCAGTTCGCCTTGCAATATCTTAGGCCTAGGTTTATACTTGTCTTGTGAGCAAACTCCGCATCCCTGACGACGTGATGCAATACTTCCGCAAGACCGGCGCGATGGGCGGGAAATCCCGTGCCAAGAAGCACAGCCCTGAAGAACTTTCCAGGTGGGGCAAGATGGGCGGGCGTCCGAAGGGCAGCGGAAAGAAGCGGAAAGGTGGCAAGTGATGGCGGTCTACCGTCCGAAACGCAAAGGCGAGGGGTCGAAGTATTACGTCTGCGAGTTCATCTACCAGGGCAAGCGCTTCCAGGAATCGACCGGAGCCACAAGCAAGACTGTGGCGAAGGAATACGAGAAGCGGCGCAGGGCCGAATTGGAACGGGCGGCGGCGGGCCTGCCGACGGAACAAAAAGCGCGCCGAATCCGCACGGTGGGCGATGTCATTGAACCTTACCTTGAGGGGTATAAGCTTAACCACCGCCCGAAAAGCGTCCTCTTCGCCAAGGGCCGGTTGGCGCAGGTCAAGAAGGTGCTGGGGAGTGTTGTGCTGTCGGATCTTACGGATGCGCGCGTGAAAGACTACATTCGCCAGCGACAGGGCGAGAAGGTCTCAGGCCGCACCATCAACATGGAGATTGGCGAACTGAGCCGGGCAATCGGTCAGCCTTGGTCTTTGCTGTGGCCGAAGGTTCGAAAGCTGGAAGAGCGCAGGGACGTGGGCCGCGCGCTTTCCGACGTGGAACAGAAGCGTCTGCTTGATGGATTGAAGAATCGGCACACACCGCACCTCCAGACGCTGGTACCGCTATTGCTACTCACCGGGATGAGATTGGGAGAAGCGCTTTCGTTGACGTGGGCGCAGGTGGACCTTATGGCCCTGACCCTTCGGGTGGGCCGGGCAAAGACTTCGAGCGGAACAGGCCGCACGATCCCAATCAACCCGGACTTGGGTTCCGTGCTTGCCGCGCACCGCACGTGGTTCGTTGAGCAGTTCGGGGAGCCACAGCCGGATCAATACCTCTTCCCCTGGGGCAAGCCTTTGCCGTCAGATCCAAACCGGTACGCCACGGATATCACATGGGGCTGGGACCAACTGCGGGCCGACACGGGGGTATCCTGCCGTCTTCATGACCTGCGGCATACCTTTGCCACCAGACTGGCGGAAAATGGCGTTCCGGAGTCCACCATGCTCGCCCTGATGGGTCACATGAGCCGGGCCATGCTGGAGCGGTACTCCCACATTCGCATGGCGGCAAAACGCGAGGCGGTCGCTGGAGTCCGGCTCCACCGGAAAGCGGAGGGAACCGGTGAAAATTCAGAGGCAGTCCCTGTGAAAGTCCCTGTAGTAGAGCAATCTTCGAAAATCCACTAGCGTCTAAGTGATTGATTCTGTTGGTGAGCGCGGAAGGAATCGAACCTTCAACCTACTGATTAAGAGTCAGTTGCTCTGCCAATTGAGCTACGCGCCCTGGGATGAAACTGCGGAAATGCCCGGCAGCGCACGCCGCGCGGCGGCGCGCCACTCTCGGATTATAGCATCGCCTCTGCGCGCTCTGCCACCGCGCTACACTGGAGTTCTTGCACTGGCACTTCCTGGTCAGCATTCTCTCCGTGGTCCTGATTGACCTGGTCCTGGGGGGCGACAACGCGGTGGTGATCGCCTGTAGTGTGCGCGGACTTTCCCGCCCGCAGCGCAGCCGGGGGATCGCCGTGGGCGCCGCCTGCGCGGTGATCCTGCGGGTGGCGATCACGTTCTTCGCCGCGGACCTGCTGGGCCACCGCTTTCTCCAACTGGCAGGCGGCGTTCTGATTCTGTGGATCGCCGTGCGGCTGTTGCAGGACGCGATGCCCGATGCGGCGTCCGCCCGGGTGACCCACGATTTCTGGAAAGCCGTCGGGTACATCGTGGCCGCGGACGTGACCATGTCCACGGACAACATTCTGGCGATCGCCGCAGTCTCCAAAGGAAACCTGAGCCTCCTGATCTTTGGGTTGGGTCTGAGCATCCCCCTGGTGGTGTTCGCCAGCAACCTGCTTTCCCGGCTGATGGACCGCTACCCGCTGGTGGTCTACCTGGGAGCGGCGATTCTGGGCCGGGTCGGCATGGAGATGATTCTGACCGATTCGTTTGTGGCTCACAAATTCCATCCCGCCGAGCCGCTGCGCTACTTCATGCAAGCTCTCGCCGCGCTGGCGGTGGTGGCGGCGGGCCGGCTGCGCCTGGAGGTGCGGCAGCAACAAACCTCGCATCCCTAACGGATGGGCACGGTTTGTGCCGCGGGCTGCCTTTTTGGGCTGCGCCGGACCGGCGGCGCGCGTATAATGGCGGCCATGCCGTGCGTGTATACCCGACGCCAAGCCCTGCAACTGATGGGAGCCACCGCAGCCGCGCGCCTCCGCGCCGCCACGGAGAAGCCCCTTCGCGGGATCTTCCCGATCATGGCCACGCCCTTCACGCCCGCCAACCAGGTGGACTACGAGGATCTGGCGAAAGAAGTCGATTTCATGGATCGCTGCGGAGCCCACGGCATGGTCTGGCCCCAGCTTGCCAGCGAATACAAGTTCCTGAGCCGCGAAGAGCGCCGCCGTGGGATGCGCGTCCTTGCACGGGCGGCCAACGGGAAACGCCCGGCGCTGGTTCTCGGCGTGCAAGGCGCCACCAAAAGAGACGCGCTGGAATATGCGGAGTTGGCCGAAGAACTGGCGCCCGATGCGCTGATCGCCATTCCGCCCACGGAAGCCAAAACGCTGGACGATTTCCGCGACTACTACCGCGCGCTGGCGGACATCACGCACCGGCCGTTTTTCATCCAGACCAGCGGCGGCGCGCCGGACATCAATCCCACCGTGGAGTTCCTGATCGAGATGGGCCGCGAGTTCCCGCATTTCGGCTACGTCAAGGAGGAGCACAGCCCCATTTACGAGCGAATCCCGGCGCTGGCCGCCGCGCGTCCGGCCATCAAACGCGTGTTCAGCGGGCCGGTCGGTCTCTACGAAATGCGCGTGGGCTGCGACGGCTGCATGCCCGAGGCGCTATATCCCGATATCGACGTGCAGATGTGGGATCTCTATCACTCCGGCCAGGAAGCCAAGGCGAGGGAGATTTTCAGCAAACGGCTGCTGCTGGTCTACACCGCAGAGCACATCGCCGGAACCCGCCCCTACATCATGAAAAAGCGCGGCGTGTTCAAACACGCCTTTTCACGCCGCGAGAGCACGGAACTGACGCCCGCGGCGGTACGCGAAATCGATTTTGAATTTGAAGGCCTGCGGCCGTACCTGAAGGTTTAGCCGCCCGCCGTGCCAGGCGACGGCTTTTCCACCCGAATGTATTCCACGTCCGAGGTGGCGATCAGGCCCGTGTCCATCATCTGTTCCACCTCGGGAATCAAGCGTTCCAGATTCTCCGCCGTGTCGACTATGGTGACGATGATGGGTTGGTCCCGCCGGACAAGGTGGTGGCGGTGGATCTCGGCGGTCTCGCCGTAGCCCTCCAGGCCGCGGAATACGGTCGCGCCGGCGATCTTCAGTTCCTTGCACCGGTTCACGATCGCTTCGTAAAGCGGTTTGCCCTTGTAGTGGTCGCCTTCGCTGAAATGCAGCCGAAGGAGCCTTGCCTGTTTCACCGTTCGCATCGTAGTCTCCGCCACCGGACCGAGCCGCTCTTGCAGGGGTCAGGAATCGAGCGATGCCCGCGCCCGCACCAGGCGCTCCATATCAGCGCGGATCTGCTCCGCGCGCTCGTTGCCGCTCTTCTCCACCAACCGTTCCATCGTAGCAATCAGTTCGTCCAGCCGCCGCCCGGCCTCTTTCTCGGCACGCCACAGAGCCTCGTTGATGGACTCTTCCCACTGCGCGCTCAAGCGGCTGAGGTTCTGGTAAATCTTATCGGAAATCGTATGCGCAAAGTGCCGCCGCACAAGGTTTCTGATCATCCATACCGGGAGGATGGGAGACAATAGCTCCCAGTTTCTGTCGAAGACGTTCCCGATCCGTATGTTTGGGGCGGCCGGCTCGGCCACCGCGATCCCCGTTTCGGTGGTTCGCAGAGGAACGCCGAACGCCCGCATCGTGCGCTCCGAGAGCCGGTCCCGGAATTCTTGCAGCGCGCGAAATACCTGCTTCTGCACCTTGTGTAAAGGCGAAATGAAGGAGCTGCGCTCGCGGACCGACAGCACGGTCAGCTCATCGCGCAAGGCACGTTCGAGCCAGATCTCGAACGCCGAAAGCATCGTGCCGAGACTTCGGGTCCATTTCGGGAATTCCACGTCAAACGCCTGCAACAGCGAGCGCTCCAGGTCGCCCTGGTACGTCTCGAGCCGATTGCCGACCGCGGACCGCGTTCCCGCCGCGGCGTGCTGCACCACCAGCCGGATCTCCGCCTTCACCTCGGCGATGATCTCCCGCTCGCCGATTACCTGATGCTTCAAGCTCTGGCGCTCCGATTGAACTGCTTCCGCCGAACGGAGACTCAGGGCGAGGTAGTCCCCGCATTCCCGAAGCAGCGTATCCATTTTTCGGGTGAGAATCGATTCCCTTTCATCCGCGAAGCGCTGCAACGTGCCCGCGATGAGCACGTCTTCCAGGCACTGCCGGAACCGCTCAAAACCGGGTCGCGTGGAATACGGAAATACCTGGGGCGTTCCGGGTAAATTCCTGGCGAGCTGGGCACTTACGAACTCGACGACTTCCGCCAGCTCTCGGTCGTTCAGGAGGTCCGCCTTGGTGAGCAGGATGGCCACCTTTGGCGTGTACTCGTACAGGTTCTTCAGCAAGTCGATATCGCGCTGCGAGAGAGGCGGATCGACGCTGACCGCCACCAGCGCGAGGCCCGCATTGGGGAGCCAATTCATCGACGCGTCGGTGTTATGCGCCAGCGCGCTCTCGAGCCCCGGCGTATCGACGAAGGTCAGACCCGGAAACCGGCGCAGTTCCGGCAGTTCCACGGTGATCAGCTCGACTTCCTTTCGATTCTCAGGGTTCTCCCGTTCGGAAATGTAAGAGCGAATCTGATCGACGGGTACTTCCACGGTCCGCCCGCCTCGCAGGAGTACCCGCGCGCGTTCCCGCGGCCCGTAGTGCAGTTCCGTCACCACGGCTGTCACGGGGACGACGCCGACCGGCAGAATCTCCCGGCCTATGAAGTCGTTCAGGAAGCTGCTCTTGCCGGCCTTAAACCTGCCAAACACCGCGACGCAGATGCGGTTCTGCGCGATGGCTGCGGCCGTGGTTCCGAGCAGGCCGGACAGGCTGGCAATTTCATACCGTTCTGCCAGCTCATTCGCCAGATCCAAGGCTGGCTGGAGCGGGAGCGCGGACTCGAATTCGGGCGAGGACGGACTCTCGCCAATGATTGATTCGGAATACGGTGCGTGCGTTCTCAGTATCATAGCCCTTCACCAGTAGGAGCTATCATTCCTGAGATGCACTCAAGACGGTTGATGGTGAGCTCCATCACCAACGTCTGCCTTGATTATACTTCGTTGACCGCCCACCCGGCCTAAGCCATAATAGATGCAGGCGTTGGAGTTCGCCGCAACCGCCCCTGCCCGCGGGGAAGATGACTCCTACCGAGGACCATCCAGGGCGGCGCGGCGTTCGGTGCTCGCCTTTACCGGGTCCTTCGGCGGGACTAGGTGAGCACGATGGACGACGAGTTCGATGGTCACGGCCTGAACCCGTTTCAGCGCGGGCATCTCCTTACGAGCTGCCAATACGCCGACAAGCTCCTCTCGGAAATTGAAGCAGTCCTTTCCGCCTCGCAAACGAAATCCCCGTTTCCCCAGTTCAAGTCCGATATTTCGCCGGCCCAGGCGAAGGTGGTTCAGGACTATATCGCCAGGATGCGCGCCCAGATCGTGCGCATTCTCGAAAGCCAGGGCATACCGATTCCCGCTCCGAAATTTGGATCGGTGCACTCCATCCGGGTGACGCTGGGCTTCGTCGATATTGCGTTCGACGAGGTCCGCCCCAAGCGCATGGCCGGCTACGGGAAAGTCGCTCCGAACGCCGCCACGGAGCTGTCGGGGTTGGTGGACGAGATGCAGGGAATCGCCTCGCGGCTGGACGCCTACCTGGCGCAAGGCCATTCCGCCGACCTGGAGAAGCGGCTGCGGAGGCTCGAGGATGCCGGGAGCGACGTTGCGCTGGTGAAGGTGATCGAGCGGGCGATGAATCGCCACGGCCTGGTGGAGTTCCGCCCGGCCTTGGCAACGATCATCGACCGGCTGGAGACACAGGCTTTCGAAATCGCGGTCTTCGGGCGTGTAAGCTCCGGAAAGTCGTCGTTGTTGAACCACATCGCCGGGCAGAACGTCCTGCCGGTAGGCGTCACACCGGTTACAGCCGTACCGACGCGATTGGTCTACGGCGTCGAGCCACGCGCCACGGCCTGGTTTGCGGACCGGAAACCGGAACAGTTCGGCATCGAGCGCCTGGCTGAACTGGTCACCGAGCAGCTCAATCCCTCGAACCGCGAGCACGTGACGCGGATCGTCGTGGAACTGCCGGCGGCGCGGCTTCATGCAGGTATCGTTTACGTGGACACGCCTGGCCTTGGGTCGCTTGCCACGGCGGGCGCCGCGGAAACCAGAGCCTATCTGCCACAATGCGACCTGGGAATTGTGCTCGTGGACGCTGGCTCCACGCTGACCGCCGACGACCTCGCGACGATTCAGACGCTCTATGACGCAGGAACTCCGGCCTCCGTGCTGTTGAGCAAGGCGGATCTGCTGTCTCCGGACGACCGGGACCGCGCCCTCCGGTACATGGCGGACGCTATCCGATCAGAGCTGGGCGTAAGTCCGCCGGTGCACGCGATCAGCGTCAAGGCGGGCCACACCGGGCTTCTCGAAAACTGGCTTCAAAACGAGATCCTCGCGCTGTATGACCGCCACACGGAACTCGCACGCCAATCTTTGAACCGCAAGATCGGCGCCCTGAGGTTGGGAGTGGAAGCGGCGCTAAGGGCGCGCGCCAGACGGCCGGACCGCGGCCGCGCCGGTGCAGCGAAGCGGCGCGACCTGGAGACCGAATTGAGAAGGGCCGCGGGAACGATTGCAGAAACGCGGACCGCGTGCGCGCGCCTGACAGACGAGCTTCGCGATTCCGCCGCCGGCCTGATTCGGAGGGCCGCCGCGGCGCTTGTGACGGCCGGGGAGATGGCTCTCAGCCCGGCGGAAAGCAGCGGGTATCTGAAAGCAAGGCTGGAGGGAGCCGCGGCCGAAGACTCGGCCCGGATTGCGCTTCTGATCGAAGAGGCAGCTCGAAAGGCAGGCCGCACTCTCACCAGAGCCGCGAGGCTGCTGGACATGGAAAACCGGCCCGAGGACGACGAACTGTCGGACGTGGTGAAGAACATGCCGCGGTTCGACGTGGGTGAGTTGGAAATCGATATATGGCCAGGCGCAGCGGCATCGGTGCTAGGCCGCCGGTGGGCGGCTGGAAGGGTTGAGAGGCGGATTAAGAAGACTGTGGGACCACAGATTGCAGGTGCGGCTTCCACTTATGAGCGCGTCCTCCAGGCATGGGTGCGGCGAACCTTGGCCGAGCTGCAAGCGCGGTTCGATAGCTATGCCGATGCGTACCGGGCGCAACTGGCGCGCTTGGCGGGGGATCAGGCCCCGGGCGCGGAGGAGAAAGAGGCACTTCGGGAAGACCTCGCGGCTCTGGCCGGCGCCGCGGGCGATGAACTGGCCAGGCAAGACGCACCAGGCGCAGTCGTCTGAGACAGAGCCCTGCCGGAGCGGCCGCACCGTCATGGATTCGCGGAACTACATCGTGGCCTTCGATCTGCAATCGGCGGCCGACTGCCCAAGGGATTTCCGTCTGCCCCACGCCGCAGCTAGCTTTGACGCTGGGATATTTCTTCCGCGGGACGATCCGGATTGGTTCGGGCGATCCGCGTATCCGCCCAGGGTTTTGCTGCTGGGTGCCTCTGCCTTCTGGGCCATAGCGCATCCGCGTGCCAACGAGATCCCCCGTCACTGCGAAATCGAGCGGATTTCCTCCGTTGCATCGGGGCACATGCTGTTGAAAGGATGGCTTGATTTCAGGGGCGCCGGCTTCCCCAGCACGATCCCGTACAACACGCGGGGCCTGCCGGCCGTTCTACGGTTCATGCGGCGGTTCCGCAGCAGATGGCTCGGCGCCGCAGAGCAGGCCGATGCGCCCCAGGCTGCGCTTGGTGACGAACTCGACACCAGATTCGCGAACGCCCTGGCGGACGAACTCGATCCGGGGGAATCCGTTGCCGCCAGATTTTTCCAACGGCCTCGCGGGTTCAGGCGACGCTGGCCGCTGCAGGGAACGCGCTGGACTCCAGGCAATCTTCTGGTCAACACCGGCAGCCGGCTGATCTGGGTCACGGACCGCTACCGCGGGTCACGGTTGCAATACGGACGCATCGCTTCCTATGCTCCGCTCCGAACGGTTCAGGATCTCCGGGTGGCACCGCACGAGAATGAATGGCACGTCCAGGTGGATGTGGCCGGGGAGGTGTCGTGGCTGATCCCCGTCGCGGGAGAACGGCGGCGGGAGGCAGAGCAGTTCGCAATGCTCGTGAAGGTCCGGTCGCTGCGCTCTATCCTGCGAACCTGATGAGCGTGTCGATTCGCAGCGGGGCGAATTTGACATGCCGGCCCGCGAGATATTGGGGTTCCGTGGCCAGCCGGCACATCTCGATGATCCATCCCGGATTCCCAGCCGCACTCTCCAACGCCTTCTCGCGGAATTCCTCCAGGTCCAGATCGCGCAAGTGGAAATGGGCCGCGGCGAGATCGAATAAGTGCGCTGCTTCGCGCTCGCTCAGAGGGGGAATATGCACGATATGCCGCGGATCCCAGAACAGGCGGTGCAACACCCCCATCGCGGCCAGATCGCGCGCGGTCGCCAGAACCGACATCCCCGGTGTGTGATAGATCCTTTGGAGGAAGCGATAGGCAGGAAATCCGGCGCGACTGATTCCGTCCAGAACCAGGGGCACGGGCATCTTTTCCATGGCGCTCCAGAGAAGGCCCTTCAGATGAATGCTGGTTTGCCTGGAGACCCACGCCTTCGGGTCGGCGCCCGGCTTGACCCGGCCGAGGAATCCGGCATGGCCGGTGTCGATGAGAAGCCGCGCCATCGCCAGCAGCAGGCCGTGCAGAGTGGACTCCCAGGCAACGTAGAGACCCGTTTCCTGTGCGCGGAGCAACTCTTTAATAAGACGCGTTTTGCCACACCACCGGGGAGCGAGAATCAAAAGGGATTCGCCCCTCGAAAAGGCGGCCGAGAGGCGCTGCTGTTCTCTGGCCATGCCGACCAGTGGCAGTTCGGTTTCCATACAGCGATCCTCGCCATAGGAGTCATTGGCCGCTTACAGGAAGCGGCGGTTCAGCGAACTCCACCGCCTCCCCCGAGGATACAGTGGGGGCTTCGCCGGTGCAAATGCGCTGGCCGCGCCAGGGTAACGACACCGGGGCTTGTTTCGCCATCTCGAACGGCACAGGTGAGCGATGCGGATACTGATCATCTCCGACCTGCATGCGAACTTGGAGGCGCTGAAGGCGCTCCCCACGGACTTCCAGCAACTGTGGGTTCTCGGAGACCTGGTGAACTATGGTCCGGACCCATCCGCCGCGATCCGGTACGTTCGCGACCACGCGGGGATGGTTGTGCGCGGCAATCACGATCACGCCGCGGGGTTCGGCGAGGATTCGCGCTGCTCGGCTCGCTTTCGGGCCATGGCGAAGGAAACCTGCGAGTACACCCGTTCTGTGCTGAATGAAGACGAGTTTCTTTATCTCCGCGGACTACCGCTGACGGCTGCCTGTGAAGTCGCGGGCGTGCATTTTCTGCTCTGCCACGCCGCGCCATCGGACCCCTTATACCAATACCGGACCGCGGATTCGGACCTCTGGTTTACGGACTCGCCGCAACGGTGCGCCGTAGTCCTCGCCGGACATACGCATGTGCCTTTCCAACGCACGCAGGGTGAAAAGACCGTGGTGAATCCCGGTAGCGTCGGCCAGCCGAAGCACGGCCGGGCGGAAGCCTGCTATGCGATCTGGGAGGACGGGGAGATCACCCTTCGATCGGTGGCGTATGACGTGGAAGGCACGATCGAAAAGCTCCGGCGGCTTCCGCTCTCCGCAACCGTCTTCGACGATCTGGCGTTCGTGCTGAGAAACGGACGCGTTCCGCCCGCCACAGCAGACTCATCGGGGTAACCCAAAAGGTCGCGGTGCGGCCCGGGCCAACCGCCGATCGCTCATTGTCCGCCTCGATGCCATGCGGTATAGTCGGGCTTGGCATTCCCACAGGTGATGGAGCATCACCTTTGACCGTTCCGGGCAACCGGTTCTGATAGCTCCTACCGGTAGAGTAGGGGCTTTTTTCATTTTGGAGCTTGCTCATTCGATCCAAACAAGGAGTCATAGATGACCAAAATCGTCAGCGTTGTGGGCCGCGAGATTCTCGATTCTCGAGGCAACCCAACCGTAGAAGCCGAGGTAACCCTTGATGGCGGTGCGACCGGCATGGCGGCCGTGCCTTCCGGGGCATCGACGGGCGAAAAGGAAGCCGTCGAATTGCGCGACGGCGACAAACATCGCTTTGGCGGGAAAGGTGTCACCCAGGCGGCAGGCCATATCGGACGGGAACTGGCGGCGGCCGTGGCGGGCCGGGATGCGACGAACCAGCGGGCTATCGACCAAGCAATGATCGAGGCCGATGGCACACCCAACAAAGCGAGGCTCGGGGCGAATGCCATTCTCGCGGTTTCCATGGCCACCGCGCGCGCTGCTGCGCGCGCTCACAGCCTGCCTCTCTACCGATATCTCGGCGGGGCGAACGCCTGCACGCTGCCTGTCCCGTGCATGAACGTGCTGAATGGCGGCAAGCACGCCGACAATACCGTCGATTTCCAGGAGTTCATGATTGCCCCGCACAACGCACCGTCTTTCGCGGAAGCGATCCGCAAAGGAATGGAAACCTTCCACGCTCTTAAGCAGGTTCTGCGGGCGAAGAACTACAGCACGGCCGTCGGCGACGAGGGTGGGTTTGCGCCGGATCTGAAATCGAACGACGAGGCCGTCGAGTTGATCCTGGAAGCGATCGTCAAAGCCGGTTATAAGCCTGGCGAGGACATTTCGCTTTGCCTCGACCCTGCCGCCAGCGAGATGTGGGACGACGGGAAATACGTGCTGTTCAAGTCGACCAAAAAGGCAATTTCGCCGCAGGAATTGATCAAAATCTGGGAATCGTGGGTAAAGCAGTATCCGATTGTCCTGCTCGAAGACGGCATGGGGGAGAACGATTGGGGCGGCTGGAAAGACCTCACCTCGACGCTGGGGTCGCGAATCGAGTTGGTCGGGGACGACTTGTTCTGCACGAACCCAGGAATCCTACAGGAAGGGATCGAGAAGGGCGTGGCCAACGCCGTGCTGATCAAGCTCAACCAGATCGGCTCCGTCACAGAGACTCTCGACACGATTGAACTGGCTGGCCGTAACAACTACCGCTGCTTCGTATCCCACCGATCGGGCGAAACGGAAGACACGTTCATCTCCGATCTGACCGTGGCGACGGGAGCCGGCCACATCAAGACCGGTTCCGGCTGCCGCAGCGAACGCGTCGCCAAGTTCAATCAGTTTCTTAGGATCGAGGAGCGTTTAGGCACGCAAGCCAGATTCGCCGGACGGACAGCCTTCCGCGGGTGAACGGATTCCTTAATAGCACAAATCGGCGCCGTCACAAGGCCGGCCTCATTGGCCACGTAAGGCCTGCGTTGTGAAGAGCGTGCCGGGCTCCCTCAGGAACCGTGACATCTCCGCGTTCAGAGCCGAGCAGGTAGGCGAAGTTCGCAGCGGCGATGCTCAGGCTGCGGTCTCAGTAGGCCAGCAGGCGCTCGACGGCCGCGCGCAGGCGCGACTGCGCGGAGTAGATCTTCTTCTCCAGCGTCGAAGAAAAGGGGATGGGGATGTCTTCGCCGGCCACGCGCGCGGGTGGCGCGTCGAGCAGGGCGAAAGCCTCTTCCGCCAGGCGGGCGCAGATCTCAGCGCCGAAGCCGCCGGTGAGCGCGGCTTCGTGCAGCACCAGCAGGCGGGCGGTTTTGGCCAGCGAGGTTAGGACGGCTTCTTTGTCCCAGGGGACCAGTGTGCGCAGATCGATCACGTCTAGCGAGACGCCCTGCCGCTCCCGGTACTCGGCTTCTTCCATGGCCCATGCCACGCCGATGCCCCAGGTGACCAGCGTGAGGTGTCGGCCCTCGCGGGCGAGGCGCGCGCGGCCGAGTTCTATTTCGTAGGGCGCATCCGGGACGGGTCCCTTGACGGCGCGGTAGAGATATTTGTGCTCGAAGAAGAGGACCGGGTTGGGATCGGCGATGGCGGCCAGCAGCAGGCCCTTGGCGTCCTGCGGCGTGGCGGGCACGGCCACCTTCAGGCCCGGCACGTGGCAGAACCAGGCCTCGGGCGACTGCGAATGGAACGGCCCCGCGCCCAGGTTGCCGCCGAAGGGCGCGCGGATGGTGACGTTCACGGGCTGGTTCCAGCGATAGTGCGTGGTGGCCAGGTTGTTCACCACCTGGTTGAAGCCGCAGGTGATGAAATCGGCATACTGCATTTCGACCACGGGGCGGAAGCCTTCAACGGCCAGCCCCAGCGCGGCTCCCAGCACGCCACTTTCGATGACGGGGGTGTTGCGCACACGCGCGGCGCCGAAGCGGTCGAGGAAACCCTCGGTGACCTTGAAGACGCCGCCGTAGCCGGCGATGTCCTGGCCCAGTAGCACGACGCGCTCGTCGCGCTCCATCGCCTGCCACAGGCCCTCGCGCACGGCATCCACCAGGCGCTTTTCGGTATGCGGGCCGGAGGGTGGCGCCGCGGGCGCGGGGGCGGGGGCGAACACGGCGGCGCGCTCGGCTTCGGTGGTGCTTTCTACCTGCGGTTGGGCCAGCGCAAACTCGGCGGCTTCGTCCACCACGGCCGCGAGTTCCCGGCGCAGGCGCTCGATCTGGCCGGCTGTGATGGCGCGCTCGGCCAGCAGCAGATCCGTGAACCGCTGGACGGGGTCTTTGGCGGCCCAGGCTTCCAGCAGTTCCGGCGGGACATACTTGGTGCCCGAGGCCTCCTCGTGGCCGCGCATGCGGAAGGTCTTGGCTTCGAGCAGCGTGGGGCCCTCGCCGCGGCGAGCGCGGGCGGCGGCGCGCCCGACGGCCTCCACCACCGCGAGCACGTCGTTGCCGTCCACGATTTCGCCGGCCATGCCGTACCCGGCAGCGGCGTCCGCGATGTTCTCCACGGCCATGGCTTCCCGCGCGGGGGTCGAAATGGCCCAGCCGTTGTTTTCGACCACGAAAATCACCGGCAGCTTCCAGACCGCGGCCAGGTTGAGGGATTCGTGAAAGTCGCCTTCGCGCGTGGCGCCTTCGCCGGAAAACGCCAGCGCCGCGAAATCCTCGCGCTTGAGTTGCGCCGCGAGGCCGAAGCCACAGGCCACCGGCAGCATGGCCGCCATGTGCGAGATCATGCCGATCAGGCGCTTTTCGGGCAGGCCGAAGTGGAAGGTGCGGTCGCGCCCGTGCGTGAAGCCGCCTTGTTTGCCCATCAACTGGCAGAACAGCGGCCGGAGCGGCACGCCGCGGGTGGTCCAGACGCCCAGGTTGCGGTGCGTCGGCAGGATGTAGTCGCGCGGATCAAGCGCCCAGGCGCAGCCCACGGCGATGGCCTCCTGCCCGTAACCGCTGAACCACTTCGACAGGCGTCCCTGCCGGATCAGGTGCAGCATCTTCTCTTCGATGACCCGCGGCAGGAGCAACGCGCGGTAGAGGGCCTGGAGATCAAGTCCGGCGGGTTGAGCGGTTTCGAGAGTTGCCATGCGAAGTGGCCAATGTCCGTTAGTTTCCGGTGAGGGCGACGTCCCGGGTGAGGGCGCCGGCCTGGATACGGAATACGTTTGCCCCGGGCAGCGCGCCCAGCATCACACTGACGCCGAAGACTCCGGGACTGGCGCTGTCCAGGTTCCGCACGCGGGTCACCCGGCCGCTGCCCGAGAGGGCGGAGACCGTGGGCTCGACGCTGGTGAGAGGAAGCCCCGCGGCGTCGGTGATGCGGAAGATGATGGCATTGGACGCCTGGCCCCCGGCCTTCAGGTCCGAGGCCGTATGCAGCACGGTGAGGTACTGCGGCGTGCCGGAGCCGGCCTCATATAAGTAGGGCAGCCGGCTGAGGACCCCCGAGTTGGTTCCCTGGACGGTGACAAAGCCTTCGTACTGGCCGGGCGGCAGCGAGGCGGCGGAGAAGGTCAGGGTCATGGAGGCGGAAGCGCCGGGATCGAGCTGAATCGAAGCGGTCGGCAAGGCAGGGGCGGGCCCGTTATCGCGCGGCGCCACGGAAAGCTGGAAGGTCTCCGCGGCGGAGCCGAGGTTGGTGATCGACAGGTTCTGCGTGGCGCTCACATCCGGCCCGCCGGCGCCAAAGTAGAGCGACGCGGGAGCGATGGCGGCCGTGGAGCGAATGGCGGCGCTCACGTCCAGCAGGCCGGCGCCTGCCTCCGCGACCCGCGCCGGTGTAGCGCTATCCAGCCAGGCGGGGGCGGCGCTGTTGATCAGCAAAGAGCGGTATTGCGCGGCGGTGAGGCCGGGGCGGGCGGCTTTGAGCAAAGCGGCAGCGCCGCTCACGAGGGGGGCGGAGAAACTGGTGCCCTGTTCCACCACGTAACCGTTCGCATCGTACAGATCGCCCACCGGATCGTTCTTCTGCGCGGCGGTATACAGGTTGGCGCCCACGGCCACCAGGTCCGGCTTGATGGCGCCGTTGGTGTCCGGGCCGCGAGCGGAAAAACCGGCCAGGCGGTTAGGATCCACCCACAGCGGCCCGAGGGTGAAGCTGAGGGTGGCCTGCAGCGCGCTGCCGGCCAGTTTCTTGATTTCCAGGCCGTTGGAGTAGCTGACCATCTCTGCCGGAAGACTGGCGGAGCCCACCGACATAATGATGGGATCGGGGCGTTCCTGGTCGGTGTAGACCAGAGCGCCCACGGCGCCGGCTTTTTGCGCGTTGTTGAGCTTGTCTTCGAACAGACAGACGCCGCGCAGGATGAGGGCGATGCTGCCGGATAGGCTGCTGTCGGGCAGCGCGGAACAGGCCATGCCGTCGTTCCCCAGGGAGGAGACATCCACCAGCGGGGCGGTGACCGGGGCGGACGGGGCTGGGCCGCTCGAGGGGATGGCCAGGTATGGCCCGCCTCCCGTGATGGTGACCGAGGTGGCGAACACGCGGTCGTTGTTGGATGCCCCCACCGCGATGGCGGAAGGAGCGGTGGCCGGCGAGGAAATGGTCATGGGGTCGGGCCCATTGTTGCCCGCGGAGACCACCACCAGGACGCCGGCGGCTGCGGCGCGCTCGATGACCTGGACCTCCAGGTCGTCGATCGGGCGCGGGGCGATGTCGGTGCCCAGGCTCAGGTTGATCACGTCCATGCCGTCGGAAACAGCGTCGTCGATGGCCTTGAGGATGGCGTCTTCGGGCGCGTTGTCGTTCACGCCGGGGGAGCCGAAGACCTTGTAGCTTCCGACGTACGCTTTGGGCGCTACGCCGCTGATCACGGCGAGCGGGCCGGTGTTCTGGACGCCCGCCGCGGCCATGGCGGTGGCCGTGCCGTGCCCGGAATGATCGAGGGCAGAAGTATCCGGATCGGGTTTGACGAACATGGCGGCATAGCTGCGCGCCACGATCACTTTCTGATTCGTGAAAGCTTTGTCGCTATCCGCGTTGACCTTGGGGAAGCCGTCCGGGACCGGCAGGGACGGATCCTGGAGGCCGGGGTGATTGATATCGATACCCGTATCGATGAAGGCGATCTTCATGCCCCTGCCGGCCTGATCCACGCCCACCAGGCTCCAGGCATCCGGCACCTTGTGCAACGGCAGGGCGTGATCCAGGTGCAGGCGGAAAGCTCGCACGGGGTGCACTTTCAGAACGCCGGGCGCCTGCGCCAGGGTGGCGGCGCGGGCGTCCGGGATCCGCACCAGCAGGGCGTTGGCAACGGTTTCCACGCTGCTCAGGACGGCGCCATCGAGCGCCGCAACCTGGCGGCGGAGGGCCTGCTGCGCGGCGCGAACGCGATCCCGCTGCTTCCGAGCGGTCCCGTCTTGCAGGCTTATCCGCTGCCCCCTCCGGGCGGCGCGCACCGCCACCGCCGCCACCGGCTCTTCGGACATCTCCACGATGTAACGGTTCGGGATGACTTCCCCTTCCAGCAGGGAGAGCCCCGCCAGAAGCACCCACCAGCGCTTCATACCTCTTTTCCAGTGTAGCCCGCCTACTGCACCGGCAAATTCGACGTCTTCGAGGCGACGCCGTTCGCCGAGATCACCAGCGGCTGAATGCCGGAGGAGACGCCCTGGGGCACCGTGACGTTGATCTGGTAGAGTCCCACGTAGGGCGGCACCAGCCCGCTGAACTGCACCTGCGCCGCCTGCCCGCCGATGGTCACCGTGGGAGTAACCCGGGTGGTGGCCAAAGGTTGTGCCGGACTGGGCTCCCCGGACGCCGGTCGGTTGTTCACCGGTCCCAGGCCGTTGGCGTAGACCTGGATCACCTGGCCGCGGACCGCCGGATGGGCCACGGTCACCAGCGCGTAATTCTCGTCCAGCACGGCGGCCAGTTGACGGCCGCTCCCCGTATCGTTGTACTCGAAGGCGGCCGGGGCGTAATCGGAGAGCGGGATGGAGTAGATCGCGCTGGGGATGCCGTCGATCGAGACCTTCATCTGCGCGGAGGAGAGTCCCTGCAACTCCCAGGGGACTTGCACATTCACCTGCCCTGGGCTGACAAAGGAGAGCCGGCCGGGCAGGCTCAGGCCGGGAGCGTCGAAGCTCACGCTGACGCCCGCCATGGCCAGGGGGAGCGAACTGGTGCTGAGCGCCTGAGTGGCGTCGCTCAGGGCCGAACCGTAAATAGAAATGTAGGAGCCGGGAGCCAAACCCTGGCCCACCTGGCCGCTGGCGGCATTCACCACTCCGCCCGAGCCGATGGTGGGAAGCTGGCGGGCATAGGCATCGAATTCCACGGTCAGGCCGCCGGCTTGTGCGGTGAAGGTCTGGTCACCCACCTGGGGTCCGAGGTTCACATTGGCTGCGGCGATGCCCAGCTTGTCGGTCGTTGCGTCGGAACCGCCTACGGAGCCTCCACCGCTCGCGGCGTTGAACTGCACAGGTTGGTTGGTCACGGGAACGCCGTACTGATCCACGAGCTTGAAGCCCACCAGCCAGTTCTGATCGTTGACCACGCCGATAAAGCTGCCGTTGATGATGGGGAAAATGTTGAACGGCACGCCGTCGCCCACCAGGTAGAGATAGGGCACGCGCAAGCTGGTGCCGCCGCCGCCGCCGATGGTGATCGTGCCTTCATAGGAGCCGGGATTGGGAGTGCTGCCTTGCAGGGTGACGGTGGCGGTTCCCTGCTGGCCGGGGCTGACGCTCAAGCTGGAGGGCGATACGGTGAGCTGCGTGTTGCTGTCGGAATCACGCCGCGCCACCGCCAGGCTGAAAGTGGCCGCGGCGGAAGAAGTATTGGTGATTTTCAGCGTGCGGTTGATGGGCAGCGCGCCCTGGGTGAGCACCCCGAACGAGAGAGTAGCCGGGTCCACGGTGCCTCCCACCGCGACGGCCGCTCCAACGTTCAATTTGCCTGCGCCCACGGCCGTGACGCGGGCCTGGCCCGAGCCGTCCGTCACGTCGGTGGTGGCGGTATTGACCACGGCGGATTTGAGCTGCAAGGGCGTGAAGCCGCTGTTGCGCTGCTTGACCAGAGCGGCGGCGCCGGCCACCATGGGCGCGGCGAAACTGGAGCCGCTCGCACCCGTGAATCCGCTGGGATCCCAGAGATCGCCGCCGGGGTCGGAGCGTTCGGTGGCCGTGTAGAGTTCCGCGCCGATGGCCACCAGGTCGGGCTTGATGGAGGAATCGCCGATGGTGGGACCGCGGGAGCTGAAATCAGACATGGTGGCCGGCGAAGCGCTCATCGCGCGCAAGGCCGGGTTGAGGGTGACGGAGATGCCCGGATTGGATTGCAGATAATTCTTCAGCGCCACGCCGTCGGTGTTGCCGATCATGACGGCGGGGATGCCGGTATTGCCGGCGCCCAGTTGGCGAAAAACGGAGTCCAGTCCGGCGAGTTGATAGAGAATCACGCCCACGGCGCCGGCCTGTTGCGCGTAGTTGATCTTGATGGAGAAGGAACAGTTGCCGCGCTGAATCAGGGCGATCTTGCCGCTGAGGGCCCCGGAAGGTAGTGCGGAGCAGGCGTAGCCGTCGTTTTGCGCCTGCGTCACGTCGGCCAGCGGCGCAGTAAGCGCGGACGCCGGCTTCGGGCCGTCCCCGAACACCGCGTTGATGTTCTGGAGATTCGCGGGCACGCTCGCCCCGGCAACGCTGACGGTATTGAAAAAGACGTGGGCGTTGGTGGCGGAGCCTACGGTGATGGCTGTGGGCGTGATCCCCGGCGTGCTGATGGTGTTCAGGGTGGGGAACTGGCTGCCGGAGTCGCCGTCGTTGCCGGCGGAGACCACCACGGCCATACCCTGGCTGACGGCGTTGGCCACCGCGGTTTCCAGCGTATAGTCTTCGGGATTGCAGATGTCCGTGCCATTCTGGCCGCAGTCTTTGGCCAGGTAGCCGTAGGTGGGCACGGCGCCGAAAGGCAGCACCACGATATCCATGCCGTCGTTGAAGGCGTCCTGAAGCGCCTGCTGGACGGCCGCGCCGGTGGTTCGATCGCCGTTGACCCCGGGCGTGCCGAATACCTTGTAGTTGCCCAGCCAGGCCTTGGGAGCGATGCCGGTGATGGTGGCGATGGGTCCGGCGGCCTGCGCGCCGGCGGCCACCATGGCGACTGCCGTGCCGTGGCCGGAGCGGTCGCGCGGGCTGGTGTCGTCCGGTGTGGAGTAATTCGGATCGCTATCGGAGAGCGTGGCCACGTAACTGCGCGCCACGATGATCTTGTTATTGGTGTAGGCCAGGTCCTGCTGGCGTCCTTTGGGAAAGCCGGCAGGCGGCGTGAGCGACGAGTCCTGAAAGGCGGGGTGGTTTTGGTCGATGCCAGTGTCCAGCACCCCGATCTTGACGCCCGCTCCGGCGGCGCCCGTGCCGCCCAGCAGGTTCCACGCGGCGGGCGCGTTCACCAGGTTCACGGCTTGGTCGAGATGCCGGCGCAGAGGCGGCATGTAGACCACGCGGGCCACGCCCGGCAGGGCGGCGAGCTCGGCCGCGCGCTCCGGCGGGATGCGCACGAAGACCGCGTTGAGCAGGGTGTCGACCGCGCCGGTGACCGTGATCTTGCGGCGCGCGAGTTCCCGCCGCAGTGAGTCCTGCGCCTGGTGGATCGTGCGCAGGCGGTTGCGGGCATCGGCCGTGGCCAGGGCCTGCCGCGAGCCAACCTGCCGCGCCAGGGCGGGATCGCGCAGGATCAGGGCGTACTCCTGGGGCCGCATGCGCGGCTGCGCCAGCGGAAGGACCACGCTCAAAATCAGAAAATAGAATCCGTTACGAACGTAGGACCGCATACTGCCATTGTGACGCAACCGAATGGCGAGGCGTTTGCCGGGTGAGTTCCGGATGCCCCGGGGAGTGTGAGGAAAAGACCAGGAACGTTACGCGGGCAGGCTGCGCAGCACCTGGTCGGCCACATCGGCCGCGGCGCGCATCTCGGGAACGTCGTGCACGCGCACCAGGTGGGCGCCGGACAGAATGGAAAGCGCCACGGCCGCGGCGGTGGCAAACTGCGTCTCTTTCTCCGTGGGATGCGCCAGGAAGGATTTTCGGGAAGGGCCGATCAGGATGGGCAGATCCAACTGGGCTAACTGGGCCAGTCGGGCGACGATTTCGGAGTTCTGCTCCTTGCGCTTGCCGAAGCCAATCCCGGGGTCGATGACAATGCGGGTGCGTTCGATGCCGGTGTGGCGGGCGCGGCTGACGGTGGCTTCCAGGTCGCGCGTGATGGTACCCATCACGTCCGGCAGGGGAGGCAGCTTGGCCCAGGTGTCCGGTCGGCCGCGCATATGATTCACGATCAGGCCGGCGTTGTGATGAGAGACCACGCGGGCCAGTTGCGGCTCGAAGGTGAGGCCTGAGGGATCGTTGATGATCTCCGCGCCATGATCCAGGGCGCGCTCGGCCACCTCCGCCTTGTAGGTATCCACGGAAATGGGCACGGCGAGCTGGCCTTTCAGGCGTTTGAGCACGGGAACCAGACGGCGCAATTCCTCCGCCGCCGAGATGGGGGCGGCCCCGGGGCGGGTGGATTCGGCGCCGATGTCGATGATGTCGGCGCCTTGTTCCTCCAGTTCAATGGCGCGGGCGAAGGCCCGGTCCGGCTCCAGGTACTTCCCGCCGTCGGAGAACGAGTCCGGAGTGATGTTGAGCACGCCCAGAATCACGGTGCGTTCGCCGAGCTTGATCTCGCGCTGCTTGAGTTTCCAGTAGTACAGCTTGCGCATGGGCCGTCATTTCAATGTCGCACGTTTGCGGGAGTAACGGTCTAGTTTCTCCACGGAGACGTTGACGATGGCGGGCTCGAGGAAGCCGTCGGAGGTAACGGTGATCGGAGGGTCGATCAGATCATCGGTGTACCAGCGGCTGGAGGCCTCCACGTCAGTGGGGTAGAGGAAGTTGGGCAGCGTGGCCAGGTGCACGGCCTCGGCGGAGGCGATGCCCAACTCGGGCATAGTGCCCATCCAGCAGGGGAGGCCGGCCTGCTGCGCGCGGTCGTGCATGCGGCGTGCGTTATGGATGCCGCCGACGCGCTGGATCTTGATGTTGATGATGCCGGCGGCGCCGAGCTGGATCAGACGCTCCAGCATTTCCAGGGAGTCGGCGGACTCGTCGGCGCAGAGCGGCGTGCGGACCGCGCGCGCCAGTTCGGCCTGGTCTTCCAGGGCATGGCGGCCCAGCGGCTGCTCGTACATCATGAGGCCGAAGCGGTCGAGTTCCCGGAACACCGGCAGGTGGGCGAGGGTGTAGGCGGCGTTGGCGTCCACCATCAGCGGCGTGTGGGGGAAGCGCTCGCGCACGCGGGAGACCGGCTCCACATCCCAGCCCGGCATGATCTTGATCTTGACCCGGCGGTAGCCCTGGCTCACGTACAGGCCGACTCGGTCGAGCAGTTCCTCGATGGTGTCGAAGAGGCCGATGGCGACGCCGGAGGGCACCGGGCGGTCGCAGGACCCGAGCCACTTCCACAGGGGCGTACCGGAGGCGCGCAGATCGCGGTCGAGCAGAGCGCCGACCAGGCCGGCTTTGGCAAAGGCCTCCCCGGCGACGACGGTATCCAGATCCACCCGCCGATCGCGCAGCACCGCGGGCGCCAGCTTTTCCAGCGCGTTCCAGGTGGATTCGGGCGTCTCCGCGGAATAGAAGGCTCCGGACATGGGCGAGGCTTCGCCGTAGCCGGTGACGCCGTCCTGCCGGTAGGAGACCACGATGGCGTCCTTGACGTCCACCGAGCCGTTGGAGATGCGGAATGGTTCTTTGAGGGGTACCTGGACCCAGTCGAGGGTAATGGATCTATCCATATTCAAATCCTGCGATGGCGTAGACGTGCGAGTTGTGGTGCGTAAGGGGGGCGGCGCCGGCAACGCCCGGCCGGACCATGCGCACGAGGCGGCGCAGAGGGGCGAAGCCGAACTCGCGCGCGAGTTCGGCGGCCGCGGTGTTTTCGGGCAACAGATCCCAGTAGGCCGGCTGGAAGGGATGGCCCGCCAGGAACCAGCCCAGCAGTTGGCGGGCGGCTTCGGGCGAGCGGCTCACGCACGGGCCGAAGTACGCGGCATTGGCCCCCGGGCGGGCCATGGCATAACCGCCACCCGGGATGGCGGCCGAGCCGCAGGGAGCCAGCGTGGCCAGCAACCGGGAACGGTCCGCGCCGAATGCCTGCGCATCCAGCGAGCGCCACTCGTCCAGCGCGAAGGAGGCAACCCGTGGGGCGGAAACGGCCGCCTCCGCCCCGCGGCCCCAGCGCTCGATGGGGCACTCGTCTTCGAAGCCCAGCCTCCGGTAGAGCGGCCGGCCCATGTCGGTAGCATCCAGCTTGATCCATTCCGAACCGTGCGCGGCGAGGTGCTCGAGGGCGTGCTCCATCAACCGGCGGGCAAAGCCACGGCCGCGGCAGGTGGGATGAGTCAGCACCATGCCGATCCACGCCAGGCGTCGATCGTAGCGCACGGCCGTGGCGGTGGACGCCAGCCTGCCCGCCGCTTCGATGCCGAAGCAGCCCTCCGGGGCCAGGCACAGCACGTTGCGCCAGTCCGCTTCGGTCTGGTTCCAGCCGGCGGCTTTCTTGAGGTCCATGGCAGCGGGGATATCCGGGGGGCCAAGCAGGCGGGGGACGGGTGGCTCCATAGATGCTCAGCCGCGGGCGAGAGCGCGCTGCAAATCTCCCGAGAAGCGCCGCAGTTCTTCCACCTGGCCCGGCTCCGCAGGGGTTTCCGATCCCTTGGCCGCGAAGAATGCGCGGTCTTCGCGCCACACCAGGAAGGCCATGCCGGCGCCGGTCCAGAGACCGGTGCTGCCGACATTGACGGCGCCGTCGCCGCGGCGCTCCACGAGCGCGAAGAACTGGTCGCGGGCGAACAGGTAGTGCGTTTTGGCGTCAGGCGTCAGCAGGCGAATCCCCAGGGCCTCCAACCGCTCCAGGATCACGGGTTCCAAGTCTCCAGTCTAGTACAGGCGGAGCGGGGCCTACGATTCGCCGATCTGCGCGGAAATCCATTACCATCAGGATGGTATGCTGCTCCGCAGGCTGGCGCTGAAGAACATCCTGTCGTTCAAAGACAGCACCATCGAACTGGACCGGCTGAACGTCCTTATCGGTCCGAATGCTGTGGGGAAGAGCAATCTGATTGAGGCGATCAGTCTGCTTCAGGCGGCGCCGGCAAGTCTTGAGGCGGAGTTGCTGCGCGGCGGAGGGGTCCGGCAGTGGCTTTGGCTGGGTGATCGGGTGCCGTCTCCGATCGGGTCATTGGCGTGTGACGTCAGGCTGCTCAGCGGCCGGCAGACCGGCGAACTCAGTTATCGATTGGACTTTTCCGAAGACGCCAGTGGGTTCGTGATCCTCGATGAGTCGCTGGCGCAGGACGGCCTCACTGCAAGCCCTGACTCCGGCCTCTACTTTCGGCGCACCTCCAACAGGGCTGAATTCGGGCCCAAAGCTTTGGCACTCACCCAGGGGCTTCCGCCAACCATGGCGGTGTCGCCGATAGCGTCGGTCCTTGCGCAGTACAAGAGCCCGATCGATCCCACCCCGATCACCAGTCTGGGCGAACATCTGCAACGCATCCGGATATTTCGGGAATTCAGGACGGGGGTTGGCTCGGGCGCCCGGCAAGGGATCTCCACAACCGTTCCGAAGGAATTTCTTAGCGAAGGCGGCGATAATCTAGCGTTGGTGCTGCAAGAGTTGGATTTCCGAGGTGCTCATACCCGTATCAGAGAGTACATGCAGCGTTTTTGTGAGCGCTTCGAGGATATCAAGGTACGCGTGGGCGCAGGTCTCGCGCAGGCCTTTCTGCGTGAAGCAGGGCTCACCGAGCCGCTGTCGGCGATGCGCATGTCCGACGGCACGCTGAAGTTCCTTTGCCTGTTGGCGGCGCTTTTCAATCCCTCACCGCCGCCACTCGTCTGTCTCGAAGAACCGGAGTTGGGCATGCATCCGGATGCCCTGAAGCTCATCGCTGAGGCTCTGCTCGAAGCCTCGGAGAGTGTGCAGTTGATCATCACGACGCATTCCGAAGCCTTGATCGATGCGCTCTCGGCCCATCCGGAGTGCGTGCTGGTCTGCGAGCGCGACTTCGACAACGGTACGCAATGCAAGCGGCTCACGGCCGAAGAGCTCGACGAATGGCTGGAGCACTACACTCTTGGCGAGCTTTGGCGGAAGGGTGAAATCGGTGGGGGACGGTGGTAGTTGGCGACTGAGATCCGCATCTATTATGAAGGCCACGGGAACCTACGGCCCGGTTTTCACGCTTTCCTTCGTGAGATTATCGAGCGGGCGAGGTCCGTGTCCTGTGTGGTGGAATTGATCGCAACCGGGGGGACGCCCGCACGAGACTTTGGGATCGCGATCAGGACGCATCGCAACTCCTGGAACATTTTGCTGCTCGATAGCGACGCTCCCGACGACGGCCAGTTGTCGAAGGCGCTTGTTGCCAGGCATGGCTGGGACAAATCGCACGAGGAATCGATTTTCTGGATGGTAGAGATGATGGAATCCTGGTTTCATGCCGACAAGGACGTCCTCCAAAAATATTACGGAGGGGACTTCAAGGTGGGGGCGCTGAAGGCAAATCCGAATGTGGAGCAGATTTCCAAGCAAGATCTGGAGGATGGGCTCAAAGCGGCCACCAGAAACACGCAGAAGGGCAAATACCACAAGACCAGGCACGCTCCGTACCTGCTGGAGAGCATCGACCCAAGCCGGGTCAAAAGGGCTGCACCTAACTGCAAGAAGCTTTTCGATGCCGTCCTCGCGAAACTCGCGTAATTCATACTTGCGCCTCTGTGCGAGCGGCACTCCTGACATACTCCGGCCAGGGGCTTGAAAATGCGCGGCGAACATGCGAATATCGACGCGTCTGGGTCGGTCTCGGAGGGAAATCACTATGCGCATTACCGTTGGACTCCTTGTCGTTGGCTGCGTGGTCTGGTGCGGGTCGCCGGCTGCGTTCGGACAACAAACCACCATGGGAGTGGTGCGGCTGGAAGGCACTACGGATATCGGCATCGCGGCGCCTTCGGCGAGCAACGCCGCGGTTAGCTCTCGCGGGCACCGGGCCAAGCCGTTCTTGAGCCCCAAGAACCGTTCCTTGCTGGGCTGGAAGGCTTCCGGCCTGTCCATCCCGGCCCCCCCGCCCTCGCCGGTGGTCAGCCCGGGGCCGAATTTCGCCGGGTTCAACGGCTTGACCGATCTGAACCAGGTGGCCGCGGGAACGGGGATTTACTTCAACTCCCAGCTCGACGTCGAGCCCCCCGACCAGGCGCTGGCGGCGGGCAACGGCTTCGTGGTGGAGGGGGTCAACCTGGCCATCGCGGCGTATAGCGCGAAGACCGGCATCCTCGTGGCGGGCCCCACGCCGTTCAACGAGTTCTTCCACATGCCGCCGGAGTTCCCCACCAACGCCCCGCCAGGTCCCTTCCTGAGCGACCCGCGGGTATATTTCGATTCCATGCTCCAGCGCTGGTTCGTGACCATTCTGGAGATTGACGTGAATCCGGACGGCAGCTTCGGGCGGAGTCACGTGGAGATCGCCGTCAGCCGCACTTCCACCCCCGTGAACGGCTGGCTCCTGTACAGCATCGACACCACCGACGACGGACAGAACGGCACTCCCAGCAACCCCGGCTGCCCATGCTTCGGCGACCAGCCGCTCATGGGGGCCGATTCGAACGGCTTCTATATCAGCACCAACGAGTTCTCCCTGAACCCGTTCGGCGCGTACTTCAACGGGGCGCAGGTGTATGCGCTTTCGAAGCTGCTGCTGGCGGCGGGGAAGCCGTTCCCCTTCGTGCACTTCTATAATCTGACGGCCACGGGGAACCCGGCGTATTCCATACAGCCCGCCACCACTCCGCCGGGGGCCATGCCCACGCCGGGGGTGGAGTACCTGTTCAGCTCGCTGGACTTCAACGGCACGCTGGACAACCAGTTGGCGGTCTGGGCGATCACCAATACCGGTTCGCTGACATCGCCGACGCCGCAGGTCCACCTGCTCCAGACCATCGTGCAAAGCGAGGTATACGGCCAGCCGCCCAACGTGCAGCAGAAGCCGGGCCCCATCCCGCTGGGCCTGGCGCTGGGAGATCCGATCGCCATGATCTCGAGCAATGACGACCGGATGAACCAGGCGGTGTATTCCAACGGATTGCTGTGGGGCGCCGTGAATACTATCGTGCAAGGACCGGGCGGCTCACCGGTGTGCGGGGTGGCCTATTTCGGAGTCTTGCCGTTTCTCAGCGGCGGGCAACTGTCGGCTCTGATGGTGAAGCAGGGATATGTAGCAGCGGGCGCCGACAGCGTGATCTTTCCTTCGGTGGCCGTGCTGCCGCCGGGTACCTCCGGAGATCCATCGCCCCTGGTGGCGAATGTGCCGGTGGGCTCCACCGTCTTCCGAGGTCCTGGCCCGGGCGTCATGGTGTTCACGCTGGCAGGACCGGATTATTATCCTAGCGCGGCCTACGTGGACCTGGATGCCGTCAACGGCACGGGAAATATCGTGCTGGCGGCGCAGGGTGTGCTTCCGGAGGACGGATTCACAGGCTATCCGCAGTTCTATCCGCCTCCGCCTCCGCCGGCCGAAGTGGCGCGCTGGGGCGACTACTCCGCGGCCACCGCGGACGCGCAGCGCGGCCTGTGGATCGCCACGGAGTATATCCCGCCCCTCTCGCGGACACTTTACGCCAACTGGGGAACTTTCATCGGCAGGGTGCAGCACTAGGCGGGCTGAGATCGGGCCGCCGAAAAACGAAACGCGGGGCCGGGTCCCCCTGGCCCCGCACTCTGCTAGACTACGTTCCCATAGGAGAACGTAGTCCGTTTATGCGACTTTGCTCATGTGCACTTCCCTGCCTGCTCACCGCTGGTTGCTTGCAGGTCTGGGGCCAGGCCAGTCAGGTCCAGGCCTCGCACAGTTTCCACACGACGTATCGGGTCAATAAGCGCCTGTCGTTGCCGCTGGCGCCGTTCCCGTATGGGCCCTCTACGATGCAGCGGATTTACGGCTTCAACCAGGTTCCCAACCAGGGACAAGGCCAGGTCATCGCCATTGTGGACGCGTATGACGATCCCAATGCCGAAGCCGATCTGGGCGTCTTCACCCAGCAGTTCAACCTGCCGCCGTGCACCACTGCCAACGGCTGCTTCCAGAAGATATACGCCGCCGGGACGCCCCCTCCGGTGGATTCGAACTGGGCGCTGGAGATCTCGTTGGACGTCCAATGGGCGCATGCCATCGCGCCGCAAGCGAAGATCCTGCTGGTGGAAGGCGCCAGCGCCACCGATGTGGAGTTGTACAGGGCCGTGGATGTCGCCGTGCAAAACGGTGCGCACGTGGTTTCGATGAGCTGGGGCGGCACCGAATACCTGGGGCAACTCCTGGCGGACGCGCATTTCAACGTCAAGGGGGTCACCTTCGTGGCTTCCTCGGGCGACTTCGGCAATTTCGGCGGCGTGAGCTATCCGGCAACCTCGCCTTTGGTCGTGGGCGTAGGGGGGACGACGCTGGTGTTGGGACAGATAGGCAACTACCTGTACGAAACCGCGTGGAGCGACAGCACCGGAGGCCTCAGTTTGTTCGAAACGGAGCCGTCCTATCAGGCCAGCGCACAGCAGTTCGGCAAGCGCGGCACTCCGGACGTGGCGTATAACGGCGACCCGGCGACCGGAGTTGCGGTCTACGATTCGGTGCCGATCAGCGGCGCCTACGGGTGGTATCAGGTGGGCGGCACCAGCGCTGGAGCGCCGCAATGGAGCGCCCTGTTCGCGATCGCCAATTCGGTGCGAGTGTCAGCCGGAAAGAATACGCTGGACAAGCCGCAGTTTGGCATGTACCTGGCGCCGTCGTTGTACCACGACATCATCCTGGGCACGAATGGCGAATGCGGCTACATCTGCAACGCCCGCGCAGGCTATGATTTCGTAACCGGCCTGGGCTCTCCCCGGGCCAACCAGATGATTCCTTTCCTGGTTTCGCTGCCTTGAGCCGTTATCTCTGGTAGATAATCCTCCCGTCGAAGACGGTCAGCACCACGCGGGTGCGGGCGATTTCAGCGGGGGGAATGGTCAGGATGTCGTCGGAAAGCACGACCAGGTCCGCTAGCTTTCCGGCCTCGAGGGAGCCCTTGTTGTGTTCGTCGAACGCGGCGTAGGCTGATCCCATGGTGTACGCGCGGATAGCCTCGGCGACGCTGATCTTCTGTTCGGGCACCCAGCCTTCGGGATGCTTGCCATCCAGGGTGCGGCGCGTGGCCGCGGCGTAGATGCCCATCAGCGGCTGCATCGGCGCGACAAACCAGTCCGAACCGAAAGCCAGCACGGCGCCCGCGTCCAGAAGCGCGCGGAAGGCGTAGGCGCCTTTGGCGCGCTCCGGGCCGATGCGCTTTTCCGCCCAGCGGCCGTCGTCGATCGCGTGATACGGCTGCATGGAAGCGATCACGCGCAGCCGGGCGAAGCGCGGGATGTCTTCCGGCCGCAGGTGCTGGGCGTGCTCGATGCGGAAGCGGTGGTCGCGCCGCCCATTCTGCCGCTCGGCCTGCTCGAACATGCCGAGGATGAGGTGATTGGCTTTGTCACCGATAGCGTGTACGGCTACTTGCAAGCCGGCGCGGTCGGCATCGAGAATGCGATCCCGCATCTTGCTTTCGGGGATCATCTCATCGGAGGCCAGACCGGAGGTCTGGGGGGCGTCCAGGTACGGATCGAAGAAAAGCGCCGTGGTGGAGCCCAGTGAGCCATCGGCGAAGCCCTTGAGCAGGCCGATTTTGAGCTTGTCGCCGCCGAAGGCGCCGTGCAGGCCGATGCCCCCCAGGCGCTGCCAGGAGGCCAGCGGCTGGGCGCCGTAGACACGCACCGTCAGTTCGCCGGCGGCCAGCAGATCCTGATAGACACGCAGGATCTCCGGCGCGGCGGACATGTCCTGCACGCTGGTCACTCCGTTTTCCGCCGCGTAGCGCATGGCGGCGCGCAGGGCTTCGGCGATCTCCGCGGGCGTGGGTGGCGGCTCCACGCGGTTCACGGCCTCCAGGGCGGCGTCCTTCAGCACGCCGGTGGGCTCGCCCCGCGCATCCCGCACGATGGCGCCGCCCGGCGGATCGGGGGTCTGGCGCGTGATGCCCGCCAGTTTCAGCGCCAGCGAGTTGGCCAGGGCCATGTGCCCGTCCAGACGGTTGATGAAGACCGGATTTTGCGGTGTGTCCCCGTCGATCCACTGGCGCGCGGGTAATTCCGCCGGGCTCCAGTTTTCGTGATCCCAGTCGCCGCCGGTGATCCAGCGCCCCAGGGGCAGCTTGGAGGCGAACTCGCGAATGCGCGCGCGGAATTCGGCCGGGCTGCGCGCATCCCGCAACTGCACGCTGGTGAGGTTGCGGCCCCCGGTATAGAAATGCACGTGCGCGTCGTTGAAGCCCGGCGCCACCAGCCGCCCATGCAGATCGACCACTTTGGTGGCGCCGCCGATCCAAGGGTGGATGTCCGCGTCGGAGCCCACTGCCACGATCCGGCCGGCGCGGCAGGCCAGCGCCTGGGCCAGCGGGCGGGCCTCGTTCACGGTCCAGATCTTGCCGTGCACCAGGGCGAGGTCGGCGGCGGGCTGCGCACCCGCCGGGGGAAGAGTTGCGCACATCAGCATGGCCGGCAGTAAGCGCCTCATCTCCGCCTGCCCTTATAGCACGGGGGAATCGTTGCCCAGGAGCGCGCGGCGGATAATTTTAACTGGGGGCACCCCCTGCCGGAGGAACCGGTCGTGGAACTCGCGTAGGTGGAAGCGGGTGCCTTGCATCCGGCGGTAGTCTTCGCGCAGCTTGAGGATTTGTAACTTGCCCAGCGTGTAGACCAGGTAGGTGGGATCGGCAGTGCCGCGCTTGGTTTCGCGCTCGGCGACGGCGCGCGTCTGGTAGCCCTCCCTCATAAAGAACTCGATGCCCTGCTCGAAGGTCATGCGGCCGGTGTGCATCTCCAGTCCCACGATGTAGCGGGCGTCGCGCAGCAGCGCGTCCTGCAACTGGCCTAGGCGCAGCCCCAGGTCGCCCGAGTGGTAGCTCTCGTCCAGCATCATCTGCTCGCAGTAATGCGCCCAGCCTTCGGCATTGGAAGAAGCCCACAGCAGCTTGCGGGTCTTCGACGGGGCCTGCTGCAGCCACTGGAACTGCACGTAGTGCCCGGGATAGGCTTCGTGGATGGCGGTGCTGATGACGGTGCCGCGATTAAAGGCCGCCATGTGTTCTTCCACCTGCCGCGGGCCCCACCCGGCCTCCGGCAGCGTCACGTTGAAGAAAGCCTCCTTGGCCACCTTTTCAAAGGGCCCCGGCGTATCCATGGAAGCGAAGGTCAGCGCGCGCATGAAGGGCGGCGTCTCCTCGACAATAGGCAGCACCTGCGAGGGGATATCCACAATGCCGTGTTGCTCGATGAAATCGCGCAATCCGCTCAACACGTCGCGGAAGGTGGTCAGCAGATGGTCCGGCGCGGGATGCTCCTTTTCGAGGTCTTCGAGGATCTGCCGCGGCTCGCCGCGCGGATTGATTTTGGCGGCGGTTTCCCGCAACGCCTCCTGGTTGCGGCGCAGGTCCTCGACGCCGATGGCCAGCAGGCGATCGAGGGGCGTGTCCACCATTTCGTCGTACGCCAGCTTGCGCCGGTAGTTCTTCGCGCCGATGCGAAATTCGCCGTGCGAGCGCGGCAGGAGGTCGTTCTGAAGGAACTGCCCGTAGGCCTGTAGCGCCTCGATCACCGCGCGGTTGGCGGTCTCGAATTCAGGCCACGCGCCGCGTTCGCGGACCTCCGCGAAGGCCGCGGGCACATCCTTGCGGAAGAACGAGACTATTCCGGGCAACTGTTCCAGGGCGATCCGGGTGTAAATTTCCGGCGGATTTTTGAGATTCGCGCGGGCTTCCGCGAACACCGCCGGAATGGCCTTCTCACGCGCAATCACCGCTCGCAGTCGGTCCGCCGGGGGTGCAAAGCGGCGGCTCATGATCCCGAAGATGCTGTTGGTGACACCGCTCGAATAGGAGTCCGGATTCCTCTCCCAGGAGCGCAGTTCTTCCAGATCCAGCAGCATGGAGCGGATGCGGGCGATCAGCAGCTCGCGGTCCGCGGCGGCCTCCGGCGGAAGACTTCGCGCATCCAGGCTTTCAAACTCGCCCAGGAAGGTGTGCAGGAGAGCGGCTTCCTCTCGGCGGGTGGCGGCGGAGTAGTCTTCGAGGCGAACGTCGTACTGATGGAAGCCGGCGCTGGTGCCTTCGGTGGGGTGGTAGCGGAAGTACGCTTCCTCGAAGAAGCGGTCCGCGAGGCGCCGGAACTCGAGGGGTGCCGTTTCGGAGCGGGCGCCGGGAATCATAAGCAACCCGGCCGCAAAGAAAAATAGGTATCGGGACATCCGCGTGACTGGGCTACGATGGAATGGAAGCGCAACTCCCTTGATTATACCCGCCGCCCGCCGACCCCCGTGCTGACCGCCCTAGTGATCTTCTCGCTCACTTATCTGGTGCTGGCCATCGGCCGGCTGCCGGGTTTTCGGGTGGACCGCACCGGCGCCTCCATCATCGGCGCGAGCCTGATGATCGCCTTCAACGTGCTGACCGTGGAACAGGCTTACGCAGCCATCAACTACGACACCATTATTCTGCTGTTCGGCATGATGATCGTGGTGGCCAACCTGCGCCTCTCGGGTTTCTTCACGCTGGTGAGCGCCTGGGTGGTGCGGCACGCGCACCGGCCGCTGGTGCTGCTGGTGGCCGTCGCCCTGGTTTCCGGCGTGTTCTCGGCCTTTTTCGTGAACGACACTATGTGCCTGGTGCTTACACCGCTGGTGCTGGAGGTCACGCGGCGGCTGGAGCGCAACCCGGCGCCTTACCTGCTGGCGGTGGCCATGGCCTCGAATGTCGGCAGCGTGGCCACCATCACCGGCAACCCGCAGAACATGATGATCGGCAGCTTCTCCGGCATCGGCTACCGGGCCTTCACCCTGGCGCTCGCGCCGGTGGCGCTGGCCGGACTGGTGGTGGTGGTGGCGGCCATCGCCCTGGCCTACCGCACTGAATTTCGCGCGGAGGAGGCGCTGGCGCCGCAAACGCACGCCGTGCGCGTGCACCGCCCGCTGGTGATCAAGTCTCTGGCCGCCGCGGGCGGCATGATCTGCTTCTTCTTCGCGGGCTGGCCGGTGGCCAAGGTGGCGCTGGTGGCCGGAGCGCTGCTGCTGATTACCCGGCGGGTAAAGCCCGAGCGCATATACCGCGAAATCGATTGGTCCCTGCTGGTGCTGTTCGTGGGCCTGTTCATCGTGGTGGCAGCCATGGAGAGTACGCCGTTTTCGGCCGGCCTGTTCGCCTGGGCCGCGCGCTTCCATCTGGAGCACACGGCGGTCATGAGCGCTTTCGCGGCCCTGCTCTCAAACCTGGTGAGCAACGTGCCTGCGGTGCTGGTCTTCAAGCCTTTCGTCCCCCGCCTGGCGAATCCGCCGCACGCCTGGCTCACCCTGGCCATGTCCTCGACGCTGGCGGGCAACCTGACTATTCTGGGCTCCGTGGCCAACCTGATCGTGGTGCAGAAGGCGCGGCCGGAGGTCGAGATCACGTTTTGGGAGTACGCCCGGGTAGGCATTCCGGTGACACTGGCGACCATCGCCATCGGGGTGCTGTGGCTGGAGCGGTTCGGCTAACTCTGGTATAGCTGTTATACTTGCGGGCGCGTGAGGTTTTGTTTCAGCAAAGCGAAAAGCGAGGCGTTGCGAAAGAACCCGAAACGCGGCATCGGCTTTGAGGAGGCGAAGGAGATCTTCTCCCGCCCGTATTATCAGGACCAGAGATGCGATGATCCAGAGTCAACGTGGATTTCACGGCATCCATGTTGGGAGAACTCGATCAGGCTGCCGGCGAGCTCAATGTCAGCCGCCAGGCCGTGATCAAACCCTTCCTTCGCCAGGCGCTGGACCAGCACTATCTGGCGCGCCGGGCGCGGAAGACGGGATGAGGTCCCTTCGTCCTAATCCACCAACCCATGGCGGACGGCGAAGCGCACCAGTTCGTTCACGTTGTGCACGTTCAGCTTCTCCATGATCCGTCCGCGGTGCGCGTCTACGGTGTAGACACTGAGGTTCAGCACGCCAGCGATCTCCTTGTTGGTTTTGCCCTCGGCGATCATCTGGAGCACTTCGCGCTCGCGGCTGGTGAGCAGGTCCACGGGGTCGGTGACGTGGCGGCGGTAGTCGTTGAGCACCGCGTCGGAGACTGCCGGGCTGAGGTAGCCTTCGCCGCGGGCTACGGCGCGCACGGCGCTGAGCAGGTCGGCGGCCAGGGCGTCTTTCAGCAAGTAGCCGCGCGCGCCCGCGCGCAGGATCTCGCGCACGTAGACCGAGTCCTTGTGCATGCTCAGCGCCAGTACGCGAGTGCGCGGGGCGGAAGCCGCCAGGCGGCGGGTGGCCTCGATGCCGTTCAGTTCCGGCATCGCCACGTCCATGACCACCACATCGGGCTGGAGGCGCTCGGCCAGTTCTACGGCTTCGCGGCCGTTGCCCGCCTCGCCCACGATCTCCAGATCGGGCTGTGAGCCGAGAATCATCTTGAACCCCTGCCGCACTACGGCATGGTCGTCAGCCAACAGGATACGGATCTTCTCTCGCATGTTTCGCGCCTTGGGCCGGAACCCGGGCTTCGATCTCCAGTCCCTGGTTCTCTTTCGATCGGATGCGCAACTCGCCGCCGGCGCTGCGCGCACGGGCGCGCATGCCGGTCATGCCCAGGCCTTCCGCACGCCGCCCGTCCACGGGGGGCAGTCCGCGTCCGTCGTCGCGGATGCGCAGGCGGATCTCGCCGCCCGCTGATTCGAGCGACATTTCCACCTTGCGCGCGCCGGAGTGCCGCGCTGCGTTGGTGAGCGCCTCCTGGGCGATGCGGAACAGGTGGGTTTCGGTCTCGTCGGGCAACCGGCCCTGGAGGTCCGAGCGATAGTCCACCTCGATGCCAGTGCGGTGCGTGAAGCCTTCGGCCAGCCAACGCAGTCCGGCATCCAACCCGAAGTCGTCGAGAATCGTGGGGCGCAGCAGTTGAGAAAGCTGCCGCACGTTGCCGATGGCCTCGTCCACCAGGCGGAAGCAGTCTGCCAGGCGCCCGGGGTCCCCGCCGCCGGCGGCTTCGAGCGCGGAGAGGTTGGCCTTCACCGCGGTGAGGGACTGGCCTAACTCATCGTGGAGCTCGTGGGAGAAGCGCCGCGCGGTGGTCTCCTGATCCTCGAGCAGGTGCCAGGAAACACGGCTGAGTTCTCCAGTCTGCCACTCCATCTGCCGGAATAATTGCGTGGTCATGCGCACCGTGGCGGCGGTAATGGCCAGCGCCAGCACCAGGCAGGCGCCCAGCAGCAGCATGGACTCGCGCAGGAGCGTCTCCGAGCGGCGATCCACCTCGTTCTGCTCGCTGACGGCCCGGCGGTAACTTGCCGCGATCAGGCGCGCCGTCACGGCGATCACCCGCTCGTGCCGGCGGAACAGCTCGGGGGAAGCAAAGGTCTCGGGTTCATCGATGGAGAGGATGCGGCGGGCTTCGGCGGAGAAGGCCTGTGAGGCCTCGCGTAGCTGCCGCCACAAGTGCTGCTGCGGGGTTTGGAGACCGGCCTCCACGATGCGGTCGATGTTTTCGCCGGCCACAGCCAATTGCGCCAGAATGCGGTCGGGCTCCACCGAGTCCGGGTCCCGAGCCAGCGTGGAAAAGGCTTCGCCCAGGATGGCTTCCTGATGCTGGATCTCGTCCAGGAGACGATTGGTTACGAGTTGGTCATCGACCAGCGCCGCGGCGCTCTCGCGAATGGAGCGGATGTTCCGCAGTTCCATAAAGGCGGCTGTCAGCAGCAGGATAATGACCAGGGCGAAGCCGCCCACCAGCACGCGCAGAATGGCCCGGTGTGTGATTTCGCGGGGAACGGCGGCCTGCCGCGGCTTCCAGGTGAACACCTCTTCATCTTCTCCGGTTTCAGTATGGGCGGGAATCGCCGGCCCAGGTATCCCCCGCCGAGTCTAATCCGCGGGCCGAATTGCGGGTATGCCCCATCCCGCAAATCGGTCGCCGGATTAGCCCGCCGAGGCTATCGTATTGTAGGGCTGCCGGCCGCAACATGGAATTGAACGGAGCACAAAGGCCCCGTTTAGAGGAGAGAGACCCGATGAAGAAGACGTTCCTTGCGATCGCGATGGCCGCGGCCCTGACGCCGTTCACGTTTGCCGCGCAGAATAAACCCGCGCCGGCCAACCAGTCCAAGACCACCGCGAAGAAGCACACCACCAAAAAGCACGGCAAGAAGTCCGCCAGTTCGTCCAGCACGGCCGCCAAGCCGAACAAGTAAGGCTCCCCGGCGGGCGCCGCCGGCCGGGCGGTTCGGAGGGGACAACCGGCCGCTGGCGCCCGCCGCGGTTTCAGCGCGCGCGATCCATCCTCTCCGCCCACCTCAGATAGCGCAGCAGGTCCGCGCGCCGGTCCCAAGCGAACCTCCAGAACTCCCGAAAGCCAACTTGGTCGGCATGCACTCCCCAGTACGTTTCCATGCGCCAGCGCAGGTAAGGGCTGCGCCACGGACGCAGCCGGTGGCCGCGCGCCAGTCGCCAGAGGATGCGCAGCATGCGGAGTTTAAGGCCCGCCCGAGGCGTTGCGGGCCGAGGTCGCGGCCTCCGGCGTGGCGTAGTAGCCGGTGCGCGTGCGCACGGTGGGCCGCCCAGGGCCGTTGGCCACCACGCGAATCTGGCGGAACGAGCCGTCCAGCTTCTGGTCCGAAGGGGTGTAGGTGATGATGTACTGGTTGCGGATATCGTGGGCCACCTGGTGCGCGATGCGGTCCACGTCGGCGGCTTCCTTGGGGAAGTACACCTGCCCGCCGGTGGCCTCCGCCAGGGCTTCCAGGGCGCGCTTGGCGCGCTTGGCCTCGCGATGCTCTTCCTCGCTCAGCAAGCCGACGGTGTAGATCAGCACGCCGCTCTGCTGGGCGTTCTTCACCAGATTCTCCAGGCTGATAAGGCTGCTGTTGTCGTTCCCGTCGGTGACCACCACCAGGACCTTCTTGTCCTTCTTGGCCTTCTCCTTCAGGTGATCGATGGACATGCGGATGGCGTCCCGCATGGC
>JAJPJX010000186.1 GCA_021324015.1 Solibacteraceae bacterium | reverse complement strand
GCCGGCCGGCATAGAAGCGATCGAGATAGGCAGCCAGGGCGCGGGCGCCGGCAGGGTTGTGGGCGCCATCCAGGAGAATCTCCGGGTCGTCTGAGACGCGCTCCAGGCGGCCAGGCCAGGAGGCTTGCGCGATGCCCTGTTCGATGGCCGAGGCGGGCATACCCAGGCGTGCCAAGGCAGCTACGGCGGTGAGCGCGTTCTGCACCTGGTGCTCGCCGGCCAGGGGGCAGTCGACTGCCACCGTGACGCCGTTCCGCGAAGCATGGAAGCGGCTGCCGCGGGGATGAAGCTCCAGGCCGCTGACTTGCCACTCCGAGGTATACGTGACCTCGACGCCCAGTTCCAAGGCGCGCGCCTCGAGCACGCGCGCGGCTTCCGGACGCTGCGCGGCGAACACCGCGGGCGCGCCGGGCTTCAGGATGCCGGCCTTTTCGAAGGCGATGGAGGACAGGCTCTTGCCCAGCCAGGCCTCGTGATCGAAGTCCACCGGAGTGACGACGGCCAGTGCGGGGTGCACCACGTTGGTGGCATCCAACCTGCCTCCCAGGCCGACTTCCAGCACCGTGATTTCGATCTCCTGCCCGGCAAAAACCAGGAAAGCCATGGCGGTGACGGTCTCAAAGTAGGTAGTATGCAGGTCGATGCGACCTTCCCGCAGCAGGGCTTCGGCCGCGTCATGCACGCGATTAAAGGCGGACACGAAGTCCCGGGGGCTGATGGGGCGACCCTGGATGCGGATGCGCTCGGTTGGCTCGAGCAGGTGCGGGGAAGTGAACAGTCCTGGGCGCACACCGGCGGCGCGCAGACCGGACTCGATCATGGCGCAAGTGGAGCCTTTGCCGTTGGTGCCGGCCACGTGCACGAATCGGCCGGCGCGATGCGGCGCGCCCAGGGCCTCGAGCACCGCCGAGATGCGCTCCAAACCGAACTTGGCGGTTTTGTTTTCGTTACCGAGAGCGTAGAGAAACTGAACGGAATCGGGATAGTTCATCTCGCACGCCGGCCGGAGCCGGATCAGCCGGCCAGGAAGCGCAGGGCCTGGGCGATATAAGTCTTCAGTTCGCTGCGCGGCACCACGGCGTCCAACATGCCGTGCTTTTCCAGGAACTCGGCGCGTTGGAACCCTTCCGGCAGTTTCTGGCGGATGGTTTGCTCGATGACCCGCGGCCCGGCGAAGCCGATGAGTGCTCCGGGTTCGGCGATATTCAAATCGCCCAGCATGGCGAAGCTGGCCGTGACGCCGCCGGTGGTGGGGTCGGTGAGCACGCTGATATAGGGGACGCGGCACTCGTCGAGGCGCATCAGGGCGGCGGAAATTTTGGCCAACTGCATCAGGCTGACAGCGCCTTCCTGCATACGTGCGCCGCCGGAGGCCGAGACGATGATCAAAGGGGCTTTCTGAGCGATGGCGCGCTCGATAGCGCGGGTGATCTTTTCGCCGACCACACAACCCATACTCCCGCCGATGAACCGTATGTCCATGGCGCAGATGAGCACCGGGCGGCCTGCCAGCGTGCCGCCGGCGGAGATCAGCGCGTCGAATAGGTTGGTGGACTGCCGCATGGCTTCCAGGCGCTCGCTGTAGGGCTTGGAATCCACGAAATCCAGGGGGTTGGAGGAGTGCAGATCGGCGTCAAACTCTTCCCAGGGCCCGTCGAGGAGGAGTTTGAGGCGCTGGAAGGCGTCCATGCGCATGTGGCGGCCACACTTCGGGCAGACATTCCAGTTAGCCTCCAGGTCCTTCTTCCAGATGATCTGGCGGCAGCCTTCGCATTTCAGCCACAGGCCCTCGGTGCGGACCCGCCGCCCCCCCTCAGGAGGTTTTTCGGGGATCTCCGGCCCTGCTTTCTCGCGCTTGAACCACGACATGGCCAATGGACTACGTTAACGCGGGTAGGGATGACCCCGCAAGGCCGCGAAACCGCGGTAGATCTGTTCCGCCAGCAGGACGCGCGCGAGTTCGTGCGGCCAGGTCATGGCGGACAGCGAGAGCAACAGGTCCGCGCAGGGCTTCCAGGCGGCGGGCAGACCGTCAGCGCCACCTATCAGGAAGAGCAGGTCTCGGCCTTCCATCTCAGCGCGGGCCAGCAAGCTGGTGAAGGCTGGCGAATCCATCTGGCGGCCGGCCGGGTCCAGAAAGATCTTGCGCGCTGAGGGGTGCCGGCCGAGCAGATCGGCGCGGTCCGGGCGGACCTCCCGCATCTCGGTTGGGCAGAAGCGGGAGGCGCGAAGGACGAAATCCTCGGCCAGGGCGTTGGCGTGCGAGTCGCGGGGTTTGCCGATGTAATAAAGGTGGATCTTCACTCGCCGGGAATTTCTACCGCTTTGGCGTTGCGCCAGAGCCGCTCCAAGTCATAATACTCGCGGGATTTCGGCGAGAAGATGTGCACCAGGAGATCCCCGTAGTCCGCCAAAACCCACTCGGCCTGCTGATAGCCTTCCACGCTGATGGGCAGTTCGCCGTGCTTCTTCATCTGCAGGCCGATCTCATCGCTGATCGCCTGAATCTGGCGGGCATTGGCGCCGGTGCAGATCACGAAATAGTCCGTGAAGGAGGTGATCCCGGTCAGGTCCAGGATGCGGATATCGGTGGCTTTCTTGGATTCGGCCGCCCGCACAGCCACGAGCCATCTGTCCGCGGAGCCTTGTGTTTCGTGGCGGGAACCTAGTCTCTTCGAGGCGTTCGGCAGACGATACTCCTTCTCCGTATCGTACTACAATGAAAGTTCATGCGTATTTGCGCGGCCTGGTGGCTGGTGTGCGCGGGGGCGGCATTGGCGCAGGCCCCGTACGATCCGGATGTAGTGCGCGCCCAGGCGGGCATCGAGCGGCTGCGCGCCCTGGTGGAGGCGGGCGCCGCGCCGCGCGCCGACCTGGAACGCGCCCAGGAGGTCCTGGCGGACGCGCAGGACGCAGCCTTGCTGCGACGCACTCTTTACGGGGCCGATCTGATGACGGATCAGCAGGCCGAGGACATGGTGGCGGCCACCGGCCGCCGCCTGGCACGACGCCAAAAGGCCCTAGAGAAAGCCGAAGAACTGGTAAAAGACGGGGTGGTTTCGCAACTCAGCCTGGGAACCTACCTGGATGAATTGGACCGGGCGCGCAAGGAGAACGACCTGGCCATCTCACGCGCGCGCCTGGCGCACGAACTGACCGAGATGGCCAAGGCGGAGGAGGAACTCCAGAAGCACCTAGAGGAGGCGCCGCAGCAGGCTACCCAGGTGGCGGAGCGCTACGACGGCAGCGGCGTGTTTACTCGGGCGGACCTTCTGCGCGTGGAGACGGCTTTCGAGAGCCGCTTCGCCAAGCCGCTGCCGGTGAGCGCTATGGGCGAGACGGCGGTGCACCGCGCTCTGGGCTTCGATCACCGCGACCGGGTGGACGTGGCTGTGCATCCGGACCAACCCGAAGGCGTGTGGCTGCGCCAATACCTCGCCGACCAGCGCATCCCCTATTTCGCCTTCCGCCAGGCGGTGCCGGGAAAGGCGACGGGAGCGCACATTCATATTGGGCCGATGAGCGCCCGCTTGGCGCACGGCGGATAACGAGCGGCCGCGTCGGATGACGGAACCCACCCACATGGCGCCGAAGTTGCGCGTACTGCTTACCGCCGAGCAGATTCAAACGCGCATCCGCGAACTGGCGGCGCAGATCGACGCGGATTATCCGGAAGGCACCCTCCTCCTGGTATGCATCCTGAAGGGCGCCTGTTTTTTTCTGTCCGACCTGGCGCGGGCGCTGAAGCGCGACGTGCGGCTCGACTTCATGGGTATTTCGAGCTATGGCATGGGGAAGAGCACGTCCGGAGAAGTGAAGGTGACCAAGGACCTGGACGCCACCGTGGAGGGGTCGGACGTGCTGATTGTGGAAGATATCGTGGACAGCGGGGTGACGCTCAACTACCTGATGCACCTGCTCAAGCAGCGCCGCCCGCGCTCCGTGCACATCGCCGCGCTGCTGGACAAGCCCCAGCGCCGCCGGCGCCCGGTGCACGTTTCCTACGTAGGCTTCCAGATTCCGGACCAGTTCGTGGTGGGCTACGGGCTGGACGATGCCGAACGCTACCGCAACCTGCCGGATATCTGCGTGGTGGAAGAAGAGTAAGGCCGGCCGGCGTTGCGAGGCCCTATCGGTAAATTCTTGCTCATGATATGATAAGGTCGAATTCCTGAATTGGAGGATCGCAAAGAAGATGGGTCCGCTGGGTTGGCAGGAAACGGTCTTCATCTTTGTCCTCGCCCTTGTCATTTTCGGCCCGAAGAAGCTGCCGGAATTGGGGAGGACCCTGGGCAAGGCCCTGACCGAGTTCCGCCGTGCATCGAGCGAACTGAAAGCTACGTTCGATCGAGAAATGAAGAGCCTGGAGCGGGAGAACGAATCACTGAAGGAAGTGACGCAACACTATCAATACGACTCGTACAATTACGACTATTCGTCGTATGATTCGGGCACGTACGGCGACGCCTACGGCGCGACGGACACCAACGGGTCGACTGATTCCACCGCAGCCAATGTAACCACCCCCAGCGCATCCGCACCTCAGGGCGCTGAGTCTGCTGCAGCCGCGCCGGAGGGCACCATTGCCCACGGCTCGGAAACCCACGCCGCCGCCGGCGGCCCGGCCGTACCTTCCGCGGGGGAATCTTCCGCCGCGGCGGCCGCGCCTTCCGCGCCGGTAGAGGTTTCCGCTCCGGCTGAGCACAAAGCGTAAAGCGCAAGTCTTTTTCTGAATGGCTTCACCGGACGATCTGAAGGGGACTGACGTTCCCCAAGGGGGCGATGCGTCCCCGAACGCGGCAGACAATTCCCGCGCCGGGGAGAATTCCTCCGGCGCCGCGGAAACCGTGGAAACGCCGGAAGGCTATCCGCCCCCGGTCGACAATTCGCACGGCTATGCGGGCTATCCCTACGAGAGCTCTCCAGGCAGCAGCACCAGCGTGACCGCTCTGGAGCCAGCCCAGCCGCCCATACCGCGGCCGAAGAGCGGGGGCGGGGGATCCGCACCGCCACCGCCGCCGCCGTCAGATTCGGGAGGAGACGAAGAGGATGGCATGCTCCGGATGTCCTTTCTGGAGCACCTGGAGGAGCTACGCGCGCGCATCATCAGGGCCCTGATCGGCATCGGCGTGGCTTTTGTGCTCAGCCTGACCTTCTGCAACGAACTGTGGCGGTTCGTCAGCCAGCCGGCCGTGCAGGCGCTCACTACGCTGGGCATCAACCCGCCGAACCTCACCCAGATCACGCCCATGGAGTCGTTCAACATCATCTGGGTGAAGCTGCCGATTCTGTGCTCGATTTTCCTGGCTTCGCCCTGGATTCTCTACCAGGTTTGGGCTTTCATTGCACCAGGGCTGTACCGGCGGGAGCGGCGCTGGGCCGCGCCGTTTGTGCTTTGCTCGGCCGGCCTGTTCGTCCTGGGCGGCCTATTCGCCTATTTTGTGGCGTTCCGCTATGGCCTCACGTTTCTGCTGAGCATCGGACGAGGCAACTACGTCACGCCGATGGTTTCCATTTCCGAGTACTTCGACCTGTTTGTCAACGTGACTGTCGGAGTGGGACTGGTTTTCGAACTGCCGGTGCTGATTTTCTTCCTCACCCTCCTGCGGGTGGTGAGTCCCCGTTTCCTGTTGAATCACAGCCGGTACGCGATTCTGATCATCTTCATCGTGGCCGCGATTGTCACGCCCACGCCGGATGTGTTCAACCTCATGCTGTTCGCCACGCCGATGTGCCTGCTGTTTTTTGTCGGCATTTTCGCCAGCTACTTGCTGGTGCTGAGCCGGGAGGGGCGAAAGTTCCCCTGGCGCAAGGCCCTGACGATCGTCGCGGTAGCGGCGCTGGTGCTGGCGGCGGCTTTATATGTGGTCACCACGCGATACGGGTACCATCTAGTACTTCGCTGGCCCTTTTTCTTACGATAATCCCGGTTTCTTACTGGAAATCCGGCGCCAAAATAGTGATACTATCAGGCAAAAGGGGGCAGTGCGCCACGGAGCACCCATGGACCTGTACAAGGCGATTCGGATACTACATGCGGAAAAGTCGAGGCTGGATCATGTGATCGCCAACTTGGAGGAGTTGGAGCGCACCGGAGGATCGCTCAAAGATTTCCGGTTCGAGAGAAGCAGAGGCCGGAAATCCATGAGCCAGGAAGAACGCCGGGAGGTATCCGAGCGCATGCGGAACTATTGGGCCCGGCGCCGCGGCCAGATGGCGCGGAGCGACGCCGGATAGAGGCGCACGCCGCTGCGCGGCGGCCTTCACTGGCCGTCTGAATTCCGGAAGAACCAAAGCCAGAAATACTGCGAGCCAGCGCCATGCCGATAGCGCGGCTCAAAGCCGCAGGCGTGGGCCATTTCTACCGCCTGCTCGTCGGAAAAGGGCACGCCCAGCCACGTGTCGTCGGGCGAGGTGGACAGACTGGCGTCACCCTGCACCTGAAACTTGAACAGCCCGCCGGGGCGCAGCAGGCGGCCTACCTCGCGCACGTAGTTCCAGATCACTTCGCGGCTGGGATGTGCTGGAACACGATCGAGGAAAAGGCGAAATCCACGCGCACATCGCCCAGGACGGAAAGGTCCATCCCGTTATTCTGGTACACGCGGGCGTTAGGGAAATCCCGCAGTGCCACGCGCGCCTGGCGCACCATTTCTCCGCTGATATCCACGGCGTGGACCTGGCCGAAGAGGCGCGCGAGGGCGCGGGTCACACGCCCGGCGCCACAGCCGATTTCCAGGACCGACATTTCCTTGGGCTCCTTGCCCTGGCAGATGTTGGTCATGTCGGTGAGGATTTCTTCAGCAACCGTGCGCTCTCCGGACTGAAAAAACTCCTCGTCAGTCCAGTCCTGGCGGGCGGTGTTGACGTAGTGCCGGGCATTCTCCCGGGCGCGTGCGTCCCAATCCCGCTGCATCTTTTGGACTTGTTGTTCTATGTTGATCCCGTCCATCATGCTATATTGTAATTGCTGACGTTCGGAATGTGGGCGGCTAGCTCAGTTGGGAGAGCACGGCGTTCGCAACGCCGGGGTCGTGGGTTCGAATCCCATGCCGTCCACCACCTGCCCTACTTCGCCTCCTTGACACGGCCTGGATCCATTGACGCGCCCCGGGGTCAGATCTACACTACATGCGAGGCAGGCTCACCGCGGTTGTCCAGAAGCCGCCAACCTGTCTGTTCGGAGGCGAACGAACATGCGGTACCTGTTTTTCGAATGCCTCCGGCATCCCTCGGCACGAGTCATTCCACTGATCGTGCTATGGGTTATTCTGCCCGCAGGCGCGAGTGCCGGAAGCGTCACAAGCATCTACAATTCCTATTTCAACGTTGGCACGGACGGTTACTATGAACCTCAGGTCCTGCCGATCGCGGGTTTCGATAGTAGCCTGGGAAAGTTCCACAGCGCAACCGTCAACCTGACGCTTGACGGCACCGGAGGGATTGGATATCGTTGCGACCCGTGGGGCGATTGTGGAGACTGGGTGTACGATCCCTCGACCGGGGAGAATACCTGGGTACCGAACCTTTACCCATACTCGTTGGGGTGGCAGGTAGGAGTTTTCGTAGCGATCTTTCCGGAACAGCCCACCGTACCAGCCGCGAGGATTGTTGACGACGCCCGTTCGTTTTTGTCCAGCTCGTGTGGGGAGCAGTGGTTCTGCCTCGATGGAACGGCTGCTTTTTCGGCAACCAGTTCTGATCCTGTTTTCGCTGCGGACCCCCGGTTGGTGGCTTTCTTCGAACCGCGGCTGAGCGTTACTACCCAGAACCCGGAGACCTACCAATTCAGCACTGGCTGGTACAGTGGGGACATGACCCTCAGCGTCCGGTATGATTATCAGTCGGTGCCGGAACCCAGCTTGACGGCGATGACCTTCCTTGTGTTGATCTCTCTGCAGTTAATGCGGAAGCTGGCGACGAACCGTTTACCAGGTGCGTGATTTCGAGCCTTCAGGTATGGCTGGGAATTTCGAATTCCTGAGTCGTGTCCTGTCTATGGCGCCGCGCTGGTGACCTTTAGCGGTTGGTCCAGACGGAAGGTAAGTACGGTTTCGGGCGGGACCTTGATGGAGCCTCCCTTGGTGAGGATCTGGGTCAAGGCTCCCGCGCCCGCTCCGGCGCCGGCTCCGATGGCTGCTCCTTTTCCGCCGCCGGCGATGGCCCCGATGATGGCGCCCAACGCCGCCCCACCGCCAGTGAACTCGGCCGTGCGTTTGTTGGCGCCCAGCCCGGACTTTCCTTTTTGGCTGATGACAGCGGACTCGATGGTATACGGCGTGCCAGCGATGACTATCGATTGCAAGTCGAGCACGAGGTCGGAAGCACCGTGGAAGCGGCCACCCTTGGATGCGGACTTGATGACGATGCGGGCGTCCGAGCCGCGCGGGATGACGACTTCACCATTGGCATCTTTGGCATCGCGGGTGACCTGGGCGTCGAAAGTCTGGCCTTCCTTGGCGGTTCCCGAATCGATCGCCTCGTTGGTCCGGATAGATACCTCGCTGCCCGCAGGCAACTCGTAGGTTTTGGGCGGGGCCGCCACCGGCGGGGGTGGGGCGGCTTCCGGCGCTGCCTTCGGGGACTCGGGAACTGCGGCGGGCTGTTGCCTGGCAGTCTTCTTCCCGGGCGCGGGTTCCCGCGCGGCCTGACGGGCCGCCTCCGGTTTGGGCGCTTCGCCGTATGCCACCGACTTGACCTGAGTCAAGGGGATTTTTCTTTCGATGCCGTCGTCGCCGGCTACTACCATGTCCGTCTGCGAACTAGCGACGACGGTGCCCGGAACCTTGCTCCCGTCGTTCAGATAGACCACCGCATGCGGCGCTCCGGAAGATTGCTCCGCTGGCGGCCCCGCGGCCGGTTGCGGGGCCGCGCTCTCTTTCCTGGCACACGAACAGAAAAGCACCGCCACGATCAACGCAAGCAGCGCGATACCATGTCTCATGCATCACCTCCCTGGGCGTCGCAACGCCACACCCGCAAGGCTGTTACTTTGGCAAGCGGATAGTGGCTATCTTGTCCGCTTCAATTTTGACTTTCTCTTCAATCCCGTCCCCGCCGGCAACTGGCACCACCTTTACTGCATACTCGCCGGGGTTCAGCAGGAGGCCCTGCGACGAGTTGCTGAACTCGTCCGCATGACCCATGAATTTGCCGTTGACATAAACCGCCGCGAACTTGTCGGAAGAGATGGTGCGCAAGCGCCCGAACGGAGGCTTGGCCGGGGGCAGCGCTTTCATCGTCTCCTTGAGGTGCGTGGTCTTGCCGGGTTGAACGGTCACCTTGGTGACGATCTCTTCGTAACGAGGCTCCACGAGCCTCACTTCGTGCTCTCCGGCAGATACGGCGTATTTCCGGCCGACACGGAAATTTGCGGCAGGTCCAACGAACTTGCCGTCGATGAAGACTCCCGCCCGCCCGGGATCGACATTCGTCTTCAGATAACCAGTGTTCTGTTGTCCGACAAGGGGAATGCCGCTCACCGCCATCAGCAGAGCCGCACTCCGTGCCAGTGAATGGATGCGCATGGGATGAACCTCCTCGCTGAAATCGCCGCTTTCAGACGCGGCTGGCAACCGTTGCCCGGCTCCGGCTACCTTCACGCTTCCAGACAGGATTATCATATCTGGATGACCGTTGCCGTGCAACCCAGCGTGGCGACGCGCGAGCCGATAAGGAGGCGTTTATGCCGTTGAGCAAAAGAGCGATTGCGGAGTTTCTCGGCACCTTCTGGCTGGTCTTCGGAGGCTGCGGTGCGGCCGTTCTCTCGGCCGCTTTTCCGAATCTCGGGATCGGCTTTTTGGGGGTCGCCCTGGCGTTCGGCTTGACCCTACTCACGATGGCGTATGCCATCGGACACATCTCCGGATGCCACCTGAATCCGGCGGTTTCCGTCGGGCTGGTGGTAGGCAAGCGGTTTCCCGCTTCAGAGTTGTTGGCCTATGTGATCGCGCAGGTAGCCGGCGGAATCGCCGCCGCGGCCGTACTGTATGTGATTGCCAGCGGGAAGGCAGGGTTCGATCTGGCGGGCGGATTCGCCTCCAACGGATACGGCGCGCACTCCCCCGGCGGCTACTCGATGGTAGCCTGCCTGGTGGCCGAGGTCGTGCTGACCTTCATGTTCCTCATCATCATTCTGGGCTCGACGGACCGGCGCGTGCCGCAGGGTTTTGCGCCTATCCCCATCGGGCTGGGGTTGACGCTGATTCACCTGATCGGGATTCCGGTGACAAACCTCTCCGTGAATCCGGCGCGGAGCACGGGTCCGGCGGTGTTCGTCGGCGGCTGGGCGGTGGAGCAACTCTGGCTGTTCTGGCTGGCCCCGATTGTGGGTGCCGCGATCGCGGGCGTGATCTATCCTGCCATCGCGGGCGAAGCGAAGCCGGAGAAGTAGGCGCAATCTTCAGGGCTGGATGCTACCACCGATATAACCCAGGCTACGCAGTTTTTCCAGGGTCTGCGGGTCGATTGTGGCTTTGGCGCCGCTGCCCAGGAGAGTCTTGATCTGCTTCTGGGCGTCCAGCCATTTCTGGATCTCGCTCATCATGTGATCGACCTGCTGCGGGTTGGCCGCGACGATGTTCCGCGCGTCGGTGCGGTCGGCGTGGCGGTCGTAGAGTTCCACGCGGTTGAGGCCCGTCTCCCGGGCTTTATCGCGGTAGATCAGCTTCCAGGAGGCATCCAGCAGGGCCACGGTGCCGGTGCGGTTTTCGGGCACAAATCCGTTGGGCTTGGCATTCGGGTTCGGGTAGCGGGAAGAGACCACGGGACCGCGGCGCGTAAAGGGCCGGCCCTGGGCCAGGGGCGCCAGGCTCTGACCCTCGGCCACATTCGGGATGGGCAGGCCTAGCAGATCCAGCACGGTAGGCATCACGTCGATCAACTGTACCGGCTCGGAGATCCTCCGGGGCTGGCGGATGAGGGCCGGATTCCACAGGAGCAGAACGGTGTGGGTGAGCTCCTGGTAGAGCGAATGGCCGTGGGCCGTCCATCCGTGGTCCCAGAACTCCTCGCCGTGATCAGAAACGACCACGATTAAGGTGTTGTCGAGGATGCCAAGCTGGCGGAGCTTGCCGGCCAACTGCTCCAGGCTGGCGTCGTTATGCAGGATCTCGCCATCGTAGCGGTCCATGGCTTGGCGGATGAAGCGGTCCGGGTTGACGCCGCTGCGGGCGCAGGCGGCTCGAGTGATCACCGTGCCGCCGCCGTACTGGGCTTGGTCCCGCAGCTTGGCATAGTTGCGGTTGAACTCATCGGTTTCTGCGGGATTGGCGAACTTCTCCTCGAACCCGGCGGGCGGACGATAGGGCGCATGCGGATCGGTGGTGTGCGCGTAGAGGAAGAAAGGCTCGTCGCGGTGCTGCTCCAGCCAGGGGAACAGGGCGCGGTTGAGGGCGGCCGAGTCGGTGGCCCGGTCTTCGGCGTCGGTACGGTGCCTTTCGATCACGGCCCACTCCGAGAGGTAGTCGAAGCCGCGCTGCAAGCCGGAAAGCCGGCCCACGAAGGGATTACCCACCAGGCTGGCGGTCACGTACCCGGCGCGCCGCAACTGTTCGGCCAGGGTGGCGGATCCTTTGGGGATCACGTCGTAGTCATGCACCAAGCCGTGCGCGTAGGAGTACAGCGACGTCATCAGGGAGGCGGTGGAGGGCTTCGTCCAGGTGGCCTGCGCGGTGCAATCCTCGAACACCAGGCCCTCGACGCCCAGCTTGCGCAGAAAGGGCGTGGTGTCGCGCGCGTAGCCGTAGAGACTGGTGTGATCGGCTCGCAGCGTGTCGATCATGTAGACGAGCACGTTGGGGCGGCGCTTGGGGGCCCTGGTGGTGAGCAGGGGATTGGCCCACAACCCCACCGCGCCGGCCTTGTCCGAGGCCGTGGCGAAGGTCAGGCTGAGGCTGCGCCCGGCGTAGGGAGAGAGATCCACGTCCGCGTCCTGCCAGGCGCTCGCGTCGGTAACGGTGGAAGAGTACAGTTCCGTGGAACCGCCGGCCAGCACGCGAAAGGTGACCGGGCTGTTCCTTTCAGCAATCCCCAGGCCGAAATGCAGGCGCGCGTCTTTGGGGACCGTGACCTGGTAAGTCACCTGCGAGGGGGAATGCACGTAGAGCGTGGAGCGGTATTCCTCGTTCTTGCCCACCATCTGGTGTCCGGCTGCCTGCGGAAACGAAGTCCGGCGCGGGATCAGTTCGATGGAGCTGATGGCCACCACGTCATTGAGACTGTCGGTGGGCATGATCATCAGCGGGCGGCTGCCGGCGGGAGCCTCGATATTCACCTCGAAGCGATAGATGTTGTAGCGTCCGGGCGGTCCGAGCGGCTGGCGGAACTCCTGGTCACCGATGCGGATCTTGATCTCGCTGCCGCCTTCGGCCAGCATGCGGATCTGGACGGCTTCATAAAAGCCCCAGGAGATGGCCGGCTCTTTGGGGGAGACAATCACCGGGGTGTTGTTCTCGCCCTTGAGCATCATGTCGCCCTTGCGGAAGCCCATGCGGCCGCGCAGCAGCACCCAGGTCAGGTCGGATTCGGAAAAAAAGTTGTGCCAGACGACGGGTTCAGCGACGCGGGCCGCCGACGGTAACGCCGGGGCGGAGACGGAGGCGGCGGAGAGATGGTCGTCGAAGCGATAGGGGCGGAAGGGCAGTTCTGCCGGTTCGGACCTGGGCTGCGGACCCTTGCCGCAGCTCAGGCACAGAAGAGCCCCGAGAATCCACGCCGAACGCCGCAAGGGCCTATTTTCGCATAGACGGTTCCGTCACCGTCGCTGCTCCGCGGCTACCACTCCAGGCGCAGGGAGAATTGAATGATACGCGGCGCATTCACCTGCTGGCTCAGATCTACCAGCCCCGTAGTGGTGTTGGGTTGCGGATCCACCGGGTGGTTGAAGAAGTTGAAGAAGTCCGAGGTGAAACGGACCTTCACTCGCTCGGTGACGTCGAAATACTTGAACACCGAGAGGTCTTCGTTCCACATGCCGACTCCCGGGAAGAAATTCCGCGCGTTCCAACTGACGTTGTCGAAGATGGTGGTGTCCCGCGTGGTCCCATTCGCGAGAGTGAACGGCAGCTTATTATTGAACGTGGAGCCCACCGGATGCAAGACACGCTGCGTGCGATCCACCGGCACCAATTGCTGCAACTTCGACTGGTCCACGTTGGTGGCGAAGGTGGGGTTAAAATCTCCGCGGAAGTACAACATCTGAGTCTTCCCGAAGATGTTCATCGTGAGCCGCTGATCGCTGGAGAGCGTGGGGTTGCCAAACATGTAGTCGTTGGCGTTCACGTAATACCAGTTGCCGCTCTGCCACGTGCCGATGAAGGCCAACTGCCAGCCGCCCACGGCCAGGTTGGCGAGGCGGGAGACACTGCTGGCGTACTTTTTGCCGCGGCCGAAGGGCAATTCATAGATGCCGTTCCAGCGAATACGGTGGGCCGGAATCTCGCTGGAGTTGGTGTAACCGAGGCGCAAGAGCTGATCAGGGGTCATGTTGGGGTTCCCCATCACGTCGTTGCTCTGGGGCACGGCGAACCCGGTCGCTCCGTTGGAGTTGATGCTGCTGGGTCCGTAAGAGAAACCGCCCGTGTCGTTGGTGGTCATGGCGCGGGTGAAGACGTAGAACGCTTGGAATCCCAGGCCATCGGCGAGACGCCGTTCGATCTGCACCTGCGCGGAGTGGGCGTTGGAGTATCCGTTGTGCTCGATGGGCGCCTGGCAGCAGCCGCTGGTCCAGTTGGGATTGGCGCGCCGTGCGTCCTGGCCGGCGGCGCTCGAGTTGGCGGCCAGACCCGTCTGCGTCTGGTAATTCCACTCCGAGATGGGATCGTTCCAGCGCCAGCGCTGTTCCAGATTGCTGCCGTGGTTGCCGGTATAGCTAAGCCGCACCGCGGTGTTGCGCATCACTTCGCGCTCGATGCTGAAAGTCCACTGCTGCATTTTGTCGTCCGACCAGTGATTGACGTCGAAGGCCATCATGGCCTGGCTGGTGGGCGGGATGCTGGAGGCGCTCACGGTGGCCTGGCCGATGTAGTCGCTGGGCGAAGGCGCGTGGGAGAGCGCGTAGAAGTCCACGGTGCCGTTCTTATCGGCGATGGAATTGACGAAACGCAGGTTGAGAGGCGGATTGGTGCGCGAACTGGAAAGGATCTGCGAGAGGGGCATGGGCCAGTAGTACGCGCCGTAGCCTGCGCGCACCACCCACTTCTCGGTTAGCCGGTAGGCCACTCCGATGCGCGGGCTGAAATCGTGCCAGTTGGGCGGTACCAGGGCGCCGGGAAACCCGGCCGAATCCGCCGTCACCCAACTCAGGCCGCGGGCCTTCCAGGCATCCAGCACGCTCGTGGGAATGCCGGGGATTTGCTCCATCTGGGTGTTGTGTGGGGTAATCACCTGCATCTTCCCCAGGTAATTATTGAGGTCGATGTTCACCAGGCGATCGTACTTCTCGTGATAGGGCGTCCAGGCGTCCCACCGCATCCCCAGGTCCACGGTCAGTCGCGGAGTGACCTTCCAGGTGTCCTGCACGTACGCGCCCAACTCTTTCTGCTGGAAATAGAAATAACCGCGGTTGAACTGGTTGGACAGGTAAGTGGGCAGTCCGAGCAGCATGCCCCCGAAGCCGGAGCCCGTGAAATTGACGGGGCCGCCCGCGGAGGGATCGAACTGCTGGGTCCAGTCGCCGTACAGGGAGTGCGAACCCTGCGTCTGCTGGAGTTCACGGACGTTGTTATATTCCTGGCGGCCCTTGAAACCGGCCTTGATGGTGTGCTTCCCCTTGACCCATGTAATGTTGTCCTCCACCTGGTAGGCGGTCAGGTTCTGGTCCTGGGGGTTGTCCGCATCCCAGCAGCCGTAATACATGAAGGCCGATTCGCTGATGCAGATGGTAGGCCAGCCGGTGGCTCCGAACGGATTGGGAAGCCCCAGCTTGTTGGCCCAGGCGGTACCGTCGGCCAGCGTGCCCACATGGGCCCGCGACCGGTGGCCGGAGACCTGCAATTCATTCAGCAGGGTGGGCCGGAACACGTGGTTCCAGCGCACGTAGGTGGAGTAGACAGCGGTGCTCTGCAACCCCGTGCCGCCAGCGTCGGTGCTGCCGGGGATCGGGTAGCCGTAACGGCCACCGAAGAGCTTGTAGTCCAGGATAGAGCGCGTGAAACGGCCAGACAGGCTGTCTTTCTCGGAAAAGACCTGGTCGCCGCGCAAGGTCAGGGTGTTCGCGTCTGTGTTCTTGGGATAGTAAGTCTGAAAGTTGTTCTCGATCCAGGGATTCCCGTTGGCGTCGGGGCCCAGCGGCAGGGGCGAGACGCCTTGCATGGTCTTGGAAAACTGGCTGATCCGGGACGAAGGGATGATGTTGCCGACAAAGGGCACGCGCGTGCCGTCCGCCCGGGTGGTGAGCGGGTCATACATGGTGATCTTGTTGCCGTTGTTATCGATCGCGTTGCTGAGATCGCCGCCCCACATGGCCGGCGTGGGCACGCCGGTGATGGCAAAATTGTTTTCCCGCTGTTTGAAGCCTTCCCAGTCTCCGAACCAGAAGGTCTTGTTCTTGATCAGGGGTCCGCCGGCCCAACCGCCGTACTCATTGCGGATCAGTTTGGCGGCCGCACCGAGGTCCTGCCGCTGCCGCGCGCGCAACCCCCCGCCATTGTTGCGGAGCGTCTCGAACAGGGCGCCGTGAAACTCGTTAGTACCGCTGCGGGTGACCAGTTCGACGGTGGCGGGCCGGGAATACTGCGCGCTCGATCCGGCAGTCTCGATGCGGAACTCCTGCACCGTGTCGAGACCTGGCTGCACGCGCGAGATGCCCCCGCCGTAGCGGTCCACGTAGGAGATGCCATCCAGCAGCATCTCAGTGGAGCCGACCTTCATGCCGTTGACGCGCGGATTGCCGCCCTGTTGGCCCTGGCCGCCAGAAGAGGTGTCTTCGACGCCGGGGGTGAGCAGAAACAGGTTGGAGATGAAGCGCCCGTTCAGGGGCAACTGGTGGATCCGCTGGGCGTCTTTGACGTCGCTGATCTGAGCCCCTTGCGTGGTCACCACCGGCGCAGCGCCGGTCACCTCCACGGAGGCCTCCAGGCTGCCCACCTCCAGAGTGGGATCCACGGCCACGATCTGGCCAGCCTCCACCGTCAGGGTCCCTTCCCACTTCTTAAAGCCCTGCGATTCCACCACCAGACGATAGGGACCAATGGGGACCGCACCGAAGTAGTAGATGCCCGCGTTGTTCGACTGGCTGTCGCGGCTGACGCCGGTGGCGGTATTCGTGAGCGTGACCTTGGCGTTGGGAATGACTGCCTGAGTGGCGTCCTGCACGGTTCCCCGGACGACCCCGAGGCCGGTCTGCGCCACCAGCGGCAGACATGCAAGGATCAGAAATGCGACCAACGCGGCAAGTCGCCTGATGCTGTTTTGAAACACAGGACTCACCTCCCCGGCTGAGCAAGCCCGGCAACGAATTTTCATCGAAATTAACAGAGATTCCGGAGGCTGTCAAGAAAAATGACGCCACAAGCTAGTCTTCTTACCCGTTTGTCTTTTGTGAGAAGACCCGGAGGATGCTGCGCCGGAGATCTGCGGTAACATGACGGTGTGCGGGGGGCGAGTTCGCGGGTTGGCGGTCTCCCGATAACGGGATCAGGACATGAAGCTCACTTTTTGGGGGGCCGCATCCACCGTCACCGGCTCCATGCACCACCTCGAGGTAGACGGCAACCAATACCTGCTCGACTGCGGACTGAGCCAGGGCCAGCGCAAGGAATCGGACTGGAAGAACCGGCACCTGCCCTATGGCGGGGAAAGCATCCGCGCGGTGGTTCTCTCGCACGCGCACATCGATCACTCCGGAAACCTGCCCACGCTGGTAAGAAATGGCTTTCAGGGTCCCATCTATAGCACGCCTGCCACCGTGGACCTGTGCGACGCCATGCTGCGGGACACGGCCTACATCCAGGAGAAGGACGCGGAGTTCCTGAACAAGCGGCGCAATCGCCACAACAACCGCAAGGGGGGCGGGGAAGCCGCGAACGGCCCGATAGAGCCGCTCTACACCATCGAGGATGCCGAGCGCACGCTGCCCCTGTTCGAGGCGGTCCCCTATTACACGCCCAAGCATCTCGATGAGCATCTAAGTTACGAATGTTACGACGCAGGGCACATTCTGGGCTCTTCCACCGTGATGCTGCACTATCACCGGAATGGGAAGCGCATTCGCCTGGGGTTCAGCGGAGACTTGGGGCGTCCCCATACCCCCATCATCCGCGATCCGGACCCCATGCCGCCCGCCGATTACCTGATCTTGGAGAGCACCTACGGGGGGAAGTTCCATAAGAGCAACACCCATGTGGAAAACAAGCTGGCCGATGTGATCCGGCGCACCAGCGGGCGCGGTGGCCGGATCATCGTGCCAGCTTTCGCCGTGGGGCGCACGCAGCAACTGGTCCTCCTGCTGCACCAACTCACGGGGGATGGACGGGTTCCCGACGTGCCCATCTTCGTGGATAGCCCCTTGGCCATCAACGTCACGGAGGTATTTCGTAAGCATGTGGAATGTTTCGACGCCGAGACCCGCCGCTATCTGCTGGAGGGCGAAGATCCTTTTGGTTTCAACCGTCTGCAATACGTCCGCGATGCCGGGGAGTCCAAGAAACTGAATGACTTGAGGGGACCCTTCGTCGTGATTTCGGCCTCCGGAATGTGCGAGACCGGCCGCATCCTGCACCACTTGCGGAACAATGTGGAGGATCCCCGCAATACGGTCCTGATCACGGGGTTCCAGGCGGAGCATACCTTGGGGCGGAAGCTTGTGGAAAAGTGGAGGGAAGTGAGGATTTTCGGAGAACCGGTGACGGTGCGGGCCGAGATTTCGAGCCTGGATGAGTTGAGTGCCCACGCCGACCAGGGTGAACTGCTGGCTTGGCTGAAGCCCCTGGCGACACATTTGAAGAAGATCTTCCTGGTGCACGGAGAGCCGCTGCAGTCGCAAGCCCTGGCGGGCTTGATCCGCGGGCAGTACGGGGTGGAGACGGTGGTACCCGCCCCTGGCGACAGCTTTGTACTCGACTAGACGAAACGCAAGCTTGCCGCGGACAATCTATAATAATTAGAAATCCAGACTCTCCCCAGATGTGGGGAGCAGGAGTACGTTTGTGAGTCCAAGCCCCATGTACCCCGCCCAGCCGAGCGGCTCGGGTGTGAAAAGCGCGGTAGTGACGGGAGCGCTGGTCGCCCTCGTCGCGGCCAACATCTACCTCTACGTGCAAGTAACCGGTTTGAAGTCCGACCTGGCCAAGTTCCAGGAGGCCACGCAGACCCAGATCAGCAGCCTGCGGGACACCTCTGTGGTGACCTCGGAATCCAACCGCCGGCACCTTGAAACCTTGAAGAGCGAACTGGCGGAGGCACGGCACCAGGCCAGCATGGCCGCAGGTCAGGCGAAAGTGGAAGCGGTGGCCAGGGCGGAACAACTGGCCAAGCAACTGGCGGCTCAGCAGGCTGCCCAGCAGCAGAAGGTGTCCAGTGAACTGACGGAAGTGAAGCAAGCCACCAGCAGCGCGAACGCGAAAATTGCGGACGTGAGCGGGGATGTCACAAACGTGAAGTCGCAGGTAGCTTCCACCAAGTCCGAGTTGGACAAGACCATCGCGGATCTGAAGAGGGTGACCGGCGACCTGGGCGTGCAGAGCGGCTATATCGCAACCAACTCCCGGGAACTGGCTGCGTTGAAGCGGCTGGGCGAGCGGAACTATTTCGAGTTCGACCTGGGGAAGACCAAGCAGCCGCAACGCGTCGGCGATATCACCATCCTGCTGAAGAAGACCGATACCAAGCGCAACAAGTACACCATCGAGGTCATGGCTGACGACAAGTTGACGGAGAAAAAGGACAAGAACATCAATGAACCGGTGCAGTTCTACGTCGCCAAAGCCAAGCAGCCCTATGAGATTGTGGTAAACCAGGTCAAGAAAAACGAAATCGTCGGGTACCTGGCGACGCCAAAAGACCAGGTGGCGCGCAACTAACCTTCCGTGATTCAGCGGGGAGGGCGGAGGCTTGCACTTCCGCCCCCCCTGAATTCCATTCTCGCTTTTGCCCCGCGCCTGGCCATCCTCTGGCCGCCACGCCCTGGGAAACGCAAGCTGCCATAAACTTTCGCCAAATATCCGCCGAATATTTGAGCATGCGGCCTCTTTCGACGGTGGCGAAGACCTACATCGCCATGACCGCCCTCGTGGGAGCCTTCGTGCTGGCCGGGGCGGTGTGGGGCTGGCAGCCCGGAGACGCCCTGCGGGGGGCCTTCTATCTGGCAGGTGCGGTGGCGGCCTCCCAACTAAAGGTCCGCGTACCGGGTGTGACCGGCACCCTTTCGATGAATTTCCTGTTTGTGCTGATCGGAGTCATCGAGTTGCCACTGGCGGAGACGCTGGCCCTGGCGTGCGCCGGCATGGCCGCCCAGTTTCTGTGGGAGGACAGCGGAAGGCCGGCGGTGCTGAGAGTGGTGTTCCATCTTTCGAGCGTCACTCTGGCGGCCGCCAGCGCATGGGCCGTGTTCCATTCCGCCTGGGTGTCGCGCCTGGATCACACCCTGCCAGTTTTGTTGTTTTTCTCCACAGCCGCATATTTCCTGGTGAATACCCTCTCGGTGTCGCTAATGATCGCCCTCACCGAGAACCGCAGAGTGGGAGAAGTCTGGCGGCAGGGATACCTTTGGACGGCACCGGAACATTTGGTGGGCGCCGCCCTGGCCGCGCTGTTTCACGCCGCAAACGCCTATCTGGGCTGGCAGATGGCCGTCTTGACGGTACCGGCGGCATACCTCGTCTACCGCTCGTATCATCTCTATCTGCACCGCCTGGAGGAGGAGAAGAAACACGCCACGGACATGGCTCAGATGCATTGGCGCACCATCGAAGCGCTGGCTCTGGCGATTGAGGCGAAAGATAACACCACTCACGCGCACCTTCAGAGAGTCCTGGTATATGCCACCGAGGTTGGGCGGGAGATAGGACTGAGTGAAGCGGAGCAGCGTGCCCTCGAAATTGCCGCGTTGCTGCATGATATCGGCAAGATGGCCGTGCCGGAACAGATTCTCTCCAAGCCGGCGCGCCTGACGCTTGCGGAGTTCGAGCGGCTGAAGATCCATCCTGCGGTGGGGGCCGAGATCCTGGAACGGGTGGGCTTCCCCTATCCGGTGGTGCCGATCGTGCGCGCACACCATGAGAAGTGGGACGGCACCGGCTACCCGGCGGGCCTGAAAGGAACTGAGATCCCTATCGGGGCGCGCATTCTGGCGGCTGTGGACTGCCTGGACGCGCTGACCTCGCCGCGTCCATACCGGCGTGCCCTGCCTCTGGATCTGGCTCTGGAATACGTGGTGTCCGAATCCGGCAAAAGCTTCGACCCGAAAGTGGTGGAGGTATTGCGACGCCGGTGCCTGGAACTGGAGAACCTGACCCGCTTGATGCCAGCGGCTAAAGTCCCGGCGTTCCCCAAGTGCGAAGCGGGGGGGGCGCCTGCAGCCGGATACGAGCAAGTGGAGACAGCGGAGCCGGAGAACGGCGCCGGTGGCGATGCACAACCGAATGCACACCTGGAAACTGCCCGTCAGGAATTCCAGAGCTTGCTGGAACTCACCGGTGAACTGGGTGACTCAATGACCCGGGACGAAATTCTTTGGCTCGCCGGAGCCCTCCTGCGGCGCCTGATTCCGCACGACACCTTGGCGATCTTCGTTTGCCGGGAGGAGACGCTGGTACCCGAATTCGTGGAAGGGGAAGAGTGCCGCATGTTCTCCTCCCTGCGCATCCCGATGGGTCGCGGGATCTCCGGATGGGTCGTGGAAAAGCGCAAGGCAGTGCTCAACGGTGACCCTGCGGTGGAGTGGCACCACCTGGAGGGATCCTGGCCGCCGAGCGCGCTGCTGTCGGCCCTCGCCGCGCCGCTGATCGGACCGGCCGGGGTGATGGGCAGCGTAGGGCTATATCACCGCGAGGCGGATCACTTCACCCGGGAACATCTGCGGGTGCTGGTGGCGCTGGGATGGGCCCTGGGGCACATCGTGGATCAAGCCATGCGCCTGGGTGCCAAGGATGGCGTGCCAGGCGAAAGCAGCCTGAATCCCCGCAGACTGCTCTCGCTGCACCTGGAGCGGGAGGTAATGCGCTGCCGCCGCACCCGGGTGCCTCTGGCTGTCGTGGTCCTGGAGGTGGAGGGTATACGCGCGATCCGAGAGCGCCTGGGTCACCTGGTCGACGAACGGGTGATGCAGGCTACTTTGCAGGCTTTGCGGCACCACTGCCGGGACTATGATTACGCGGGACGCCTGGAGGAAACCAGTGTCGGTCTGGTGCTGCCCGGATTGTCGCGGCAGGCGGCACAAAAGCGCTTGGCCGACTTGCGGGAGGCGGCGCTAGCGGCGGCGCGGAAGGTTTGTGCAGATCCTCAGCCAAGCATCGAAGTCGGTGTGGCAATCTTTCCGGACGACGCGGCAGACCCCGAGGCCCTGTTAGGGCAGGCCCGCGGGCAATCGCGCCGTGGCTGTCGCCCGGCCCCCCACGCTCTGAGCGGCGGGGAGATCGACCTGAACGCAGCCACGCGCCTGGTGCAGTAAGAGCCGTGGCGGAGATCAACTCGTCTCCGGGTCCGTCCGCTCCACCAATTTCTCCACCGGCACGCGATAAATGGCCGGCCTTCCATCCCTATCGCTCTGGAAGTAGATCTTCTGGCTATCCGGCGAGAAACGCGGAGCCACCATGGCCGGATTGCTGGCTCGGTGCTCGCAGAGCGTGAGTTCGCGGCGGGCGACGCGCACCAGCAGGAGAATCGTAGGCGAGGCGCGGTTCTGGCTGGCTCCTACAAAAACCGAAGTGTTGCTGTTGAATCCGAAGTGCGCGAACTGGCTCGTCTTGGAGACCATCCGGTCCGTGTTCTGGTCGGGGAAGGCTTCCCGGATGGCGTGCAATTGGGAGGGATCGGCCGGAAACAGCAGGTAAAGGAGGGAACGGCCGTCGGGAGACCAGTTGGCGGGTCCGATACGCCCATCGGGCGTGTGTAGCTTCCGGTTTTGCCGGCCATCCTGGTTGACCACCCACAACGCCTGTTCCCCCTGGCGGTAGAGGACCTGGGCTCGACGCGGCCTCTCCAAAGGATGTTCGATGGCCCCGTCCACTTCCAGCACGGTTCGGGCGGCGCCGTTGCGCAGGCTGATGGCGCGGAGCCGGGAACGGCCCTGCCGCCCTTCGGCGAACAGGGCGTACAGGCCATCACTGGTGATGCTGCTTCCCGGGGAGCGCTCCCAGCCCTCCGGAACCTGATAAATCTGCCGTTGGCGAGGGTGGGTCAGGTTCTGCACGTGCAGCGAAGGCCCGTCGAAATAGCAGAACCCGCGCTCGTCCGGAAGCAGGCTCAGGGACGAACCGTCGAGTGCCTCGGCCTCCGTCAACTGCCGCGATTCGCCGGATTTCGCATCCATGTGAAACGCCTGCCGCGAACCGGTGCGGTCGCTCCAATACAACAGAAACGAATTGCGGCGGGAAATAACGCGGCCGTAGTAAGCGGGCAGGTTGCAGGCGTGCGCAGGGTCGGTGAGACGCTCAACTTCGAACTCCGTGGTGGGGTCCGAATAGCGCGTGCGTTCCGTTGGAACTACCGGTAGCTTCTCCCTCTGCGCAGACAGCCAGGAGGCCGACAGGCCGGAGAGCAGGAAGGATCGGCGCGTCCGGCCGCGCGCAGGAGCCCTCATGCCTCGATGGTAGCAGAACGGGAAACCAGGACGGGCCGCGCGGCTTTGCGGCGGCCCTGGCCGTCCGGAGGCGACTTACTGGCCCGAGTGGCTGGCCTGGTAATGCATCTTGAGCAGGTCCAGACCGAAATCGCCGTTATAGTCGCGCCAGACGGAGTGAATGTGATTGGCGTTGTTCTGCGTGTCGTCGTACTCGATCAGGAAGCTTGGAGACTGCACCCGGTAATAATGCGGCTGGCCTGGTTCTACGCCGCCCGCCCAGGCGAAGTAGATGTTCTTGCCGGCCTTGTGAATCTGTTCTTCGCGCGCGTCTTCGATCTGCGGCGGCATATTGCGCGCGTATTCCTCGAGCAGGGCCATCAACAACTCGAATTGCCTGGGCTTCAGCTTGGAGGCCGCGATGCCGCTGGGCTGCCCCTCCAGCGCCGCCTTGCGGCTGGCCGCAGTGAGAATTTCTTTGTAGGCGGTGGGATCGACGATCGCCACCTTCTGCTGCTCCGGTTCCAGGGACTTGATCAGGCTGCGGCCCAGGTCTTCTTCCGCCGCCAGCGTGCGCAGGCCCTTGCGGGGCCCCTCCTTGACCTCGGCTGGGTTGGCGCCAAAGAAGCTCGGCGAACCTGCCAGCTTGCCGTTCACCACAGTGTAGTTCTGCGAGATGTGGTGACCCTCCACGCGGTAGCCCCAGGTTCCGTCGGGCGACGGAGTTCCGAATATCGAGAAATAATACTTGTCCGGATCACGTTCCGGCCCCTTGCCCTGCTCCATCACCTTCAGGATGTCTTCCAGGCTCATGATGGTGACGGCCTTGATGTAACCCTGCTGGCTCAAGCCCGCGCTCAGCAGGGCCTCGGCCAGGTGCTTTTGCGGCGGCGTCATCTCGCGGATCGGCAGCCCCTTGCGCACGCGCGGAATGAAGTGCCAGTTGAGCCGCTCATCGTCGGCAAACTGAAAGGTAGCTTTGGCCCGCTGCTCCGGAGTGAGCGACGCCAGAAAACGGTTTGCCGCTTCGGACATGACCGAAGCGGAATTGGTGCGATGGTAAGCTGATGTGAGCAAGAGAACCCCTGCTGCAACCGCGCCCAGACGCGGCCATGCGTGTTTCATACCCAGCCCCCTCCTCCTGAGTTCTCAGTGGTGATCTCGTCAGCGCGGATAGAATGCCTGCGCGCTCGTTCGCGGACTAGTTTAAAACGGAAAGTCCCTTTTTGTCATCTGGACAATGCCGGCCTTGGCCAGATAGCGGTAAGGGTTGACCGGTGCGCCTCCAATTCGAACTTCATAATGCAGGTGCGGAGCGGTGACGCGTCCGGAACTGCCGACGGCGCCCACCGGTTCCCCTCGTCGGATCTCCTGCCCCGGCACGACGAAGTAGCGCGAAAGGTGCGCGTAGTAGGTCTGAATGCCGTTGCCGTGGTCGATCACCACCAGCCGGCCGTACCCGCCGAGGCGGTCGGCGTGCGCGACAATGCCGTCCGCAGTCGCACGCACTACCGTGCCCGTGGGCGCGGAAATATCCACACCGGTGTGGTAGGCGCCTTCACCAGAAAATGGATCCGTGCGCTGCCCGTAGGGTCCCAGAAGCCGGCCTTCCACCGGCCAGAGGCTGGGCTGCACGTTGGTGTGGAAGCGACGGGCGTAGTTATGTTGGTAGGCCGGCAACGACAAACTGCGCAGGTAGTTGTACTCTTCCACCGATTCATTGAACGTGGGCACCAGGCGCCCCTCGGCGGAGATGCCCGGAGGACCTTCCAACTTTTGCTTGATCCCGTAAGCCACCGACACTTCGTTGGCGAAAAGCTGCAGGCTGGCCATTTGTTCGTTGGTCTGGTTCATCACCTTTTGCAGCTTTTCGTAGCGGACCCGCAGGGCGTCCGCCTCTTTCCTCAGCGAATTGTAGTTGGCCACTTTCCAGGCCATTCGCGCATAGCTGGAAACAAAACCGAAAATCGAGAAGCAGCCGAGCACCGCCAGGAGAAGAACACCGTAGACGAATGTTTGAGGGATTTGAATGCGACGCAATTTGCCGTGGAGCGAGTGAGCCAACACCACGATAAAGTAATCTTGCTTCTGCATAGTCTTCTCCACCCGGATCGAAGACAAATGCTCCGTATTCTCCTCTCCGGTTGGGGCTATTCGATTGGCGAAATGTGACTGTATCAGTTTGATCACAAGTGTGTCAAGTCCTACCGATTCAATTGCAAATGATTGAAACCAATGCTAGTTTAGGTATTTCACGTGCCCCGGCGTATTCCAGGAAGTCTGTTCGTCCGCAATCTCGTCGAGCGCCGCAGTCTGCTGTTCCAACTGGTGCGGCGGGATTTCGAGCAGCGCTTTGTCGGCTCCGTAATGGGCTGGGTGTGGGCGGTGATCCATCCGCTGGTGCTGCTGGTGAGCTGGACCTTCGTGTTCAGCGTCTGCCTGCGCGCCAAGCTGTCCCCCGGAGAAGTCACCCAAGATTATCCCATGTACCTGTTCGCCGGCATGCTGCCCTGGCTGCTGTTCAGCGAAACCGTGCAGCGTTCCGCATCTAGCCTGCTGGAGCAGGCCAGCCTGATCACCAAGACGGTCTTTCCCGCGGAGATTGTTCCAGTCTCCATTTTCCTTTCCTCGCTCCTCAGCCACCTGCTGGCTTTGGCGCTGGTGGTCGCCGCAGCGGGCATCCGGTTGCGGCAGATCAGCCTCTGGCTAATTCTGCTGCCCGTCTTCATGATCCTGCTCGGCCTGCTCTCCATAGGAATCGGCTGGATCACGGCGGCGCTGCAGGTCTACCTGCGGGATACGGCGCAAGTGCTCTCGGTTATTCTGACCTTCTGGTTCTGGTTGACGCCGATTTTCATCACGGAGAGCCAGATTCCGCCTCCGCTACGTTTCCTGATTGCGGGTAATCCCCTGGCCTACATTGTACGGGCTTACCGCCTGCTGCTGCTCTCCCACCGCCTGCCGGGCTGGCACGATGTAGCCGTGGCGGCCGCGTTTGCGGTGATCACGTTCTGCGCCGGGGGGCTGTTCTTCCGCCATATGAAGCGGGGCTTCGCGGACGTCTTGTAAGGCTGGCGCGGGCTACAGCAGGGAGAGAATGGCAGCGGGAGACCGGGGTGCCGCCTGTTCCAGGTTCGCGAAAAGCGCGATCACCCTGTCCTCGGCGTTGCGCAATTCTTTCATCGCCTGGGCCAGGCCGTAAGGATCGGCGAAGATCCGCCCGATCAGGGTGTTGACCGGCAGAAACCACTCGGCGCGGTGTTCCCGCTGGTAGGAATTGCGATTGAGGAAGGCCACCAGCGAACGCATCACCTCGTCGCGCTCGGGCCCCTTGGGCAGCAGGTTGAACAGGTCGCTATAGAGGGCACATTTCTGGCGGAAATAGGCGCCGGGGCCGCCTTCTTCTTTCCAGTCCGCCAAGGCCGCCAAGTAATCCCGCAGCCTGCCGCGCCATTCGCTGGTCTCCCTGGCCTCGGGCCGATACGGCGTGTTGTTGGAATCGAAGACCATCGCGCGATAGAGCGATACCAATTGCCGGCAGCCGGAATCCTGGCACATGTTGGTCGGGGCGGGCTGCTCTTCGACCTTGGCCGGCTGGATCTCTTCCGGCGCTATGGCTTTAATCTCGGCACCCGGCGGAAAGGCCTCCTGGCGCAGAGAATCATTGAAGAAGCCCACGGCATCCTGGGGCGGCGGCTGGGCCGGCTGCAGCCCGAAGAAAGCCGCGGCCTGTTCCTCCTCCTGACAGCGGGCGCCGCTCAGGTTTCGCACCAGGAAGGCGCGGTAGGACTCGATCAGGGAATACGTGCCGGACTGCTGCGCGCGGACGGCGGCCGCCAATTTGCCGATCCGGGCCCCGAGCGCGTATGTGCGGGCTGCAACGGCGGCGAAGGAGCGCGGATCGCCGCTGACCTGCGCGAGCGCGCCGCTGAAGGTGGCCAGCAAGGTGTCGCGTTGATCCGGCTTCAGAACCAGCACAGCCAGCAGGTTTGCGACCGGCCCCACCTGGACGGGCGAGAAGATCCGGAGCGAGCGCTCCACCAGCTTGAAGGGCTCATCGTCGGCGATTTCTTTCGGCGTAAAGGCCGTGTTGGCCACCTCGGCCAAGGTCTCGTAGTAGAGCGAAACGTCGTAAACCAAGGTGTCGGAGCAGGTCAGAGGGTCGAACTGCGGAGCAGGGATCTCCGCGAATAGCTCGCGCGCCTTCTTTTTGTCGAGTGGCAGTAGGGCCTTCACCGCGCGGCACTGGAGGGAATCTGCGTCCAGATTCTGGGCGAACGCCTTGCTCTGGAAGGCGGCGGAGGGGTCGCGGCGCGGATTGACGGCCACGCGTTTCCAGGGCTGCTGGGACAGCCCGCCCTGCCGGAAGGCTTCTTCCAGCAGTTCGTGCTTCCATTGGCGGTCGGTCACCTTGTCAGAAGCAGCCAGCCGCAACAGGGCTTCGGCGGCAAATTCCGGGGGCACCGATCTCGCCTGATCCGCCAGAGACTGGATTTCCGGGGGACGCCCGCCGCCCCAGGCAACCCCGGCGGCCGCCATCCAGAGGATCACCGGGCAGGCGAGGGCGCCCCCGCCGCTGGTGCGGATCCGCATGCGCATCCTGCTAGGAATTCCGGGTCATACGTTCCGGATCCCACGTGCAGACGCGCTGCTCGAAGTAGCTGGCGTTGGAGAGCAGCGCCGGACCCGCCGCGCGGAAGCCGAAGACCGGATCTTCGACCACGGGCTTGCGGCTGCGAACGGCTTCGATGAAGCGGCGGTGATGATCCCGGTGATCGCTGTAACCACGCGGCGGCAGGTATTTCTCCTCCGACTGGGGGCGAATGGCGTCCGCATTGGCAGGCTGGGGCGGATACTTCTTGCGGTACTCGGCCAGGAACTGTTCCTGCACGGCTTTGGGAAAAGTCTCGATGGTGTAGCCCGGCTCGGTCGCGCGCGGCGTTTTGGAGACGGTGACCCCGTTGCCGATGGTGAGGATGCCTTCCGAACCCACGAAACGGAACCCGGAACTTTCCCCGGCCCCGTCCACAAAGTTGACACGCAACGCCAGGTTGAAGGCCGGATGCCGCTCGGTCCGGGGGTAGTCGTAGAGGCCCAGCAGCACGTCGGGCACGTCCCGGCCGTCCTTCCAGAAGCGCAGCCCGCCGGTGGCGAACACGCGCGTGGGCCCGATGGCGCCGGTCACGAAGTGCATCCCGGAGAACAGGTGCACGAACAGGTCGCCGGCCACGCCGGTGCCGTAGTCGCGGTAGTTTCGCCAGCGGAACAGGCGGACCGGCTCGAAGGGCACTTTGGGGGCGCGGCCCAGAAAGCGGTCCCAGTCGATGTTTTCCGGGGTGGCGTCCGGCGGAATCGAATACTGCCAGGCGCCGATGGCGGAATTACGGTCCCACCACGCCTCCACCATGTTGAGTTCACCGATTGCCCCGGCCTGGAGCAGTTCCTGAGCTTTCTGGTAGACGATGGAGCTGACCCTCTGGCTGCCTACCTGCATGATGCGCCCGGTTTTTCGCTGCGCCTCCACGACCGCCATGCCATCCTCGAGGCGCTGCACCATGGGCTTTTCGCAGTACACGTCTTTACCGGCGTGCATGGCATCGATGGAGATCTTCGAATGCCAGTGGTCCGGTGTGGCGATGATGACCGCATCGATATCCGGCCGCGCCAGCACCTCGCGGTAATCGCGCGTGGTAAAGACCTGGCTGCCGAAGACTTCCCGGGCGCGGATCAGCCGGCCCTGGTAGACGTCGGCCACCGCCGCCAATTCCACTCCTGGCACGGCCAGGGAGGAATGTGTATCTTCGGTGCCCATGCCTCCCAATCCGATGGTGGCCACACGGATACGGTCGTTGGCAGAGATCTTTTTCTCCTGCGCGGCGAGGGCCGATGTGGCGAGGCCTGCGGCCGTGCCGGCCTGGAGGAAATGCCTTCTGGTGCTGCTCATCCGAACTGCCTTTCTCCTATACTGTATCTTCTTTGCCGCGGCCCGTGGTGCGGACTCCGGCAAGTAGCTTTCCCCCGTGGGCTATGGCAAGCTGCAAATGTGGCGGTGTGGATCGCGCTTCTGGTGTGGCTCTCTTTGGCGGCGCCCGCCGGCACGACGCCGGTGGAGCGGGGGCTGGCGGCCTTCCGCAATCGCGATTTCGCGGCCGCCGAGCAGGCTTTTCTGGAGGCCGTGCGGGAACGCCCGCGCAGCGCCATGTGCTGGAAACTCCTGGGCATGGTGTACGCCGCGCAGGAGCAGTACCGCAAGGCCGAAGAGCCGTTCCGGCACGCCTGCGCGCTGGACCCACGGGAAGAGAACGCCTGTTACTACCTGGGCCGCGCCTACTATTACCTGAACCGTTACCAGGACTCCCGCAAGGCCTACGAGACGGCCCTGGCCAACACTTCGGACCGGGCGCGTCCGCTGGGGGGCCTGGCGCTCGACATGGAAGCGGTAGGGGACGCTGCCGCAGCCGAGAAATACTACCGGGAGGCCATCTCGTCCGGGGACAAGCAGATCCTGACCGATTACGGGCTGTTCCTCTTCAAGCAGGGGCGCGGCGCGGAGAGCCTGGCGATATTGCGGCGCGCCGGCGCCACCGAGGAGATCGAGCGGGTCACCCGCGAGTTGGCCAATGCGCCGGCTGCGCGCGCCGCAGGCGCGGTGACGCCGGTGCGCTTCGAATCCACTCAGTTGGACATGATCGTGCGCAACGGCGCCACCGGAGAAAAGCACCTGGTCGAGACCATGATCGCGGGCGTGGCGGTGCTGGATTACGATAACGACGGCTGGCCGGATATCTTCGTGGCCAATGGCGCGCCCATCCCCTCCCTGCGGAAGACCGATGCCTCGTACTTCAACCGCCTGTTTCGCAACAACCACGACGGCACATTCCGCGATGTCACCGCGCAAGCTGGTGTTGCGGGCACAGGTTATTCGATGGGTGTGGCAGCCGCCGACTACGACAACGATGGCTATGTGGACCTGTTTGTGACCGGCGTGCGCGGCAACACGCTGTACCACAATCGCGGCGACGGCACCTTCGAGGATGTCACCGGGCGCGCGGGCCTGGCCGGCGACAGCGGCTGGACGGTGGGGGCGGGCTGGTTCGATTATGATAACGACGGCCGCCTGGACCTGTTCGTGGTGCGCTACGTGGTGTGGGATCCGGCCCGCGAACTTTACTGCGGCGCGCCGCAGCAGGGATTCCGGACGTACTGCAATCCCAACCTTTACCAGCCCCTGCCGAACGCGCTTTACCGCAACGAGGGCGACGGCCGGTTTCGCGACGTCTCGGTGGAATCCGGCATCGCCGCGCATCCGGGAAAGGGGATGGGCATGGCCTTTGGGGACTACGACGGCGACGGGCGGCTGGACGTGTTCGTCGGCAACGACTTGGTGCCGAATTTCCTGTTTCACAACGAGGGAGGCGGGCGGTTCCGCGAAGTCGCCCTGGCCGCCGGCGTGGCATATAACGTCGATGGCCAGCCGATCTCCGCGATGGGCGCCGATTTGCGAGACTACGACAACGACGGCCGCGAGGATCTGTATCTGACCGCGCTGACCAACGAGACCTTCCCGCTGTTCCGCAACGTCGGGGGTCGCTTCGTGGACGTGACCGCGACCAGCCGCATGGCCACCGGCAGCCTGCCCTGGAGCGGCTGGGGCAACGGGATGTTCGATTTCAACAACGATGGTTTCAAGGATCTGTTCTCGGCCAACGGCAACGTGATGGATAACGCGGAGATGACCTCCAATCGCAAGTCCAGGCAGCCGAACGCAGTGTTCCTGAATCGCGGCGACGGCACCTTCGAGCCCCAGTTACTTCCCGGCGAGGCGCTGCACCGCGGCGCGGCCTTTGGCGATTTCAACCGCGATGGCCGCATGGACGTGGTCGTGACGCGGCTCAATGAAGCGCCCATCGTACTCCGGAATGTGACCCCCGGGGCGGGACACTGGCTGGAATTGCGTCTGGTGGGCACGCGCAGCAACCGCGACGGCATCGGGACCCGTCTGCACCTGGTGACGGCAGCAGGCGAGCAGTGGAATCGGGTCACCACGGCGGTCGGCTACGCCTGCTCGAGCGACCGGCTGGTGCATTTCGGCCTCGGACGCGAAACCAAGGTGCAAGTGATCGAGGTCGAATGGCCGTCCGGCGCCCGGCAGCGCGTGGAAGACCTGAACGCAGACCAGTTCCGCGAGATCCGCGAGCCTAAGGAATAACCATACTCTCAGCGATCAGCAGTCAGCCTTCAGACCCACTGGAGGGCGCCCTTCTTGTAGGCCCAAATATATCCCACGAAGAGGATCGCCAGGAACACCACCACTTCCACCACACCGAACCAGCCAAAGGCGTGATAACGCACCGCCCAGGGAATCAGGAAGATGGTTTCCACGTCGAAGATCACGAACAGAATGGCGATGATGTAGAACCTGACGGTATAGCGCCCGCGGGAATCGGAAGCCGCCTTGATGCCGCACTCGTAGGCTTCCAGCTTGGTGAGGAAGGGAGCCGACGGCCGAATCAGCTTGGCCACAATGATGGTCGCCACCGGGAACAGAATCGCCACGGCCAAGAAGATGAAGATGGGTACGTATCCGCTCGGCATGCGCACACTATAGCACGATTCCTCAGAGTGCTGGCCCGGCGGCTTGCGCGCCGGACCTACAATAATCCTTTGAGCGAACCTGCACCTGCCACGCCGCGGGCGGAATACATGCGGCGCCTGGAGATGCGGCGCGCGGAAGCCGCCGCCTTGGAACGCCGCCACCGGTCCCTGGGCAACCTGCGGCTGTTGACATTCGTGGCCGCCGCCGCACTGGCGTGGCTTGTCTTCGCCGCCGGGGCGGCCTCGCGCCTGTGGCTGGCGGTGCCCGCGGGCCTGTTCGCCGTGCTCGTGGTCCTGCATGACCACGTGCTGCGGGAACGCAGCCAGACGGCGCGTGCAGTCTCCTATTACGAAAAGCTGCTCGCCCGGCTGGAAGGCAACTGGATCGGCACTGCCGAAACCGGCGAGCGGTACCTGAAACCCGCGCATCCCTACGCTGAAGACCTGGACCTGTTCGGCCGGGGCTCGCTGTTCGAGTTGCTGTGCACCGCAAGGACGCGCGCCGGGGAGGCCACCCTGGCGCAATGGCTTCAAAAGCCGGCCCGTCCGGAGGTAGCCCGGGCCCGGCAGGCGGCCATCGCGGAACTGCGGTCCAAGCTGAACCTGCGGGAGGATCTCGCCGTGCTGGGCGAAGAGGCCGGCTCCGGCGTCAATCCGGAGGAACTGGCTGCCTGGGGAGCGGCGCCGCCGTTGCTCGGCGGGCGCCGCGCGCGGATGGCGCTGCTCACGCTCGCGTGCCTGACCACGCTCAGCGCCGGGGCCTGGGCCGTCTGGGGATGGCGCGACCCGTTCGTGATCCTGCTGGCCGCGCAACTCGCCTTGATGTACCGCCTGCGGAAGCGGCTGGCTCGGGTGGTTCACGCCGTCGAGCGGCCTGCGCACGACCTGGCTCTGCTGGCCGCTGTGTTGGCCCGAATCGAAAAGGAGCAATTCCAATCCCCGCGCTTGGTGGAACTGCGCGCCGGGCTGGCTACCGGCGGCTGGCCGCTCTCTCGCCGCGTTGCCCGCCTGAACCGCTGGATCGAGCTGCTGGATTCGCGCGACAACCTGTTCGTGCGCGTGGCGGATCCGATGATTCTCTGGAGCCTGCAGATGGCCTTCGCCGTCGAGGCCTGGCGCGGGCGCTGGGGGCCCGGCATTGGCGCGTGGATCGCGGCCCTGGGGGAGATCGAAGCGCTCTCGTCGCTGGCGGAATACAGCTATGAGCACCCCGGTGACCCGTTTGCCGAATTCGCCGCCGAATCTCCCTGCCTGGAGGGCGAAGGCCTCGGCCACCCCCTGCTGCCCGAATCGCGCGTGGTGCGCAACGACGTGCGCCTGGGCGGCGAGTGCCGCGTGCTGGTGGTGAGCGGATCGAACATGTCCGGCAAGAGCACACTGCTGCGCACCGTGGGAGTCAACGTCGTCCTGGCGCAGGCTGGCGCGTCGGTGCGGGCGCGCCGGCTACATCCGCGTGCTGGACTCGCTGCAAGGCGGTAGTTCGCGCTTCTACGCCGAACTCACGCACCTGCGGCGCATCGTGGAGTTGGCCGCGGGTCCGCTGCCCGTGGTGTTTCTGCTGGACGAGTTCCTGCAAGGCACCAATTCGCGCGACCGGCGCATCGGCGCGGAGGCCGTGGTCCGGGGGTTGCTCGCGCGCGGCGCCATCGGCCTGATCACCACGCACGACCTGGCTCTGGCCGAAATTGCGGAGGCCCTGACCCCCCGCGCCGCCAACGTGCACTTCGAGGACACCTTGCAGGATGGCCGCATGTCCTTCGACTATCGCATGCGCCCAGGCGTGGTCACCAAGAGCAATGCGATCGAGCTGATGCGCTCCATGGGCTTGGAGGTGTGACGGCGCTCGCGCAGTGCCGTGATCGCCGCGGAATTTGATAGCATGAGCGCAAGAGGTGCGTCTCACCGAAACCTCGGATCGGTCCTGGCCGTCATTGCTAGAGATGCGTGCTCCGGATCAGGAGAAGTGCGTGTGGTTTGCAGAGGCCGGGGCGCGCCCCCTGGGCCGTGATCACAGACAAAAGGAATCGGAGGGTAATGCGAAAAGTGCGGAGTGTCCTGCTCAGTCTGGGAGGGTTGGGGGTGGCGCAAATGTGGCTGGCGTACGCGCAGCAAGCGCCGCAACCTCCACAACCCCAGCCAGCGCCCCAACAGGAGGAGCGCAGCACGGGTGACGGAGTGTTTTCTGTCGGTGTGTACTACTGGCTGACCTCCGCGCCGCCCGATTTGCGAGGCGGGCATGCCAGCTTCGCGCCCAACCCGGCGAACTTTGATTTTCCAGGCAACAGCAAGTACAGCCCAGCGGCCGAAGTCAGCATCCCCGCCGGCCGCGAAAACACTCTGCGATTCTCCTATTTCCGAACCCTGGGGCGCGGAGATACGACCGCCACCGGCCCTTTGACGCTATTTGGCACGGATTTCAGCCAGGGGGATTACCTGGTCACGCGGTACAACATCCAGAATTTCAAAATCTCCTTCGATTACCTCTCGTTCCCGTTCCCGCTGAGCGGGTCCAGGCTCCGGGTGAAGACCTTGTGGGAGGTGCAGTACACGGGTATGCAATCCAGCATCGACGCGCCCCTCAAGCCTCTCCTCACGGATTCGTCCGGCAACGTCATTTCCAACACGGCGGCAGGGAGCAAGTGGTTCATCTATCCCACGCTCGGCATGGGCATCGAATATTCGGTCTCCCGCAATTTCCGATTGGAGGCGCGCGCCTCGGGGTTTATGGTGCCCAGCCATGCCACCATCTGGGACACCGAGGGTTCGGCTGGTTACCGGATGGGAAGAGTGGAAGCCCTGGTGGGGGCCAAAGCCTTCCACTTTAAGACCTCCATTCAGGCTGACCAGTACTACAAGGCGACGCTGTCGGGCGTTTACGCGGGGCTGCGCTGGTATCCGAAATTCTGAGAGCCGCGGGCGCTCGCGGCTCGTGTAAGATAAACCTCTGAATGACTCCTCAACAGAAAGCCGAAAGTCTCGGCATCAAGTTTGAAAAGCAGACTCCCGGATACCTGAATTTGTGCGCCCGGATAGGGAAGCAGCTTCTGTCTTCGGGCCACGTGAGCACGCTGAAAGGCAAGCTGGGCGACGGTCTGTCCACCGAGCAGGGCTACCAGGCGGCCCGCGACTGCGCGGCGAAGATCCTGCAATCGGTGTGGAACGCGCACGGCACGCTGGACGGCTTGCGCGTGGTGAAGGTGCTCGGGTGCGTCAACTCCGCGCCCGCATTCATCGAGCAGCACCTGGTGATCAACGGCGCCTCCGATCTGTTCCACGAAGTATTTGGCAAGGAGACCGACGGGTACCACGCACGCAGTGCGCTGGGTTTCGCGTCGCTGCCCACCGGCGTGGCCGTGGAAGTCGAGGCCATCTTCGAGATCAAGGAATAGCTGCTGCGGAAGTTTATGCGGCAGTGGAGCCCCGCATCGTGGCGTTCAAAGCCCGCGGCCCAGCAACCGCTCTACGCCTCACAAGAGCATATGGCGCGAGTCGTCACCCAACTGGCCTCACTGCCTCCGCTGGTCACTTCCTGGGAGATCGAGGCTCTGAAAGCACAACTGGCCGAAGCGGCCTTGGGGAAGCGATTTCTGTTGCAAGGTGGCGATTGCGCGGAACGCTTCGAGGACTGCAGCGCAGAGGCGGTTACCAGCAAGCTCAAGATCCTGCTGCAGATGAGCCTGGTGCTGGTGCATGGCGCCAGAAAACCGGTCATCCGCGTGGGCCGCTTCGCCGGGCAATATGCCAAGCCGCGCTCGGAAGATCTGGAAACGCGCGACGGCCTGACGCTGCCCACCTATCGGGGCGACCTGGTGAACCGCCCGGCTTTTACGCCCGGGGCGCGCGCTCCGGACCCCGATCTGCTGCTGCGGGGCTATGAGCGCTCCGCGCTGACGCTCAACTTCATTCGCGCCCTGGTCAAGGGCGGCTTCGCGGACCTGCACCATCCGGAGTACTGGTCCCTGGGGTTCGTGGAGCAGTCCGCCATGGCCGCTTCTTACCGCGCCATCGTGGAACAGGTGCGGGAGGCGCTACGCTTCATGGAGAACGTGCTGGGGGTGCACGCGGGCGAGATGGAGCGCGTGGACTTCTTCACCAGCCACGAGGGCTTGCACCTGGTGTACGAGCAGGCCCAGACCCGTCTGCTCCCGGGCGGCGCCGGATGGTACAACGCCTCGACGCACTTCCCCTGGCTCGGCATGCGCACCGCCGGTGTGGAAGGCGCCCACGTGGAATACTTTCGCGGCATCGCCAACCCCATCGGTGTCAAGATCGGCCCGGGCATGACACCCGAGCAGATCGTCCAATTGGCCGAAATCCTGGACCCGGATGGCGAACCCGGACGGCTCACGCTCATCCACCGTTTTGGCCATGCCCGCATTGCCGCCTGCCTGCCGCCGCTGATCCAGGCGATGCGCTCCACAGGGCGTACCGTGCTGTGGTGCTGCGATCCCATGCACGGCAACACGCGCCTCACCGCGGATGGGATCAAGACCCGGCATTTCTCCGACATCCTCAGCGAACTGGAGCAAGCCATCGATCTGCACGCCGGCTGCGGCAGCCTGCTGGGAGGCGTACATTTTGAACTCACCGGCGAAGACGTGACCGAATGCCTCGGCGGCGCCCGCAACCTCACCGATGCGGATCTGAAGCGCACCTACCGCTCCGAGGTGGATCCCCGCCTCAACTACGAGCAGGCCTTGGAGATGGCCATGCGAATCGCGGGGAAGTTGGGACAAGGAAATCCCTGACCGCCACCGGCCGCGAATCGGTTTATCCTGGGGAACGGTAGATCGACTTCACCTAGGAGCCGTGCACATGTTGAAAGGGTTCAAAGAGTTCCTGCTGAGAGGCAACGTCGTAGATCTGGCCGTGGCCGTCGTGATGGGCGGCGCGTTCGGCGCGGTGGTCACCGCGTTCGTTAAAGATCTGCTGACGCCCTTAATCGCCGCGGTTGCGGGGAAGCCCGATTTTTCCGCACTGACCATCACGATCAACAACAGCAAATTTCTGTACGGGGATTTCATCAACGCCGTGGTGGCGTTTCTGCTGGTGGCGGCGGCCATCTACTTCGCGGTGGTCGTGCCCATGCGGGCCCTCACCGAGCGGCTGAAAAAGCCCGAAGCCGCTGCGCCGCCTGCTACCCGGAAATGCCCGGAGTGTCTGAGCGAGATCCCCATCGAAGCCAAGCGCTGCGCGCACTGTACGATGGCGGTGTAATCGCCCGCCGCACCGCTACTCCGGCGTGAGTTCGAAGCGGCGGCTCTTGGGCTGTGCGGTGGCGCGCTGCTTCTGGATCACTTCGGTTTCCAGCGTGTCCATTGCGTCCATGGCGGCCCGCTTGTGTGCGAACTCTTCCTTGTCGAAGGGCACCTGGATCATGCGCCAGCGGGCGTAGTGGATGTGGTTGTGCTGGAGCGTGAGCAGGTGCACGTCCGCCGCCTGCCGGGCCATGGGGGTGGGCAGCTCGGCCAGGTTGATGCCTTCGGCCAGTTGCTCTCTGCTGAAGCTGCCTACCGTGTCGCCGTCGATGCGCAGGGAATAGCGCGCGGCCGTCAAACCCGTGACCTTCAGCGGTTCCTGGTCGAGTGCCTCGACGAAATCCGAGGAGCGCACCGCCAGCATCAGGGTGGCGTCCTTGGCGTCGATGGGCATGGGCAGGGCTTCGTCCTGCTGATTCCAGGCCAGCCCCCCGGAGGTCTCCAGGCCGCTGACCTGGGTGTTTTCCTGGCGCGCCACGTGCTTGCCCTCGGCGTCGATCTCCACCGCGGCCACCAGGGCGGGGGCGTTCCAGGCCTTCAGCAACGCTTCGGCCATGAGCAGGTGCCCGCCGGCTCCGGGATGCACGCGGTCCGGCACGATGCGCTGCGCCAGGTCCGCATTGGCGGTCTTGGCTTTCTCCAGCGCCGCCACCACCGGAGTGTTCAAGTCCGCCACCGTGAGCTTTTCCTTTTCCGCCAGTTCTTTGAGAAACTCCCCGTAGCGCACCAGCACCGCGTTGTAGCCGCCTTCGAAGGTGGGCGGGCGGGTCACGTCATCATATGGGGATGGCTGAATGACCGTGATGCGGATGCCTGGCACGTGCTGCTTCACGCTGTCGATGATGTGCCGGTAACCGTCGGCAAAAATTTGGAAGATTTGCGGATCGAAGGCCCGGTAGCGCCCGTCGTTCATCCCCAGCATGATGGTCATCACGGTGGGCTGGTGGGCGAACACGTCGCGCTCCAGCCGCAGGTCCGCGGGGCCGCCTCCGCCTCCGGTGACGCGGTCGCCGCCCCATCCGGAATGGATGAAGCTCACCGGCAGCCGCGGGAAGCGAGTGACGACGTAGGTTTCCGTGAACGTCGTGTAAAGGCGCTGGTCCGTGATGCTGTCGCCGTAAAAGACCACGCGATCTCCATTCTTCAGGTAGAAGCCTTGGGCCGAGGCCGCGGCCAGGCACGCCAGACACAACGCGAACAGAACTGCCGTCCTTCGTACAGTGCGCATGATGTTCTCCAGTATAGTGGAAGAGACGGATACTCATGTCCAAATGGCTTTTTTTCGCGAGTATGCTGGCAGCCGGATGGCCCGCCGAGGCCCACAATCTGATGCCCGTTCCGGCGAAGATGACGCCCGGCCAGGGGCGCTTGGCCATCGATGCCTCTTTCCGTGTCGGTTTTGAGGGGTATCAGGAAGCGCGCCTGAAGGACGCCACCGCTCGCCTGGTGCGGCAACTCGTGCGCCAGACCGGCATACCCATACCGCTGGAGGCGCCCGGCGGCGGGACGCCCGCCGCGCTGCTGATCCATTGCGGCCGCGCGAGCGACACCGTGCAGAACCTGCGAGAAGACGAGTCCTACCGCCTCAGGGTGACTGCCGGCCAGACCCAGCTGACCGCGCCTACCCCGCTGGGCGTGCTGCGGGGCCTTGCCACTTTCGCCCAGCTCGTCGAACTCGATGCGCAGGGCTTTGGCGTCCCCACTGTGGAGATCGTAGACAGCCCCCGCTTTGCCTGGCGTGGATTGATGATCGATGTGGCCCGCCACTGGATTCCTTTGGAGGTGCTCAAGCGGCACCTCGACGGCATGGCCGCCGTCAAACTGAACGTCTTTCACTGGCACCTTTCCGATGACCAGGGCTTCCGCATCGAAAGCCGGAAGTTCCCCAAGCTGCAGCAAATGGGCTCCGACGGCCATTACTTCACGCAGCAGCAGGTGCGCGAGCTGCTGGCGTACGCGCGCGAGCGCGGCATCCGGGTGGTCCCCGAGTTCGATATGCCGGGCCACACCTCGGCTTGGTTCCCCGGCTATCCGGAGCTCGCGGCCGGCCCCGGCCCGCATGAAATTGAGCGCTCCTGGGGCATCTTCGACCCCTGCATGGATCCCACCCGCGAGGAGGTTTATCGTTTCCTGGACGGCTTTATCGGCGAAATGGCCGCGCTCTTTCCTGACGAGTACTTTCACATCGGCGGGGACGAGGTGAACGGCAAGCTCTGGGACAGCGCGCCGCGCATCGCGGAATTCAAACGGCAGCACGGAATGCGCAGCAACGAGGACTTGCAGGCCTATTTCACGCGGCGCGTACAAGCCCTGGTCCGGAAGCACGGCAAGAAGATGATCGGCTGGGACGAGATCCTGCACCCGGATCTGCCAAAGGACATCGTGGTGCAGTCCTGGCGCGGCCCTCAGGGGCTCGCCCAGGCGGCCAGACAGGGCTTTCGCGCGATTCTCTCCAACGGCTACTACCTGGACCTCATGCATTCCGCCGCCGATCACTACCTGGTGGACCCCTTGGGTGGGGCGGCGAGTGAACTGACTGCGGAGCAGAAAGGCCGGATCCTCGGCGGGGAAGCCTGCATGTGGATGGAGTACGCCACCGAGCGAAGTGTGGACGCGCGCATCTGGCCGCGCATGGCCGCGATCGCCGAACGCCTGTGGTCGCCGCAGGAGGTTCGAGACGTGGCGGATATGTACCGGCGGCTGGCGGCCGTGAGCCGCGAGCTGGATTGGGCGGGAGTGGACCACCAGTGGCAGTACGAGCAGGCCCTCGAGCGTTTGGCCGGCGAAGGTCCCGTTGAGCCGGTGCGGGTGCTGGCGGAAGTGGTCGAGCCCATCAAGAATTACGGCCGCGGACAGGCCCGCAAGTACACGCAGCAGACGCCGCTGAACCGCCTGGTGGACACCGCGCAGCCGGCGAGCGACCGCGCCCGCGAGTTCTCCGAACTGGTGGAGCGGTTGCCGGCCAGCGAGGCCGATGTGCGGCGCTGGCTGATGCTCTGGCGCGACAATGACGCACGCTTGCAGCCCCTTCTGCGGAACTCCGCCCTGCTGGCGGAGGCAGCCCCGGTTTCGGCGAACCTGGCCGCGGTGGCTGTTGCAGGCCTAGAAGCTCTCGAATACCGCCAGTCCGGCCGCGCGCCTTCCACCGCCTGGCGCCAGGAAAAGCTGGGCGTGCTGGATCGCGCCGCGGCCCCCCAGGCAGAAGTGCTGCTGAGCGTGGTGCCGCCGATCCGAAAACTCATCCAATCGATCCAGTGACCCAGTTGCCCGCAATTGCCGGAAGTGGCCGGGTATGATCTACTCTTGCATATGAAATCGCTTTTCTGCGCACTCGCTTTGAGCCTGCCTCTTTGCGCTCAGGTTAAAATCACACCGCACGATAAGGAAAGTATCTCCATTGATATCGACGGCAAGCCGTTTACCGAGTTCTTCGTCGGTCCGGATACCCAGAAACCGTATCTGCACCCGCTGCGCTCGGCCGATGGCAAAGTGGTCACCCGGGGCTATCCCATGCAGAACATTCCGGGGGAAAGCCATGACCACCCCCACCACCGCGGCCTGTGGTTCACCCACGGGGCGGTGAATGGCTATGATTTCTGGGGCAACGAGCCGGAACAGAAGGGGGCGGGAAAAGGCAAGGGCAAGGTGGTGCTGCAGTCGATCGACAAGATCAGCAGCGGCAAGAAATCCGGTTACGTCGAAGCCACTTTCGACTGGGTGGCCGGCGGCCAGACCCTGCTCAGCGAACAGCGGCGCATGACTTTTTATGACGTCCCGAACATGCGGATCTTCGACGTGGACATCACCCTGCATCCGGACACCACGGTGACCTTCGGCGACACTAAGGAAGGCACCTTTGCCATCCGGCTGGCGCCGGAACTGGAGGAGGACCAGCCCAAGAAGATTCCGGAGCCCAAGCGCACCGGCCGCATGGTGAATGCGCAGGGAAAGCAGACCGAAAAGCAGGTCTGGGGCAGCCGCTCGGAATGGGTGGATTATTATGGCACGGTGGCGGGCGAAAAGCTGGGGATCGCCATTCTGGATAACCCCGCGAACCCCCGGCACCCTACCTACTGGCACTCCCGGGGCTATGGCCTGTTTGCCGCCAACCCGTTCGGCGTGAGCGATTTTGAGCGGGACAAATCGAAAAACGGAGAGCTGACCATCCAGCCCGGGCAGCCCCTGCGGTTCCGCTACCGGGTCATCATCCACCCGGGCGACTACCAGTCCACCGATATCGCCCGCATGTACGAGGATTACGCGGCCGGCAAGCGGCCGTAAATCTCCCTCGCCAGCGGTACGACGGCTTCGGGTACCAGGTGCTCCCAGGGCCGGCCGTCGCAAATCCGGCGGCGCACTTCGCTGGCGGAGATTTCTTCACAGCCGTCCGGGGCGGGCAGCGCCCGGATACCGTGCTGCAGATCCCCGGGGGGCTCGTATGGGCCACCCCGGGAGGCGACCCAGAGTTCGAATTCCCGCAGCATCCCGGCGAAGGCGCCGGGCGTGCCGTAGTCCCAGTGCACAATGCGCTCGGCGGCGTCCCGCCCGCATAGAAACGCCAGCCGCGTGGCCGGGCCGTAGTGCTGGCGGCATTCCCGGGCGATGTCGATAAGTAATCCCTGATCGCTGGCGCCGATCGAGAAGCGAGGCTCGCCAATGCACGCGGCCTCCAGCATGCGGACCCGCTGGGTGAAATCAGCCCCTTCGTAGGCCTTGTGGGGGAAAACACGCGGCAGCACGAAAAGAATCTCGTCTGCCTTGGCGAGCACTGTTCGTGCCAGTGTCAGGTGAGCCCGTGTGGGAGGATTGAAGGCGCCTGGGAAAATCCCTAGCACCAGCGGGGTGCCCGGGGCACGCTGCAAAAATTCCATGGAGGTTTCAGAGGAATTGGTCCGAATAACGCACTCTGGGTGATTTGCCGCACCCAACTGTTGAATAAATACACGAAGGGCGCGAGTCACCTCGCGCCCTTTGAGACCAGCTGTGTCTACGCCGCGTCGGCCAGAATTGCATCCAAGGTCTCGGCAGACTCGAACTCGTGCCGGTCGGCGGCTTCCTGGCAACGGATGCAGTACGCAGTCCACGGCACGGCTTCCAGGCGCTTGGGTTTGATCTCCTCTTCGCAGTGCAAACAGACGCCATAAGACCCGTCTTCAATCCGTGCCAGGGCCGCCCGGACATTGCGCAGGAGATTTGCTTCACGGTCCAGGTTGCGAATGGCAAGTTCCCGTTCTCCGGCCAGTTGCACTTCGTCCAAGGCGTCCGGAGTCTTCTCGATGCGGATTTCGTCGCGGCTCCGCGAGCCACCGGCCAGCTCTGCCCGCCGGGCTTCCAGCATGGCCTTGTACTTGTTGAGTTCGGTCCTGTTCATGGGTCTGCTCTCCTTATCTATCAACGCCTTTTTCACGGCTTTGGTTTCTTCGCGATGCGTTTCGTTGGCCGCACAAACTATAGACGAGATATGAGGGCAAAAGTTTCATATAAATCTTAGCCTCGTTCGCTAAGATACATCCGCGTCTTTGCCTCCCGACTTGCACGAGACCAAACCTGAGCAATCCAGCTGCCAAAGATGTTACGATCTTCACTTGGCGGGGAAAACCAGACCAGAGCGGATTTTCGCTTTTGCGGCCTGCCTCTTTTATACGGCGGCCAGCGCGCTTTTTATTCCCCTGCTAGGGATCCAGAACGACGAGGCGCTCTTCGGCAACGGTGTGTACGACCCCACCGGAGCAGTCTATGAGATGGCCTTCCGCAACCGCCGTATCTCGTTGATGATTATGAGCTATGTTGGGGCTCTGAAGGCCTGGATCTACGTGCTGATCTTCCGCGTCTGGCGGCCGTCGGCGGCCTCGATCCGGATGCCGATGGTCCTGGCAGGTGCCGCCACCCTGTACCTCTTTTTCGCCATTCTGCGGCGGGTGGCAGGACTACGGGCGGCGGTATTGGGATGCGCCCTATTGGCCACCGATGTCACCTATCTGCTCACGAACTGTCTGGATTGGGGGCCGGTGGCGCTCCAGCACCTGTGCCTTTTGGGGAGTCTGGCCTTCCTGCTCAGGCACCACGAAATAGGCGGGTTAGGCTCTCTGGCCGGGGGCTTTGTTCTGTGGGGGTTGGGGCTGTGGGATAAGGCCATATTCATCTGGTCCCTGGGCGGCTTGGGGATTTCCGCCCTGCTGGTTTTTCCCAGGGAACTCTTTCGGCTGGTGACTTGGCGCCGAATAGCCGTCGCGGTGCCAGCATTCTGTCTCGGCGCGCTGCCGCTGATTGTTTACAACGTGGACCAACCGCTGGCCACCTTCCGATCCAATACCGCGTACGACGCTTCGGACTTGAAGGGGAAGGCTACGCTACTGCACTCGACGCTCGATGGATCGGCGCTGTTCGGCTGGCTCAGCCCGGGAGTGGGCCCGAATCCGAATCCGCCGGGTAACTTATTGCAAGAAATGTCCTTACGTATTAGCGAAGCCGCTGGCCGCCAGCAGGAGACGCTGATGCCGGCAGCGGCTTGGCTGGCTCTCGGCCTGTTTCCTGTGGTTGTCTGGCGGGAGAGGGGGAAAGCACGCAGCCCGGTGCGAGTGCTGGCGTTCGCCCTGATCTTCCTGGCGGTCGTATGGCTGCAAATGGCCTTGACCAAGGGTGCCGGTGGCGGAGTGCACCATGCCATCCTTTTGTGGCCGTTTCCGATCTGCTTCATTGCCATTGTCTTCTCCGCAGCCTCTCGGTGGCTGCGGTCGGGGAAAGCACTTTTGGCGGGCCTGCTTGCGATTCTGACGAGTGCCAACATCCTGACACTCAACCAGTATTACGTCGACGCTTTCCGCTACGGCGGTGCCCTCAATTGGACGGATGCCATCTACCCGCTTTCGGACTACCTGAAGAAGCACCCCCCTGCGCGGGAGGTGTATTCGGTGGACTGGGGGATTCTGGACGACTTGCGGCTGCTAAGCCGGGGCCGGCTGGCCCTGCGCGTGGGCAACGATTTCGACAATGCCGCGGAGGTACGGCGGCGGGTTTCCGACCCGGAGAGCATTTTCGTAGGCCACACGGAAGGGATGGAGTTTTTCACCGGTTCGCGTGCCAAACTTCGCTCCATGGCCGCAGGGTTCGGCTTCCGGCCCGAGGTTCTGGCAGTGATCTCAGACCGGAACGGCCGGCCGACCTTCGAAGTCTACCGGTTCGTGCGCTAGCGGACCTCGAAAGTGCCAAAGGTCAGGCCCAGTTCTCGTCCGTCGGCGGGCGGGCGAAAGGTGCGGCCGACTTCGATCGAAACCTCCACACTGGGTCTGCCTACCAAAGACGCTGGCAGCTGGAGGGAAAACTCGAAGTAGTTGCTGCCCGGGTTGATGCGGACAGGAGGGAGGGGGATTCCATCGACCCTGATCTGTAGCGGCAGGGGTCCATTGCGTAACTGGTCATCCGGGCAAACGCCCGTGAGGTAGAGCTCCTGGCCGGGAGCGGAGGGGGCGCCGAGACGCACGGTGGCTTGGCGGGGCATCCACCGGTGGTTTTGATCGATTTCATACCAGGTGGGCCCCAGGAGGTAAGCCAGCAACGGGTTGGCGGCATCCACGCGACGGGGCACGGAGGGCGTGTAATGGGCGCGGAAGATGCCCGGGTAGCGCGCGGTGATATTCCGCAGGCGCGGGCCGGCCACGGAGTACACCACCACTCGATCCTGCTCCAGGGCGTGCTCCGTGGCCTCCGGCGGCAGGACAAATTCCATGGGATCGCCCCACTCGGGGTGGTTGCCGACCCGCTGCTCGGTGCCTGGGGTGAGATAGACGCCGCGGAGGCCGATCAAGCGAAAGGGGTGGTCGAGGATGGCATTCCAGAAGACCTCGCCATCCACGTCATCGAGCAGGATGATCTTATCCGGGTGCAACTCGTGGGCGCGCAGGACCCCGAGGACGACTTTGCGGGCGAGCAGGCTGCGCTCCCAGGTCCATTCGCAGGCCGTGCGGGCGGAAGGCAGGTTAGCGGCGACATAGACGGCACCGACCAGCACCGCGACAGCCTCCCAGGCGACCGGCCGGCGCCAGGCGGCGGCGAAGGCCCAGCCTCCCAGCATGGCGAGCCCGATGGCTGGCAGGAACGGATAGTATTCGGTGATGTGATCGCGGAAAGGCAGAAGCGGCGAAATCACGATCACAAACCAGGCGAGGAAAAAGAGCGGCAGCCATTGGCGGCGCAAGATGCTCGCGATGACCACGGTCAGGATGGCGGCCGTGAGAAGAACTATCGACGCAGGAATGAACCAGGCGGGCACCTCCAGCGGCGTTTCCCCCCAGGTGGGACCCACGGTCCACGCCCAATAGGTCCCCAGAGTGCGCAGGATGGAGAAATCCAGATGCGGCGCATAGACACCGGCGGCGGGCACCGGCGCGACGATCCTATGCAGTCCGGCGAACAGCAGGGACGGGATGAACAGAGGCAGAACGCGGCGGAAGTGGCGGCGTGCGAACAAGACCGCGTAGAGGGCTGCCAGCACCGGGTACACGATGTTCAATTCCAAAGCGCCGAAGCCCAGCAAGAAGAAGACCCACTGGGCTATCCAGTAGCCGCGCCTGCCGGTCTCACAGTAGCGCAGGAGGCAGTGGAAGGCCGAAAGCATGAATAGACCACAGAGCACCTGGTTGTAGGCCGAGTTCCAGCTCATCACCTGGCCCTGGGAGCTGTTTACGAGCCAGAAGACGGCCGCCCACCACCCGGCGGCGGAGGAACCGGTGAGACGCCGCGCTATGGACGCGACCAACGCCAGATTCGCGAATTGGGTGGCGAAAACGCAGATGCGGAAAGGAAGCGAATCCAGGCCGAACAGGGCGTAGAGGCCCATGAAGAAGACGCGTTCGCTCCAGGGCCGGATGGTGCCCTGGGCCAGAGGCGCGAACAGAGCGCGGAGCAGGTCGTGGAGCGTATGGACGTCCAGGCCGAGGCCCAGCCAGGCGAAGTCGTCAGCCCGGAACCAGGCTTTCATGCCGGGCCAGTAGACCACCAGGCAGAGCAGGGAAGGGGTGATCCACCAGGCAGCGCTTTTGGCGCGGTTCATTTGGGGGTAAGTCCGACCGAGGAAACGATGACGCCCAGTTCCCTCTGGTCGGCGCCGCGGGGCGGCAAGGTTTTATCCAGGGCAAAATCCACTTTCACGGAATCCCCTGCGAGCAGGCTGGGGGAAAGATCGCGAGAGTAGGTAAACTGCCCGGGCTGTGTGTACGTTTCGGGGGTCAGAGGCGCGCCGTTGACCGTGGCCGATAGGGAAATGGTTTTCAGCGTCGAGAGGACCGCCTCCGGGACCGAAAACTTGAGTTCCAGAACGGCGCCTTTGCGGGCAGCGGTGCGGGGCGGGCGCAGCAGAACGGCAAACTTGCCAGCGGTCCAGCGCCAGGAGTTCTGCTCGATATCGTAGAAGCCGCTGACGAGCTGCGATGCATTGCGAGGATCCGCCACATGCACGACGCTGGCTAGTTGTGGAGCCTGTTCGTCGGTCTGCTCGAGGCGAACGCGGTCACGGCGCTTGCAAGCCGCACCGCAGAGCACAAGCACGGCCACAGAGGCCGCCAAAACGGGGAATCGCATCAGTCTCCGCACTTTTCCACCTGCACCAGACAACTGTAGAAGGTTGGGCCGCCACCCACGTCGGTGAGCCGCTCGGAAGTCAGGAAGTTCACATTCTGGCGATCCGGGGATTGCTTGGCCCATCGCACCGCGGGTGCGCAAACGACTCCAGGCGGCACGCTCTGACCCACCCGGGCGACGAGCAGGCAGGAGCCGCGATCATTGAAGACACGCACGTGGTCGCCCGAGGCGATCGACCGCGGGGCGGCATCTTCGGCGCACAGGTGTAATTCCGAAGTTTGCAGGTCAGTGGAAGCGCGGTTGCCGAAGGTCGAATTCATGCTGTCGTCGTTTTTGGGCGAGATGAGTTCCAAAGGATAGCGGGAGCACAGGGAGGCGTCGCCCAGCCGGGACTCAGCGGGCGGCGTGTAGTCGAGCGTGTCGGCGTCGAACTCGCATTTGCCGGAAGGCGTGCCGAAGCCACCCTGAGCGAATGGCAGGAAGGGGCCGCCGTTGTGGCCCACGTTCAGCCGCACGCTGTGTTCGCGGTCCAGACGCTCCACCGTGATGCCCTCCAGGAACGGATGGCCGGAGCCGAGCAGGGTCCGCATCATATCATCTTCGGTGTCAGCAAAGCATGGATCGTCGAACCCCATGCGGGCGGCCAGCAGGCGGAAGATCTCCACGTTGGACCTGGCTTCGCCCGGAGGAGGCAGCGCCGGACGCGCCATTTGGACGTAGTGATGCCCGTAGCCCAGGTAGAGGTCGGTATGCTCCAGGAAGGTGGTGACGGGAAGCAGGATATCGGCGTAGTCGGCGGTATCGGTCTGGAACTGCTCCAGCACGACGGTAAACAAGTCCGGGCGCGCGAGGCCGCGCCGCACGGCGTTCTGGTTGGGAGCGATCGCCGCGGGGTTGGAATTGTAAACGACCAGGGCCTTTACCGGGGGTTGGTCCAAGTCCGTCAGGGCATGGCCCAGGCGCGTCATATTGACGAGGCGGGCGGCCCGGCCCAGCGGCGAGCGCAACTGCAAGTCGGCCCGCTCCAATCCGGCGCGGTTGAACTGGAAGGCCTGAGTCGTGGAAAGCTGCAAGCCGCCGCCGACTTCCTTCCAGGAACCTGTGAGAGCCGGAAGCAGGGCGATGGCGCGCACCGCCATGCCGCCACGCTCGCTCCGCTGTAGGCCGTAGTTCAGGCGGATGACCGCGGGCCGCACGGTGGCGTACTCGCGGGCCAGTTGCACGATCTCCTCCCGGGGGATGCCGGTGAGGGCTTCGACGCGCTCTGGCGGGTACTCGCGAACCCTGTCGCGAAGCTGCGCGAATCCGTTGGTGTAGCGCTCCACGTAGTCCGCGTCATAAAGGTTCTCGGCCACGATTACGTGCATCAGGCCGAAGGCGAGGGCCGCGTCGCTGCCGGGGTGGATAAAGTAGTGTTTGTCGGCGGCCAAGCCGGTGCGATTGCGGTGGGGGTCTATCGTGTAGAAGCGCGCTCCGTGGCGGCGGGCCTCCACGATAAAGGGCCACAGGTGCACATTCGTGGCGAGAATGTTCGCGCCCCAGGCAAGGATGAGCCTGGAGTGACGGAACTGCTCAGGCTCGGTGGCGTAGCGGAACCCCAGTGTCTCGGTGAGGGCGGCGCCGCCGGCAGCCGAGCAAATGGTGCGGTCCAGGCGCGAGGCGCCCAGACGGTAGAAGAAGCGGCGGTCCATGCCTGAGCCATTCAGCAGTCCCATGGTGCCGGCGTAGCTATAGGGCAGGATGGCTTCGGAACCGAACTCGGCGGCGATGGCTGCGAGGCGGCCGGCCACTTCTTCCAGCGCTTCCTCCCACGAGATGCGCACGAACCGGCCGGCGCCTTTCTCGCCGGCGCGCCGCTGCGGGTAGAGCAGACGGCTCGGGGAATATTCACGTTCCAGGTAACGGGCCACTTTCCCGCAAAGAAACCCGCGGGTGATGGGATGGTCCGGATTGCCGCGCAAGCGCACGGCCCTTCCGTTTTCCACAGTGACCAGCAGCGAGCAGGCATCCGGGCAGTCCAGCGCGCAGACGGAATGTCGCAGGTCAGGCATCTTCGCAAAATTATAACAGTGGTGGGGAAACGGGCGTGCGGCGGCGATGCTGTACCGCGTATCACACTTGCGCGCGACGGGACTGTGCTATTGCGAACGCGCTGGCCGAAATTCTGTGTGGAACGGCACCATTACGAGGAAAACCAGGCTTGCACGCCGCATAAGTGACGCTCAAGATTTAACATATCTCGCTCATGCAGGGGGTCTGCCGTGAATAACAAACGCGCGATTTACTTAGTTGGAGCCGTATTTCTGTTTCTGGCTGCGGCTTATGCGCAGACGGAGACGGGACAAATCACCGGAACCGCGCTGGATCCGACCGGCGCGGTGATTCCGAACGCCGCCGTGACGGCCAAAGGCGTCGGCACGGGAGTCGTGCGCAGTGTCACGACGGGCGACTCCGGCGCTTACACCTTCACCAACCTGCTCCCGGGGGACTACGATGTGAGCGCGAGCGCTCCTGGCTTCACTACGCTACAGCAGCGTGTGACGGTCACGGTGGGTGGCCGGGTGGGCTTGGACTTTCACCTGGAGGTCGGCAAGGCGGAAACGACGGTGGAAGTCACCGAAGGCGGGGTGCAGGTGGAGACCACCACGCAGACCTTGGGCGCCGTGATTAACCAGGAACAACTGCGCGAACTGCCGAACCTGACACGCAATCCCTACCAGTTCGCCGCTCTGGCGGGGAACGTCTCGGATGCGGGCATCGGCACGCGCGGCGTGGGCGTGGCCATCAACGGCCTGCGGGAAGCTTCGACGAATGTGTTGCTGGACGGCGCCAGCAACAATGACGAGTTTGATGGCAACGTCGGGCAACAGGTGCCGCTGGATTCGGTGCAGGAGTTCTCCGTGCTCACGGCGAACTTCACGGCGGAGTTCGGCCGGGCCTCGGGCGGCATCGTCAACGTGGTGACCAAGTCCGGAAGCAACGAGTTCCACGGCACGGCCTATGAATTCAACCGGGTGTCTCGCTTTTCGTCGAACAGTTTCGACAATGACGCCAGGGGGCAGCCCAAGTCGGTGTTTGACCGGAACCAGTTCGGCTATTCGGTGGGCGGGCCGATTGTGAAGAACAAGTTGTTTTTCTTTAACAGCACAGAGTGGGTCCGGGTGCGCAGCAACGCCACCAACTTCACGTGGATTCCGACGCCCAACCTGATCGCCGCGGCGGCGCCGGGAACTCAGGCGTTCTTCAACGCATACGGCCGGGTTCGTGCGGGCGCGACCGTAGCCCAGACCTTGAGCCGGAATCAGATCATGGCGCAAGGGGGAGGGGACCCGTGCGCCGGTTCGGCCGGCGGGTGCCTGGGGCTTAACCCGAACATGCCGCTGTTCCAGGAAGTGGTCTACAACGTGCCCAACGAGGCCGGCGGGGGACTGCCGCAGGACACGTACATGAACGTGTCACGCTTCGACTACAACCTTTCCGACAAAACCCAGATGTACGGCCGATACGCGCTATACAGCGAGAAAGACTTCGTAGGCACGCTGGGATTCAGCCCGTACACAGGCTTCGATACAGGACAAACACAGTTCAACAACAACGGCCTATTTTCGGTGATCCACACCTTCTCACCGCGGTTCATTTCCCAGTCGAAGGTAGTGTTCAACCGCCTGTACAATGTACAGCCGCTGGGCTCGCGGGGCATCGCGCCCACCATGTACGCCAACCCCAACGGCGCCGTGACGCTGTTTGGCAACGACGTCGGATTCCCTGGCTACTATCCGTTCACACCGGGCAACGGCGGAGCCTTCGGCGGGCCGCAGAACTACGTGCAAATCTACGAAGACCTGAGTTACAACTTCGGCAAGCATAACCTGCGCTTCGGGGGAACGTACGACTATCAACGAGACAACCGGACCTACGGCGCCTACCAGACGGCAGTGGACAGCCTGACGACGGGCAGTTCTCTGGGCGGGGCGCTGGACCAGTTCCTGGCGGGACAGTATTCCCTGATCCAGGTGGCCGTCGATCCGCAGGGAAAGTTTCCCTGCGCCGACAGCGCGCATCCCACACCCGACTGCACGCTGAATCTGCCGCTGCAGTCGCCCAATTTCAGCCGCAGCAACCGGTACAACGAGTTTGCGTTTTACGTGCAGGACGCCTGGAAGATCACTCCCCGGCTCACCCTGAACATGGGCTTGCGCTGGGAATACTTCGGCGTGCAGCACAACAAAAACGCAAGCCTGGACGCCAACTACTACACACCGCAGGTAGATCTGGCCAACACGAACCTGGCGCAGTACATCCGCACCGGGCAGATTCAGTCGGCGCCGCAGAGTCCGGTGGGGGGCCTATGGGAGCCGGATTACCGCAACTTCGGCCCGCGGCTGGGACTGGCCTGGGACGTGTTCGGGGACGGCAAGACGAGCCTGCGGGGGGGCTGGGGCATCGGCTACGAGCGCAACTTCGGGAACGTGACCTTCAACGTGATCCAGAACCCGCCGGGCTACGCGGTGCTGAACGTGGCAGGTTCCATTTCTCCGGATAATTTAGGACCGCTGGCGGGCAACAGCGGGAGCAAGGCGCTGCCGCCCGTGTCTCTCCGCATTGTAAATCCGGACATCCGCACGGCGTATGCACACATGTGGAACGTGTCTCTGGAACACGAGTTTGGCAAGTCCGTGGTGGCGGCGCTGGAATACGCAGGATCGAAGGGTGTGAATTTGTACAGCATCTCGTATCCGAACAACGTGGGCTGGGGCAACGCCGTCCTGGGCGATCCATGCACTGGGCCGGACGACTGCACCAACAAGATCCGCACCACGCAGTACGGGCGCATCGGGTATCGAGGCAACCAGGGATTCTCAGATTACAACGGCCTGAACATGAAACTGCAAGTGCGCAACGTGGCCAACACCGGCCTGGACCTGGTGGGGAACTATACCTGGTCACACGCCATCGACAATCTGAGCTCGACTTTCTTCGAAACCGGCGTGCAGAACATCTACGGGAACTCCAACATTACGGTGAACAACGGAGATTTTATTCTAGGACTGATGGATCCCTTCAATCCCAACTTGGACCGGGGGGACGCCGAATTCGACGTGCGGCAGCGGCTCACGGTGAGCGCCATCTGGTCGGTGCCGGCGGGAAAAGGCTCGGGGCTGGCGCACTGGCTGCTGGGGGGATGGAGCATGGCGCCAATTCTGACGGCGCGCACAGGCGAACCGTTCAGCATCTTCGACAGCACCAACGGGCTGAACTTTGCGCCGCGCGCGGCATTCATCGGAAAAGTGCCGCGCAGCGAATCCAACATGGTGGCGGTAGGCGCGCCCAACACGTACCAATACATCACGTTCACGGATGCACAGATTGATCACTACATCAATCCCGTGTACGGCATCTCGGACGTTCCGCCGTTCCCCAGCGACGTGAGCGGGCGGGACGCCTTTCGCGCTCCCGGATTCTGGAACGTGGATGTCGGTTTGTACAAGACCACGAAAATCACAGAGCGCATGAGCCTGCAGTTACGCGCGGAAACGTTCAACCTGTTCAACCACGCTAACCTTTACGTGGTGGGAGCGAGTGCCGACGTGGGTGCGCAAAACTACGTGACTGCATGCCGGGGTTGCACGGGTTCGAGCTACGACCGCCGGAACCTGCAACTGGCGGCCAAGATCATCTTCTGAGCGCGAACTATGTTCAGCTTTGCCAATTTGCAGCAGAGCGCCGCCAACTCCGATGCCAAAGCCATCGCCAGCATTGAAAAGGCTGGCGGCCTGGTGATGAAGATTGCACAGAACGACGACCGGGAAGAAGTCAACTTCGGATTGCAAGGCGCCGCGATCAAAGATCAGGACCTGGCACCGCTTGCGGAGTTGAGCAACCTGGCACACCTGGACCTGGGCAGGACGGCCGTGACGGACGCCGGACTGGTCTATCTCAAGGGCCTGACCAAGCTCACCGAACTGCACCTGGAGGGGACCAAGATCACCGACAAAGGCCTCGCAAATCTCAAGGATCTGAAGAGCCTGGAGTATTTGAACCTGTATGGGACCGCGGTGACCGATGCCGGGTTGGAGGAACTAAAGGGTCTGACAAATCTCAAGCACCTCTACGTCTGGCAGACGAAGGCGACCGATGCCGGCGTGAAGAGGTTAAAGGCGGCGATTCCCAAGCTGGAGATTGTCACCGGCCGGGAGCAGGCGGCAGAATCGAAGAAGTAAGCCGCACCTTCTGGTAAAATACGGAGCGATGGACGTTTACGAGGAATTGGTGCGCCTTCGGAGGTTAGGCCAGAAGTGCGTCATCGCGACCATCGTGCAAGTGCGGGGGTCGATTCCGAGTTACGAGAGCGCCAAGTTGCTGGTGCGCGAGGACGGGTCCATGGTTGGGACGATCGGCGGCGGCTGTGTGGAAGCCGAGGTTTGGAACGCCGCCCGGGAGGTCCTCGAGACCGAGCAGCCCAAACACTTGAGCTTCAACCTGGGCCAGGATGCCGCATACGACAACGGTCTGATCTGCGGCGGTCAACTGGATGTTTTTGTGGAACCCATCCTGCCGGTCCCGACGGCGTTCATTTTCGGCGCGGGGCACATCTCGAAAAGCCTTTCCAAGGTAGCCACGCTGGCCGGCTTTTCCACTACCATCATCGATAACCGGGACACCTTCGCCAACCGGGAGCGGTTCCCGGAGGCGGGGGAGATCTTTGCGGGGGAGTACGAAGACGTCTTCGGCAAGCTGAATGTCAACGAAACCAGCTACCTGGTGATCGTGACGCGGGGGCACCGGGACGATATGCGGGTGCTGCGCTGGGCGGTCACCACGCCGGCCCGGTACGTGGCCATGATCGGCAGCAAGCGCAAAGTAATCAACGTCATCAAAGAACTGGAGAAGGAAGGGATTCCGCGGGAGGCGTTCGAGCGCGTGTTCTCGCCCATGGGCCTGGAGATTGGGGCCATCTCACCGGAAGAGATCGCGATTTCCGTGGTGGCGGAGATGATCGCGGTGCGCCGGAACGCGGAATCGAACTGGCGGGCACTGTCCAAGTCGATCTTCGCCGACGAATCGCTGCGGGCAAAACTGCTCCAGTGAGCGTAGCGGGGTTGATCCTCGCGGCCGGAGAATCGCGCCGCATGGGATATCCGAAGGCGCTGCTGGAGTGGCGGGGGGAGACGTTTCTGGATCACCTGATCGGATTGTTCGACGCGCAATGTTCCCCCGTGATCGCGGTGCTCGGAGCACGGGGGGAGGAGATCCGCGCCGGCGTCCGGCGCCCGGCAACGTTCGTGGTGAACCCGGACTACCGGTTGGGGCAGATTACGTCCATGCAGTGCGGCTTGCGCGCTGTGCCCAGTGAGGCGGCGGGGGTGCTGTTCACGCTAGTGGACCACCCCAATGTGCAGCCGGAAACTTTGGCGGCGTTGCTGCGTCCGTCCCGTGGGGCGATGCCCCTGCTCCGCGTGCCACGATTTCAGGGCCGGCGGGGGCACCCGGTCTTCTTTTCACGCCAGTTGATTCCGGAGTTTCTAGCTCTTTCGGCCGAGGAGGCGGCGCGCGACGTGGTGCGGGCGCACGCCTCCGAAATCGAGTACGTCGAGGTGGGCGATGCCGGTATCCTGGATGACGTGGATGATCCCGCCGCCTACCTGAGGCTGAAGGGGACAGCAGAGCCGTGACGGGACGCACCCGAAAGATCCTGCAATGGGGCGGAGTAGCGCTGCTGAGCGTGCTGGCGGCCGGCGTGATCGCGCCCTATCTGAGCGCCAACCGCTTTGGCGGGGCCATCCAGCGCGGGCTCGAGCGCGGGCTGGGGCGGCGAGTGGACATCGGCGCGGCGCACTTCGACCTGTTCACCGGGCCGGGGTTTAGCATCGACGAGGTGGTGATCTACGAGGATGCGTCGGTGGGCCCCGAGCCGTTCGCCTATGTCTCCTCGCTCGAAGCCGTGCCACGGCTGCTGCCCCTGCTGCGCGGGCGCCTGGAGTTCGCCTCCATCCGCCTGGACGACGCCAGCATCAACCTGGTGAAGAGCGGCGCTGCCTCCGATCCGGGACATTGGAACTTCGAGCCGCTGCTGAACCGCTCGCTGATGGCCACGTTCCCGGAGATTCACGTGCGCTCCAGCCGGATCAACTTCAAGTTCGGGCTCACCAAGTCGATCTTCTATTTGACCGATACGGACCTGGACGTGGCACCGCCCTGGCGCTGGGACAGGGGCTGGACGCTGCGGTTTTCGGGGGCGCCGGCACGCACGGACCGCCCGGCGGGAGGTTTCGGGCGCATCGCGGCTGAAGGGCATTGGTACCAGGGAAGGGAAGGGCAGCCGGACCGGCTGGATCTGGACCTGGAGCTGGCGAAAGGCAATATCAGCGAGATCATCGCCCTGGTGCACGGGCAGCACGCCGGAATTCACGGAGCTATTTCTTCCCGCATGCACCTGGCTGGTCCCTGGGACCACATCCGCATCGCCGGCCGGGTATCGATCGAAGATGTGCACCGGTGGGACCTGATGCCGGCCGGCGGCGACCGGCTGCCGCTGAACCTGCAGGGCCAGTTGGATCTCACGCGGCAGAAAATGGAGCTGGTTTCGAGCGCCGCTGGGCGTGGGGCGCTGCCGCTGTCGGTCCGCTTCCGGCTTTCCGACTACCTGTTTCAACCGCACTGGGGCGTGGCAGTGAACTGGAATCAGTTCCCGACCGGCGCGGTACTGGAACTGGCGCGCCATATGGGCGTGCCGGTGCCGGTGGGTCTGAAGATGTCCGGCATAGTAGACGGAGCCATCGGTTATGAGGGGCAGGGCGGCGTGCAGGGGGCCCTGTCTTTCCACAACACCATCGTGGCCATGCCGGATTCACCAGGCATTCGCTTTGAGGAAGCGGCCATGTTGTTTGCCGGCGGGCACGTGCGTCTATCACCGACGATCGCGCGCGTACCGGCGCCGGGCGGCGCGGACGCCCTCCCGTGCCCGCAGGGAGATTGCAGCGATCAGGTACAGGTGGAGGCCGATTTCACCTTCGCGACGAATGAATTTTCGCTGGGAATCTCCAGCGGGGCGATGCACGTGGGCGCGTTGCGCGCTCAGGCGGCTCTGGCACGCGTGCCCTGGCTCGAGCAGATCGGATCGGGCGTATGGAGTGGGCAGTTGCGCTACGTATATAAGCCGGAGGCCCGGTGCGAGCCGGGCATCGTGGGCTGCCTGGAACCGGTGGAGGCGGCGGCGCAGGCGGGCTGGTCCGGACGCATTCAGTTGGGCGGGGCGCAGATCCCGCTAGCGGGCGTGGCCTCGCCGCTCGAAGTGAAATCGGTCAGCGCGCAGATCGACCGGGCGCGCGTGACCCTGGATCACCTGCAGGCGGAGGTCGGCGGCGTGACCGTACGCGGCGATTATCATTACGAACCGCGGGCGGCGCGGCCACATCGCCTGCACCTGGTTATTCCCACGGCGGACGCGATCCAACTCGAGCGGCTGCTGAATCCCACGCTGTACCGTAGCCGCAGTCTGCTGGCGCGCGCCCTCGGCCGGGTGGGCATCGGGCGGGGGCCCTTGCCGGAGTGGCTCACGGACCGGCGCATGGAAGGCACGGTGCAGATCGGGTCGCTGGCGCTGGCCGGCACGACTATCGAAAACCTGCGCGCGCGCCTGATATGGGATCTGGCCAAGGTAGAACTGAACGGCCTCCAGGCGAGCGTAGAGGGCGGCGCGGTGGCCGGCAAACTGGCTGTCAATCTGCGCGGCATGCAGCCGGCGTACCAATTGGACCTGCGACTGAAGGGTCTGTCCTGGAAGTCCGGAAAAGTGGACGCCGAATTGACGGCCGCTACACGCGGCCTGGGCGAGGGCCTGCTGACGAATCTGCAAGCCAAGGGGAGCTTTGAGGCGCGCGCGCTGGATCTGCGGGAGCTCCCGCCGATGGCCTCGGTCTCCGGGTCCTTCACCCTGGCGTGGGCCAAGGGCGCGGCGAACCTGGCGTTTCCCGAATTGCAGGTGACGACCGCCGGCGGGCTCTACACGGGACGGGGCGAGACCGGGGATGACGGCCGGCTGCTGATCCAACTCTCCAACGGCGCCCGGGAGATGCGCATGAGCGGCACGCTGGCGCAGATGCGCGTTGAAGAGCCGGTGGTGCAGTAGACGGCGGGGTCCTCTTTCAGTTCAGAGAGCGCACAAACGCCTGCTCGGCCGAGGCTGGATCCGGCGCCGAGACAATTCGGACCGCCGCCGGCAGTAGCTTGCGAGCCGCGGCCTCCGGCGTGATCTTCCAGTCTCCATCGATGGGATTGACGATCAGGCCCTTGCTCCTGGCCCGCGCCAACAGCGCGGGCAGGTCTGCGCGCCGCAAACCATCGAAGGGGACGTAGAAAAAAGGAATCTCGCGGTCGAAAGCGGTCAAACGGTTTTCCGTGTCGGGCCGCAGGCGGAACGAAGCTTCCAACGATTCCGGCCGGTCGATGAACTGGCGGTAGCTGAGGAAGCCGTCGCGCAACACATACCATTTCAGATTAGGCAGGCCGGGGAGGGCCCAGGATGCCGCGAGGGCGGCATTGTCGCCGCGCGCGACTAGGGCCAGCGGCTGCGCACGTAGGGCGCCGGCGGCGCTGAGGAGGTCGGCGGCCTGGCGCTGGACGAAGTAATCGTCCAACAGCAGGCTGACCGCGGCGACCCAGGACGCCTTACTGGTAGCAAGTTCTCCGATGCCACGCGGATCGATGCCGAGCACCGCCCAGCCGCGCGCCAGCGCTTCGCGGATGGCGGGATCGGAAAGCGTGGCCTCCTTGCCCCGGTCATCCACGGCGAGCACGACGCCGCGCTGTCTCCCGGCCGGCCGGAGCAGGAAGGCCGGAATGGCGAACTTATCCGCGGGGATCTCGATGCGCTGAAGGCGCTCATCTTTGAGCCGGACGGGCCGATGCGTGACGCCTGGAACGGGGACGGCCGCGGGCGTCGCGGTGTGGTCCGCCAAGCGCCGCATGGCGGAGACAATGCCCGGGCCCGCGGGTGGGTTCTGATTGGGCGGAAAGCAACGCAGTTCCGGATCGTCGAAGGGAGCGGGTTCGGTGGGCGGCTCCAGATAGGGGCCACCATCAAAGCGATGCATGAGCCACTTCAGAAACCACCCGTAAGCCGCTTCGCGCTTCTTCTGTTGGTAGCCGTGCCCCGCGGTTGCGTCCTCGAAAAAGCCGGTGTTGCCGGCGGCCCCAAAGGCGCCGTATAGACTACGGGCGTATTCGGCCACCCGGCGCACGCCGCCGATGGGGAAGCTCTGGTCTTCGGAGGCAGCAATGATCAGCAGAGGACGAGGCGCCACCATGGAGACGAATTCGTGGTTATTGGCGTAGCGGATGAGACCGGCAACGAAGTGGCAGTGCTCGGCCGCGTGGTACCAGTCGAGCGGGCGTGTGACGCTGATCTGTTCGTAGAAGTCGCTGGTGCCCACCACGGGAACGGCCACCTTGATGCGGTCGTCGAGGGCGGCTGTGATCCACGTGTTATAGCCGCCGCCGGAGGCGCCCGTCATGCCGATGCGCTGGGGATCCACTTCCTTGCGCGAGAGCAGGTATTCGAGGGCGCAGCGTGTTTCGTATTCGGCGATGCCCTGCTGGGACACGCCTACCGGCAGCGACTCGATGCGGCGGTGGTCGCGCGCAGAGATGCCGCGCTCGCCCTGGCCGAACGGATCCCAGATCAGCACCACGAAGCCGAAGCGCGCCATGTTGATGCAGAAGGCCTGGAAATCCGGACGGGACTTGGCATCCGGCCACCAGTGGCCGACATAGAACAGCACCGCAGGGGCGGGCTCGGTGAGAATCTCCGGCAAATAGAGATGCGCCGGCACGAGGACTCCGGGAAGGGCCTGCCAGACGATCTTCTCGATGCGATAGCCGCGGCGATGGATCACGTCCACTACTTGCGCCTGCAAGTCCGGCGGCCACTGCAAGCGGCGGATGCCCAGCGAGGCCTCCAGCTTCTGCCGCAAGATAGGCCGCGACTGGCCGGCTTCGGCGGCGGTGCGGGCATGGCGGATCGCGTCGAGAGTTCGCCGGGCGCGCTCCTGGATCTCGTCGAGCATGGCGCCTTCCTGGCCGCGGCAATCGGCCGGCCGCAGCACGCGGGCCTGCCGCTCCCAGTCGTCGGCGCCGCGGAGCGCTGTGCAGACGGCCGCGAGGAGAATGACGCGCCGGAGCATTCTGCTATGATCCGGTATCATGTGGCGGATTCTCCCCAGCCTGATTCTGTTGTGCGGGGCGACGAACGCGGCCGAGCTGTTTCATGACGACTTTTCGTATTATCCTCCGGGCTGGCTCTCCACGCCGGTGGGAACGCTGAATCCCGCCATTCAGGAATATCACTATCTGGCGCATCGCGGTGTGCCGCTGGGGCCATGGGCCAACGCCATCGCGCACCTGGATGCATGGGTGGTGTCGGACGAGGACGGCAAGCCCTACCTGGAGCAGCAACTCACCAGGAGCGCACGGCAGTTCGCCAATCCGATTTTGATCACGGGGGATCCGGAATGGGGCGACTACTCCGTGCAGGTGAGGGTCAGGCCCCTGGCCCTGGACGACCTGGCGGGCGTGGTCTTCCGTTATCACACGAACCGGCATTATTACTTGTTCGCTTTGACGGGCGGGAACACGGCGGCGTTGCGTTTGCATCTGCCGATCGAAACTGGGTTGCGCGTTCCGGCTTGGAAGAATCTGGCCGAGGCGCCGTTTTCGTACGACACCCGGCGCTACTACGCGCTTAAGGTGGAAAACGAAGGCCCGCGAATACGGGCGTATGTGGATGGCAAGCTGGTGATCGAGGCCTCGGACTCCGAGTTGCCCCAGGGGAAGGCGGGTGTGACGGCGGTGGCGCCGGCGCGCTTCCAGGACTTCCGCGTGGAGACTTTCGAGCGGACTCGGCAACTCATCGCCGGCCGCATCCGGCGGCGTGAAGAGGAACTCGCGCGCCTGCGCGCGGACAATCCCAGGCCGGTGATGTGGAGGCGGTTTCGCACGCCTGGTTTCGGTGCAGGACGCAACGTGCGCTTCGGCGACCTGGACGGCGACGGCATTGCTGATATGCTGATCGCGCAGAACATCCCACGGGTGAACGGGGACGGATTCGACCAAATCAGTTGCCTGACCGCGGTGCGGTTGGACGGCGCCGTGTTGTGGCAATCCGGGCGGCCGGACTCGCGCAACGGCCTGCTGACCAACGACACGCCCTTCCAGATTCACGATATCGACGGCGACGGGCGCAACGAAGTGGTGCTCGTCCGCGATTTCAAGCTCGAGGTTTTGGACGGCCGGACGGGACGCCTCAAACAATGGACCTGGATGCCGAAGGCGCCGCCAGTCGCGGAGCATCCTTACGAACTGGTGAGCGGCGATTCCATCGCGTTCCTCAATCTGAGCGGAGATCGACGGCGGCACGAGATCCTGGTCAAGGACCGCTACACGCACTTCTGGATCTTCAACAACAAGCTGGAACAGCTTTGGGAAGGGAGCGGACAGACGGGGCACTATCCCTATCCGTTCGAGAGCGGTGGCTACGATCTGCTGGCCATGGGCTACGCGCTCTGGGACCACACCGGGCGCCAGCTTTGGAGCCACGACCGCGAAGTCCGCGACCACGCCGACGGCGTGATGATGGGTAATCTGAGCGGGGATCCCAAGGCTGAGCCGCGTGTCTACGCGAGCGGCAGCGACGAAGGCTTTCTCATGTTCGACCGCGGCGGCCACCTGCTGAAACACGTGCGCGTGGGGCACAACCAGAGCCCCTGCGTGGGTAAGTTCCGGACCGACGTGGCAGGGCTGCAATACATGTCCGTCAACTTCTGGAAGAACCCGGGCATTGTCACGCTGTTCGATTGGGACGGGAACATCCTGGCTCAGGAGGAGCCTATCCACACGGGGAGCGTCATGCTGCCGGTGAACTGGCGCGGCGACGGACAGGAGTTCGTACTGCTCTCCGGAAACACGGAGGAAGGCGGTATGATCGACGGGCACTTGCGGCGCGTGGTGATGTTCCCGCACGATGGGCATCCGGACCTTGCGGCGAACGTGCTCAACCTGACCGGAGATGCGCGCGACGAAATTGTACTCTGGGATCAGGAGCGTGTGTGGATCTACACGCAGGACCGGCCGTTTCGTGGAGCGCGGATTTACGCGCCGGTGCGCAACCCGGATTATAACGAATCAAATTACCGCACGAATGTTTCGCTGCCGGGCTGGCAGGACGTGACGATCAAATGAACATCGGGATCATCGGCGGAGGAATCGTGGGGCTGGCCACGGCCTACCGCCTGGGAGAAAAGCTGCCGGGTAGCCGGGTGACTATCTTCGAAAAAGAGGCTGCGGTGGGCCGGCATCAGACCGGGAACAACAGCGGCGTATTGCATTGCGGCCTGTACTACAAGCCAGGGTCCGTGAGGGCGCGGCTGGCGGTGACGGGCATCCGGCAGATGGTGGCGTTCTGTCAGGAGCGCGGCATCGCGCACGAAATTTGCGGCAAGCTGGTGGTGGCGGCGAACGAGGGGGAGGTCCCGCGGCTGCGGGCTCTCCACGAGCGCGGGCAGCAGAACGGCCTGGAAGGGCTGAAATGGCTCGGCCGCGAGGAAATGCGGGAGATCGAGCCGCACGTGGGTGGAATCGCCGCTCTGCGAGTGCCACAGGAAGGCATCGTGGATTACCCGCAGGTGTGCGCGGCGCTGGTCCGGGAGATTGAGCGGGGCGGAGGGCGGGTGATGACGGGCGCGCGCGTGCGGGCCTTGCGGTCCACGGTGGACGGCTGGGTGGTGGAGACCACGGCGGGGGATTTCCAGACCGGGTTTCTGGTGAATTGCGCCGGCCTGCACTGCGACCGCGTCAGCCGGATGGCGGGTGAAAAGCGCGCCCTGCGCATCATTCCCTTTCGCGGGGAGTATTACAAGATCCGGGCGGAGCGGCAGTTCCTGGTGCGCAACCTGATTTACCCGGTGCCCGACCCGAAGTTCCCGTTCCTGGGCGTGCACTTCACGCGGCTGATTCACGGCGGCGTGGAGGCCGGTCCGAACGCGGTGCTGGCGTTTGCCCGGGAAGGCTATCGCAAGCGGGATATCAGCCTGGCGGATCTGGTGGACACCTTCAGCTATCCGGGCTTCTGGCGCTTTTTGGGACGGTATCCCGGCATGTGCTGGGGTGAACTGCGGCGTTCGTTCAGCCGCCGGCTGTTTTGCGAATCATTGCGGAAGCTGGTACCCGAGATCCGCGAGGAGGACCTGGATACCGGCGGCGCGGGTGTGCGGGCGCAGGCCATCGCGCCGGCGGGTGACCTGGTGCAGGACTTTCAGTTCGTGGACGGACGGCGGGCGCTGCACGTGCTGAATGCGCCCAGCCCGGCCGCGACCGCGTCCCTGGCCATCGGCGCAGAGATCGTGGAGCGCATCCGCGAGGCTACGGCAGCGTAAAAGTAAACAGGGCCGAGTCGGTCGCGATAGCGACGTATTGCTTGCCATCCAACGCGTAGGACATGGGCGAGGCGTGGATCTCGGCCCCGGTCTGGTAACGCCAGAGTAGTTTGCCGGTGCGGGCGTCGAGCGCCACCAGGTATCCGTCGCGCGAGGCGCCGAAGACCACGCCGCCTGCGGTAGCGAGGACGCCGGCCGCGTGAGAACCCGTTTGCAGCGGGAAATTCCATCGCACGCTTCCGGTGATGGGATCGAGCGCGCGAATCGAGCCAGGTGCGCCGACGTTGGGGTCCTCCTGCTGGCCACCGCCCACATAGGGCTGGCCGGGGCGCGCCGGCAAGGTCTCGCTGGTGTACACCGCGCAGGCTTCGCGCACGGCCACGAAAAACAGACCCGTAGAGGGATCGTAGGAAGGCGAGGCCCAGTTAGTGCCGCCGCTGGCGTCGGGGCAGACGTAGTTGCCCGCGGGGGTCGGGTCGGTGTTCGGGATCACCATGGGCCGGCCCTTGTCGTCCAGGCCCTTGGCCCAGGTTTGCTTGGCGAACGGCTTGCCAAGCAGGAACTCGCCATTCTCCCGGTCGAGCACGTAGAAGAAGGAATTACGGTTGGCCTGAATGAGCAGCTTGCGCTGCTTGCCGCGGAAGGCGGCATCTACCAGCACGGGCGTTTCGGTGGCATCCCAATCGTGGGTGTCGTGCGGCGTGAACTGGAAGTACCACTTCATGCGGCCGGTCTCGGGATCAAGGGCCAGCACGCTGCACGAATAGAGGTTGTCACCTTGCCGCGTGGAGCCGTCGTAGTCCGGACCGGGATTGCCCGTGGGCCAGAAGATCGTGTTGGTATCGGGATCGTACGTGCCGGTCATCCAGGTGGGCGCGCCGCCGACGTCGGCGGAGTTGCCGGACCAGGACTGGCGGTTGGGATCGCCGGGCTGGGCGATCGAGTAAGTCCGCCACAGGCGCTTGCCGTCGGCAGCATCGTAGGCGTCCACGAAGCCGGTGAGAGCGCACTCGCCGGAGGTGATGCCCACGACGATCTTGCCGTCAATGGCCAGCGGGGCGTGCGTGATGGAAAAGCCGCGCTGGTAGTCTTCGACCGGGACATCCCAGATCACGTTGCCGGTCTTGGCGTCGAGCGCCACCAGGTGCGCGTCCAGCGTGCCCAGATAGAGGCGATCGCCCAGGATGGCGAATCCGCGATTGGTCATCACGGTGCACTGGTTGTGTACTCCGGAGGGCAACCGGCGGGTGTAGCGCCACACCGGGCGGCCCGTGCGGGCGTCGAGCGCGGCAGCGTTATCCAGCGGGCCGGTGACGAACATCAGGCCGTCCACCACCAGGGGCGTCACCTCCACGCCAGTGCCGCCAAACTGGTAGGCCCAGGAGCCGCGCAAGGAGGGCGCGTTGGCGGGCGTGATGGAGCGCAGCCGGCTGTAATGCGTGCCGCGCAGGTCGCCCCAGTAGGTAAGCCAGTTCTGCGGTTCGCTCGCGGCGTCGCGCAGGCGGGCGTAGGTCACGTTCAGGTCGGAGCTGGGATGCCACGCCGCAGGCCCGGCACTGGTGGCGGGCGCGGTCTTGAGGAAAGCCACGAGGTCGTTCAACTCGCTGGGAGTCAGCCTGGCGGCGGGCATCAGTGATTGGTGCGTCAGCCGGACGGACTCGAGGTCCTTCTTCAGCAGGAAGTGGAGCTTTTCCTGCTGGTCCATCATCTGTACCGAAAACGTGTCTTCGTTTTTGAGCACGCCGCGGAGGGTGCGGCCGCCGGGGAAGGTGACCTCCACGGTGTCAAAGTTCTCGTGGATGGTTTTGTCCGGCTGCTGGATGGCTTCCTTAATCTGGCTGACTTTTTTCTCATCGCGTACAGCGGTGAGGTCCGGGCCGAGGCGTCCGCCGCGGCCGCCGAACATGTGGCAACGGCTGCAGCCGGCGGCGCCAAAAAACAGGTTGCGGCCGGATTGCGCATCGCCGGTGATGGGTTCGTCGGGCGGGCCGCTCAACGTTCGCAGCCAGGTTACGATGGCGTGGGCATCTCCCTGGGGCATGGGAAAGGCGGCCATCTGCGTGCCGGGGATTCCGCTGCGGATGTTGCGCACGATGTCTTCATCGGAAGAGCCCCAGTGCCAGCGGCCGGTGGTCAGATCCGGGCCGCGCCCGCCTTTGGCGTTTTCGCCGTGGCATCCCGAACAGGACCTCTGAAATAGCCTTTTCCCGGTCTCGGCGGCGGACGGGTGCGGCCCCTGCGGAGCCGCGCCGGCCAGCGTCGCGAAAGACAACAACAGAATTGCGGTTCGCATAGCGAAAGGTATTTATGCATCATACAGGAGCGGCGGGAATCATCGCGGAACTTGTGATATACCAGATTCGTGACGGAGAGCAGAGAGTGGCGCGGCAAGATTGGCCGCATGGACGAGGCGGAGACGGCTGAATTCTTATCAGGGAATCCGTTTTGCCGTATCGGCTGCATTGATGAAGACGGCTGGCCCTACGTGGTGCCGTGCTGGTTTGAATACAGCGACGGCGGCTTCTATATCGTGCCCCGGGAGCGTTCGGTCTGGGCGCGGAATATTCAGCGCAATCCCAAGGTGTTTCTGTGCATTGACGACTCCACCGTGCACAATAAGCGGGTGTTGGTGAAGGGAGAGGCGGCGGTGCTCGAGGAGCCTAACGTGGGCGGCCGCTGGGTGGAGGTTGCGCGGCGCATGTCGCTGCGCTACCTGGGCGAACACGGTCCGGACTACCTGGAACCGACGATGGTGGAGCCGCGCTGGCTGCTGTTTGTGCGCCCGATCAAAATGATGACCTGGCAAGGCGTGGACTGGCCGCAGCGATACAAGCACGCCAATTGGTAGCGGAGACTCCGATGAAACTCGACCGTCGAAAATTCCTGGGAGCCGCGCTGGCTTCCGAAGCATCGGCGCTGGCCGCGCAAGGTGGGAAGCGCCGCAGTCCCTCGGATGTTTTCCGGGTAGGCTGCCTGAACGTGGTTACCTACTCTCACCTGAACGAGTTGTGGGCGCCGCTGATGAACCCGCGAGACAACCAGAAGGATGCGCCGCTTACGGGCATGCGCATCACGCACTGCTGGGAGATCGATCCGGACAAGTCCGCGCAGTTTGCCAGGACTTTCGGATGCACGGCCGTGCGCAACTTCGATGACATGCTGGGCAAAGTGGACGGGATCATCTCCGGCGGCTATTACAACCACCCCTGGAATCACATCCTGCATCAACCCTACCTGGAAGCGGGGTTGCCGAACCTGATCAACCGACCCTTTGCCAATTCCATGGCCAAGGCGCGCCGCATGGTGGAGATGGCGCAGAAGCACGGGGCGAAGATCCTGGTGCCTTCCAGCCACGAATTCAACGATCCGATCACGCATGCGAAAGCCTGGGCGGGCGGCAAGAAAATTCTGTGCTACAACGCCACCAATTCCTTCGACGACTACCCCTCCCATGGCGTGCACGGCGTCTACCTGGTCTGCCGCGCGGTCGCCGAATCGGGCAGTCCGGTTGTTTCCGTTGCCTACCAGGCCCGCAACTGGTATAGCCCGCCGGGAGTGCTCACCTTCGAGCACCGCGACCCGCAAGGGCGGCCGTTCTTCGGCACCCTGCACCAGCTTGCGGGATCCTGGGGGACGATCCAGATCCACACGCCGGAAGAATATGGCGGCAAGGACTTCCTGATCCAGACGGGCACGGGCTATCCCTTCAACCGCACGGAGATCTGGGCGCCCCCGGTGTGGGTCTATCAGTACATGGCGCTGTACGGCGAGATGCCCCAGAGCTTCGAACAGATCCTGCATAAGACGAACGTGTTTCTGGCTGGCTGGAGATCGATCCTCGACCAGGGTGGCCGTCCGGTTCGTCTCGAAGAGGTGCCGGAGGAGTGGGAATCCCCCGTGGAGTTGCCCACCCATCCGGGAGATCCGACCGTCTCGCTGTTCCGCAAAAAGTTCGGGAAAGAATGACACCGGCGGATCCGGAGAGTGGCGGAAGGCTGTCAGAGTCGAACTGACCAGCGACTGTACAGCCGCCCAGCGGCTTTGAAGACCGTGCGGGACACCCGCCCCGGTAGCCTTCCAGGAGCTATTGTATGCGATCACGGGGCACAGTGGGCAGAGAAGGCAAAAAGGCTGCCGGCCGTTGCAGGCCCCCGGCGCCAAAGGTAAACTGAAAGCTGACTCGCAGTCGCCCGCCTGTTCCCCGGTCGTCTAATGGTAGGACAGCGGCCTTTGGAGCCGTGAATCGTGGTTCGAATCCATGCCGGGGAGCCATTTCACAAATTGGCTGTTTTTCGTCCCACTCACCACTTCATCCTCTCCTGCGGCCTCGCGCGCAAGTGCCAACATGTCAAACGGTTGGCGGTATTCTGCGGTGAGCACACCGGCCTTCCAAACGCAGTTCGAGAGTAAGAAATTAAGGAGTCGCCGTTTTTGCGCCGGTTCCTGCCTTTCGAACAGGTCGTGCGCACGGTGGGCCAACTGCAACAACTGGACGCCTTCCTCAATGTAGGTCTGGTTGGCGGCCTGGTGCGTCGCGACGTCGCGCAGGAGGCGGTCTTGCTCGGCGCGCCACTCGGCCGACTTGCTGTCAAAGAAGGCAGTGTCGATCCGGCCATCAAGCTTGTCCAGGTACATCGCGTCGATGCGGTTCTGGAGTCGGCGGTATTCGGCCTGGAGGCGCGCGATAGCCTCATCGTGGAACGCCTTCTCGTCGACGTGGCTCTCACGCAGCGCCGTTACGATCCAGTCCAGGACCTCCTTGGGGAAGGTGAGGCCTCGCAGCAGCTCGCCGAAACGTGCCTCCAGAATCTCCTCCCGCGTGTAGGGCTCCGGGCACTTTCCCTTGTAGCCAGTGCAGTGATAGTAGACGTATTGCCGCTTCTTCAACTCGCCCACCATGGCGCAGCCGCAGTGCCCACACTTGATCAGGTTGCTGAAGGCAAAGTCGCGGCGAACGGGGCTGGGCTTCGTCCGGTTGCGCCCATCGATAACATCCTGTGCCTGCGCCCAGAGTTCACGAGAGATGATTGGCTCGTACTTGCCGGCGTACGTCGTCCCGTCGAAGTCAAAATCGCCGCAGTAGATCCGATTGCGGAGAATCTTGTGGATGGTGGAGGTTGGGACGGGCAGCTTGCTCTTGGGGTATTGCATGCCGTCCTGGCGCGCGAGCTTGGCGATCTCCTTCAAAGAGTGCTGGCCTGTCGCGTACCGCTCAAATATGCACCGGATGATCGGCGCCAGTGCGGGGTTGGGAGCAATCGTCCGCTTGCCGTCCTGGCCCATCACGTTGAGGTAGCCGAGCGGCGCGAACGACGGCCAGATCCCCTGGCGGGCCTTCTCCAACATCCCCTTCTTCGTTTCCTCAGACAGGTTGTCGATGAAGTTCTTGGCCATCAGCACCTTGATGCCGTGCATGAACTTCTCCGAGGAGCGCGAGTCCCGGGAAATAACGATGTTCTCCTTCACGAGATGGATTTCGAGATCCAGTTCATCGAGCGTCACCCAGTCCTTGAGGTTGCGGTAGAGGCGGTCCGTCTTCTCGACGAGCAGGATGCGGCAGGTCTTCTCCTTCCGGAGGAACGTGAGCATCTCGCCGAAGCCAGTGCGGCCAGCCTGCTTGGCGGTTTCCACGTCGACGAACTCCTTCAGGACGGTCAGGTCTCGGTTCGTGGCGTACCCACGCAGCAGTTGGATCTGGGCCGGAATCGAGAATCCTTCTCGCTCCTGGTCCTTCGAGGAGACGCGGGCGTAAAGCACCGCGGAACTCTGGGCAACCTGGCTTGATGGTCGTGTCGGCATGGTCGTAGAATCCGTCTATGGTGACTGTCCAGTACTTACTATACACTCTGAACGGAATTGAATCCAGGCAAGGTTCGTGGCGGCTGCCGCATGCGGCAGCAAGACTTTTAGTCGGGAGCGATCTGGCTCGCCTGTGTTGTGCGAAACCCTTCAGCAGCATACACTTGAGTATTCCAGGTCACTTATGAGTCTGCCGACGATCTTCGATACCTGCCGTCCGCGCGCCGATGTGCTCGCGGGCACCATCCGCGACGACGAATTCATGGCGGACCTCTCGCGTGTGGTGAACGGGACGGCCCCCGCCGACTACCTCGATCCCGCCGCGTTCTTCGCCAAGAGCTACCCGACCCGCGGCATGAAGGAATTGCTGAAAGCGATCTCCCTGCGCCTTTCCGGCCGCGGCGGCGAGGTCTCTTCCATCATCCGCCTAGGGACGCAATACGGCGGTGGTAAGACCCACTCGCTGATTGCTCTGGTCCACACGATCCGTGGGATGAAGGGCGTTCCTGATCCCGAGAAATTCGTCGATCCCGCCATCCTGCCAAGCGGCCCGGTCCGCATCGCTGCGCTGGACGGCGAAAATGCCGACCCCGCCAATGGACTCACTCTGGAGCCAGGACTCCTCGCACGTTCGCTCTGGGGCGAAATGGCCTACCGCCTGGCTGGCCGCGACGGTTACGAACGCATTCGCGTCAGCGACGAAAGGCACATCGCGCCGGGAGCGGACACCATTCGCGAGCTATTCGGTGGCCAGCCCACGCTGATCCTGCTCGACGAAATCTCAGTCTACCTGCGGAAAGTGGAGCGCGCGTTTCCGGATGCATCGAAGCAGTTTGCGGCTTTCATACACGATCTGTTCAAAGCGGTGGCGGCCACACCCCAAGTCGCGCTGGTCTATACCCTCGCGGTGGGGAAGGATGACAAGGCGGGCGATGCGTACAAAGAGGAGAACGAACGCGCGGCCGCGGCGATGTCAGAAGCGGAGAGCGTAGCAGTCCGAAGCACGACACCGCTGAATCCCACCGAGGAGGACGAGACACCGAATGTGTTGCGGGCGCGCCTCTTCGAGAAGGTTGATCTTGACGCAGCGCAGACGGTCATTGCGGCTTACACCCAGGTCTGGAATTCCAATCGCGACGCGTTGCCCGCCGATGCCGCCGACCCGGAACTCAGGGACCAGTTCGCGCGCAGCTACCCTCTCCATCCAAAGCTGCTTGAGATGCTGACCGAGAAGACTGCCTCGCTCAGCACATTCCAGCGCACGCGCGGCATGTTGCGGCTATTGGCCCGCGCGGTTCACCACCTCTGGAGGATTCAGCCGGCGGATGCATCGTCCATCCACGCCCACCACCTGGACCCGGCGTTTGAGGCGATCCGCACCGAGATCAACGTCAAACTCGGGCAAGGCCAGTACGCGCCTGCCGTGAAGTCCGATGTCGCGGCGGTAGCCGGCGACGAGCCCGCATTGGCGCAGCGCATCGACGCGCAGAAATACCCGGGTCTGCCGCCGGTAACGGCATACGTGGCCCGCACCATCTTCTGGCACACCCTCGCTTACGGAGACTCAGCCAAAGGCATCACGGCAGAGCAGTTGAAGCTGTCCGCCTGTTCGCCCGCGCTGGAGCCGTCCTTCGTCGAGCAGGCGCGCATGCAGTTTGTGACTGATTCGATCTACCTGGACGACCGTCCCGGCGCGCCGCTGCGCTTCATGGTGGAACCGAACCTCACCATGATCATCCGGCGGATGATGAAGGACATCGATGTCGCCGACGTGCGCGCCGAGCTCGGCGAGCGCATCCGCGGTCTGTTCAGTTTGCCCCGAGGAGAATTCAACGCGATCCTGTCGCCGGCGGGTCCGTACGAAGTGCCCGACGAGATAGGCGACGGGCGGCCGCTGCTGGTGGTCATGAGCTACGAATCCACAGCCGTGCCGTCCGACCTGCGCCAGCCGCCGCCCGATATCGCCGAAATCTTCGAGTACAAGGGCACTGACCGCAAGATCCGCGAATTGAAGAATAATCTGGTCTTCGTGGCGGCCGATGAGCGCACTATTCCGAATATGCGCGACCTGGTGCGGCGTCGCCTCGCACTCGGCCAGCTTCAGAAACCCGAACATCAACGTGAACTCGCCGACTATCAGCAGGGCAAGGTCAAAGCAGAGTACGAGAAGCTGAAGCTCGACGTGGCCATGGCGATCCTCCAGTGCTACCGCCATCTGTTTTATCCGTCCAGTTCCAGGATGACCGGGGCCCAACTCGACCTCGGGCACACGATCATCGAACTCTCCGGCGCCGGTGATTCCCCCGGCAACGGACAACACCAGGTTGAACGGGTGCTGCATGAGCAAAAGAAGCTACTCGAGGCTCGCGACATTCCCGACTCACCACCTTTCGTACGCGACCAGACCGGATTGCGTGTGAAGGGTGAGATGACCACGGCGCAGATGCGGACCGAGTACCGGCGCGCGCCAAAACTTTCCATCCTGCTGCACGACACCCCGCTGCTGGAATGCATCCGGAACGGAATCGACCAGGGGCTGTTTATCTATCGCGAGGGAGCCCAGGTGTGGGGCCCGGGTGACCCGCGACCGGTAATCCACATCAGCGATAACCACTTTGTCCACACCATTGATGACGCGAAGGCGAAGAACCTGTGGCCGCGCGCAGAACCGCTCGAAGTTCGCTTCCAGGCCAATCCGACCACAATTGAGCGGGGTGGCTCGTCCGAGTTATTGGTGAGTGTCAAAGGCGGTGTTCCGCCGTACACGTACACGTCCAATGAGCCCCGGCTTTCGGCCGCGTCAACGGATCAGACGACCCAGCAACTTCGTGTGCGGCCGGAACAGTCGATCACCTATACGATCGAAGTTACGGATTCCCGCGGTCAGAAACAGCAGACCATTTCCGTGGTAACGATCCGCGAGAAATCCGGTGAGATCCAGCCGCCGATCTTGCCGGGATTCAAGCCCGCCGAGCCACCGCCGCCGGAACTCTCCGCGCAGGGGCCGCTTGCCCAGGCGCTTGCCGACCTGTGGGACAAGGCGCGCAAAGCCAAGGTGGGCAGCATCGCGAGTCTTACCGTTCGTCTGTTCGAGGCCGGCGCCACGTGGAAAGTGCATCAGGCCATGGCAACGCTGCAGGACGCGGATGTCACGTGCCACTTCGAGGTGGGGATTGAAGCCGACGGAATCGAGCAGTTTGAGGTGAATTTCACTGGGCGCGTCGACAAGGCGAATGCCGTGAAATCGTTTCTCGATCCGCAGATCCGGGCCGCCGGCGAGACCCAATTCGAGGCCAGCTACCGCCTGGCGTTCAAGCAGCCCCTCTCTCTCAAGGACGGGGCCGCCGACGCGTTTACGAAGAAGTTGACGCAGTATGGGGGCGGCGAAGCCTTCGTGGAGGCGGTCGCCGGAAAGGTCTAACATGACGCCCCAGTATGAACTGCGCATGATCGTCGAATCGACGAGCGTGTGGCGCTTGGAGATTTGGCAAGCACCCTCGCCCGCCACTCCGCGACTGAAAGCGCCGGAACACGTTGCCACCATCCAAGGACCTGGTCTGCGGGTTGCTGAGAACCGACTGTTGAAGCGATTGGCGCGAGAGAAGATCGTGCTCGGCTCGCTGAAGCCGGGGAAGACGAAGCGGTGGCCGCTCGATGAAGAAGTGGCTCTCACGTTGGGACTGCTGTTCCGCGTGCTGGCGCCGATGAAGAACCTGGACCGCATCCGCCAGGTGGCCGAGGGAGTGGAGAAAATGTCGCGCGAGGAAGCCGGTTACTGGCTCGGCATGGTGATGCACCGGGAGTACCCGCGTCGGGTGCTCGCGTCTTTGAGGATATTGCTGACTACGCCATGAGCAAACGCCGACTTATAGAGGACTGGCTGCCGATCGCGCAAATCGGCATTGAGAGTCTCCGCGAGCGGACCCCGATGACGCCTTTTCCAGCGCCTAACCGTCTGCACGTCTGGTTTGCTCGCAGACCTCTGGTAGCGAGCCGTGCTGCGATTCTCGGAAGCTTACTTGGCGCTGATGCCGATCGGGGGAAGTTCCTGCGCGACCTGGGTATTCATGGCGATCCGGTTGCGGCCAAGACGCGAATCGCGAAAGCAACTGCCCAAGGTGTCCGCCTCGGAGCCGACGCATACGGATACTCTCGCGCATTTCAGCATCTGCCCGAGGTCTCGGAGCTTCCCATGTCCGCGACAGTGTTGGACCCAACTGCAGGCGGTGGAAGCATACCTTTCGAGGCAGTTCGGCTTGGTTGCGCGGCGATCGGCAATGACTCGAACGCGGTTGCAGCTCTTATCTTGAAGGCGACGGTTGAACTACCGCTTCAGTTCGGGCCTCCGCTCGTGGAGAGGTTTCGCACACTCGGGGCGGAGTTCATTAACCGCGTGCGCAGCAGGATAGCCGATCTCTATCCTCCTGAGTCGGACAAGCGGATCTGCGATGGCTACCTCTGGGCGAGAACTGTCACCTGCCCCTATTGCGGAGGAATCGTCCCTCTGTCACCGAACTGGAAGCTTTCTGCACGAGGACACGGAGTGAGACTGGTGCCGGAAGCGGGGCGCATTCGCTTCGAGATCGTTGAGCGCGAATCCGATCATTCACCCGGCACTGTGAAGGACGGCGACGGAATCTGCCCTTTTCCGGACTGTCGTCGCACCATAGATGGCGAAGACGAAATCAAACCCCAGGCTCAGGACGGACAGATGGGCCATCAGCTCTATTGCGTCGTTTACAAAGAGGAGCGAATTAAAGGTTACACAAAAAACGGTAAGCCGAAGATCGAAAGGCCGCGCTACTTTCGGGCTCCGGGACCAGACGACGATGTGGCGAAGGACGTAGAGAGAAAACTCCGAGAGAGAATGCCGCTCTGGCAGGCGCGTAACATAGTGCCCGATGAAGAATTTCCGCCCGATACCAACGATGATCGACCACGTCAATACGGCGCCCCGCTCTGGCGAGATCTATTCAATCCGCGTCAACTTTTCGGGCACTGCGTGAGCGTCGAGGTTTTTCACGAAATCTTCGAAGAGCTTGTTACGACTGATCTTGATCGCGCTGCGATCACATATATCGCGGTCGCCCTGGGCAAGATGCTCAACTACAATGCGATTCAGGTTCGTTGGCACGCGAATCGCGAAGTGGTTGCAGGTGTCTTCGATCGTCATGACTTTTCTTTCAAGTGGAGCTATGCCGAGATGGCTCCCACGGTTGCCGGCCTTGGTTATGACTGGGCGATCGAAGAGACCGGCAATGCTCTCGATGAACTGGTCGAGCTTCTAGGCCATTCAAACGATGGCAAGCTGGAGTTTGCCGCCCCCCGCCCGAAACCTGTAGTTCGTTTCACCTGCCAGTCAGGTGACGCGCTCGATCTCCCGTCAGCCTCCGTCGATTGCGTCGTCATGGACCCTCCGTACTATCAGAACGTCATGTACGCCGAGTTGGCGGACTTCTTTTATGTGTGGCTCAAGCGGACGGCTGGTCTCGTTTTCCCGAGTCTGTTCGCCGACCCGCTGACCGACAAGGACCGGGAGGCCGTTGCCAATCTGGCGAGATTCAAGGGAAAGAAGGGTGGCGCGAAAAACCTTGCCAAGCGGGACTATCAAACACGGATGGCCGCGATCTTCTTGGAACAGCGTCGAGTCTTGAAGCCAGACGGAATCATGACCGTCATGTTCACGCACAAGGAATCAGATGCGTGGGATGCACTGGCGAAGGGCTTAATCGACGGTGGCTTTGTGATCACCGCTTCCTGGCCGGTGAATACGGAAGCGGAAGGCAGCCTGCACATCCGCGAGAAATCGGCGGCACGATCCACCATCTTTCTTGTGTGTCGTGTTCGTAAGCCAACTCCTACAGATGCTGAACCGCATTACTGGGAGGAGGTGGAACCGACAGTCCGGCTGGCTGTCCGACGGAAAGTGAAGGAGTTCCAAGAAGCCGGGATCGGCGGAATCGATTTGTATCTCGCCTGCTTCGGGCCGGCACTTCAAGTGTTCACCGAGGCTTGGCCCCTCAATCGCGGCACAGCGCGCCCACAGCCGAAAACAAAGCAGAAGGATCTGTTCGACGAATTTGATCCTTATGCGGTCCGCCCGGAGGATGCGCTCGAAGCAGCTCGGCGAGAAGTGAAGCAATGGCGCATGGAGCAGCTAGCGACCGTCAAACGCCAGCATCACCTAGATGCCTTGACCGAATGGTACGTTCTCGCCTGGGACGCGTTCCGCGCGCCGAGATTTCCCGCGGACGAAGCGCTCAAGTTGGCCCGCGTTGTTGGCTTGGATTTCGACCAGGACGTGAAGAAGCGGGTCTGCGAAGTGAAAGGCGATGACGTGATCCTATGGGACAGCATCACTCGCCACCGCAACGGCACCCTCGGGCACGCCAGCGAGGAGTGCATGCTCGACACACTACACGCGGCGGCAAAGACAGGCCGCGAACAGAATACCGGTGCTGCGCGGAGCCTTATCGAAAATGCTCACTTGATCGGTGACCCGACATTGTTGACGGCGATCGAGGCACTTCTAAATGTGTTGCCTCCGGGAATTCCTTCAGGAAAGAAGAAACCTGACGCGAACCTTGCTGGCGCGGCGAGTGACTTCGAAGCGCTAGAACGCCTCCGCAAACTGGCATTCGCCGAGACTGTGCCGGCGCCGAGGATTCCGGAGCAGATCCCGCTCGAGTTACCGGCAACGGCCGAGGACGAAGATGAGTCTGCTGACTGAGCGCGAGTGGTGCACCAGCTATCGCCACGAAGATGGCGATCTGATCGAGTTGTTCTACAACCCGGCCCTCGCTTGCGCCGTTCAGTACGACCGCATGACGGGCTACTTTTCCGCCGATGCGTTGGCGCTCGCCGCGCGGGGGATCGCGGCGCTCATCACCAACGACGGCCGCATGCGGCTGATCGTCGGCTGCACTCTCCAACAACCCGAACAGGATGCGATCGGCGAGGGATACGACTGGCGCGCCCGCCTCGAGACGCATCTTCTTGCCGCCGACTTGACGCCGCCGGACGAGGAAGCAGGCCGGGGTCTGGAAATGCTCGCTTGGATGGTGGCGCAGGGGCATCTGGATGTGAAGGTGGCTGTGCCCGTCGATCCTGACGGGCGGCCTGCCCACGCACCCGGGCTATACCACGAGAAGGTCGGCATTCTGACCGATGCCGAAGGCAACCGGCTGAGTTTTTCCGGATCGATCAACGAGACGGCTGGCGGCTGGATCAACAACCGCGAGAGCTTCCACGTTCATTGCGGTTGGTTCGGCGGCCGCGAGTCGGCTCACCTGGAAGATGAGGTAGATGCGTTCGCCCGGCTTTGGGAGGGACGCGCGCGGTCGGTGAAGGTGTTCGACTTTCCGGAGGCGGCGAAAAGGAAGCTCCTAGAGTTTCTGCCTAGCGACGACCGTTTCGTAACGCCGCCCGCGCGCCGGGCTGTCCAGGAACCGGAAGCGCGCAAACTGCTGGCCGATGAGTTCCGCCGAGTCGTTTGGACTTTCATCCATGAAGCGCCGCGGCTTGCGCACGGACTTCGCGTGGGTGAGATGACGAGCGCCGTTACGCCCTGGCAGCACCAGGTCCGCACCTATACTCGGTTCTTGAACGAGTGGCCGAGCCGGGTATTGATCGCGGACGAAGTAGGACTTGGCAAGACGATCTCGGCGGGCCTGATCCTCCGGCAGGCGATTCTCTGCGGTCTGGCGAAGCGGGTCCTGATCCTGACTCCCAAGAGCGTCCAGATTCAGTGGCAGAACGAGCTGTACGAGAAGTTTAATCTGAACGTCCCCATCTACGATGGATCGGCGCTGGTGTGGAAGCAGGTTCATGGTGCGCACGGCGATATCGAGAGGCCAGTTGGACGCGATGATTGGCAGGCCGAGCCGGTTGTTCTGGTATCCAGTTTCTTGATACGGCGGGCAGACCGGCAGCGAGAACTGATCGATGCGCCTGATTGGGATCTCGTCGTGCTGGACGAAGCACACCATGCACGCCGGCGCGGTGCAGGCAGTACGCAGGAAAAGGGTCCCAACGCGCTGCTCGGGGTGATGCGGAAGGTGGCGCCGAAATGCGGCTCGCTGCTCTTGCTGACGGCAACGCCGATGCAGGTGCATCCGGTGGAGTTGTGGGACCTGATGGACCTGTTGGGGCTGCCGGATGATTGGCGCCGGGACGACGGCGTGTTTCTCCGATATTTCCAGCGCGCGGCTGGTAATCCCGGTCCGGACGATTTGGAGTACCTCGCATCGCTCTTCCGCTCCACCGAAGCGAGTTTCGGTCAGATGGGCGACTCGGAAGCGGCCCAGATTCTGCCGGATGTGTCTGCCTTGAAACGCAAAAAGGTGCTCCGGGCGCTGCGGGATGAAAGTAACATTCCGCGCAAGACCCTGGACGCAGATACCCGTCGCGCCGCCACTCGATTGCTGCAGGCGGCAAGCCCGTTGCGGCACCGCATGGTCAGGAATACGCGCGAACTGCTTCGCCGGTATCAGCTTCCGGTCCCGAAGCGCGATCCGCGCGAAGTCGTCGTCGAGATGACGCCGGCAGAGAGCGCGCTGTACACCGCAGTGGAGGATTTCATCGGCGATGCTTACCGGGCCGCCTCTCCGGAAAAGCGTTCCGCGGTGGGCTTTGTGATGACCGTCTACCGCCGTCGGCTGGCATCGAGCTTCGAGGCCTTGAAGCGGACGCTGAATGGGCGGCTGATGCGCACGGGTGGAATTACGGACGAAGACGCGTCGCAGGATGAAACTTCGGACGAAGTGATGTCCGGTGACGAAGTGGCGAAACTGGTGGCCGAAGCACCAGAGAATGAAGCGATCAACGAGCGGGAGCGAATCCACGACCTGCTTCGGCGGATTGCCCAATTGGGCACCGACAGCAAGGCTCGTCGCCTCAAGGTGGAGTTGGAGGCGTGCCTCGCGGACGGCTTCGATTCGATGATCGTGTTTACGCAATACACGGACACGATGGAGTACCTCCGCGATTACCTGGCAGACCAGATGGCGGGAATGCCTGTGGCTTGCTACTCCGGGGCTGGCGGTGCGTGGCGCGACGCCAGTGGCCACTGGGTGCCGTGTTCCAAGGAAGAGATCAAGCGGCGTCTGCGCGATGGCCAGGTGCGCCTGCTAGTGTGCACCGATGCCGCCGGCGAGGGTTTGAACCTGCAATTCGCGGGTGTGCTGGTGAACTACGACCTGCCCTGGAATCCGATGAAAGTGGAGCAGCGGATCGGGCGCATTGACCGGCTCGGCCAGCAGCGTCCAGTGATACGGGTGCTGAGCTTCGCATATAAGGACACGGTCGAGCAGGACGTGTTCTTCACGGTTGGAAGCCGCATCAATCTCTTCCAGGGAATCGTGGGGCGACTGCAACCAATACTGTCGCGGCTGCCGCGCGGTTTCGAAGAACTGGCGCTGCTGGATCGGGACGCGCGAGAGGCCGCTCGGCACAGATTCCTTGCGGAACTGGAGCAGCAGGTCAGAGACGCGGACGAGCGTGGCTTCGACATCGACGCGACGGTTGAGGGATCGCTGGATCTGCCTACGCTTCCTGAGCCGGCGTTGACCATGCGGGACCTGGATCGCGCTATTCAGATTGCGCGTGCGCGGCCGCCCGAGGTGGACTTCCGGCCACTCGATCCGGGCTCCTACGGGATTGGGCTGCCGGGCAGCACGCCGGTGCGAGTCACGACCGATCCCGGCGTCTTCGAGTTCTCCTCCGACAACTTCCAGTTGTTCTCGCCTGGCGGTGCAGCGTTCGGAGCCTTCAACTTGGAGAGCACCGGCGGAGGCACCGATGGCCGGGGAATCGCGTGGATGGTCCAGCGTCCTGGGGCGGCCGCGGAGTTCGTCGTGGCGACGCGATTCGGGCCGCGCACGGTGGGAAGTTTCGAGGAACTGCTGGCGGCGCTGGATGTTGTCGGGGAGCCGAGCGAGTTTCCATACGCGGACTGGCCGGGCGTGACGGTGTCAATGATCGCGTGAATCTGGCGATTCCTCGGAACTAATTGGCTGTATTGAAGTTAAACTCGCCACGGCCCTCGCGGAACCTAGTCAGGAATAGATCTAGGAATATTTTGTGTTGTAATTCGCTAAAAAGGGCGCTATCCTCAAGGTAGATCACTGCTTGTGATCGAGGTGAATATGCGCAAACTTTCGCGTGAGGCGGCCCTCTCCCTCATTGAAGCACACAAGGAACGGTTTTGGCGCGTTTGCGAAGAGCCGTGGGAACGCTGGAAACAGCGCCCGGACCCACGGCTGTCGCGAAGAACCCGGGCCAACCTGATTTACGACTGGATGCTCGATACGGCCCGCCGCGAGTTTGCCGCCGTTCCGGGTGTGGAGTTCGTTGAGGTGGAGAGCAAGGGGCTGGTTCTCATGCGCCTCGATGAGCAGATCCTGGTCCGATTCAAGAAGTTCGACGATGCCCGTCGGCCGCGGAACTACCAAACCGCCCACGCCAGGATGTACAACCAGCAGATGTCGTTGCCGGAGATCCCAACAGCAACACGCGTTTACTGTGGCTACCGGCTTAATCGCTTTCAGACAGACATCAGAGACGTGTCGATTTCGTGCATGAGCGGGAGGCGGGTGGAGTGGAACATCGAGATCGAACCGGCGGAGCAGTCCGTGATCCGGCTTCCACAAACTGCTTCTGGCAGCGATGGCGAGGCGCGGCGGCCTCGCGTTCGGATTCGCCGCACCGAAACTCAAAGTGATCTGGCGCTATGAGGGAGGAAATCAACGCCGAGATGGTGATTCTCGCCCGCGAGTCGCGGGGGATGACCCAAGCCGCACTCGCGCGTGCGATGAACGTGCAGCAGGGCACCGTTTCGAAAATTGAGGCAGGGCTCCAGAATCCGTCGGAGGAGATGATCGAAAAACTGGCTCGCACGTTGCGGTATCCCCGTGCATTTTTCTATCAGGATGACCGGGTTCACGGCTTTGGCTCCAGCGTGTTTTATCACCGCAAGAGGCAGAGCCTCCCGCAGAGCGTTCTTCGCAAGCTCCATGCGGACATGAACATTCGGCGCTTCCATATTGAGCGACTGCTGCGATCTGCAGCTATAGAGGCGAGTTTTTCTTTCCACGCATATGACGTGGCTGACTTCGGTGGCAGTGTCGAGGACGTGGCCCAGTTGGTACGTGCGGACTGGAAGCTGCCGCCCGGCCCGGTGAGGAACGTGACGGAAGCCATTGAATCCGCGGGAGGCGTGGTCGTCCGGTGCGACTTCGGCACACGCAAAATTGACGCCATCAGCGAATGGGTGTCCACCTGCCCGCCGATCTTCTTCATCAATGCCAACACTGCGATAACCGGAGACAGGCTTCGTTTCAACCTCGCCCACGAGTTGGGACACATCATATTGCACCAGGGCGGCGGTGGCCCGAACATCGAAGAGGAAGCTGACCGCTTCGCCAGCGAGTTTTTGATGCCTGGCGCCGAAATTAAGACGTCTCTTCACCGGTTGAACATTCCGAAGCTCGCTTCGCTGAAGCAGTACTGGAAGGTCTCCATGCAGGCGTTGGTAATGCGGGCGTACCGTCTCAAGACGATCACCGAGGCGCAGATGAGGTACCTCTTTATTCAGTTCAGCCAGGCCGGGTACCGGATGAGGGAGCCCGAGGAACTGGATATCCCTGTGGAAAAGCCGACGCTCCTGAAGATGATGATCGATGCCCATGCGAATGAGCTTGGATACTCGGCCGCGGATCTTGGCAGGATCCTGAACCTGGAAGAGGATGAGTTCCGCGACCTTTACACGGAGCGCTCTCTGCGACTCCTTCGCGGTTGAGAATCGGGGATTGACACGGAAAACGGGAGGTGTATACTAACTACTAAACAGTCTTGGAAAGGTGACAGTGGCAAACGAGCCCAAGCAGAAGAGATTCGGCGCCCACATTCGAGCCCTCCGGGAGGCACAGGAAATCAGCCTCCGGAAGTTTGCCGAGCGCGCCCAGATTAGCCCGACGTACCTGTCGAAGGTCGAGCGGGATGAGTTTCCACCCCCCGGCGAGGAAGCTGTCCGCCGGATTGCCGACATTCTCGGCGAGGATCCTGATGAGTTGCTGGCACTTGCCGGCAAGGTCGCTTCTGATCTTCCAGGAATCATCCAGCAGCACCCGCGGGCGATGGCTACGTTTCTGCGCGCGGCGAGCGGATTGCCGGCTGCCGAGATTGAGAAGCTGGCTCGGCGCGCAGTGGGCCTGAGGAAGAAGGGGCCGGAGAAGTAAACGGGTAATCCGGCGATCGGCTCCCCGCCCGGTGTCCGGAGAATGCGAATAACGATGATGCAGATGAGAGATTTGGATGCCAATCAAAGTCAAGTACTTACCCAAGCAGCACATTGAATGGAACGCTCAAAAGCTGCTCGCTGAGTACGGCGGCCGCTATGGTGATGTTGTCGTTCCTCCGATCCCTGTCGAGGAGATCCTGGAAAAACACCTCAAGTTGACGCTGGAGATCGACAACCTGGAAGCCCGCCTGGGGCATCCCGATATCCTGGGTGCGCTGTGGGCGCCCGAGAAACTGGTGGCCATCGACGAAAGCATCGAGCCGACCGAACATCCCAACAAGGAAGGACGATTCCGTTACACCGTCGGGCACGAGATTGGCCACTGGGTTCAACACCGCCACTACTTCCTGGATAACCCGGATCAGGGATCGTTGTTCCCGGATACTACGTCGAAGGCAACAGTGATCTGCCGGACTAGTCAGTCCAAAGACCCGATGGAACGGCAGGCGGACTACTTCTCGGCATACCTTTTGATGCCCAAGAACATGGTGTACGCGGCATGGGAAAAGCATCGCGGCAGCCTGACTCCGTACATCTTCAACAGGAACGCGCGCGAGAATCTGCGTGCGATGGGTTTCGTGGAGCCCGATGAACTTCTCGCCTCGATGGCCATCGAATTCGTCGCCGGCGAGATTGCGCCGATCTTCCGGGTGTCTGCGAAGGCGATGCAGATTCGCCTCGAGGAACTGAAGCTGGTGCAGCGGGATGATGCATCGCTGTTCTCCATGGAGGGCGTGGCGTAGTTGTTCGGCAAAGGCGTTTAGTATGGACATGACTCTGGACAGTCGCGCTACCAAACATTCGTACCCTTCCCGGTACGAAACTGGCGACTTCTACCTCGCGTGCTTCCTGCGCTGCATTGGATATGACCTGCAGGGTCTGCGTCGTGAAGGACGGCGGGCTTTCTTTGTGTTTGAGGATCGGCCGAGCCGACAGACCGATCTGATGGAATTCTTCGGCAACAAGGCCGAAGTGAAACCCTTGCAGTTCGTTTCGGCCATTAAGGATTTAAAGGCACTGATTCACAATTCATAGGAGATGCTGATGCAAAAGCCGCCGACCTCTGAGACCAACGTGCTGGCGAAGGCCATCGCGAAGATTGAAACCGAAGTTCGCGAGGGCGTATCTCACGGGCATTTTGATCTGGCGATCAGTTGCAAGATCGGCAACAGCGGGAAACGCGAGCTCCTCGTAAGAGCGGGCAAAAACCACAAGTACCTCATCCCCGAGGATGAACTGAAACGGTCCGCGTAAAGTAGCGTGAGGACCCCCGCCAACGGGGGCCTCGATCTGTCAACACCATAGATCGCTCACCATCGGCGCGACGCCGAGGTGGAGGGTCGAAGCCGGATGGCGTGAATGCGCCCTCCGACAGGATCTCCACTTTTCGGATGAGCGAGCCCAAAGAACAGTTCCTCGAACAAACCCGGCGCTTCTGGCAAGAGCAGACGGATCGACCGCTGTCGGTCGAAGACGCCCGTCAGATCGCGGCCAATGTGACAGGCCTCTTCCACGTCCTGGCAGAGTGGGCCGCCGCCGAGGTTCGTCCTCACCCGAACGAGACCAAGGAGCGGGTGAGTCGATGACTTCCAATCTCGATCTTCGAGAAGTCCCTGGCGACAGCATCCGGGTAGTTGGCCGCCACCGGCGTGACATGGGCGAGCTCGAGGTACTCGCCGCCAGCATCGCCACCGTCGGGCTGCTGCACCCGCCAGTGATCACGGAAGATGGTCGCCTCATCTGCGGTGAACGGCGACTGCGGGCGATGCGCGACATCCTGCGCTGGACCATGATCCCGGTCACCGTTCTCCAGGTTTCCACCATCCTCGATGGCGAGTACGCGGAGAACGAGATCAGGAAGGACTTCACCCCGTCCGAACGCGTCGAGATCGGCAAGGCCCTCGAGGCGCAGCTCGGCGAGCGGCGCGGAAGGGATAATCGGCAAAATGTTGCCGAATTAAAGGGCCGACGATCAGACGATCTCGCCGCACAGAAGGCCGGCTTCGGCAACCGGACCACCTACGAGCAGGCCAAGAAGGTCGTCGAGCGGGCTGTGGCTGAGGTGGTCGCCCAGATGGACACCGGCGACCTGTCAGTCAACGCCGCCGCGGTGATCGCCGAGCAGCCATCAGAGCGGCAACGCGAAATCGCGCAGATGCCGGAGGGCGAGAAGAAGGCCGCCGTCCGCAAGTTGCGCCGCCAGGATCTTCCCACCCCAACCACCGCCCGAAAACAGGCATTGGAAAGCGGCATGGCCATTTTGGACCGCAACCTGAATTACCAACTGCCCACGCCTGAGTCGCAGCGGCCCGTCGTGGAGCGCAACTACGCAGCCATGGCCATTGCGGATGCGGCGCGAGCCATATCCGGCTGCCAGCACTCCGCGTTGGAAATCGCTGCCGGCATTCGGAGTTTGGACACCCCCGACATGGATTTTGCAGGGCACTGTCGAAAGGCGGCGGCCTTCCTCGAAGCAATCAACCAGGAGATCGAACGCAATGAGAACAAGTAGACGTTCCGAACTGACCGAGGCGATTCGGGAGACCGTGGCGGCGTTTTGCGCCGCGGGGCGGCGTTTCTGGAACCGCGACATCGTCGATACCGTGATCGAACAGAACGGCGACTTGTTCGCCGACCTCGGCCGGCAGCTGGCGCGGGAGAAGCTCTTCGACCTTACCCGTCGCGTGATGAAAACTGCGGCCGAAGTCACCGAGGCTGAGGCGCGCCTGCAACTCGGCCTGGACCTCCCGGAATTCGAGATGCCCAACTTGATCGCCGTGCCCGTCGACATCTTGAATCCTCTGAATGGCGACTGCGAGTGGGTGCCCGTGATGCACGCGACGGTCGCGGACCTGGATTCCAACCTGCGCATGCTGGATGTCCAGATCGCCGCAGATCAGCGTAGGCGCCGCCACATTGCCATGCTGCGGCAGCGCGTGGTGGCGGTCGTCGGAGAGAAGACGGAGCTAACGGTTGCGGAAGCGGCGGCCCTGGCGCGGGAGATGCAATCGGCATGAACCCGCCTCCGACAGTCTCGGTGCTGCGGACTCTCCCCTGGCGGCATCAGGCGGAGGCCGTCGCTTTCGTCCGGCAACTGTACCGGCGCGGCAAACGCGGCGCCATGATCGCGGCCATCATGGGCACCGGCAAATCGGCCATGACGGTGTACCTCTGCACTGAGGAAGGCTTTCAACTGATCCTAATCGTCTGCCCCCTCCGCGTGGTGCAGGTGTGGCGTCCGCAGTTCGAGATGCACTCGAACGCCCCGTTCATGGTCGTGCCGCTCGATGATTCCAACTCGAATGTCCGCGCGAAGCGGGATGAGGCGGAACGCCAGATCAAACTGGCCAAGGCGCGGGGCGTGCCGGTGGTGGTCGTTATCAACTACGATTCCGCCTGGCGCACACCGTTCGCGGAATGGGCCATCAAACAGAAATGGGACTTGGTGGTGGCCGACGAGATCCACCGCTGCAAGGCTCCCGGTGGTAAGGCCAGCCGATACCTTGCGCGCCTGGGGAAGTTCGCACGGTTCCGGTTGGGCCTCAGCGGCACGCCGATGCCCCATTCGCCGCTCGACGTGTACGGCTACTTCCGCTTCATCGATGCCACGGTTTTCGGCTGGTCGTTCAACCGCTTCCGGCAGCACTTCGCCGTGATGGGCGGCTACCAGAATCACCAGGTCGTGGGCTACAACAACCTCGACGAGCTGAACCGGAAGTTCTACTCCGTCACGTTCGCCTGCGGCAAGGACGTCCTCGATCTGCCGCCGGAAGTGCACATCACCTACAACTGCCACCTCGGCAGCGAGGCGCGCAAGGTCTATCGGTCGCTCGAGCGGGATCTCATTGCCGAAGTTCAGTCCGGTGAGGTCACCGCCGCGAACGCCCTGGTAAAGCTGCTCCGGCTCCAACAGATCACGGGCGGTTACGTTCGCACGGACGACGGGCAAGAGATCCAGATCGATTCCGCCAAGATGAACCTCCTGCGCGACGTGCTCGAAGACATCGCGCCCGACGAGCCGGTGGTGGTCTTCTGCCGGTTCCACCGGGACCTCGACGCAGTGAACCGCGTTGCGGATGAAGCGGGCCGGCGATCGCTCGAGTTGTCCGGCCGGATCGACGATCTGAAACGCTGGCAAGCCGGAGAGGCGCCGGTGCTGGCTGTCCAGATTGATTCCGGCGGCGTCGGCGTCGATCTCACCCGGGCGCGCTACTCGATTTACTATTCGCTCGGCTTTTCGCTGGGCTCCTACGAACAGAGCCTGGCGCGCATTCACCGCCCTGGCCAGACACGGCCCGTGGAATACATTCACCTGCTCGCCGCGGGCACCGTCGACGAGAAGGTCATGGCCGCGCTGGCGCAGCGCTCCGATGTCGTCAACAGCGTTCTCCAGCAGATGAAAGGCGGCCAGTAAATGCCTCGGTTCATCGATCGGCTGTTGGCCGCCAAGAGGTGGAAGACCGAATCGTTTGATCTGCCGGCCACCTTGTTCGAAAGCGCCGCTCGATTGCAGGCCCGCGATGCTTTGATCCGCCAGGACCTCCACTCGGTGACCGTGCTCGCCATCGACAACGTTGCCCAGTACTACTTCCAGCACCACACCTGCAGAGATGGGCGCATGGACGGTCCGGAACAGTTCCCGCAACTGGCGCCGCCGTTCCCCTCGGCGTTTTATGAATACACGCTCGAACCCTCGATGTACGACGTCATGTTCACCGAGGCCGAGCGGGCACTGCCGCGCGCCATCAATCAGGTCGGCATTCTCGTGCAGAGCGTGGACACCGGGCGCTTCGGCGATTTGTTCGCGAATTGGGGCGAAGTCCTCCAGGAGCATCGTAGCGACGTTCCCGCGAAGTGGGTCTTGTTCATCACGGTCTTCGCAGGGCACAAGGACGACCGTGAAGTTCGTGGTCCATGCACGCTCCTGCTTCTTGTTGTGGGAGAAGACGGTCAGGCGACCAGTAGGCTGCGCTGCCGCATTTGGGGAATCGAGGATGAGCAGTACGATCTAATCCCCGAAGAACGCCTCGTTGCAATCGGATCGATGGGAAGCCTCGCATTCCCCGCATTCCTGGCAACGTCGTTCCTGCACTGCCGGAACGTCACTACCGAAGAAAACCTTCCTCCCGCCAAGCTCAGCAAGGCCCACCGCCGGCGGCACGGACAGCCCCTCGTCCGGTTCAAGACGCTCAGCATCGAACCGATGAAACAGGTTCTGCGCAAGCTGGGGCGAATCGAAAACCACGGCCTCAGCCAGGCACTCCACCTTTGCCGCGGCCATTTCAAGGATTACCGGAATTCCTCTGGGCTGTTCGGGAAGCACAAGGGGCTTTTCTGGTGGGACATGCACGCGAGAGGCGCGCTCGATCAAGGCGCGGTCGTGAAGGATTACGCAATCAAACTACCCGAATCAGGAGACTCACTTGAACACAGATGAACTAAAACGCTTTGTCGCCCTCGAAGAGCGGCGGCACCAACTCGAAGCCGAGGTCGACACCATCAAGGCCGAGGCCGCGGAACTCGAAGGCCGGCTGCTGCCGCAGTTTGAGCAGAGCGGCATGGAAAGGGTCGCCATCGATGGGCGCACCGTCTACGTGGAACGTAAGCTCTGGGCGAAAGCAAAGGATGGCGATAAGAACGCCGTCTGCAAAGCCCTGAAGCGGTGCCGCCTCGGCGACTACGTCGAGGAAACGTTCAACACCAATTCCCTCAGCGCATACGTGCGGGAACTCGACCGGGAGAGCCGGCAGTTGTCGCCGGCACTGGCTTCGGTACTCGAAGTCAGCGAAGTTTTCAAACTCAGAACCAGGAGAAGCTAACGATGGCAAAAGAAGTCGTGAAAAAGGAAAAGGAAACCGCGATCAGCCCTTTCGTGATTTTCAAAACGGAGATTGCTGAAATCCGCGAAGCTATGAACGCCAACGTCGGGGACAACGGCCTCACCGCCGGTGACCTCGAACGCATCAAGATCCCCGCGGGCGGCGGCACCGCCTGGACCATCCAGGGGCTCGACGGCGAGGAGATGGTGAAGGAACTGTCCGGGATCATCATCGCCTGGCGCGATACCCGGGCCTATTGGAGCGTGCCGATGGAAGAGTCCGACGGCAACATGCCCCCGGACTGCTACTCGCTCGACGCGCGCACCGGAATTGGTGAGCCTGGCGGGAACTGCCACAAGTGCGCATTCGCGGAGTTCGGTAGCGATCCGAAGGGCGAAGGCCAGGCATGCAAGCTGATCCGGCAGTTGTTCCTCATCCGCGAGGACAACCTCCTTCCGGAGATCGTGAACCTGCCGCCCAGTTCGCTCAAGCCCGCGCGGCAGTATTTCCTGCGCCTCGCATCAAAGGGAGTGCCGTGCTACAGCGTCATCACCAAGATCGGTCTGGAGAAAACCAAGAACGGTCAGGGCATCGTCTACGCGAAGGCCGCGCTCACCTCCGGCGGCCGCCTTACCCCCGAGCAAACGCAGCGGGCGAAGGACTACGCTGCCATGATCGACCCGTTTCTGAAGGCCGCGCCGCCGGTGAAGGTGGCCAAAGACGTCGTCGAGACGGTTGAGGGTGAGGTGGTGTAGCGGGATGGAGGCTGACCGGCATGCAATCCGGCAGTTCCTCGAGCGCGTCCACGGTCCCGAGCCTACGGGCTGGCTCATCCTGTGGACGCGCCAGGATAAAGCGACCCGGGCGTTCAACTTGGGCGAGGAGGGCGCGCTCGATCAGGCGGTCGAATACTGCGCCGCGAGGGCCTCCACCTTCGACGTGTACGCCGCCGTCGGCCTCCAGCACGAAAGGCCCGCCAACAGCAGTCGCGGAGCGGAGGCGGGCGTTTCCGTGCTTCCGGGCCTTTGGGCCGACGTCGATATCGCGGGTGCCGCGCACAAGGCCGAAGCATTGCCGCCAACCGAGCAGGATGCTCGGAGTCTCATCGATACCGCAGTCCTGGAGCCGAGCCTAGTTGTGCACAGCGGGTTCGGACTCCAGCCCTACTGGCTTTTCCGTGAGCCCTACCAGATTGAGAGCGAAGACGAACGGAAGCAGTTGAAGTCGCTCTCAACGCGATTCCAGTTGAACCTTAGGCTGCGCGCCAATGTGCGGGGCTGGACGATGGACTCGACCGCGGACCTGTGCCGTGTGCTCCGGGTGCCCGGCACGTTCAACCACAAAGTCGATGGCGACATCCGGATGGTCACCGCCGAGTACGCCGATCATGCCTACAACCTCGCTGACTTCGAAGACCTTCTCGGTGGCATTGAGGATCCGGGGGATGGCGAGCGTGTGACGCAGCCCCCGTTGGATCTGCCCGCGGCCAAACTGCCTCCGATCCTCGACGGCTGCGTCTGGATGCGTCATTGCCGCACCGACGCTGCCGCCCTTGCCGAGCCCGAGTGGTACCGGATGTTGACGGTGGTCGCCAGGTGCGAGGATGCAGAGCGGTGGGCGCATGAACTGAGCCAGGCCTATCCGAAATACTCCCGGCGAGAAACGCAGCGAAAACTGAAGCAGGCGTCCAGCGACAAGGTGGCGCCGGTGACGTGCGCCTACGTGCAGTCGAACCTCAATGGCGGCCGCTTTTGCGCGGAGTGCCTGTTTCGCGGCAACGTGAATTCGCCCATCGCGATTGGCAGGATCGAGGGGTTTGAAGCCGCACCCGCACCCGAACCCCCGCCCGCGTCCGGCGATGATCCTCCGCCACCGGAACAACCGCAGCCCACCGAGGCCGCGGCAACGAAGATTGAAAAGTACACGGACCTGGGAAATGCGCGAAGGTTCGTCGCCCGCTATCGCGGCACTGTTTTGTATTGCGAGGCATGGGGCCGATGGTTTCACTGGGACACCGCGCGATGGGCCGAAGATGAGCGGCTCGAGGTCTTTGCCCGCGCCACCGATCTGATTCGCAGCTTGTATGCGGTCGCCAAGAAGATCAAGGACGAAGACGAGCGGAAAGCGTTCCTCAGCCACCTGATCAAGTCGGAATCGCACCGCTCGATTCACGCGATGGTCACGCTGGCGAAATCGGATCGCACCGTGGCGCGCCATCCCGATGATTTCGACAACAACCAGTGGCTGTGCGCGGTCAAGAACGGCACGCTCGATCTGCGGACCGGGCAGCTGCGATCCCATGACCCGAAGGACATGATCACCAAGCTCGCCCCCGTCGTGTACGACCCTTCGGCGCGATGCCCGAACTGGCTGGAATTCCTGAACATGATCATGCTCGGCCGGAAAAGTCTGGTCGATTTTCTGAAGCGCGCCCTGGGGTCGAGCCTGACTGGAATCACCAGCGACAAGGCGATGTTCATTCTCTACGGGCCCGGTGGCGACAACGGCAAATCCACCATGGTCGAAGTCATGGAAATGCTTCTGGGGAACTACGCCCGGCGAACGCCGGTAGAGACGTTCCTCAAGAAGCGGGAGGGCAGCATTCCGAATGACATCGCCCGTCTCCGCGGCGCGCGGTTCGTTTGGGCCGCCGAAAACGATCGGGGCGTGCGGCTCGCCGAATCCCTGATCAAGGAAATGACGGGCGGCGACCGGATGGCCGCGCGCTTCCTGCACGGCGAGTTCTTCGAGTTCATGCCCACGTTCAAGATCTGGTTCGCGACGAATCATAAGCCCACGATTCGCGGCGACGCAGCCATCTGGCGGCGGCTGAAGCTCGTGCCCTTCGACTACACCATCCCCAAGGATCAGCAGAAGAAACGTCACGAGGTCATGGCGATGTTCCAGTCAGAACTGCCGGGCATTTTGAACTGGGCCATCGAAGGGTGCTTGGAGTGGCAGCGTGACGGGCTGGGCGTGCCGGAGGAAGTCATTAACGCGACGCGGGAGTACGAGTCGGAACAGGATACGTTCTCGATGTTCCTGGAAGAGAAGTGTGTGCGCGCGCCGAATGCGCGGGTGCTTTCGCTGGCACTTTACCGCGAATACAAAACCTGGGCCGAGGAGCATGGGGAGACACCGGCCAGCCACAAAACCTTCGCGTCTCTGATGAGCGAACGGGGATTTGCAAAGTCGAAAACCATGAAGGGCGCCCTTTATTCCGGCGTCGGTCTTCGGACCGAAGACCACTACGATACGCCGAAGGCGGCGCAAACGACGCCGAGGCAAACACGCTTTGATCGTGACGATGACGGTGAGGAGGTTTGAGAACAACCCGTCATGCCCTATCACTTAAGCCCTTTAGATTCAGTGACTGCATATGACGGATGACGGATTATGACGGATTCTCCCATTTTGCACACATGGCGCGCGCACGCGCGCACACACCTGAGAGCTAAATGCGAAAACCCGTCATAACCCGTCATCCGGCATTGATCCGTCATGGAGAGGTTGGCTGTGGATATTGAAGCTGTGCTCGACCGGCTCATGGAAGCGAGCGTCTCAGTTTGGCTGGACGCCGAGGGCAAATTGCGCATCGACAAGGACGCGCCCGCGGACCTGAAGGATCTCGTCCGGCAGCACAAGCAGGAATTGACGGACGTGCGGAAAGCGCAGGCCGTGATGAACCGTCCGGGCATGCGCAGCATCCGCTTGCCATTGGGTCACCCTGCCGTCGCCTATCCGCTCGGCGCGGATCTGGATGAGATTCGCTGGGCGATGAAAGTGCTTCGCATGGATTCGATGCCGTTAGTGATCAATGACGAAGGGTTGGAGTGGATCAGCCCCGAGGAGTGGCGCCGCCGTCAGGTGGCCAGGATCTTCGCGGAACAGCGGCAGGAGCGATTGAAGCAAGGGGCTGAGGTAGTGGATCGGCAACCCCTGAAGAGGCGACGGGCATGACGAGCGAACGCGCAATCGTGAAGGCGATCCTGGCCTATCTGAACTCGCTGCCTTGTTGCCTCGCCCGGAAACGCTGGGGCGGCGGGATGGGTGTTGCCGGTGATCCGGATATCGATGCATGCCTTCGCGGGCGCAGCGTTCAGCTCGAGGTGAAGCGCCCAGGCGAGAAGCCAACGCTGCTCCAACTGAAGCGGCTCGAAGAGTGGCGGCAGGCCGGCGCACTGGTGGGAGTGGTCGTGAGCGTGGACGATGCCAAGTCGCTGTTGGCGAAGGAGGGGTGGTGATACCGATTCGGAACATCACGTTTAGAACCGCTGAGGTCGCCCGTTTCGCTGAGGTCAGTCTGCGCCAGCTCCAGATCTGGGAGGAGAAGAAAGTGGCAGTCGCGTCCCGGTGCGGGCGTGTGAGAGTCTACGATGCCAACCAAGCGGTCTTCGTCGTGGTGTGCGCGGAATTGCGCCGTCGCGGCCTCTCCTTTCAGCGACTCCACCGGTTAGCACCAGAGATGCGGCAGATCCTCGCGGATCATGCCGTCGCAGACATCGCCGGCCAACGCCAGGTTTTCCTTCTGACGGACGGCCGACAGATCTACCTTGCCGATTCTCCAAACATAATCTGCGAACTTGTTTCAAACTTTTTCAGGCCAGTTCTCTGTGTGAATGTCTCAAATTGCGTGCAAAGGATTCATAACGCTGTGGTTGCGTAATTGCGTCAAGGACCTTGTTCGGTTATCGCTGTTCGGTCAGAATAAGATCGAACCAAGAGAGACGGGACTCTCGTAAAACTCCTTCCCTCCTGCATCAACACTCCACGTGTCTTCAAAGAACCAACAAATCCCCCTGTACGCGCCGGACGGTACGTCGCTTGGGTTCAGGACTCTCGAAGCGGCCAAACGCCTCGTTGAAGGCGGCTTCGTGAAGCCGGCGTACGGCCGCAAGGGGCACTTGAAAGCCATTTGGCTGCGGAGCGAGGACGGGGCCAACCCGATTCAATCGTCCGTGCGACCCGGCACCCGTTACAGCTTCATCGAGAATCTGGAGCATGGTCGATGCTGGAAACTGCGGCGCGTGGATCGCCGCGACGAGGACGGCGTGCCGTTTACGACACGTGGCATCTTCGCTCAGGTCGTGATGGATTGCCTGGTCACGTGAAGCAGAGAAAGAAACAGATCGGCGGCCGCTATCTCGCCCGAGTCCGCGGCGCATTCGGCAAATTGAAAGTCTTGCAGCGAGACGGAGCTCTCCAATGTGTCCGGAGTGCGGCAGCAGTCAAGTAACGATTGAGGCGTTCGACTTCGGCATCTGTTCGCAGACGGGCTACCACGATGCCGGAGAGCGGTTTCGATGCCGCGAGTGCGGTGCGACCGGGGACGCCTCGGACTGCTGTGAGACCGATGGGTCCTTCCTGCGCGCCGGCGGCGGCGCGTTGCAGTGTGGCGCGATTTCGCTAGCGTCAGGCCGGAAAAGTGGTTGCCAGAGGTTGCCAGTCTAGGGCGCTTCGACAGGGTGCGGTTTATGATCGTTTCGTACTGGCGGCGGATCGCCGCACCGATCATCGCGCGAGTGCTTGAACAGACGGCTGGCCGGCCCGAAAGTGAGGTGCGCGCCGGCCTATTGGCGGCTTACCCGTTTGGGCCTCGCAAGCACCACCCGTACAGAATCTGGCGCGACGAGATCCGGATACAGACCGGCAAGCGTCGAATTCATTTGGTCACTCGAAAGTTGCAGGGTCGACCGCCCGCGCCTCCGGACCCGTTGCAGGGAGCACTGTTCCAGTGAATCTTGCGCCGCAGATGGCCAGCCGGATCGAACTCTGGCCAGTGGAGAAACTGATCCCGTATGCCCGCAACGCGCGTACGCATTCGGACGCACAGGTGGCGCAAATCGCGGCGAGCATCATGGCCTTTGGTTTCAACAACCCGATCCTGGTGGATACCAACGCTGGAATCATCGCCGGCCACGGCCGCCTGCTCGCCGCGCGCAAGCTGCGGATGGAACATGTGCCGGTGGTCGTGTTGGATCACCTCACGGAAACGCAGAGGCGGGCCTACGTTTTGGCCGATAACAAGCTGGCCGAGCAGGCCGGCTGGGACGACGAGATGCTGCGGGGCGAGTTGGCCGACTTGAAGGACGCCGATCTCGACCTTGAGGCGCTCGGGTTCAGCGAGGATGAGCTTCGAACGCTGCTGGCAGAGACGGAACCGGCACCCACCGGTACGCCAGAAGTGGAGGAAGAGATCCCCGAGGCGCCGGTCGAGCCGGTCACGCGCACCGGAGACGTCTGGCTGATTGGAAAGCATCGCCTGGTGTGCGGTGACTGCCGCGACTTCCGCGCAATTGAGCGGAAGTTCGAGGGCGTGAAGGCGAACGTTGTTATCACCTCGCCACCCTACGCCACACAGCGCGAGTACGATCCCGCCAGTGGCTTCAAACCGGTACCACCGGAGGAGTACAGCGACTGGTTTCGGGACGTCGCCGCCAATATTGCCGCGATTCTTGCCGCTGATGGCTCGTACTTCCTCAACATCAAGGAACATGCGGCCGATGGCGAGCGTGATCTGTACGTGAAGGACCTGGTCATCGCGAACCGGCGGCAGTGGGGCTGGCGATTCGTCGATGAGTTCTGCTGGCGCAAGACCGATAACGGCGTGCCGGGTGGATGGGGCAATCGCTTCAAGAACGCCTGGGAGCCGGTGTTCCACTTTTGCAGGCAGCCAGAGATCAAGTTCCGGCCGCAGGCCGTCGGCCATGTCTCGGAAGACTGCTTTGACTACTCGCCGAACAACCCGAAATCGACCTCCGGAAGCGGCCTCCTGGGAACCGGGGCGCGCGGATCAGCGGCGGGCCAGCCGGGCGCGGCGGACGAGGATGGCAGATTCACCGGCATCGCGCGGCCGAGCAACGTTGTCGAAGTGAAGTCCGAGAGCAGCCAGGGCTCGCACTCCGCTCCCTTCCCGCGTACTCTGGTCGAGTTCTTTGTGAAGGCGTTTTCCGATGCCGGCGACATTGTCTTTGACCCGTTTCTCGGCAGTGGAACCACGATGGCCGCCGCCCACGTGCTGGGCCGCGTCGGGTACGGCATTGAGATCAGCCCGGCGTATTGCGACGTGATCCTCCGGCGTATGGCCAACCTCGCCGGCGAAGAACCGGTGCTCGCCGAGAGCGGCGAGCAGATGGGCGCGGTCGCTGCCTCGCGCGGCGTGCCCATCGAGCAGGTCGACAACCCTCGCCTCCGCGACGCGCGCCGGATTCAGCATCACGGTCCCGCGCCGTTCTACGGGAGCCGCAAAGCTTCGTAAGCAGTTCGAAAGCGGCCTGGCGGTCCAGGCTGCATGACCCTCACTTCCTCAAACCAACCGAAAGGACTTTCCCGTATGGCAGAAACCAATCCCAATCTCTCTCCGGGCGTCACCCACCAGCCCAGCCTGATGGGTGGCGCGGAGAACATCAAGCTGCTCTTCGACGAAGAGCTGGACAACCGGCGTGAAACCCTGGCGCGCGCTCGCGCCTGGGAAGCCATCTCGCTCGACATGGCGCAGACCGCCAGCCGCCGCGCGCAGAACGCGGCCACGATCGATCACGCCGTCAACGCAGGCATCGTGCTCGCCGGCCAGGTCGGCACCACCGAGAGCCAGCAGACCGTTTCGCCCGCTGGCATTGCCGCCAGCGAAACCACCAAGGGCGCCGTCGCGGCGGCGGGCGCGGGCGAGGCCGTCAGCGCCGAGGGTGTCACGGCGAATGTCGTGAACCTGTTCACCTCGCTGACGCCGGTGATCGCCAGTTCCCTGGCGACCGCCATCTCGCAGACCATCGCGGCGCTCGTGCCGGTTGTGGTCACCTCCTCGGGGGGCGCCTCGACCCCTTCCCAGACGGAGGCCAAGGCCGCCTGAAGCTCCCATACGGGAGGCCCTCGCCTGGGGCGGCGTCCGGAACATCCTCCGATTCCGGTGTCGCCCCAAGGGGCTTCTCCACGGCGGATCAGAAAGGACAATCACGATGAACTTCCTACAAATCATCCAAACCATTCTCAAGGTCGCTCCTGCAGGCATTCAGTTGACGCAGGAGGTCGTGGCGCTCGTGCAGGCCATCGAGACCGCATTCAGCGCCGGCCAGACTCCGGTTCCGCACCAGGAAGCCGTGGCATCGGCTCTGGGTGCTCATCTCGCCAAGCAGTAGCCCAACCCGATGACGAACCTGCAGGTAGTTACGTGGCCGGTCGAGCGGCTGATCCCTTACGCCCGCAATGCGCGCACCCACTCGGACGAGCAGGTTGCGCAGGTTGCAGCGTCGATCGCCGAGTTTGGGTTCGTCAACCCGATCCTGATCGGATCAGACGGCGTCATCATCGCCGGCCACGCCCGCCTGCTTGCAGCGCGGAAGCTCCGAATGACCGAGGTGCCCGTGGTCGTCCTCGGGCACCTCACCGAAACGCAACGCCGGGCGCTGGTGCTGGCCGATAACCGCCTGGCGCTCGACGCCGGGTGGGACGAGGAGATGTTGAAGGTGGAGTTGGAGTCGTTGCGAGAGGACGGCTTCGACCTCGACATCGTCGGCTTCACGGACGAGGAAATCGAAGACCTGCTGCGCGATCCCGATCAGGTCGTTGAAGGGAACACCGACGAGGATGCCGCGCCGGAGTTGCCGGAGACGGCCGTCACCATGCCCGGCGATGTGTGGGTGCTGGGCGAGCACCGGTTGCTCTGCGGCGACTCGACCCATATGGAAGCTGTCGAGAAGGTCCTGGCCGGCGGCCTCGCCGACGTGACCTTCACCGACCCTCCGTACAACGTGAACTACGGCGCGACCATGAAGGACAAGCTCCGCGGGAAGAAGCGGAAGATCGCCAATGACGATCTCGGCGCAGGCTTCGATCAGTTCCTGCGCGACGCCTGCGTCAACATGCTCGCCGTGACCAAGGGCGCCATCTACATCTGCATGTCGTCGTCGGAGTTGCACACGCTGTACCGGGCGTTCACCGAGGCGGGCGGCCACTGGTCCACGTTCGTCATCTGGGCCAAGAACACGTTCACCATGGGGCGGTCGGATTACCAGCGGCAGTACGAACCGATGCTCTACGGGTGGAAGGAAGGCACGGACCACTTCTGGTGCGGCGCGCGGGACCAGGGCGACGTTTGGTTCATCAAGAAGCCGGTGGCCAACGATCTGCACCCCACGATGAAGCCTGTGGAGTTGGTGGACCGCGCGTTGCGCAACTCCAGCAAGAGCCGGGACACAGTGTTCGATCCGTTCGGCGGATCGGGTTCGACGCTGATCGCGTGCGAGCGGTCGGGCCGCCAGGCGCGGCTGATCGAGATGGAGCCGAAGTACTGCGATGTGATCATCCGGCGGTGGCAGGAATACTCGGGCAAGCAGGCTCAGCACGCCGAAAGCGGGCGCCCTTTCGCGGACGCGTGCCGGCCGGAACAGGAGGCTCAATGCCAACTCCAGGAATCCTAGTGGCCTCGATGGCGGTCGCGCTCGTGGTCATCGGAGTACAGAAGACCGTCCACGGTGTGAAGAAAGTGGGCCATCAGATCGGATGCCTCGCAAAGACAGGTCACAAATGTGCGCCGAAGCCGCCGCCTGCGGTCGTGACGCCGAAGTAACAGCGGACATGGAACGCGAGATGGCGCGGTGCCGCACTGAGATCGCCGATATCGAAGCGTTGCTCCGGGGTGGTCACCCAGATGTTCAGGGGCTTTGTCTCGCGCTATCGGATTGGTCAGCGGAACTCCGCATTCTGCAGAGGGAAAGTGAACGATCATCTATTTCAGTTTCTGATTCCGGTAACTGGACTGGTCTCCGGTCTGATCGCCACATATGTCAGCTTGCAGAACCGGGCACTGCTGGCGGAAGTCCGGAAGGAACTGGCGGAACTCGAGAATCGGATCATCGCCAGGATCAACGGGACGTACGTCCGCGCTGGTGAGTGCAAACTGCGGGAGGAACTGGTCCATGAGCGGCTTGCCGCCATTACCGAGGAGATGAAGAACAGAACCGCCGCCGGCGATTGAGCTAGGCGGCGGCAGGAGGGGTTCGTTGCTGGATTGGTTACGGCATCAGGCGCTTCACTTCGCGGTAGTCGCCTTCGAGTCCCTGCGCCCAGACCACGTAGCTTTCCGGGCAAGCTGGTGTCCCTCCGGCTTCCAAGTCGCGCATGCGGCCGCGCATGTCGCTGGCAGCGATCTCGCGGGCCTCGTTGATGCTGACCACCACGCCGATCGGTTGGTAGTGGCCGTCGCCCAGGTCGGCGATCAGCATCGCGAGCCCAAGCTCGGTGTCGTCCTTGATCTCGATTGCGAATCCTGGTGTTGCGTTCGTTCTGCTCTGTTTGGTGCGTGCCATCGTGTTCATCTCCTTGCATGACGATTCATCACTCGGAAGCCGGAAACGATCAAGCGGAATCTGCGTGATGAACGAAGAAACCGCCGACCGTGTTGGCCGGCGGCGGAAGGCGGGTTTGGAGGTTGGTTTGCTAATGCGCGACGTAAGCGCGCTCGCCATCTTCGCGTTTAATGCTCTCGATTTTGAGGCCCATCTTCTTGGTGAGGCTGCCGGAGATGAAGCCGCGTACGCTGTGAGCCTGCCACGAAGTGGCGGCCATGATCTCTTTGAGAGTCGCGCCACCGGGCCGGCGGACCAGTTCGAGGACCGTGGCCTTCTTGCTGCCCTCGCGCGCCGTGGGCGCGCCGTCCGCGACCTTGGTAGCCTTCCTCGACTTCTTGGTCTTCGTCGCAACGTTGGCGGCCTGGGGCGCGGGGGCGGCGTCCAGGCGTTGGATGGCCTTCCAGATCCGGGCCACGGCGCTCTTGCGGTCCGTGAATTTCTTGACCGGTTTGAGTTCGTCGAAGGGCGTGACGCCGGCGAAGCCATTCCATACCTGGATCAGACGGTCGCCGGGCCAGGTCGTGGCGAGCTTGGCGAGTTCCTTCTCGCTGGCAAAGTGCTCTTGGCCTTCGGGGATCTGCTCGGCGGCAGGGAAGGCCGTGATGTTGTTGTCTGTATCGATGGCAAACAGTCTCATGGTTCGATTTCTCCTTGTTAACGAGTCATGCCGGCGAGTTTCCCGTCGGCGGTAATGCTTAGGTCCTTGTAATAGCCGCTCCGGAGGCGAGCCCATCCGAACGGCGTCGAGATTTCGTGGCGGGCGGCAATCCGACTGAGCTTGATTCGGTTGGTGCCGTTCTCAAACTCCTTCTTCAGATGGCCGAAGCGATCGAGCTTCCAAGCCTCGCTGGTGGCCCACTTGATCAGTTCGTCCTTGGTGATCATCGCGAACCCATTCATCACTTCGGGTGCGCGAAGAAGCAAGCGGAAAGTTCGAGGAAAAGACCGTGCCCTTGGTGAGCATCCGCGGTTACGCCAAGCATCGGGGCGTGAGCCACACGGCTGTGGAGAAAGCCGTCAAACAGGGCCGGATTCGGATCGTGGACGGCAAGATCGACGTCGAACAGGCGGACCGCGATTGGAATCGCAACAGCAGTCCGGTGAACAAGCCGGAAACCGCGCCGCGCGCCGCCGCCTCTGTCGAACCGCTGGTTGCCGGGCCCAGCTTTGCGCAGTCACGCGCCGTACGGGAGGCCTACGAGGCGCGCCTGGCGAAGCTGACCTACGAAGAGCGCATCAAGAAGCTGATCAACGCCGACGAGATGCGCGTGGCGGCTTACAACTTCTCGCGCATGATCCGCGACCGCGTGCTCGGCGTTCCGGATCGCGTGGTGGGCGCGGTGCTCGCCGAGATTCGTGCGGCGTTGGCAGCCGGTGGAGTGGACCTCGCATTGATCGATGGCCTGAACATGGCGAAGGTTCACGGCATCATGCTCGCGGAGATGCGAAACATCCTGGAGGAGTTCGCCGATGAGCTCGGCCAGCGCTGAACAGATCTACTTCGGCGCCGCCGCCGCGGGCGTCCGGCCGGATCCTCTGCTCACCATCTCGCAGTGGGCGGACAAGTACCGGAAGTTGTCGCAACGGGCGTCGGCAGAGCCGGGCCCTTGGCGCACGGATCGCACGCCATACCTGCGCGAAATCATGGATTGCCTCTCGCCGTCATCGCCCATCGAACGCGTAGTGTTCATGAAGGGCGCGCAGATCGGCGGCACAGAGTGCGGCAACAACTGGATCGGCTACGTCGTGCACCAAGCGCCGGGACCGATGATGGCCGTGCAGCCCACAGTCGAGATGGCCAAGCGCAACTCGAAGCAGCGCGTCGATCCGCTGATCGAGGAATCGGACGTGCTGCGCGACCTGGTGCAGAGTCCGCGTTCGCGAGACTCCGGGAACACGATTCTCTCGAAGGAGTTCCCTGGCGGTGTGCTGGTGATGACAGGCGCGAACTCGGCGGTCGGCCTGCGCTCGATGGCGGCGCGCTTCCTCTTTCTCGACGAGGTGGACGCCTACCCGGGCGACGTCGAGGGCGAAGGCGATCCGGTCAACCTGGCCATGGCCCGCACGCGCACGTTTGCGCGCCGCAAGGTGTTTCTATGCTCCACGCCGAAGATCACCGGCATGAGCCGGGTCGAGGCGGCCTTCGAGGAGAGCGACCAGCGACGCTACTGGGTTCCGTGCCCGCACTGCCGCGAGTTTCAGGTTCTGAAGTTCGCGCAGCTCCGGTGGCCGAAGGGCGAACCAGAGAAGGCCGTCTACGTTTGCGAGCACTGTCGGGAGGAGATTCAGAATCACCAGAAGCAATGGATGCTTCCGCGTGGGCAATGGCGTGCCGCAGCCGCCGGTGACGGGCGCACGGCGGGCTTCCACCTGTCGAGCCTCTACTCGCCGGTAGGCTGGTTTTCCTGGGGTGATGCGGCCAAGCAGTTCGAGCAGGCACAGAAGAATCCGGCACTGCTTCAGGTCTTCGTCAACACGGTCCAGGGCGAGACGTGGACGCTGCTCGGCGAAGCTCCCGAGTGGCAGAAGCTGTATGACCGGCGGGAGGGTTATCGAATCGGCGTTGTGCCAACTGGTGGCTTGTTCCTGACGGCGGGTGCGGACATTCAAAAGGACCGCATCGAGGTGGAGATTGCCGCGTGGGGCCGTGTGAAGGAATCCTGGTCAGTCGATTACCGCGTGTTCGAAGGCGACACTTCACGCCCGGCGGTGTGGGAGAAGCTCACGGGCCTGCTGAACGAAACATTCACGACTGCATCTGGTTTGGAGTTGCCCATCTTGCAGCTCGCCGTCGATTCGGGATTCGCCACCACGGAGGTCTACCAGTGGGCCCGGCGACAGGGCGGCCGCGTGCTGGTAATCAAAGGCGACTCGCGCGCACCGGCCCTACTGGGTGCGGCGTCGCCCGTGGATGTGGGCCCGCTGGGCGCCAGGATCAAACGCGGGATTCGCGTGTGGCCAGTGAACTCCGGCATGGCGAAGGAGGAACTGTACCGCTGGCTGCGCCTGGAGCGCCCCACCGACGAGGATCTCGAAGAAGGCGTCCCCTTCCCGGCTGGCTACTGCCACTTTCCGAAGTACAGCGACGAGTACTTCAAGCAGATCACTGCTGAGCAGCTCGTCACGAAGCTGGTGAAGGGCTACCGACGGCACGAGTGGCAGAAGATGCGCGAGCGCAATGAAGCCCTCGATTGCCGCGTCTACGCCCGCGCCGCGGCGGGTCGGATCGGAATTGATCGTTTTCAGGAGAAGCACTGGGCGGAGTTGGAGCGGCGCGTGGCGGCGTCGCCCGTGAAAGAACCAAGGCCACAGGCGCAGCGGACGCCGGTGACGCAGCCGCGCAACCAGGTTCGGTTCAAGGTGGAGATCTAAATGCCGTTCAGCCAGGCTGACCTCGACGCCCTCGATGCCGCGCGGAAACAGGGCGCGAAGCGAATCCGCTTCCAGGACCGCGATTTCGAGTTCGACACGGTCGACGACTACATCAAGCTGCGGAACTTGATCCTCAACGACATTGCCCAGCAGAACGGGCCACAGCAGATCCGCCAGGTGCGCATCTACACGAATTCGGGATGGGGTCAGTAAAGCAAAGTGCCTATCGAGACGCTGATGTCGCTGGCCCGCGCCGCTGGCCACGAGCCACCGTCCGTGCCGCGCGTGCCGCGTGGCACGCGGAGCATGGGAACCACGCCGTTCGACGCCGCCGGCAAAGGAAGGCGTGGGTACGGCTGGAACCCGAGCTATCTCGGTCTCAACACGCTCCTGTTCTCGCACGGGCTGGAGCTGCTGACACGGAACCGCGACGCGATCCGAAACAGCGCGTGGGCGGCCGGAGCTGTGGATTCGTATGTGGCCAACGCGATCGGACGCGGCATTCGGTTGATCCCGCAGCACCTGGACGAACAGGTTCGCGAATTGATCCGGCAAAAGTGGGCGCGATGGATTCGGGAATCGGATGTCGAATACGACCCGCGGAATCCGGCGTCAGGGCAGACGGACTTCTATGGCCAGCAGATGATCATCGCCCGCGAGGTGATGGAGGCCGGCGAATGCTTCGTACGCTTCCGGCCGCGATCGCCGAAGGAAGGGCTTTCCGTCCCGATTCAGTTGCAGTTGATCGAGGCCGAACAGCTACCACTGTGGCGCAACCAGCCGACGCAGGATGTGCCGGAGGCGAATCGCGTGCGGTGCGGAGTCGAGTTCCGGCCGGACGGCCGCCGCGCCGCGTACCACTTCTGGCGCGCGCACCCGGGCGAGACGATGTTCTACCCGCTCGAGTCGTTGCAGGTGGAGCGCGTGCCGGCGAGCGACGTCCTGCACGTGTACAAACCGATCCGCGCCGGTCAGTTCCGCGGCCAGCCCTGGCTCACCACGGTGCTGGCCAAGCTCTACGAGTTGGAGCAGTACACGGATGCCGAGATCGTCCGCAAGAAGATCTCGGCGATGATCACCGGCTTCATCAAGCAGGTGAGTCCGGACAACCCGGTGATGGCCCCGGATCAGACTTCGACCGGGCAGAGCCAGGCCGACCCGGGCACACAAATCTCCAAGCTGGAGCCGGGCACCTTCCCGGTGCTGGGCTTCGGCGAAGAGGTGCAGTTCGCGGAGGTCAAGGACAGCGGAGATTACAAGGCGTTCGTGCGGGCGTGTCTGCAGGCGTTCGCGAGCGGCGCCGGTCTGGCGGAATACCAGATCAGTGGGGACCTCTCCGGGATCAACTACTCGTCGATCCGCGCGGGCCTGCTGGAGTTTCGCCGCAAGTGCGAGCAGTTCCAGTATTCGGTCTTCATCTATCAGGTCTGCCATCCGATCTATCGCCGCTGGCTGCGGGAGGCAATGCTCGCGATGGTGTTCGGGGTCGAGTTGCTGAACGCCTACGACAACGATCCCGCGCCGTTTGAAGAGGCGCAGTGGGTAACGCCGGGCTGGCCGTGGGTCGATCCGGAGAAGGACATGAAGGCTGCCGAGCGTGCCATCCGGGATGGCCTGTCGACTCGCTCAATCGAGTGTGCGGCGCAAGGGTACGACGCGACGGTGATCGATGCCGAGCAGAAGGCTGACAACGACCGGGCGGATCGGCTTGGCCTCTCGTATGACTCCGACGGCCGGAAGATCCTCACGGGACGGAACGCCGGGATGACGGAGGAAGAAGTGGAGAAAGACGCCGCAAGCGGAAAGGTGGAAGTTCAGTGACGCTGACTCACGTCGCATCACGGTTCGTGAACTGCCCGCTGATGATTCACCCGCCCAAGTTGGAAGTGATCATCAAGGCACTCGGGCCGCGTCTGGGGATAGACCCCGACGCCGTGCTCGCACGACGCGTGCCGATGGATGCAACTGCCACTCTGATGGCGCGCTACTCGGACGCCGGTGACGAACGGGACTACGCCGTGCTGGATGGCGTGGCCGTGGTCCCCGTGCAAGGGACTCTGCTCAAGAAGGAATCGTTCCTGTCCGCGTGGAGCGGCGCCAGTTCCTACGAACAGATTCAACGCCAGGTGGCGCGGGCGGTGGACGATGCCAGCGTGCGCGCCATTCTGCTGGATATCGATTCACCGGGCGGCGAGACGACCGGCTGTTTCGAACTTGCCGACTACATCTACTCGATCCGCGGTGTGAAGCCGGTGTATGCCGCCGCGAATGACATCGCCCTGTCGGCCGCCTATGCGATCGCGAGTTCGGCCAGCAAGGTGTTCGTGACGCGGACCGGCGCCGTCGGATCGATCGGCGTATACGCGCTGCACGTGGATCAGTCGGAGTTCGACAAGGAAATCGGCGCAAAGTACACGTTCATTTTCGCCGGCGACAAGAAGGTCGACGGCAACCCGCACGAACCGCTGGGCGAGAGCGCCAGGGGCGACATCCAGGCGGAGGTGGATCGCGAGTACGCGATCTTTGTCGAAACGGTAGCGCGGAATCGCAAGGCGAGCACCAAGGCGATTGTAGGGACGCAGGCGGGTTTGCTGTGGGCCGAAAACGCGTTGCCGCTACTGGCTGACCAGGTCGGCACGCTCGAGGACGCGCTGACCCAACTACAAACGCAAACCGGTTCGCGAACGCGGGCCGCAATCTCAACCCGAGGAGAACACATGACAGAAGATCCCCAGGCCCTCGCCGCGAAAAGGGAATGCGACGAAAAGGCTGACGACAAAAAGTCGAAGAAAGACGACGCGAAGGAGCGCGAGGGCAAGAAGCCTCCCGCGGATGACGACGAGGACGATGACAAGGAAGAAGCGAAATCCAAAAAGGCCGCCGCCACCGTCCTGCCCATCTCCGGCGAACCGTTGAAGGGTATGCGGGCCGAAACCGACATTCAGGCCATCGCGGCGCTCTGCAAGATGGCCGGTTGCCCGGAAAAGGCCGCCGAGTTCCTGATGCTGAAGAACCCGCGCGGCGAATACATGAGCGTCGCGGAGGTCAGCGAGGCTCTGACCAGTTCCCGCGTCGCGGAAAGCGAGAAACGCATGATCAGTTCGCACGTGAATCCGAACGCCGGTTCCGGCGGCGTGCAGGAATTAGAGGCTCAGGCAGTCTCTTTGGCGCGGCAGAACCGTGGCCAGGTGACCAACGGCCTGTACGTCTCCGGTACTGCCACGCGGGTGACCAAGGAGCGCGCCTACGCGCAGATGCTCGAAGAACACCCCGAGGCGTATGCGGCGTTCCGCGCGCAGCACAACGCCAAGGGCCTGATCGCCACGCTGGAGGCGGCGGGCGTCCGCCTGGCGCGGTAACCAACCCAACCGAAGGAGCACACCACCATGGCTTACGAACAAACTCTTCACACCATCAGCGCGCCGGCGAGCGCGGACCTGAGCGCTTCGCAGTTCTGCTTCGTCGCGGTGAATTCGAGCGGGCAGCTCGCGTTGCCGTCGGCGGGCGGCGAAGCCGAAGGCATTCTCCAGGACAAACCCAACGGGGCCGGTGTCGCCGGCGAAGTCGGCATCCTCGGCGTCAGCAAGCTCGTCGTCGGTACGGGCGGCGTCACTGCCGGCGATCTGCT
>JAJPJX010000212.1 GCA_021324015.1 Solibacteraceae bacterium | reverse complement strand
CCGGCAAACGCTGAAACGGATGCGTCGCCGGCCTCGTCTCATCCGCGCCTTCTGGCAACAGGCCGAACTGCCGTTCTAGTGTCTCTATATTATGCGGGGCTCAATAGATCGACGATCTGCGAGCCATTTGGTGATGAACCCACGAGCTTAACCGAGCTGGTGACGAGGCATCTTTCCAGATATGGCGCTGAGATTGACTTCGCCTGACGCATCGGCTGAAGGCAACGACGTTGATCCACCACTTCCCTGTGCTTCCTGCACGAGGTAATGCTGTCCTGCACCGACAGTGCCCTTCAGGATCGTTCTGTCCCAGGACGACCCGCTGGCAGAGGCATATTGGACCGACCAGCCAGAAATATCGACTGCTGTTGTGCCTCGGTTGAAGAGTTCCACGAAGTCGCTTCGTAGCAGTGCAGTCGCATTGCCGCCACCCCCGTAGACTTGGCTTATCACGATTGTGGGGGAACCCTGAGCACTGAGGTGGTGAACTGCGGCGCAGCCAATTGGCACTATCAGCAGATACCTAGTCCACATAAATAGACTTCAGAACCCGTTGCTCCCAATAGCAATGCCTTCCGGAGTGCCCCGATAGCACAGCTACCAATAGCACGAGTAGCGTGAGCGGAATCGGCGTCACCGCCCCATCAGGGCCAACGCCGCCACGTCTCGAAATTCCGTTGTGCCTCGTCAAACACGTCGGCCCAGTCCGGCCGGAGCGGCTCCACGTGGAGATCCACGATCGCAAATCGCAAGACCTCTTCCACCGAGATTCGCCCCGTTGGGCAATGGGCAGCGGCCAAGTCTTCCCGCCGGCAACCCGCACCCGACCCGAGGTGCAGATGGGGAAACTGCATCGGACTCCTCCCCTCCGGATGCCACTGATAGGCGATGATCTCCCGATTGTCGGGGTCGTCCAGCGAATAGAAATACCCGCCCGTGCTCACCCTCCACGGACCGCGCTCGTCCGCGGTTTCGATGATCCGATAATGATGTACAAGCCGCAGTCTGAGACGTCCCGGTCCGGCCAACGGGGCCGGAAGGCCGTCGGCAATGAGCACGGTGTGGGGCTTTTCGCTTGGATGGTAGCCGCCGCGAACGTTGAGAATCCGCGGCGTGGCGCACGACACGACTCGCCGCAATGGCCGGAGGAACTCCTCCACGGCTTCTCTCGGCGTTGCGCCAGGCACGGGTTATCTGGGTTCAGCGAGCGGGATCAGCATCGAAACGTATGCCACGTTGGGGTCCGCGCAGGCGCCGTTCTCAGAGAAACGGCCTTCCTTCCAGGCGCGCAGGAACTCATCTCCGCTCATGTGCAGGTAGTGGCGGGCGGCGTTTTCGAATATGGTTCGGGCTTCGGCATCCGTGAGTTCGTGAATGCCTGGCTCGATCTCGAGGGTCTCATTCGCCATACATCACCGTCCATCTACAAATATCCCAGGAGCGGGCGCCGGGCACAAGGAGTCAGGAGCTCGCCAGGCTGGCGGTCAGTCTCCCGCGTGGCGTTCTTTCCAGGCCTTGAGGTAGCTTGCCACCTTGGAATTCTTGGCGTCCCAATGCGGCGGCGCGGGATTGTCGGCCAGCATCAACACACCCAGCGCCAGCATGCGGTCCACTTTGGCCATGTTGTCGTAGTCGATCTTCTCCCAATGGTCGCTCACCCCGTGGTAGTCCGGGTATTCGAAGGCCACGCAGACGGTGTGCGCCGGAATGCCCTGGTTGGCCAGCATCTGGTTGTCGCTGCGGCTGAAGAAGGCGTCGCTGTTCTGCTCGTCTTTGTACACCGTCACGCCGGTCAACTTCCCCGCCTCGCGGAAGACTTCCGGCAGGTCCGAATATTCGAACCCGGTGAAGGTGGCGGTAGCGATTTGCGGACCCTCGGTCGAGTCCGTGCGGCCGAGTTGTTCCAGGTTGACGTCGGCCACGGTCTTCTCGATGGGGAATACAGGGTGCCGGGCGTAGTAGCGGGCGCCGAAGCCGCCCTTCTCCTCGCCGAAAAAGGTCAGGAAGACGATGCTCCGTTTGGGCCGGTGCGGCAAGGCCGCCAGGGCATGGGCGAGTTCGATCACCGAGACCGTGCCGCTCCCGTCGTCGTTGGCTCCGTTGTAGATGCGGTCGCCCTCCCCCGAGGTCCGCACGCCAATGTGGTCGTAGTGCGCCGTCACCAGCACGCAGGAATCCCTCAGCCCGGGATCGGAACCGCGCAGCACGCCGATCACGTTACGCAGGGTCACGGGCTTTTTCACGGCTTCGTCCAGGTGAAGGGTGACCGCGGCCTCCGCGGCGCCGGGCGGCAGATCGTCGAGCACGCGGGCCAGCGGCGCACTGTGGACCACGAGCACGGCCTGCGGCGCGGCGGCCTCGGGATCCACGAGGCGGTTCGAAGCCTCGCTCTGAAAGTACATGCCTTCGCGGTCGATGAGCAGCACGGCGGCCGGCTGCATGGCGCGCAGGGCCCGCATCCGGCGGAACATCCAGCCGCCCAATTGCCCGGACTTGCCCGCATCCAGGATCACGACCTTGCCCGCCACGTCGCCGGCCTGGGGTTCGGGCGTGTCCGCATGCATCAGGAACACGCCCGCCTGTTTGACGTCCACGGCGGCGGGAGACTGCGCCCGCACCTCCCCGGCGCCCACTGCCACGGTTTGCCCGCCCGCGGCGAGTTCCAGGCGGAAGTGATCGGTGCGGGGCTCATAGACCTCGAAAGGGGCGGTCTGGAAATAGCCGTCGCCGCCGGCCGGCTCGAGACCCGCGCGCCGGAACTGCGCGGCGATGTACTCCGCCGCGAGATCCAAGCCGCGGGAAGGGGTATCGCGCCCTTCCAGCAGGTCGGAGGCCAGAAACGAGAGATTGCCGCGCAGCGACTGCGCCGAGACCCGGTCCAGGGCCGATTGCACCTCCGGGGTAAGAGGAAGGCTTTGCCCGAAGCACGCGGAGAGCAGGAGAATGCCGGGCAGGAATCCGCGGCGAAGGAAGGACATGCGCTATTCGAACTTCTGCAATTCCCGGATCAGGGCGTCCAGACCCTTCTTGCGGTAGAGATCCGTGAGGCGCTGTTCCTCCGGGGAGGGCGCCAGAACTCCCAGCAACCGCGCGCCGGCCAGCGACTCGCGGTTGGGAATCCACACCTGCCCGTCGGCGAATTCCACCTGGCTGACGAAGGCGGTCATGCCGGCGATGTTCACCGGCTGGCCGCCGCGGGAAAACTTGAGGGCGGCGTCCTGCAATACGCGGCCACTGCGCCCCGGCGGAAGATACAGGTCCGGATCTCCGGCCGGCACGGATGCCGCCATGAACTCGCGCCCCTGGGAATCTTTCACCAACCAGCCGATTTCCACGTAGCGCACGCTGCGCCCGGAACGGTTCTCCACCTGGATGCGCGGCGACCGCGCCTCACTGCCGGCAAGTTGCGCCCATCCCTCCACCGGCTTGACCGGGGAATCCGGAAATTCCAGGAAGGCAAATTTGGCAACGTGTTCCGGGGCCACGCCGGCCGCGGAAACCGAGCGGCCGCGCACCACCTGCACGTCCAGCCGCGGACGTTCGGCCTGGCGCACCAGGCTCTCCAGCGCGCTGCTGCGCAGGCCTTCGGGCCCCCGCTGCGAAAGAATGGTCTTGAAATAGCGGCGGTCGCGCTGGGCCTCCAGTTCCCAGGCGGTCATGGCGCGCCGCGAATCCAGCCGGTTGGGGCCGTAGAACGAGAGATCCCCGAACAGCACGCCGTCCAGGCTGACCTGCACCAGCGGTCCGGCGGTGAGCTGCGCCGGGCGCAGCAGGCGCAAGTCGATGTGCACCGGGAACGCCCCGCCGGGAGGCACGTCCAGGCTTGCGAGAGTGACCGAGCCCCTGCCGCCGGGGGTCACCTCCTGGGCCGTCACCAGCAGCGTGACGCCGCGGATGTGCTTGTCGCCGGCATTGCGCAGAGAGAGCACCATTTGCTGGAGATCCACCACCATGGCGCTGCCCCGCGGGGTGGCGTGCGAGCCGCCGAGGTTGGCCGAGAGCAACGTCACCGGCGAATTCGACGGCAAGTCGATCTTGACCGAGTTCTGGAGATCCAGCGGCAGTTCCTGCGCGCCCAGCGTCAGCAGCCCCGCCACGGAAAGAATGGCAAACTTACTGCCCATAGACATTGTTGATGGTCACGTAGCCGGTGTCCGCGTCCACATACCGCGCCCGCATGGAGCCGCCGGCTCCGGCCGAATAGAGCACCTCTTGCGTGCGCCCGTGCAACAGGGTCAGGGTCTGTTCACCCTGGCGCAATTCGATTCCGTTGGCCGTGGCCCGCAAGACCGTTCCCTCCACGGAAGCGGCGTTCTGCGGCGTGGTGCGCTCCAGCAGAAAGCCGGCCGTGACCAGGGCCACCATGCTGACGCAGGCCACCAGCGCCCGCCAGCCGGGGAAGACCGGCTGGCCCGGCACGGAGTCCGGCTCCGCGTTGCGGACGCATTCGCCCGCCTCCAGGCCCAACCGGATGTTGGCTTTCATCTCGGCTGCCACGCGGTTCCAGGCGATCTCCGGCATGTCCCGCAATTCGCCCATGGCGCCGCGCAGCGCGCCGAATTCCTCCACCACCAGGCGGCACGACTCGCATCCGGCCAGGTGGTGTTCCGTCCGCCAGCGGCCCAGCGCGTGCAGGTCTCCGCCCGCGTAGAGCGCCAGCGTCGCTTCGCTTGGATGCTTCATCTCCCTACCGCTTCCTTTTTTCCAGGTACCGCCGAAACTTGATGCGGGCGTTGGCGATATGCGAACGCACCGTGGCTTTCGAGCAGTCCAGGAGCCGGGCCACCTCTTCGGCGGGCAGCCCTTCCACGTCGCGCAACATCAGGGCCGCGCGCTCCCGGGGAGTCAGCAAACGCAGGCCGTCTTCCAGGTATTCCCGCTGCTCGGAACGCAACAATTCCTGTTCCGGGCTTTCGCCGGGGCTTTCCCGGGTGATCTCGATCTCGCAAAAGGACACGCGGCCGTTGCGGCGCAGAAAATCGATGGCCGTATTGGTGGCGATGCGGGACAGCCAGTGGGCGGCTTTTTGCTCGTCCTTGAGCTGATCCTGCCGCTGGAGCGCCTTGATGAAGGCCTCCTGGGTCAGGTCCTGGGCATCCGCCGCATTCCCGACGATCCGGTAAATCTGCACGAAGATCCGCCGTAAGTGCTCGGCAACAAACCGGTTTTGCCGATCCACGGTCTCCAGGCTCGGCTGGACGGCTTCGCTCATTTCCGCGCAAGTTACGGTTTCCACGGTCCTACTACTGAATGACGCGCAGCAGCGGAAAACGTGGAAGGTGAAATGCTTTCCCCGCCCATCGTGGCGGCTACGCTTCATTTTAGCGCACCCTAGGGCGGTAAACCCTTTGTTTACATTTAGGAAATGGCTGCGGGAGATCCGGACGCGGGATGGGACGCTGGCAGGGCTGGCGCGGCTGGCTGTCAAGGTTGATCTACCCTGCACTTATACGTGTGACGTACTACATAAAACTCCGGTAGGATGGATTGGTGATCCGGAGCTTTCAGTGCAAGACGACAGAGCGGCTCTTCCGGCGCGAGCGGGTCGCGGAACTTGCCAGCATCGCTGCGGTGGCACTCCGACGCCTGGTGGCTCTCGATAGTGCCCAAGCCCTTTCCGATCTCTTGATTCCGCCGGGCAACCGGCTGGAGGCGCTGAGCGGCGACCGGAACGGACAACACAGCAACCGGATCAACGATCAGTACCGCATCTACTTCACGTGGAAGGACGGCAATGCCGAAGACGTCGAAATCACGAAACACTACCGATAAGCTGCCGCCCGTTCATCCGGGCGAGATTCTCAGGGAGACGCTGGAAGACCTGGGGATCAGCATGAACCGGCTCTCCAAGGAGATGCACGTGCCCGCGAACCGCATCAGCTCGATCGTCGCCGGACAACGCGCGATCACCGGAGAGACCGCCCTCCGGCTGGCTCGATATTTCGGCACCACGCCGGAATACTGGCTGAACATGCAGGCACGATACGACCTGGAAACCGCGCGCGACCAATGGGAGGATCGGGTGAACTCGGAGGTACAGCCCCGTCAGCCGCTTGAAGCTCCGGCGGCGATACCATCGCGCTCACTCCCGCCAAACGTGTATCGGCGCTAAGCTGAACTATGAGATGAGACCTGTTGCCGTCGTCGGAATCGGCAAGACCCCGTTTGGCGCGTTTGCCGGCCGGGACCTGCGGTCGCTGGCGGTGGAGGCGGGAGAGAAGTGCCTGGAAAACGGCCACGCGCGGCCTTCGCAAGTGGAGGTGTTCTTCCTGGGGAACTTCGCCGGACCGTCCTTCATGGGCCAGAACCACCTGGCGCCGTACATTTCCACCGCGCTGGGAATTCAGGGCGTGCCGGCCAGCCGGGTGGAGGCCGCCTGCGCTTCGAGCGGCTCGGCCTTCTTCCACGCCTGGGCCGAAGTGGCCGCCGGCGTGTACGATCTCGCGCTGGTGGTGGGGGTGGAGAAGATGACCTCCCAGCCGACGCCGCGGGTGACCGAGATCCTGGCCTCGGCGGGGGATTGCGCCGGAGAAATCAAGGCCGGCTCGACCTTCGCCTCGCTGTTCGCCATGATCGCGCGGCGGCACATGCACCAGTACGGCACCCGGAAAGAACACCTCTCCGCGGTCGCGGTGAAGAACCACGCCAACGGCGCCTTGAATCCGGACGCGCACATGCGCAAGCCCATCACCCTGGAGCAGGCGCTGGCCGGCAAACCCATCGCCGACCCGCTGAACCTGTACGATTGCTCGCTGGTGAGCGACGGCGCCGCCGCGGTCCTGCTGGCGCCCGGCGAGCGCGCCGCGGAGTTCAGCGAAAAGCCCGTGCGCGTCCTGGGGATCGCGCAGGCCTCCGATTACCTGGCCCTGGATCAGAAGGAGGACATCACCACCTTTCCGGCCGTGCGGCGCGCCGCGGAAAAGGCCTATGGGATGGCGGGCGTGGGGCCGCAGGACATCCAACTCGCCGAACTGCACGATTGTTTCACCATCGCCGAGGTCATCGCCACCGAAGACCTGGGATTCGTTCCGCGCGGCGAGGGGGGGCCGTTCGCCTTCGAGGGGCACACCTCGCGCGGCGGCCGGATTCCCGTCAATACCAGCGGCGGGCTGAAATCCAAGGGGCACCCGGTGGGCGCCACCGGGGTGGCGCAGATCTGCGACCTGGTGCTGCAAATGCGCTGCGAGGCCGGCGAGCGGCAGGTGCCGCGCCACTCCCTCGGACTGGCGCAGAACCTGGGCGGCTCGGGCGCCACCTGCGTGGTCACCATTCTGGGCACCGTATGAACCCCGCGACTGGAACCGTTTATACCGAAACTGTGATCTACTCCGCTCCCGAGGCGTTTGTAAACGATGTACCCTATCAGACGGCCATCGTCTCGCTGGATGGGGGCGGGTGGGTTACGGGGCGCGTTCTGGGAGAACGCGTTTCCATCGACGACCGCGTGGAACAGGTCGAGACCCGCGACGGCGTGCCGTATTTCAGGAAAATCGCATGAAATTAGCCGAGCGCATGAACCGGATTCTTGTGGAATCCGCCTTTGAAGTGCTGGTGCGCGCCCGCGCGCTGGAGGCCCAGGGGCGCAGCGTGATCCACCTGGAGATCGGGGAGCCCGATTTCCCCACCCCGGCGCACATCGTGGAGGCGGCCAAGCAGGCCCTCGACCAGGGCTGGACGCATTACGGCCCGACACAGGGGTTCCCGGAGCTGCGGGAGGCCGTAGCCGCGTACGTGTCGCGGACCCGCGGTATCCAGGTGGGGCCGGAGCGCGTCGCCATCGTGCCCGGCGGAAAGCCCATCATCTTCTTCCCCATGCTGGCCTTGCTCGAGCCGGGGGACGAGGTGATCTACCCCAACCCGGGATTTCCGATCTATGAATCCATGATCCGGTTCCTGGGCGCCACGCCGGTGCCCATGCCGCTGGTCGAAAGCCGCGGCTTTTCGTTCGACCTGGAACTGTTCCGCGCGAAGCTCAACGACCGCACGCGGATGGTGATCCTGAATTCGCCGCAGAACCCCACGGGCGGCGTGATTCCGGCCGAGGACATCGAAGCCATCGCCGGCCTAGTGCGCGAGCGCGACCTGCTGGTGCTGGCCGACGAGATCTACTCGCGCATCGTGTATGAAGAGGCGCCCGTCTCCATCACCCGTTTCCCGGGCATGCTGGAAAAGACCATTCTGCTGGACGGCTTCTCGAAAACCTATGCCATGACCGGCTGGCGCATGGGCTACGGCGTGATGCCGGAATGGCTGGTGGAGGCGGTCAACAAGCTGATGGTCAACTCCAACTCCTGCACCGCCAGCTTCACGCAGCGCGCGGGCATTGCCGCACTTACCGGGCCACAGGAGCCGGTGGAGCGCATGGTCCGCGAGTTCCGCCGCCGGCGCGACGCCTTCTGCCGCGGCCTCAACCAGATCCCCGGCTTCCACTGCACCGTGCCGGGCGGCGCGTTCTATGCGTTCGCCAACGTGAAGGAGACCGGCATCCCGTCCAAGGAACTAGCTGATTTTCTGCTCCAGGAAGCGGGGGTCGCCTGCCTGAATGGCGGCGCATTCGGGGAATATGGCGAGGGCTATATCCGTTTCAGCTACGCCAATTCCTACGAGAACCTGATGGAAGCCGTGGAACGGATCAAAAAGGCCGCGGTGCGCTGGCAGCCGGCCGCAGCGTTACGATCGTAGCGCCCCAGCCGCCGGCTTCGGGGGGCGCATCGCCGAAGGCCAGGACGAATTCCGTGCGCGCGAGCACCGCGCGCACGATCTCGCGCTGCACGCCGATGCCCCGGCCGTGGATGATGCGCAGCGCGCGCAGCCCCAAACTGTGTGCTTCCTCCAGGTACGCTTCGACCACCGCCTCCACGTCCCTGGGAGGCACGCTGTGCAGATCGAAGACATCGGTGACGGGAATCCGGACAGGTTCGTCTTCCACCTCTGGTTCCCCAAAAACTCAAAAGGCCCGGCCGGGGGAATACCCCAGCCGGGCCTTGAGAAGACCGCGCCCACGCGCACCTGATGTCAAGCGACCTGCCGAGCCCTGTACTGATGCAGGATCGCTTCCATCTGATCTTTCAAGCGGAGTTTCAACTTTTTCAACCGGACCTCTTCCATCTGCTCTTGTTCTGTTAAGTGCGGCAGCGCCTCGAGAGCATCCAGTTTCTTCGCGTAATCTGTGTGCTGGTCCACCAGCTTGCGAAACTCCTCATTGCTTTCCATCAGATGCGCTTTCAACTGTTCCAGTGCGTTCCGTTCCATATTGGGCAGTTCCTCCAAGTGAGAGGTTGCCACGCCGAGTCGGTGGGTACGGAAAAGGCTCGGTGGGTAATCTTCACTTCGCATATCAGAAGTGGCGGCAGGCCTGGAAGACCTGCCGTCTACTTGTGACAGTAGCATGAAAGAAACTTCATGACAATAGCGGCTTCGGGGGGCTGGTCGTAGTACCCATCCCTCCTCCCAACCTCTTGAAATCCAAGCATTTGATAGAATTTTCGAGCCTCCTGATTGGACTCCCGTACCTCCAGATACAGGTGGCCGGAGCGGCGCTTTTGCAAGGCCTCGAAAAGGCCCCGTGCGACGCCCCGGCGGCGGAATTCCGGAGCCACAGCTAGGTTCAGGATTTCGGCTTCACCCTCCCCGAGTGGACGTGCCACGGCGAAGCCGACCACCCGCTCGCCGCGCTCCGCCACCAGGAAATCGTGCTCCAGGTAATCCCGCACGTTCCACTGCGCCGCCTGGGGGCAATCTGCCTGAATGGCGGCCACGGCGTCCAGGTCGCGCGGTGCGGCGGCCCGGACCAGCACCGTGTCAGCCGGCAAAGCGCACCTCTTCGGCGCCGGTCCACAGCAGGGCCTCGGGCACGGATTCGGCCGTCCCGAACGCCACGCGATAGCTCGTTTCCACGGTGGATTTCGCGGGAATCCAGCGGAAGCCCGGCACACCGAACAGCGAGCCGCGGGCGATCATTTCGCGCCTGGTCTCGGGCATGGGCGAAGCTCCGAACTCCATGCCCCGCGTCAGCGTCTTGCCGTTCCAGGGGCCCTGTTGCCGGCAATAGTTCTCTTCCCAGATGCCCAGCCAGGGAAAATCCGCGCGCTTCCAGACGTAACCGAACGCCACTTTGGACCGCGGTGAGAAGGCCAGAAAATACGCCGTGTCGCGGTGCGGGTCCATCAGGTGGGTAGTGAAGCCGGTGGATGAAGGGCGGCGGGTGTAGACGCGCAGGTCCTCGTAGCCGCCGCTGATGAGGGGCGCCATGGGCCAGTCGAAGTCCGCGGCGGGCTTCATGTAGCTGCCCGCGCCGAAGTCTCCTTCGAAGACTCGGGAGCGCGTGGCCGACGCCCGGAATTGGGTGGAACCTTTCTCGAGGAACGGCGGCCCGAGCGTTACGTGTTCCGTCCAGGCGATGGGACGGTCGGTGGCGGCCAGGTTCGTCACGGCTTCGCGAATCTCCGCCACGGGAACTCCGGAGCTCAGCTTGATGTGCCGCTCGACCGCGAGTTGCGCCTGCGGCAGGCGGGCGCGCGCGACCAGTTCGCCGTCGCCCGCGGTGATCTCGTACGGCGCCACGGAGGCCTCGCCATGCACCGTCAGGCCGGCGGCGGCTTCCTCGGCCGAAGGGCCCCCGAAGATGTCCACGCACAAGTTGTGCCCCATGATGCCGGCCAGCAGTTTGCTCTCGGAGTCGCCACCGTAACCGGTGTGCTTCTGAGGATCGTACGTGGAGGGTTCGATGGACGGCCAGGGCGGCGTCCAAAGCGGATTCACGCCGCTCTTCTTGTCAAGAATCTCCGCGATGTGCCCGCCTTCCACGAGGACGGTCAGGCGAAGGTGGCCGTTTTCCATGGAGACGGCCCGGCGGTCGCGGTATCTGGTCTCAGGCATGAGACCATTATGCACGCCGGTTTCCGGCGCCGGCTACGCCTTCTTGGCGGGCGGCTTGGTCTCGGGCGCGCGGCCCAGCTTCTCGATCTCGTTGAAGTAAACGCGCCGGTTTTCGTCCATCGCCAGGTTGGCCAGGATCACCGCAGTCGAGTCGTTCAAGCCGATCTCGAGATCGGCTTTGGGCTTGCGGCTCGTGGGATCCTTCACGCAGAGCAGGAAGTCCTCGAGTTCCACGTCCACCGGGTTGCGGTCTTCCTCGGGCACCATGATGCCCTTGCTATAGAGCCAGCGGCGGGCGAACTTGGCTTCCCGGCTCAGGAAAGAGTCCTGGTTGTTCATGGCGTCACGCGGCAGCAGCAGGGGCACGCCGGCGCTGGCCGCGGCGGTGGTCATGGTGGCCCCCGCCTTGAACTCTTCCTTCTTCTTGGCGGCCTCGGTGACGGTGGGCGCACTGATGGGCTTGGGCTCGCGGTACCAGAGCGCCGTGGCGGGATGGTTGTCGTCCCCGATAGTGATTTCAATGGTGCCCGCGGTGCCCATGATGACTTCCCCGAACTCCACGCGCTTGGCTTGCAGCAGATCCAGGTGCGAGTTCGTGCTGATGGAGCTGTACAGCAGCTTGCGGCCCTTAGGGTATTGGAAGATCAACTGGATGTTGTCGTAGCAGGTGCGGCCATCCTTATAAAAGTCGATGCCGCCCACCCCGATGACGAATTCCGGCGTGGCCCCGAACATCAGGTCGGCCACGTCGATCTGGTGCGAAGCCAGTTCGGCGGTGTTGCCGCCCGAGAACTCCCGGTACATGCGCCAGTTGATCTTCTTCTCGAGCGACGGGTCCGGCACCGGGCGGCGCTGGTTGGAGTTGCGATGCCATTGCGCGCGAATGTGCGTGACCTCGCCGAGGACGCCCTGGTCGATCATCTGTTTGGCGGTCGCGTAAAACTGGCTGTAGCGCCGCTGCAACCCGGTTTGCAGCACCTGCTTGGGCAGGGACTCTTTGAGGGCTCGCAGCTCGTGCACCTCTTCCGGCTTGAACACCAGGCTCTTCTCGCAGAAGCAGTGCTTGCCGGCCAGCAGGACGTCCTTGGTGATGGGGAAGTGCATGTAGAGCGGGGTGGTGACCATCACCGCGTCCACATCCTTGCGCGCCAGGAGTTCGCGATAATCCTTATACGCCGCCGGATTGGTCCCGACCGTGTCGAGACCTTTCTTCAGATTGACATCCCAGTTATCGCACAGGGCTACGCAGCGTCCCAGGTCCGTGGTCTTGAAGTGTTTCAGCAGGTAGGTGCCGCGGCTGCCGGTGCCGATCATGGCGTAATTCACCACCTCGTTGGCGGCCCGGACCGAGTTGATAAACGGAAAACCTTCCACCTTGCCGGGCAGCGCGGCGGCTGCGGTGGTGACAGCGCCGGCGGCCTTCACGAAATCGCGCCGGGAGACATCTTGCTCTTGTGCCATGCGGGCGTCCTCAACAAAAGATGATTTCCTCCAGATTGTATCATGGGCTTCAGAAGCAACACGATGCGGCTCTCTTCCCCCACTGCGCGCCTGCTGGTCGGCCTGGCCGTGACGCTGGCCGCGGTGGGGATTTTCTCGCTGTATGCCCTGCGCCAGGTGGAAGGGCTGAAGGATTTGCAGACCCGCACGGTGGACCGCAACCGCAAGGACTCGCTGCAACTGCTGCGCATCCAGAACGACCTGCACTCTCTCGGCCTGGCCATGCGGGACATGCTGGACAACGACGAGCCCTATCCGCTGGAAGCCTGGAAGGGCCAATTCGACCGCACCCGCGCCGACCTGGAGGACGCCCTACGGATGGAGGCGCAACTGGCCCCGGCGGCCCGCGACCCCACGCGCCAGCGCTACCTGGCCAACTCCTTTGCGCAGTTCTGGACCACCGCGGAGCAGATGTTCGCGCTGGCGCGGAGCAGGCCGCCGGAGGCGCGCAGCCTGATTCGGAACTCGCTCCAGGCGCAGCAGGCCTCGCTCACCTCCGCCGTGGCCCGCCTGCTGGTGGAAAACAACGAAACCGAGGAGCAGGCCATGGCGCGCATCCAGGACATTTACCACGGGGTGGAGCGCAACATTTACTATTTCCTGGCCGCCATGCTGGTGGCCATCTCGCTCACCAGCTTGTACCTGATCCAGTCCAACCGCCGCCTGTTCGATCACCTGGCCGCGCTCTCCAATCAGAAAAGCGACCTGGCGCGCAAACTCATCACCGTGCAGGAGGAGGCGCTGCGCTCCATTTCGCGCGAGCTGCACGACGAGTTCGGACAGATCCTCACGGCCATGGGGGCCATGCTGCGGCGGGCCGAGAAGCGCGGCCTGCCGCCGGACTCGCCCTTTCGCGCGGACTTGCAGGAAGTCCGGGAAGTGGCGCAGGCGACCCTCGAAAAGGTCCGCAGCCTTTCGCAGGCGCTGCACCCGGCGATCCTGGACGACGGCGGGCTGGAAAAAGCCGTGGACTGGTATCTGCCGGTGTTCGAGAAGCAGACCGGGATTACGGTACGATACCAGAAAGAGGGCCGCAGTCCGGCCGTGCCGGACCGGATCGCGGTGAATGTGTACCGGGTACTGCAAGAAGCTCTGAACAACCTGGCGCGGCATTCCGGATCTTCGACGGCGTGGGTGCGGATCGGGTTCCGGCCTGAGAGCCTTGACCTGGAGGTGGAAGATCACGGCGCGGGACTGCCCGCCGGGCAGCCCGTCCGGGCGGGCATCGGCATGGTGGCCATGCGCGAGCGCGCCGAGCTGATGCACGGCCGAATCGAATTTCTGCGGCCGGCGGAGGGCGGCACGCTGGTGCGTCTGAGCGTTCCCCTGGCGGAGCCGGATCATCATGAAGACTGAAATCACCGTGCTGCTGGCGGACGACCACAGCCTGGTGCGGCGCGGCTTCCGCCGCATGCTGGAGGACGACCCGGACATGCGGGTGGTGGGCGAAGCCGCCGACGGCGCCGAGGCGGTGCGCCTGGCGCTGGAGCTGCGCCCCCGCGTGGTGGTCATGGACGTCGCCATGCCGGGCATGGACGGCTTCCAGGCGACCCGTGAGATCCTGCGGCACCAGCCCGAGACCGCCGTGCTGGTGCTCAGCATGTACGCCGAGGAGAACTACGTGCGCAACGCCTTCGACGCCGGCGCACGGGGCTACATCCTCAAGAATGCGCTGGACGTGGACCTGGCATCCGCCATTCGCGACGCGGCCGCCGGCAAGCAGGTGCTAGGCCCGGGCGTGCTGGCCCCTTCCGCCGAACCCGCGGACAGCTACGACCGCCTCACCCCGCGCGAGAAGCAGATCCTGCAGCTCATCGCGCAAGGCAACTCCAACAAGGAAATCGCGCACCTGCTGAATCTCAGCGTCAACACGGTGGCCGTGCACCGCGCCAACCTGATGGACGCGCTGGGCATCCACCGTACCGCCGAACTGGTGGTCTACGCGGTGCGGCGCGGCCTGGTACACCTGCCGTGAGGCGGCGCGAGTTTCTGCTGGGCGCAGCGGCATGGTCCGCGGGCGCGGGCCGTTCTCCCGGCGGCTTGGGCTTCCGCTTTACCGACGTAACCGCCGCCGCGGGCATCCGTTTCCGGCACAACAGCGGCGCCTTCGGCGGCAAGTACCTGCCGGAAACCCTCGGTCCCGGCTGCGCGTTTCTGGACTACGACCAGGACGGCTGGCAGGACATTCTGCTGATCAACGGCATGGACTGGCCGGGCCACAAGCGGCAGCGCAGTACCATGCGGCTGTACCACAACAACCGCGACGGCACCTTCACGGACGTGACGCGGCGCGCCGGCCTGGACGTGGAACTCTACGGCCTTGGCGTGGCCGTGGGCGACTACGACAACGACGGTTTCCCGGACCTGTTCGTCTCCGCCGTGGGCCAGAGCCGCCTGTTCCGCAACACCGGCAAAGGGACCTTCGTGGACGCGACCGAAGCCGGCGGGCTGGGCGGGCGGCAGGGTTTCAGCAGCTCGGCCCTATGGTTCGACTACGACCGCGACGGGCACCTGGACCTATTCGTCTGCAACTACGTGAAGTGGGCGCCGGCGCAGGACGTGTTTTGCAGCTTCGACGGGCGGCGCAAGTCCTACTGCACGCCGGAAGCCTACCGCGGCTCCACCTGCTGGCTGTTTCACAACCGGGGCAACGGCACCTTCGAGGATGCGACCGCGGCCAGCGGCCTCTTCGACAGCAGTTCCAAATCGTTGGGCGCCGCGGTGCTGGATTACGACCAGGACGGCTGGCCGGACCTGTTCGTGGCCAACGACACGCAGCCCAACAAGCTCTACCGCAACCTGCGCAACGGATCGTTCGAAGACGTGGCCCTGAAGGCCGGCGTGGCCTTCAGCGAGGACGGCAAGGCGCGCGCGGGCATGGGCGTGGACGTGGGCGATTACGACAACTCCGGCGTGCCGGGCCTGGTGGTGACCAACTTCGATCACGAGATGCTGGGCCTGTATCGCGGCACCCGCAAGGGGCTCTACGTGGACCAGGCTCCGCGCAGCGACGTGGGCCGGCTCTCGCGCCGCAGCCTGGGTTTCGGCTGCTTCTTCTTCGACGTGGACCTGGACGGCTTCCTGGACCTGCTGGTGGTGAACGGGCACATCGACGACACCGTCAGCAGCCTGCGGCAGGATGTGGAGTACGCCGAGGCTCCGCACCTGTTTTTGAATGGCGGCCCGCGGGGCTTTCAGGACGTGGCCCCGGAGGCCGGCGGCGGTTTCGCGGAGCCCAAGGTGGGACGCGGCGCCGCCTTTGGCGATTTCGACCGCGACGGCGACCTGGATGTGCTCATCACCACCAACCAGGGTCCGGCTTACCTGTACCGCAACGATCAGACGTCCGGAAACCACGGCATCCGCTTCCGGCTGGTGGGCACCAAATCCAACCGCGACGCGATCGGCGCGGTGGTGCGTATCTTCTACGGCGGCGAAACGAGCTCGCGCATGGTCAAGAGCGGCTCCAGTTTTCTCTCCCAGTCGGAGCTGCCGGTGACCTTCGGGGTGGGGCGGCGGGACCGCATCGACCGGGCTGTGCTGAACTGGCCCAGCGGGCGCACCGAGGAGTTCCGGAATCTCCAGACCGGCCGGGAATATCAGTGCACCGAGGGCCGGGGCATTCAGGCTTTGTGAGCCGGGCTTCAGGCAGTGCTGCCGCGCACGCGGCCTTTCCATGCTCCGCCGCGGCCGCGCCGGTGCTCCACGGCCGAGTGCAGGGTGGCTGCTGTGTAGAACAGGGACACCAGCGGCAGGCAGGGCGCCCATAATAGCGAGCGGCCGTAGTAGCGCAGCGTGGGGGTGTACGCCAGCATCATCAACAGCCAGGCCGCGGCCCCGGCGGCGGTGGCCACAGCCAGCGGCGGTAGCACGTAGGTGACCAGCATGCCCGCCACGGTGCCCGCCAGCAGCCAGGGCGAGTAGCGAAGCTGGGTGAACGCCGTGCGCGAGATCATGCTTCCGATCGCGGCGAATCCGGCGTAAGCCCGCAGGCTGTAGGTGTCCGCGCCGAGTCCCAGCCAGAGCCTGCCGCCGCGCTGCTTCACGCGGGCGGCCAGGGCGCAGTCGTCGATCCACTCCCCGCGGATGGCGGCGATGCCGCCCATGCGTTCGAGCGCATCGCGGCGGATCAGCAAGCAGCCGCCGGCCGCGCCCGCGGTCCTCTTCCGCGGATCAGCGGTCCAGGCGGGGGGATAGAGCAGGAAGAAGAAAAACACGAAGGCCGGAATCAGGGCTTTTTCCACGAAGCTGCGGCAGTGGAGCCGGACCATGAGGGAGACCAGGTGGAAGCCGCCGGCCAAGGCGTGCGCCACCAGGCGGGATAGACTTCCGGGCGCGTGCACGATATCGGCATCCGTGAACAGCAGGTATGCGGGATTCCTGGGCGTGGCCTCCGCGACGCCGCGCGCAAGCGCCCACAGCTTTCCGCTCCAGCCGGGCGGGAGCGGCGGCGCCACCAGAACCGTCAGCCGGTCCGGACCGGCGGCCGCCCGCGCCGCCTCTGCCGTCCCATCGCTCGAATGGTCGTCCACGAGAAAAATGTGGAATGGGCCGGGATAGTCCTGCCCGGCCAGAGAAGCGATGGCCACGCCGATAGTGGCTGCCTCATCCCGCGCCGGAATCACGACCGCGATGCGCGGAGCGGCGGCGGGTGCTCGGGGATGCCGGGTCGCACGCGCCAGAATCCACCGCGCCCCAGCAGCAGTCCCAGCCAGATGGCCAGCGTCAGGACTGCGGCAGCCTCTAACATCTACGGAGCCGACTCGTCCACCACTTCGATGGCGTTGACGCAGGCGTAGTTGCGGACCGGCACGAAGGAGAGGGCGAGCTTGCCCTGGGCGTTGGGCTCCAGGCCGTGAAAAACCTTGTCCAGGGCGCGGTTGGAGCCGCCGGCGGTTTGGAAGATGTCGAAGTTGCGCAGCAGGGCGACTCCGTTGGCGTAGACATCGAAGAGGCGGCTGCCGGCGCCTCCGCCGCCGGGCCGGCCCGGCCCGAACCAGGCTTCGTTGAACCGCAGGCGCAGGGTATACCGCCCCGGAGCCACCGGGATGGTGTAGGTGAAGTTTCCATAGCGCTCGCCGCGGTACAACTCGGGGTCCGGAGTACCGGAGATCGCTTCCGGCCGCAAGACGGTCTGCCCGCGGCTGAAATAGCGGTCCGGCAGCCACACCCGCCCGGCCTGGTCGGTGTAGCGCTGGTCGCGAACCAGGATGCGGACAGGCCTCATTCGCCCCGAAGGCGCCGGCAAAATGGCGATGCCGCTCAGCACGGCGTTCTCTTTGACGCCTCGGAACAGGAGGTGCAATTTCCCGTCGGCCGCCGGGGAAACGCCGGCGCAGACCTTCTCGTCGGCGATGTTCGCGCCGCCCGCGTCGGAGGTCACGTCCAGGCTATCCAGCAGAGCCCGGCCATTGGCCAGCACCTGGAAGATCCGGCTGGTTTCCCCTCCCCCAGCCACGTTCCCTTCGCCGAACACGGTCTCGGCGAAGTACAGGTGCAGTTCGTAACGGCCCGGATTCAGCGGGATGTCGTAGCCGAACTCCTGCCCTTCCCTCCGCACCTGAAAGATGGCGGGATCCACGGTGCGCCAGATCACGTGATGCGGCGTAGCCATGCCGGCGCCGCCCTGAAAAAACCGGTCCCCGAGCCAGATATTGCCCAAGTGGTCCACGTAATGGGCGTCCGGAGCGCCCGCCAGAATCCGGATTTCTTCGCTCTCGAGCACCACCGGCGGCAAGTGCGGGTCGGGGTTCCGGGGCCCTCTGGTCTCCAGCCGCCAGCGCGCCAGACTGAATGCCCCCAGAAGGAGGGCCAGGGCCACGATGGCGACCGGACCGAACCGCACCCAGGGCCGCGCCCGCGACGGCCGGATCAGCCCCGTGTCCGGTGGGCGAGGCGGCACGGGATTCGGAATCACCACCGGAAGCGCGGGCGCCGGCTCCGCCAGACTGACCGTTTCCCGCGCCGGCACCAGGGACTCACCGTTTTGGACGACGGACGAACGCAGCACAAACTGGGGCACATATTGCCCCGGCGGGATCACAATGTGGATGGAATGATCGGCTCCGTCACCCTGGTAATACTCCCGCAGCCGCTTGCGCAGGCGGTGCGCCTCCACCCGCACCACGGAATCCTGTTTTTGATTGAAATCGGGCGGACGCCCAAAGGCCTCCACGGCGATGTTGTATTCCTTGATTTGCTCGGCTTCGCCTTGGAAATACCGTTCGCTGACATAGGTCAGGAAATTCGCCAGTCCGGGTGCGCGCACAAAGGCTTCCGAGCGAAGCACCCGTTCCAGCTCGCGGCGTTCTTCCTCATACCCAGTCGACGCGGACATTGGCCACCAGACCCGGATCGGCTAGGAGTATAGCATGCGTCGCAGACGAACCGTTACACACCTCATACCGAGGTTTCATTTTCGTGTAACATCGCTGAAAAATAAAGAGATTTACCTGTTAACCAAAGCGATCCAGAAAATTAACAACTCAGGTCACAACACCTTTGGCTTCCAGGATTTCGATGTACCGGTCCACGGGCAGGCCGGTGAGCCGGTCTACGCGTTCGCTGGGGGCGGGCCAATGGATCTCCACCCAGTCCACCTTGGAGGCAGCGCCCAGGCCCAGCACCTCGCGGGGATCGTGTGAAGACAGATAGCTGCCGCCGCTGGTCTTCAGCCGCGAGCGCCGGACGCCGCCGGCCGACCATACGATCCGCGCCCCGACGGCATCGCGGTTGGCCCGGGCGCCGCGCAGCCGCAGCCCGAGCCAGTGGTTGCCCTGGCCGGTATTGTTACGCAGCAGCAGAGGCGCGCCGCCGTTGACCGCCACCACCACGTCCAGGCGGCCGTCGTTGTCGTAGTCGCCCACCGCCAGGCCGCGCGCCGCGTAGAGGCGGCGGAAGGCGGTACCGGCCTCCGCGCTCACATCGGTCAGCCGCTTGCCGTCGTGATGGAACAGCAGCAGCGGCTCGCGATAGCGCACGCGCTGCGAGTACTGCTCGATCATGTCGTCCGGGTGGCCGTTGGCCAGGATCAGGTCGGGGTACCCGTCGTTATCGTAGTCGAAGAACTTCAACCCCCAGCCGCTCAGCAGGCGGGTAGCCTGGGCGATGCCGTTGGCGTAGGCCGTGTCGCTGAAGCTCTCGTCATGGCGATTCCGGTAGAGCGAGAACATCTCCTGGTCCACGTTGGCGACGAAGAGATCCTGCCAGCCATCGCCGTCCAGGTCAGCGGCGTCTACACCCATGCCCGAGCGGGCCTGCCCGTTCTCGCTATAGCCCACCTCGGCCGCCAGGGCGATCTCCTCGAACTTGCCGCCGCCGCGGTTGGCGAACAGGAAGTTCTGCACCGTGTCGTTGGCCACGAACAGGTCCATGCGGCCGTCGTTGTTGATGTCGGTGGCTACCACCCCCAGCCCCTTGCCCAGCGCTTTTTCGATGTCCGTCCCGCGGCTCACCTCGGTGAAGGTGCCGTCGCCGTTGTTGTTGAACAGGAAGCTGTGCGTGGGGCGAAACACCCGGGGGATGCAGTAGTATTTCTTGCCCAGGCGGTTGTCCCCGCAGGAGAAGTGGTTGTTCCGGCCGTAGTCCACGAAGCTGCACACGAACAGGTCCAGGCGCCCGTCGTTGTCGTAATCGAACCAGACGGCGCTGGTGGTCCAGTTGTCGACTCCCGGGGCATTGAGAAGCCCGGCCCTGGCAGTCACGTCGGTGAAGGTGCCGTCTCCATTGTTGTGGT
>JAJPJX010000029.1 GCA_021324015.1 Solibacteraceae bacterium | reverse complement strand
CACCCGCCGCGATCTTCACGCCCTACTGACCAAGATCGCCGGCAAACGGCTGGCCGTTGCAGCCTGACGGAATACGTCACCGTAATTCCGAACGTGAGTACTTAGCCTGCCCCGCGCCATCACCGCTTCGACCGGACTCGACGCGCTCACGCAGTTGATCGAGCCGTACGTCTCCTCGCGCGCTAACGCCATGACGGATCTCTTCTGCGCCGAGGGGATCCGCCGCGCCGCCGCCGCACTGCCGCGCGTCTGGGAAAACGGCGCGGACCGCGAGGCGCGCGCCGATATGGCGTATGCCAGTCTGCTGGGCGGCCTGGCGCTGGCGAACGCCGGCCTGGGCGCGGTGCACGGCTTCGCCGCGCCTGTGGGTGGCATGTGGGACGCCCCGCACGGCGCTGTGTGCGCCGCGTTCCTCCCCTATGTGATGGAGGTCAATGTCCGCGCCTTGCGCGCCCGCGGGTCGGCGCGGCGGTACGAGGAGGTGGCCCGGTTGCTCACGGGCCGCCCGCACGCCACGGCTGAAGACGGAGCAGCCTGGATCGCCGGCCTCTGCCGCCGCCTGGAGGTCCCCGCGTTACGCGTCTACGGCGTCAGGGAGGCGAACATTCCCGATATCGTCGCCAAAGCCGCCAAGGCCAGCAGCATGAAAGGCAATCCTGTCGAATTGACGCCCGCGGAACTGCGCGAGATCGTGGAGCGGGCGATATAGCCGCGAAAGAGGGCGCCTTTCGACTTCCTCTTGACGGTCGATGGGCTGGGCAGCGCGGCGGCAAGTGCAGTAGACTATTCGATCAAAGGAGCGGAACGATGAACACCAGCACGGTGGAAACGGTCGCGGCCGCCGAGACGCCCGTCGCGCATCCCGTGATCCGATCGAAGGAGCGCTTACTCTCCCTGGACGTCTTTCGCGGGTTTACCCTGCTGGGCATGGTCCTTGTTAACAGCCACCCGCTCGGAATCTATCCCGGGCTGGGTCACGCGCGCTGGAACGGCTGGGGCTTCGCGGACCTGATTTTTCCTTTCTTCGTTTTTATCGTGGGGGTGGCCATCCCCTATTCGGTGGCGAACCGGCTGGCTCGCGGCGAGACTCCGCGGAAATTGTTCTGGCATGTTTTTCGCCGCTGCGTGCTCCTGTTTGCCGTTGGCGTGTTCCTGAACGGCTATCCGCGATTTGACCTCTCCACGCTTCGCGTGATGAACGTGTTACAGCGGATTGCCATTTGCTACGCTCTCGCGTCGCTCATTTATGTCTACCTGCGCATGAGCGTGCGATCAATCGTCTGGCTATGCGGGACCATCCTGGTGCTGTATTTCGTATTGATGAAATTTGTTCCGGTGCCTGGTTACGGCACCGGCGTGCTCGAGCCTGTGGGGAACTGGGGGAATTACATCGACCAGCACATCATGGCCGGTCACATGCAGCACGAGTTCTACGAAGGCAAGAGCCTGCTGGGCAGCTTCCCGGCCCTGGTAACTATGCTGATGGGACTGCTGACCGGCTTGTATCTGCGCACCGCGCGGTCCGCATACGAGAAGTTGACGCACCTCTATCTGTACGGCAGCGTCTGCATGGCCGCAGGAGTGATCTGGAGCGCATGGTTTCCAATCAACCAGGGCTTGTGGACGAGTTCGCTGGTGTTGTTCATGGGAGGAGTGGCTCTTCTGTTCCTCGCCACCTGCTACTACATCGTGGATGTCCGGAAGGCGACCTGGTGGACCCTGCCATGCGTGATTGTGGGCGTGAATTCGCTCGCCGTCTGGGTGTTTTCGCAGCTTGGCATGAAAACCCTCATGGCCATCCACCTCACCTCTCCGAATGGTACGGCCATCAGTCTGTGGCAGTTCTGGGGCGAGAGCCTGGCCCGTTATCTCGGCCGCATGAATGGATCCCTCGCCTTCGCGATCCTGTTCGACATCTTCTGGCTCGGCGTGATGGGGATTCTGTACAAGAAGCGCATCTTCATCAAACTCTGAAGCGCCGGCACCCAAGCAAAGATATGGAACACTACCCCTACAGAGCATTTGCCGGGAAGGCGGCCGTGGCGCTTGCACTGCTGGCTGCGGTCCTGTCACCGGAACTCCGGAGCGAGTCCGGCAAGACGGCAAGCCGCAACCCGCTTGTGCGGGTGGTGACCATCAGCCAGGATGGAGCCTCGAGGGAGTCCGGAAACGGGCTCCTGGAAAGCGCGATGGAACGGCTGAACCAGGCTGCCTCGTTCCAGCCCGACGTTGCCTGCCTTCCGGAGTTGTTTGCGCGGTCGCCGGCCGAGCCGGTGCCGGGCCCCACGACGGAACGGCTGTGCGCCTGGGCGCGCAAACACAGTTGCTATGTGATCGCGGGGATCAAGAAACTGGCGGACGGCAGGGTCTACAATACCGCGGTGCTGATCGACCGGGAAGGCCGCCTGGCCGGGCAGTTCGACAAGATGCATCCCACCGAGGGTGAACTGCAGGAGGGGATCAGCCCTGGCGATCCGGATGTGCCAGTCTTTGAGACGGACTTTGGGCGGATCGGGATCCAGATTTGCTTCGATGTGAACTGGTGGGACAATTGGCGGCGCCTGAAAGAGAAGGGCGCCCGGATTGTGTTCTTCCCGGCGGCGTACCCCGCTGCCACGCAGCTCTCGGCGCTGGCCCTGATGAACCAGTATTTTGTGGTTTCTTCGGCGGACTCACGCGCGTCGAGGATCTACGATATCACCGGCCGGGTGCTGGCCAGTTCCGGCGCCTACCAGCAATGGGCCGGGGCGGTACTCCCTCTGGGCCGACGCTTGTTCGAGATCGATTACCACCTGCAAAAGATGCGTGCCCTGCAGCAGAAATACGGTCCAAAGGTGGATGTCGTCTGGTACCACGACGATGACTGGTTCACCCTGGCTTCGCTCGATGAAAACCTTACGGTGGAAGACCTCGAAAAGGAGTTCGGTCTGACGCCGCTCGACGATTACCGGGTGCGTGCGGCCAAGGCAGTGGACGCGGCCCGAAGCCGCATGCAAAGCGGCGAAACGGTCAGATAGAGCGGCGCAGCCGCGTTTTACCGGGGAGGTCCCGGTGGGGGAACTGGATAGCTCGGGGCCGGGGGCTGACCGTTGAGCGTTTGCGCATCGGCCACGATCGTCCCGGAAATGGTCTGGTGGGCGCCTCCGGTGTCGCCATTTCTGCGCCAAGGTGACCCTGGGAGCGCAGCCTTCAACCAAACTGCGGCGGAGCCGTCGCGAAGACTCCGCTGTCTCGCAGAAAACCGTCCACGTCGCCTTCCCGGTAGTTGAATTGGGTTATGCGGCCGGAACCGGAGTACGGGCTGGGCTGGCCGGGCTGCGGCACGGTGAAGGTCTTTCCGGTTCGACAACATTGCCAGCCGCCGGGTTTGGGCCCAGGGCCGCTCTGATGTGAGGCGGAACGGTGACGATGACATTCGAGTTGCGATGCCGCGCTCGCGGCAAAACGGCGGGCCTTCTAACGCGCGGCCAAAGCCGGATCCTGCCGTCACGCCAGAACAAGAGATTCAGCCAACCGACGCGATGTGCCCGCCGGGTGTTAAGCCCGCCAGGGCGTCGCGAAGCTCCTGTAACTTGGGCGGCTTGCTCAGTACCCGGTCCACGTGAGCCGGCAAATCGACTGCCGCCTCGAGCCGCTGTCCCCACCCAGTCAGCATTATGACGGGCGTGGCTGCACGGACGGCTTTGACGGCGGTCGCTACTTTCCGGCCATCGACGTGGGGCATGCCAAGGTCTGTAATCACGACGTCGAACGGCCAGTCGCCTCCGGCAGCCGAGCGATAGATGTCGATGCCCTCCTGGCCCCCGCTGGCAGCGGTTACCGTGTGACCCTCGCTCTCCAGAGTGTTGCGCAGGGATTGGATGATCACGGGGTCGTCATCTACGATCAGGAGCCGCAAGCGTTGCACCGGTGTGGTTCGGGACACCCGCTGAGGTTCCTCCGCCACCGCGGAGGCCGCGGGAAACGTCATCCGCACGGTCGTCCCCTTGCCGACCGCGCTATCGATCTCCAATTCGGCATTCATGCGCTGTGCGACGCCGTAAACCATAGCGAGGCCCAGGCCTGTTCCACGCTCCCCCTTTGTTGTAAAGAACGGTTCGAGGCAGCGGCGGCGAGTTTCATCGTCCATGCCAACCCCGGAGTCCTGCACTTCCACGCTGACCCTCCGTGAGGAGCCAGCCCCTGACGCACTGGCGGTCCGGAGCGTCAGCGTTCCCCCTTCCGGCATTGCATCCACGGCGTTGAAAATGAGATTCAGCAGGGCCTCACGAACCTCGCTCTCGATTCCGGCACACAGTGGCAATTCCATCGTCAGCTCCGTTCGCACGTGGACGACGATGCCCCGCTGTTGCGGCATATCACTCCAGCGAGCTCGCGAAAGGCCCAACACCTCATGAACCAGGCGGTTGATGTCGATTGGCTTCAGCACCAACTGCGGTTCTCGCCGCCGGTAGAATTCCCGCATCCGCCCCACAGTATGTGTGATGTCATCGACGGCGCGCTGGATAGTCGCCAGGTATTCACGAGCGCGTGTGCTGAGGTTTGGTTCCTGGGTCAACAGCCACTCTGTGTACAGCATTACCGGCGAGAGGGCATTGTTGATATCGTGTGCCACGCCGCTGGCCATTTGTCCAAGTGCCCGCAAACGCTCCTGTTCCTGTACGGCTTGCTGGGTCTGGCGGAGGTCATCGTAGGCCCGCTGAAGGGCGCCGTAAATCTCAGCCTGCTGCGATGCCAGGGCCACATGTTGGCTCAGTTGCCGCAGAAACTCGCAGTCCGCGCTGGTGAAGCTCTCCGGCTGCCGCCGGGAGGCAAGCAAGATCCCGAAAACTCCCTTGTCGGAGCGCAACGGTGCGCATACAAGCGAGCGAAGCCCGGCGTTCGAAAGGCGCTGTGGAAAGGGAAAGTTCACTTTACTTGTGTCCGGCTCATAGACCAACTCGCCCCGCATGCATCGAGCGAGCCCGTTTTTGTCGATGATGATGTGCGCCTGCTCCGTGATCGCCATCTCTAACGCGAGCCCCTCTTTACGCATTCCCACGCAGGTAACGAGCAGCGCGTTCAGCGCTGGATCGTGAAGGCAAATACACCCAAAATCGATCTGCAGATTGTCCTCGAGGCTGCGGACAACCACTTGGAAAATGCTGCGCATGTCCTGGCGCTCGCCGATCGCGCGTGTAATTTGATCCAGGAGATCTAAACGTTCGATCTGCGTCCTAAGCCGTTGCTCGGCAACTTTGCGTTCGGTAACGTCGCGAATAATGCCGAGCATGGTCGGGGACTTTCCGGGCTCCCGCCCGCGTATTTGTCCCCGGCCCCACACCCACCGGACCGATTGATCGGGACGCTTGATCCGGCATTCGAATTCGCAGGTACTCTTGTCCCGGATCGATGTTTCGAAGCTCCTCGCGACTTGCTCCCGGTCCTCAGGAACGACATGTTCGAGAAACGTGTCGTAAGTCCACTTTGGATGCGGGGTCGCGTAGCCGAAAATCTGATCGTACCGAAGCGAACGATCGGTGATGCCCGTCGCCAGGTCCAGGTCCCACCTCCCGATGGCCGCTGCATCCAGCGCGAATGCGACCCTCTCTTCACTCTCTCGAAGAGCGGCCTCGGTTTTCCGGTGCTCCAGAATTTCCGCTCTTAACTCCCCAATGGCGCCGTCCAGTTCACTCGTCCTCGCTTGCACCAGGCGGTCCAGTTCAGTGTTAGCCCTCTGCAACACTGCTTGCGCACGCTTCTGCACCTGGGCCACCCTGCTGATCAGCATGGAGACGCCCAAGAATAGGGCCAGCCGGTTGATATCGATGGGCGGCAATCGTGAAAAGTGGCTCACAGACAAGGGAATACCTACAACGGTCAACAGACAGGCAATGGCGCCTGGTATATATCCGCCATACCAGGCCGACACGAACGCAGCGATCAGATAAAAGAAGGCGTACGGGAAGTCAGCTTCTTTGGGTATGATAAGCTGAAGAAATCCTTGGGTAAGCAAGGCGATAAGGATGGCAAAGAACGGGAGCAGATACCGAAGCCCCTGCCAAACCGTAGGATGATTCCTAATCCGCTTCAGCCACTTCATTCGATTCCTTTGATTGTTACTCAGAATTCAATCCATACCCCTAGCTGAATCTCCCGACTGGGTCCCGCTGACGCGATCGTTCCGAATGCCGGTGAATCGATGGAACTGACCGGAAGTCCGAAATTCGTGTGATTCAGGACGTTGAAGAAATCCGCGCGGAACCGGACTCGGTCCGCTTCCTCTGCTCTCCAATGGAACGACCGCGTTAGCCCTACATCAATGGTGTTCGCGCCGGGACCACGCAGGATATTCCGTCCGGCGTTGCCATACGCCGGAGACGTAGGAATTTTGAAGGCGGCCGTATCAAACCATCGTCCCGGCGAGCGGCGCGTCCCGGGGAGTTCACCGCTGGCAATCCGATCGGGCCGACAGTTGTTGCCTTGGGCGTTGATATCCGCGCAAGACATCAGGATACTGAAAGGCGACCCCGTTTGCGCCACCGATATCAGGCTCAGTTGCCAACCAGCCAGGATCCGGTTCACGGCTTTCGGCAAGAAGAATTCCCTCGCCGTACCGCGGCCGTATGGGATGGCCCAGATCATGCTGCCCACGAATCGATGGGTGCGGTCGAAGCTGGATAATCCGCGGTCCAAGCCCGGCCTTCTCGGATCCTGCGGAAATTGGCCGCTGGCGGCCGAATTATCGGTTCCGTTACTTTGATTGTCGATGGCCTTCGACCAGGTATAACTGCCCAGGAACTGAATTCCAGCCGAGAACCGCTTTTCCACCTTAGCTTGAAGGCCATGGTAAGTAGAATGCGCGCTGTTAGTGAGCGCACGGATCTCGCCGAACGCCGGCCCGAATGGCTGGCGGAGAGTAGGGTCAGTCGCGCCCGGCAGGGCGGCATTGATGTTAGCGGCGGTCAGCAGCCGGGTACCGCTTGTGCCCACGTAGGAGATCTCGGCCATCAAGAAAGCGCCGACCGCCCGTTGCACGCCGGCACTCCAGGTCTGGGAATACTGGTTTCGCATTGCGGGATCGAGGTAGCGCTGGTTTCCAGTTGGCGTCGAGGCCGAAGGCATGACGAGTGCAGGCAAAGCGGTACTCAATCGGTATGTGGGCTTGGTAAACGGGAACTGAGTGATATTGTTCAGGTAATAAAATGGGATGTTGAATTCATTGCTGTTCAGGACCCCTTCGCCGCCGAGAGGGTCGACGAAGCCAATTCCGTAGCCGGCACGAATCACCGTGGAAGTGCCGGAAGGAGACCACGCCAGCCCGATTCTGGGTGCCGCGTTGCGGAAATCCGTGTCGACGATCCGCCGGCTGATTCCCGCGCCCGCCACCAGCATGGTCCTCGTAGCGGGATCGAAATTGGATAACCGGTCATGCATCTCCCGCGGGTAGGGCATTATGTCATAGCGGGCGCCCAGATTCAGGGTGAGCCTGGGCGACGCTTTGAAGTCGTCCTGAACATAAAACCCATGACGGCCCGAAATCAGCCCCACCAGGCCCGGCGCAAGTCGGTCGCGCAGTACCTGGTAGGGTACGCCCACGAGGAAGCTTGCGAATGCGTTGCCGCCGGGCGGTCCGGCCGCGGAGCTGGTGCTCAGATTGAGGAAAGTGAAAAAGCCGCGACCATAGGCCAGATAACCCGTGCTACCCATCTCGGTTTGATAATCGAAGCCGAACTGGAGCACGTGGCGGCCCTTGGCCCACGAGAGTTTTTCGCTAGCACTCCAGGCTGTGGAGGCGAGGCGGAGGGGAGTCAGGAGGCTTCCACCTACATTGAAAAGGCCCGCGACCGCAATACTCGACAGGCCCGACGTGTCATCGCTCTGGTTGATGCCTGGAATGAGAAACTGCGCGGAGAGATTCCGGCCGTAATCGGCCTGTCGCACCGTGCTGGCCGCCCGATTCAAGCCAATTCTGAGTTCTTGAATCAGAGTGGGACCGACTACCGAGGAGTATCCAACCGCGGCGTTCTGGTTCCGGGCGTATGTCGTGCCGGCGCCAAGAAGCGTTCCACCGAGCACCAGGCCGAAGATCGATGGCGAAACAGCGCCGGTGTTCTGAAAAGAGTGGCGCACAAAGATGGACTGGCTTGGCGAGAATTGATGGTCGATGCGAACATCAAAGGAGTGGACCCCGGAGACGGCCACCGGCGTTGCTGCGAAATTGTTGAATGCGAGAGGCCTTCCCGTGGCGTCGAATTGATTGGGCTGCGGCAGTTGTGCGGTGATCCTGGCGGCGGCGGGGTCGATGCGGCTCTGCGGGATGATATTAAGGGGAAACGGGGTCCGGGTGAGGGAGGCTCCGAACGGATCATAAATGGGAACGAGCGTCCCATCCGTGTTTCGCAGGCCGGAGAAGTCGCCGCTTCGTTGTTGATCCGACGGCACGCTGGTGACCGAGGGCATTGCTGTGTGCGTGATCGTTCCCTGGTAGTCCCCGAAGAAAAACGTCTTCTGGCGCCGGATCGGGCCCCCGATAGCTCCGCCGAACTGGTTGTATCGCAGGGCATTCTTCGGCTGCCCGGTGGCGTTGGAGAAAAATGCCGCGGCGTCGATCTTATCATTTCTAAAGAACTCGAACAGGGATCCGTGCCACTCGTTAGTGCCGGAGCGGGACTGGAGATTGATTACGCCCCCAGCGACGTCCGCATACTCGGAGGAGTAAGCACCTGCCTGCACCGAAAATTCCCGAATTGCCGCAAGCGGCATATTAAAGCTGTTCGCGCGGCCCTGTGCGGACGAAGTGACCGAGACACCATCCAGCAGATAGAGATTGGCTTTGGAACGCTGTCCATTCACGTTGACCGCGTTGGGCGACCCGGTCTCGCCGGGCGCCCCAGGGTTCACCCCGGCGCTGAGACTTATGAGTTGTTGCCAGTGTCGACCGTTCAGCGGCATCTTGGCCACCTGACCGGTCTCGATCACCTGTGAGATGGCCGCCCCTTCCGGGGAAAGCAGTTGGTCCCCGGATGCCACCACTCGAACGGATTCGGACATCTCCCCTGGGGCCAGGACGAAATCCACCCGCACAATCTGGTTCACCTCAAGCGTGGCTGGGCCGAAAAGCGTGGTCTTAAATCCCTTTTTATTGGCAGTCAGACGATAAGTACCCGGGTTCAATGTGGGCGTCGTATACACGCCTTCACTGTTGGATTTTATGAAAACTTCCGTCCCGGTATCCTGCGATCGAATCGAAATCGTTGCTTCAGGGATCACAGCATCCGACGAATCGTGGACTTCACCACGAAAAACTCCTCCGGAAGTCTGTGCAAAACTGCTCGCCGAGATTAGCAGGAAGGTGGCAACGGGTCCGCGGGCGAGTTTGGATGCTGCGATCGGGCGCCCGCGTTCAGGAACCCTTCTTTCACATCTCGTCCGATTCGCAATCCGGCTGAACGACATAGTGAGGAGTCATCTCAATCCTCCCGCCCAGGATGCCGCTATTTTTCAATTCGGAAGCGCCAATCTGCCGGGGCATGCCAGGTTTTCCACACGATGGTCCCACATCCCCAATGCGGCACGTGTTGGAAGCCCTTGGCCACCCACTCAGCGAGGCCCCGATGTAGTGCCAAATCTGCACTGCCGGACGTGAACGCCTTCTCATTTTCCCATTATTTGCAGGCTGTATGCGAAAATCTTATGATAATAGCCAACAATAGTCAACTATTTCACCGATCAGTGTTGGCGGCATGTGATCTGCCCGGTGCAATTAGCGCGTGAAATGTCCGCTAGACGCGGTGGGGGCCCTGGAGGCGTGAGCCGGGAAACGGATGGTCTCGTCCGCAGAAAATGGAGCGGATGATGAAAGTGCAAGTACAGCTATCGGACCTGGCAAAGGCGTCTGCCGCAAGACTACGCCGGCAGGTTGTACGGTTCGGGGAGCGAGGTCGAACATGTAGAGGTCGGCCCCACGTTCTTCGAAACCATGCGGATTCCCTTGTTGACAAGCCGGTATCCTGCAGGGGTGGACCATACGCGCGCCGGTCTCGATGCCGGCGCCATCGGCGGCGGACATTCAATTTCGGGGACAGGCTGCAACTTCAACGAAGCAAAGGACTTCACCCGCTGCTGTACTTTTGGGACAGGAACCGCTACTTGCAGTCAATTTTCTCAATCGCCGGCAACCCGCCCACGTTCTCGCGGGAGTTGTAGGTTGCCGAGCACGTGTGGATGGACTTGGGCAGTTCACGCGTTAGGAGAACGCTTGTCCACGCGTAGCGACATGCTACCCAGGTCGATTGTGGGCCACCGGAGAAGAGCCACGTCGACACCACCTTGTTGCCTGATTTCCTTTCGGTGTCCGGCGCTAGCGAGGCCTTGTCCTCCGGCTTGCCTTCGTAAAAGGTAATGCCGGCGAGCAGGTGCGGCATGTCGTCCAACAGCGCAGACCAGCCCGAAGCCGCCGCCACAATCTGCTGCCGGACTTTGATCTCGGCCTGACACCGGACGTTGTCTGCGGCCCATAGAATGTTCAGCCCCAGGGAGAGAGTCACCGCGGGGCCGGCCCAACGACAGGATATGTGTCTCATGGCCTTACCATTGGAACACGGGCGTCACATCGGCCACGTGGCCCGATGCGCGTAGAGCTGTCGCCCGGCGCCCGCAGATCACCGGCGCTTGGCGGCGAGAGCGGGGGCTCCTGAGGAGCGGGCCTGGCGCACGAAGCGGGCGAGCGAAGACGACAGATGCGCGAGCACGGTAACCCACTCGGCGAGGTGGCGCTCTCCACTGGAGGTTAGGCGATAGACGCGGCGGGCGGGTCCGCTGCCGGCGACGTCCCACTCGGAAATGACGTGGCCGTTCGCTTCAAGCACGCGCAGGGTGCGGTAAAGCGCCGCGCCCTCGATCTCCGCGTCGGTCAGCGCGGCGTTTTTCAACTCGACAGCCAGTTGGTATCCGTAGGAGCGACCTTTTTTCTTCAGGAGGAACAACACCACCGGTTCGACAAAACGGTACACGTTTCCCATCGCACAGGTGCAGGGCTGATCCGGATGCCGGAGACAAGGTTTGCGAGCCATCTTGTTTTAGCATACCAGTTATGTCAATATAGATGCAGATTACATATAAGAGAAAGGAGTGCCATGATGCGAATTCTCGCCATTCTCGGCATATGCGGTTTATGCTGGCTTCCGGCGCCGGTTCTCGCGCACGGATGCGGGCACCACGAGGACTGTTGTGGCCATGCGGCCTGGGCCGGCGATTGCCGGGGCTGCGGCTGGCAGAACCCGCAGCGACAGGCGGCGGAGACGGTCGAGGGCAAGGTTGTGGAAGTGGACTACCTGCCGGGCGCCACAGCGGGCAGCGGCATGGTGGAGATTCGGGTGGATGCCGGAGGGCGGACCACGGCGGTGCGGCTGGGTCCCGCGGGTTTCCTGAGCCAGAACGGTGTCGCGGTGAAAGAAGGAGACGCCGTCCGGGTGCGGGGCTACCGGGTGACGACCGGCGACGGCGACATGCTGGTGGCTACGGAGATGGCGAAGGGCGGCAAGAGCCTAGCGCTGCGCAACAGCGCGGGCCGGCCGGCTTGGTAAGACCAGCCCGGCTCGACGAACAAAAGGCAGAGAGTCCGGGAGGATGATGAGGCCGCTCAGCATCGTGCTCATGGAATGCGCCGCGGTTGCCGCGTTGCTGTTTGGGGGCGGACCAAATGCAAGCGACGAGCATTCCGCGTACAACGTCTCTTCCGAGATGGTGATCAAAGGTTCGGTTTCCCAGGTGACTACGCACTACCATGGGAGCAGCATCGGGGCGGTGCACCTGCGCGTGGAGACCGCCCGGGGAGAATATGAGGTGCACATTGGTCCACCGTACTTTCTCAAGTGGCGCCAATTTTCTTTCAGCAAGGGCGACCAGGTAGAGATCGTAGCGGCCAAGGGACACGAATCGCACTATCTGGCCCGCAAAGTCACGAAGGGGAGCCGCACGCTGACGCTGCGGGACGCTTCCGGGGCGCCGCTGTGGAAACAAGCCGCGGGGCATTGACGCCAGAGGGGTCACGCTTTGGCGGAGACGCCGAAAACCTTCTCGCACCAGATGCGGGCGAGCCGCTTGTTTTCGCGGGGGGAGCGGGTGACGCGAGTCTCCTTCATCCACTCGGTTTCCTCGACCACGGCTCCGTCAAACCGGATCTTTCTTAGGTACTCCGCGACTTTGTGAAAATCGATGTCGCCGCCGTCCTCCATGGTCTGGTCGGTGATGAGTTTGTGCTGGGTACGCATGTGAATGGCGCCCAGGCGGCCCTTGTCACCGGCCAGGTAGAGCAGGGGAAACGGGTCGGTTCCGGCGTGCAGGGTCCAATCCAGGTCTAGGTACATGGTGACCAGGGCCGGGTCGGTGTGGTCCAGCACGCCGCGCCACTCTTTCGCGCCGTAGCGCATGGGGCCCTCGTGGTTGTGAACGCAGAGCTTCATACCGCGGTCGCGGGCTTCGCGGCCGATGCGATCCAGACCGCGGTTCTGGAGGCGCGCCTCCGCGTCCGAGAGCGGCCCGCGGTCTCCGAAGGGATCGAAAAAGAAGTCCGGTGACTTCAGAGGCCGGGTGCGGTCCAGCACTTCCACGGTGTGGGCAATAGTATTGGCAGCGGCCTGCGCGGGGTAGAGGGGCCCGCTGTGCCAGAGATGATTGACCACGAGCCCGTACTGGTTCAGAAGCGCCAGCACCTGGTCCATGGGTTTGGCTATCACGGTTCCGGACAGGAACTCGGTTCGCCGGTAGCCAGCATATTGCACGTCGGACAGGGCGGTGTTCCACTGTTCATCGGTCCACACGGTGCCGCCCGTGGAGGTCTGCGGCGGGGGTGGCGGAAATTTCAAGGGGTCCGGCCGGGAGGAAATGTACCGAAGGGGAGTGGAGAATAGCTGGACCCAGTAGTACATGTTGCAGACGATGCGGGGAGCGTAGCGCTTCTGCGCGCCGGCGGCACTGCCTGCCAGGGCGAGGCCTGACGACAGCAACTGCCGGCGCGTGGTAGTTACGTGGAGATCGAGTGGGTTCATCGACAATTTCCTCGCTCATCAAGAATCCCGATGGCAGGGGAGTAGCACGTGGCAGGAGCAGGGGCCTCCGGTGTAGAGGGTGTTTTCGGCGACTACGCGTTCGCGGGAAAGGAGGGCGGACTTTCCGGTGCCCGGGTTGACGTCGAAGCGCGGAAAGCAACTGCTATTCACCAGAACTCGGAGGCGGTGGCCGGAACGAAACACGTTGGCGGCAGCCCAGAGATCGACCTCGATGAGGTAGACGTGGCCTGGCTCGAGCAGGGTGGGGGAGAAGTCCGATTCGCGGTAGCGGGCGCGCTGGATACCGTCACAGATCTGGATGGAGCGGCCGTCGGGATAGACGTCGCAGAGGCGCACGACAAAATCGGTATCGACGGCGGTCGAGGAGACGTACAGGCGGGCGACCACGGGGCCGGCGATTTCGAGGTCCTGCGCCAGCGGGGCGGTGGTGTAGGTGAGGCAGTACGGCTCGATGGGGCGTTGGTCGCGGGGGCCGGCTTCGCGGTTGAAATCCTCGAAAGTTTCCACGCCACCGGCGGCTTGGACCCATTGGCTGTAGAGCGTATTGCCGCCGATGCTGGGGACCGGGCGATCGGGATCGTGCAGGTAGCGGGCGGGAGTGGAGGCGGATGGACCGGGCTCCCAGGCCAGGGACCCGTCGTTGAGCGAGGGAGAACTGCCGCTGGTTTCGCTGCGGAAATAAAGCGGGCGGTACCGGATACCCGGAGGGGGCCAGTCTTCGGCGGTCTTCCACTGGTTCGCTCCCAGCACGAAGTAGCGGACGGCGGGCTCGTCCATGATTCCGTTGGCCTTGCCGGTAAGCCAGTATTCGAACCAGCGGCACATCATGCCAGGGTAGTCCCAGCGGGCGATGTCGCCGAAGTCCAGTTCGCCAGCCTGGTGGCCTTGCGGGCTCTGGTGGGCGTAGGGGCCGTGCAGCCAGGGACCAATCACCAGTTTGTGCGCGCCGCGAATTTGGGCGGAGCACGCCTGGGCGCGCATGCCCATGAAATTGCGGAGAGTGCCGCCGAAGAAGATATCGAACCAGGAGGCCATATGGAAGGTGGGACGGTCGAAGGCGGCGTAGTGGGGGGCGATGTCCCACTGGGCCCAATAGGCTTCATCGTCCTGGCGGGTGAGGTAGTCGCGAATCCACTCAAAGGGATCGGAAAGCAGCGGATGGCCGGGGACGGGCCATCCGGAGGCCAGATCCATGCGGCTGCGGGCGGAGAGGCGACCGAACTGCTCGACGCGGTTGCGGAGGGCCTCTTCACTGTTGCGGCGGCCCCAGCCGGCCAGGATGAACGCGAGCTCCAGGGCGCCGCCGCGGTAGACCCACTCACGGCGCAGACTGGAGGGCGCCTGGCGGGGGAAGGCGGCGGCAAGATGCGGCGGCATGGCGCCAGCAAGTGTGTACTGATTGAAGCCGGCGAAGGAGCCTCCGAAGGTGGCGACTTTGCCAGTTGAGAAGGGCTGCACAGCGAGCCACTCCACCGTGTCGTAGCCGTCGCGATTTTCCCCCCACGCCTCATCGCGGAAGGGGTACCAGCTTCCTTCGGAGGCGTAGCGGCCGCGGCAATCCTGGACGGCCACCACGAAGCCATTGCGGGCCAGGTACTGCGGCGCGCCGATGCTGACCATCACAGAGGCGTGCTTGCCGTAGGGCGTGCGCTCCAGCAGGACCGGGTAGACGCCGGACTTCGCGGGGAAATAGAGATCGGTGGCCAGGCGCGTGCCGTCGCGCATGGGGACGGAGATGTCGATCTCCAGCCGATAGCCGTCGCGTTCGGGAACGGCCAGGCCCAGCGACTCGGGGCGGCGAAAGGCGGGTCTGAAGGGAATGCAGGAGGGAGGCACGAAGACAAATATATCGTAGCTCTCCTTCGTGATCCCGGCTCAGTAAAGAATTGTCCAATGCGGAATGAGCCTGAACGGGGCGATCGATTCCAATGCGGGGTGAGCCTGAAACGGGAACTTGATTCCAACGCGAGGTGAGCCTGAAACCGAAAT
>JAJPJX010000075.1 GCA_021324015.1 Solibacteraceae bacterium | reverse complement strand
TTCGGTTTCAGGCTCACCTCGCGTTGGAATCAAGTTCCCGTTTCAGGCTCACCCCGCATTGGAATCGATCGCCCCGTTCAGGCTCATTCCGCATTGGACAATTCTGGGCGTGGGGCCGCGGCGGGAGTACATGCTACGATGAAGAATTCCCTCCCATATGGCGCTGCGTTTCTATAACACGCTGTCCCAGCAGGTGGAAGAGTTTGCACCTGCCCGGGACAATACCGTGCGCATGTATAGCTGCGGACCCACGGTTTACGATTACGCGCACATCGGTAACTTCCGCACCTTCGCCTTTTTGGATATCCTGCGCCGGTGGCTGCGCGCCAGCGGATTCGGCCTCGATCACGTCATGAACATCACCGACGTGGACGATAAGATCATCCGCAACGCCGTGGCGCAGCACAAGAGCCTGTCGGACTACACCGCCGTGTACACGCAGGCCTTTCTGGATGACTGCCGCACGCTACGCCTGGAGCCGCCCGAACACCTGGTGCCCGCCACCCGCCACGTCGACGATATGGTCGCGGCTATCGAAAAGCTCTCCTCCGGTGGCCATACTTACACCAGCGAGGGCTCCGTCTACTTCCGCATCGCTTCCTTCCCCGGCTATGGCAAGCTCTCGCACAACGATTTCAGCGGCATTCGCGCCGGCGCCCGCGTGGATATGGACGAGTATGACAAGGCCGATGCGCGCGACTTCGCCCTGTGGAAGGCGCCCAAGGAGGGCGAGCCGGCCTGGCCTGCTTCCATCGGCCCGGGCCGCCCCGGCTGGCACATCGAGTGCTCCGTCATGGCTATCCGCTATCTGGGCGCGACTCTGGATATCCATGCCGGCGGCGTGGACCTGATCTTCCCGCACCACGAAAACGAAATCGCCCAGTCCGAATCGCTCACCGGTCAGCCCTTCGCGCGCTTCTGGTTGCACGCCGAGTTCCTCATGGTGGAAGGCCAGAAGATGTCCAAGTCGCTGGGCAACTATTACACCCTGCGCGACCTGCTCGCCAAGGGCACCGCGCCTGAAGCCATCCGCTACTTGCTGGTTTCCGTGCCCTATCGCAAGGCGCTGAACTTCACCATGGAAGGGTTAAAGTCCGCCGCCACGGCCATCGATCGGCTCCGTAACTTCAAGCTGCGCCTGGAAACCGATAAGCTGCCGGAAGGCCTGAACCAGCCCTTGGCCGGCCGCACCGCCGCGGCTGCCCACCAGTTCCGCGGCGGCATGGACGACGACCTGAACACCGCCGAGGCGCTCGCCGCTGTCTTCGAGTATGTGCGCGAGGCCAATATCGCCCTCGACGCGGGTGAATTTCGCGCGGCCAACGCCCCCGCTGCGCTGGACCTGCTGGCTCAATTCGACGCCGTTTTCGACGTCCTCAAGCCCTCCGTGCAGGGCGCCGCGCTCACCGACGAGCAGATCGAGGCCCGCGTCGCCGAGCGCACCGCGGCCAAGAAGGCCCGCGATTTCGCGCGCGCCGATCAAATCCGCCAGACCCTGCTCGATCAGGGCGTGATTCTGGAAGATACCAAGAGCGGCGTGCGCTGGAAAAGAAAATGAACATTCACACCAAGGCCGTCCATGCCGGAGACCGGAAAAAGGCCGGCCCGTATATCCCCGTCACCACCCCGATTCACACCGCCGCCAGCTTCTTCTACGAAAGCATGGAAGACCTGGACCGTGTCTTCGGGCAGGAGACCCCGGGCTACTGCTACTCTCGCTACGACAATCCCTCCAACGCGGCGCTCGAGGAATTGGTCGCCTCGCTCGAAAACGGGCATGGCGCCCTGGCGTGCAGTTCCGGCATGGAAGCCATCCACATGGCCCTGCTCACCGCCCTCGCCGACCGGCGCAAGTCCGTGCTCGCGGCCAACGCCGTCTATGGCGCCACCGTCAGCCTGCTGATGAAGGTGCTCGAACCCTCCGGTGTGGACGTCCGCTTCGTGGACGTCTGCGATCTCGACGCCTTCCGCGAGGCAGTGGCCGCTCACCGGCCGGGCTGCGTGATCCTGGAAACCATCTCCAACCCCCTGCTGCGCGTCGGCCAGATCGATCGCATCGCGGAGATCGCCCGCGCTGCTGGCGCCGCCCTGGTGGTGGACAACACTTTCGCCACCCCGCTGCTCCTCCGCCCCCTCGAGTTGGGTGCCCATTTCGTCGTGCACAGCGCCACCAAGTACCTGGCCGGGCACGGCGACGTTCTGGGCGGCCTGGTCGTCAGCGACCAGGAACACTATGACGCCCTGCGCACCTACTCGCGCGCCATCGGCCCGGTGCTCGGGCCGTTTGAATGCTATCTGGCCATGCGCGGCATCAAGACCTTCGCCCTGCGCGTGGAGCGGCAGTGCGCCAACGCCTGCCGCGTGGCTTCCTGGTTGGCGGCGCATCCCGCCGTCGAGCGCGTCTACTTTCCCGGCGATCCGCGGCATCCCGATGCCGAAGCCGTCCGCCGCCTGCTGCCGCAGAACCTCTACGGCGCTATGGTGAGCTTCGAACTGCGCGGCGCCGGCCGCGACGAAATCTTCCGCTTTATGAACGCCCTCCAGCTCATCGTTCGGGCCACCTCCCTGGGCGACGTGCACAGCATGATGCTCTACCCGGTCATGAGCTCGCACCGGGAAATCTCGCCCAAGCACCGTGAGCGCATGGGCATCCGCGACAACCTGGTGCGCCTCTCAGTGGGCATCGAAGCCGTTGACGACCTCCTCGCGGACCTGGAACAAGCGCTCCCTCGGCCATGACCCTCAACTCCTACTTGGTCAAGAGCACCGTCGTCGCCGCTCTAGGCGGATTGCTCTTCGGCTTTGATACGGCCGTCATCGCCGGCGCCACTAGTGCACTTACCCACACCTACCAGCTTTCACCCGCCTCTCTCGGCCTCACCGTGGCCAGCGCCCTGTGGGGCACCGTCGTCGGCGCCATGTTCGCCGGGCTCCCCGGCGACCGCATCGGCCGCCGCGACAGCCTCCGCCTCATGGCCGTCCTGTATCTGCTCTGCGCGCTCGGCTGCGCCGTAGCCTGGAGTTGGGGTGCCCTGGTCTTCGCCCGCTTCCTCGGCGGGCTGGGCATCGGCGGATCCTCTGTGCTGGGCCCCATGTACATCGCCGAGATCGCCCCCGCACGCTGGCGCGGCCGCCTGGTGGGATTCTTCCAGTTCAACATCGTCTTCGGCATCCTGCTGGCCTATTTCTCCAATTACCTGCTCGGTCTGGCCGGCTTGGGCGCCGCCGAGTGGCGCTGGAAGCTGGGCGTTTCCGGCTTTCCCGCCCTCCTGTTCCTGCTCACCCTGTTCACCATCCCCCGCAGCCCCCGCTGGCTGGTCAAACAGCGCCGCGTGGACGAAGCCCGCGAGGTCCTGCGCCTGACCGGGGAACGGAACTACCAGGAAGAGCTCCAGGACATCATCGACTCCATCGATGCCGAGCACGGCCATGGCGCCGAGCCGCTCTTCTCCCGCAAGTACCGCTTCCCCATTTTCCTGGCGGTCTCCATCGCCATGTTCAACCAGCTTTCCGGCATCAACGCGGTCCTGTATTACCTGAACGACATCTTCGCGCGCGCCGGCTTCAGCAAGGTCTCCGGGGACATCCAGGCCGTGGCCGTGGGCTTCACCAACCTGGTCGCCACCATCATCGCCATGTCCGTAATCGACCGCCTGGGCCGCCGCAAAATGCTGCTCATCGGTTCGGTGGGCACCGCCGTCTGCCTCGCCGGCGTGGCCGCCGTGTTCCTCACCGCGCGCCACGAATCCCTGCTGGTCTGGCTGCTGGTCGGTTTCATCGGCTTTTTCGCGTTTTCCCAGGGTGCCGTTATCTGGGTTTACCTGAGCGAGATTTTCCCCAATCGCGTCCGGGCCAGTGGGCAAAGTCTGGGCAGTTTCACACATTGGTTCATGAACGCGCTGATTTCCGGAACTTTCCCCCTCATGGCCGCTGCCTCTGGCGGGGCCCCGTTTGTGTTTTTCTCTACCATGATGGTCCTCCAATTCTTTGTCGTTTTGTTTCTTTTTCCGGAAACAAAAGGTGTTTCTCTGGAGGAAATGCAAAAGAAATTCGCCATCCGATAGCACGAGTGTGCGGCGGCGTGCATCCCCTGGGGAATGTAATGATTTTTGTTCTTGAAGGGGACTTCTGGCTATGGTAGAAATTGCCTTAGTCGGAGGAATTACAATGAAAACACGCACTGAAATCAAAGAGAAATACGATGTTTTTTACAAGATGGGAAAGCTTGAGCTGCTGCCCGCAACCCTGACCGTGCCCGAACCGGCTTCGGCCCTCCTGATCGCTCGCGCGCTCGCCGCTCTGCTGCTCCTCCGCCGCCGCAGCACCATCTCCGCCTAAGCCACACTCGTACGAACCGAGCCGCGACTGTAAGGAGCGGCCCATCCGGGCCTACCCCGCAATGCCGGAGTGGGCCCATTCGTTTTTGTTCGCCCGCGCCAGGGAGCAGATATAATCAATCCACCCGGAACAACCGCCATGCCGCTCCTCAACACGCTCGTCAGCTACCGCAGCCTCACGCAGCCATTCCCGGACACCCAGACCCTGCTCTCCCAAACGCGCGCCGCCGCTGGACAGGTCATTGCCGACTCGGCCGCCGCCGACGCCCGCGTCAGCCAGCTCGCCGCCGGCCTCGCCATGCTGCGCACTGAACAGGGCGCCTTCCCCCAGGTCATGCACACCCCACGCAATGCCGCCATGTCGCTCCTCCAGACCCACATCGCTCAAAATGCCGTCACCGAAAACAAGCTGGAGTCCTTCCTCCTGCGGGGCCTCGAGTTTGTGTTTGAAGGCTTCGAGGTGCGCTTCTCCTCGGCCGACTGGTTTCGCTGGATGCTCAGCTTCTTCACCTGGATCGAAGCCATCGACAAAGAGCCGCTCCCTTCCGCGCCCGCCGAAGCGGCCCCCATCGATGACAATTTCACCGTCGCCCTTTTCGGCGACTGGGGCACGGGCCTCTACGGCGCTCCCGTGTGTGCCCAGAGCATCCAGAACGAGGGCGATTACGACCTGCTGCTGCACCTCGGCGATGTCTACTACTCCGGCCGCGACGAGGAGGTCTCCGCGCGCTTCCAGAAATTCTGGCCCAATCTGCCCGATGCCCTAGGCCGCTCCCTCAACGGCAATCACGAAATGTACACCGGCGGCCACGGCTACTTCCGCGAGTTGCTCCCCGGACTGAACCAGACCTCCAGCTACTTCGCCTTCCAGAACGCCAACTGGACCCTGGTCGCCCTCGATACCGCCTACGACCAGCCCTTCGATGGCCAGACCGGCCGCGTCCTCCAGCCCCAGATCGACTGGCTGCGCAATATCCTCGCCGCCGCCGGCGATCGCAAGGTCGTGCTCTTTACCCACCGTCAGCCCTTCACGCTGCTCGACAACGATCAGGGCACGAACCTCATGGCGGATTTGCAGGAATTTCTCCAGGGCCGCAAGATCTGGGCCTGGTATTGGGGGCACGAGCACCGCTTGCTGCTCTATGAGCCCCACCCGCTATACGGTTTCCGCGGCCGCTGCGTGGGCCACGGCGGCTTCCCGCAGGCCCGCCCCGATCTCGGCGGCGCCCCTCCGGCCCCCGATATCGGCGACGGCTGGTTCCACCTCTCCGGTACCGCCGATGCTCCCAACGCCCTGATCCTCGATACCGCCAACGTCTACATCCCCGGCTTCGAAGCAGAGTTTGCCCCCCACGGCTACATGCGCCTGGAGTTCCGCGGCGCCGAGCTCCACGAAAGTGTGCGCGCCGCCGGCGCCGCCAATATCTACGATCGCCCCCTCACCTGACTTCACCGTCGCGGCTCAGCCATATACTGCCGGCAGCGAGCACTTAGTGGCTGAGCCGCGACCGTCCGGGAGCGGATTTCCCCTCAAAACTCTAGCCGCAACCCCAAACGAAACTGCCGCTGATCCTGCTGCGCGCTGTTGATCGCCAGAAATCCGCCCAGCGCAGTCAGGTTCCCGCTTGTGTCGAACCGTGCGTTCGAGACATTCGCGCTCGGATTGATGAAATGCGCCGTGTTCGTGAAGTTGTACGATTCGGCGCGAAACTGGAGGTTCATCCGCTCGCGAATCGGGAACGTGCGGAATAGGCTCAGGTTCACGTTCATCACGCCCGGTCCGCGCAGAATGTCGCGTCCCGTGTTGCCGAACCGCACCCCTGTCACCGCGCGAAACGCGGTCGGGTCGTAATACGGCACATTGGGTCCGATCTGACCCAGCCGCTGGACTTGCGGCAGCACCTGGTCGGCGGTCTGGCTGTTGCCTGGCGCATTGAGCGAAGCACCGGAGGAGGTTACCGTGAACGGAGTTCCCGAGTATGCGCTGAATGTGCCGTTGAGCTGCCAGTTCCCCAGCACCCAGGCCGCGGCGCCGCCTCGTGCCAGCGGCTTGCCTTTGCCGAACGGCAATTCGTACACCCAGCCCGCCTCGAAATTGTCCGGGATATCGAAGCCCGCCAGGGCCTCATTGCGATAAAGCATCGGTGCCCAGTTGAAGAGCAGCCCTGTGCGCCCGTCGTCGTCGGCCCAGTCGATGGCTTTCGAGTGCGTGTAGGAAACCTTGATCATCAGGCCCTGGGAAAAGCGCCGGTTCAGGCTCAATTGCAGCGAATGGTAGTGCGAGCTGAGCCAGCCGTCTTCAAACACGGTGGACGCCGTGCGGCCGAACGCCGCGTACAGCGGCCGCCCCGCGGTGCCCCCGCCCGGCGGCGCGGCGTTTACCTCGTGGTCCACGAACTGATGCGTCGTGGCGGTGCCCACGTAGGCGGCCGTGGCCACCAACTGCCCCGGCAACTGGCGCTCCACCGTGAAGTTCCAGGACTGGATGTACCCGCGGTGCAGTTCGCCCGCGAACGGGCTTCGGCTGATCAGGGCGGCCGCCGGCACCGTCGCCGCCCCGCTCGCCAGGTTCGGACCCGTGAAAAGCGGAATGCCCTGCGCCAGAGATCCATACGGTGTGTAGCTATTCGGGCCCGGATAGTCCTGTACCACTGTCAGCGGATAGGGGTCGCGAAATACCCGCGACATGGGCAGCGGATCGTAGCTGATGCCGTAGCCCGCGCGCAGCACGGTCGCCCCGCCCACTCGCCAGGCCAGACCCAGCCGCGGCGCCAGCATCTTGTGGCTCACCGTGATCCCCATGTCTTCCGGATTTCCTCCCAGGCCGCCAATCAGAATCTGGTTCGTCGCCAGGTCGTACCGCCCGAGACCGTTGGTGGCCCGCGTCACCAACGGATAGAGTTCGTACCGCAGCCCCAGGTTCAGGGTGAGATTGCGGCCCACCTGCCAGCGGTCCCGTGCGTACCATCCGAACTGCCACTCGCGTCCTTGCAGCGGAAGGTACTGCAGGCTCTTCCCCGCCGACTGGTCCAACCCCAGCAGAAACGCCCCCCAGGCGTTGTATTGATTCGGCGAGGGTCCCCCGTTCAGCGCGGTGATGGCGCCGTCGAATGTCAGCAACCCCCGCGGCCCGTCCGAACCTGCCTCCGGCTGCCACTGGTTGAGCTGGTAATGAATCATGTCGAAGCCGAACCGGACCTCGTGCGCCCCGTGGCTCCAGGTCATGTTGTGGCTGGTCGTCCAGCTTTGATCATGCCTCCAGAAGGGCATCCAGTTGGCCGTCTGGCCCAGGCTCGTGTAGCCCGTGATGTTGAAGATCGGGAAGCCGCTCTGCCGCGGATCGGGCCCGTTGGTGCCCGGAATGCCCAGGTCTGACCCGATGTTCTGCCCGTAAAAGCTGTCCGTCCCGTGCTGCCCCATGCGGCTGAATCCCAGAACCTGGTCTAGCAGCAGGTGCGGTGTGATCACCCAACTGTGCCCCAGCGTGGGCATCTGCACGGTCGTGGGCGCCGTCCCCGGCCCGCCGTTGCACAACCCCGGCCCCCCCGCCGCCCCCAGGCCGAAGTCGCAGTTCACCAGCGCCCGCATGATGCTGTACTTGGCGAACACGTGATGGTTCGCCGTGCGGTTCCAGTCCACCTTCACATCGAAATTATTGCGGTTCAGGGCCTGCGTCCCGGAGCTGAAATAGTTCGAAACCGTGCCCGGCAGGTTGGGCAGCGGGATGCGCCCTTCCAACTGTTGCGCGATCGGGCTGATGCGGCTCGCCGGAATGACGGCCCCGGGGAAGGCCGAACGCCCCTTGCCCGCCGTGTCGCCGGTGGTCGGGTCGTAGAGCGTGGTGCCATAGGCGGTGAAGTTGCCCGCGCGCTGGTCGGCTGTGGGCACCGTGAACAGGCTGGAATAGTTGGTCCGCTCCCAGGTGCCTTCCCAGCTCCCGAAAAAGAACAGTTTGTTCTTCACGATCGGCCCGCCCAGCGTGCCCCCGTCGATATTGTGCAGGCTGAACGGCTTTCGCGCGCCCTGATAGAAGAAGTTGCGCGCTTCCAGCTTGTTGTCGTCCCAGAATGCGAAGCCCACCCCGTGCAGTTGGTTGGTCCCGGACTTTGTGATCACCGTGACCGCCGCTCCTCCGGCCATGCCTTGCTCGGCGTCGAAGCTGTCCGTGCTGATGTTCACAGTCTCGATGGTCTCCTCCGGCGGCACGTAAACCGTATGGTGCGGCAGCCAGACGAACACGTCTCCCGCCCCGTCCACGCGCGTGTTGTTGTTGTTCCGGTTGGTCCCGTTCACGTTGGTCGTGAGGGCGCGCTGCGGGGTATCGGTCACCGAGTTCTGGAAAGCCGTGGGAGTGGCGCCGGGCACCAGGTTCAGCAGGCTCTGATAGTTCCGGTAATTCGGCAGCGGCAGGTTCGCCATCTCCTTCGGACTGAGATCCGTGTGGACGTCCGCCTTGTCTGTTTGCAGAACTGCGGCCGACGCCACCACCACAAGTTGCTGCGTCTCCGCTCCTAGTTGAAGCTGTACGTCCACCCGCGTGACGTTGTTGCTGGTGGCCGCCACGCTATTCTGCTGGTAGGTGCGAAATCCCGCCGCGGTGATGCTGAGTTCGTACGTCCCGCCCGGCAGGTTCGCCACCGTATAGCGGCCCGCTTCGTCGGTGAGGGCATCGCGCGCTTCCCCCGTGGAGCGGTCGCGCACCGTGACACGCGCCCGCGGAACCACCGCGCCCGTCTGGTCCGTTACCGTGCCGACAATCGAACCGTACAGAACCTGGCCGGCCGCGGACGGCGGAAAAAAGGCCGCCGCCAGCCAAAAGCCCAATAACGCTGGAATTAAACGGCAAGACACAGCAGCACCTCCTGATGTGCGGATATCAACCCCCGAATGGATTGAATATACACCCGCCGCGCCTCCAGGCGTCACGCTTCCGGCTGATTTATTCGACTTTTAACAAATATCCGCTGCCTTTTGCCGCTGCCACCGGGCCGCGACCATAGGAAGCGGCCAATATTCCCGCGAAATCTACTCCGGAGCCCCGGCCTGCTCCTCGATTGCCAGCGCCCGCCGCCGCGCCGTCTCTGCCCGCGCGTAGTCGTGTTGCGCCCGGTAAGCCTGCGCCAGCCCCTGCAAAGGCGCGATCAGGCTGCGGTTGCTCGGCCCCAGCGCTTCCTCGCGCGTGGCCACCACCCGCTCCAGCAGTGGCCGCGCTTTTCCGTACTGGTGCCGGATCATGTAGAGCCGCGCCAGATCGTGCCGCGCCAGCGCCAGCCGGCCGTCCAGCGGAGACAGGCTCGCCTCCCAAACCTCGATTGCCCGCCGGAGCAGCCCTTCGGCCTCGCTCAGGTTGCCCTGCCGCGCGCACAGATCGGCCATGCCGTGCAGAATGCCGCCCGCGTCCGGATGGCGCGGCCCCGCGGCGCCCTCCAAAATCTCGAGCGCCTGCTCATAGAGTGGCTGTGCCTTCTCGTAGTAGCCCAACTCCCGGTACAGCGCCGCCAGGTTGCGCAGGCACGGAACCAGGTTCGGGTGCCCCGCGCCCCACGTCTTCTCGCCGATCGCGTACGACCGCCGGTACAGCGGCTCCGCCCGCAGAAATCGCTTCTGCGCGGTGTACAACTCCGCCAGGTTGTTGAGGATCGTAGCCACCGCCGGATCTTCCGGCCCCAGCCTCTTCTCGGCCGTCTCCAGCGCCCGCCGGTAGATCCCCTCTGCCTCGGCCAGCCGCCCTTGCGCCCGCGCGAGCGCCGCCAGGTTGCTCCACGCCGCCGCCGTGCGTGGATCCTCCGCGCCCAGGGTCGTCTCCTTGATCCGCAGGGATCGCCGGAACAGCGGCTCGGCCTCGGCGTACTTGCCCTGGTAGAACAGCGCCATGCCCAGGTCGCTCAGCGCTGCCCCGGTCTCCGTGTGCTCCTCCCCGAAGCCTCTCTCCACGATCGCCAGCGCGCGCCGCCCGGTCCCCTCCGCCTCGCGGTAGCGCCCCAGGTCCGTTTCCACCGCTTCCAGCAGGCGCAGGGCTGCCGCCAGGCCCGTATCCTCCGTGCCCCGGGTCTGTTCGATCCTCGCGATGGCTTGCCGGCACAGCGGCTCTGCCTGCGCGTACCGGCCCTGCCGGTAGAGAACCGCCGCCCGGCTCATTTCGGACGTCTCCTCGCCCGCCGCCCCGGCCGCCAGGACGCCCGCCAAGATCAACCCGCCCAGCAGCCGGCGCCCTCTCCTCCATTTCGCCCCATTCATATTCCGCACTCCAAAATCCCGCGCCCCGGCCGCTCTATTCCGCGCACACTTTTTTCGGCGGCTTCAGGCCCACCCGGGCCTCCTTCCCAACGCGCCGCTTGCGCACTAGGCCTCTCTTTGCCGCCCGGCTGACTAGGTCCCGCAGGTACCCCCGCGAGACTTGTAATTCCCGTGCCGCCTCTTCATAGGTCATCCACTCTCGCTCGGCCAGCAGCCCCAGCAGCGTTCCGGTGCGGCGCTCGCGCGTAACTGGTCGAGGCCCGCTGCGGCCCCGCTCCACGCCCGGAAGGTCGAACACCAGCACGGTCAGCAGCACCTCCCGCGCTTCGTCCTGCGGATGCGCGAAGGCGTACCGGAACGTGGTTTCGTCCGCTTTCCCGAGGTCCCTCACAAACCGCGGATGCCCCGGCACGGAAAGCTCGATCCGGTCCAGCACCAGCGAAAGGCTTTCCTGTTTCCCGAACAGGATCAGCGCCGCGCGCGTGTCCCGCCAACTCAGGTAAGAAAGCAACTGGTCGACCGCAGCCATCAGCTCGCTCTCGCCCGACCAGAACTTGCACTCCCCGATCAGTACGTTGCGCCCCCCCGAGCGCACCAGGATGTCCGTCTTCCCGCGGAAATTGAATGTCTCGCCCGTCGCCTGTCCTCCGAAGCGCCCGTTCAACTGCACCAGGAAGTGCGACCGCAGCTCCTCTTCGCTCATCTGCGCGAACGCCGCCGGATCCAGCTCCATCACCCGTGCCATGTTCCGCGCCATGCGCAGGGCTTCCTCGTACTCGCGGTCCTCTCCTGGAACCTCCGGCGGCGCGGCGGCCCCGAGCGCCTCCGCCCGCTCGGGCGGGCGCAGGTCCAGACCCAGTGCCGCCGCCGCTCCCGCTGCGCTCCCCAGCTCTCGCCGCCGTGCTTCTATGTACCGCGCGGCGGCCCCCTCCAGCCCCCGGTGAAACCGGCTGGCCTGCTCGCTCAACCTTGCCAGTTGCTCGCGAATGGCCCTCAGCGTCTCCCGATACTCGCGGCGCAGCCCCTCGGCCTCGTCATCCTCCCGGACGCATGCCAGCCGCAATTCCCCCGCCAGCACCTCCGCGCGCGGTGAGACCGAGGGAAACACGGAAGGCTGCACCCGGAACAGTCCCCCGTCGCCGTCATAAGGCACGGCGATGACCGTGCGAAAGACCCGCTGCCGCCCGGTAAGCTGCAGCGGGTCCCGCGCCTCCACCTCCGTCTCGCCGTGCTCCACCACTGCGGCCCTGCCTTCCCGCAGCTCCGGCACCCGCGCCGCGTGTTCCTCCGCCAACCGCGCCGCCAGCCCGGGTTCCTCCAACTGTTCCGGACTCAGCCGCCCCACCGCCGCCCGCAGCCGTTCCTCGCGTTCCTCCAGGACCTCCGCGAACGTCTTCCCCCGAAACAGCCACTCCAGCGCCAACCCTCGCCCTCACGCCCCCATGAACAAACTCCGCTTCATCTCTCCATTCCCCGGCCACGCATACCCGATCAAACAGAACTGGTCCAGCGCGAACAGCACCACCGATTCCAGCCCCTCGCCCTCCGAGAGCTCGCTCTCCCGCTGCCACGGCGTCGTATATTCGCCGATCCCCACCAGGTGGCTGCTCCGAGCCGGGGGAAACCCTAGCCGCATCGGCAGCAGGATCGAGTCCCTGGCTTTGTTCAGGTCCCGAGCGTAGGTGAAGCTGAAGTTTTCCGTCTTGAAGCAGTCCAGCTTCGCCGGCGCCCAATCCGCCTGCGGCAGGTTCACCGCGCCGTTGAGCGGCGCTTCGTTCACGTCCGGCGGATACAACACCTCGAAGCGCGCCTGTGGATATTTCTGCCGCACGAAAGCCATCACCGTATTCGTGAACTGCCCGATGAGCGAGGCCAGAAACGCGCACTCCTGCGGAAACTGCGCCGGCAGCGCGCTGCCGTCTGGAAACACCGGAAGTGCCCGCCCGAACTGCGCCTGAAACGTCGCCGTCGTGTAGGCGTCGTAAAACGGCATCCCGGACTTCGGGGCGGGGAAGTACCACCACTGCACTTCGCCGAACTGCAAAAAGGGTCGTAGGCCCGCCTCCGCCATCACCTGCGCCATGTCCAGGTACACCTGCTGCCAGAAGGCCGTGCTGGCCGGTGAGAAATTCGTCTGCAGCGCCGGAGTGTTCACCCAGCATGGTGTCCCGTCCGGATACCGCTGCGCGATCCCCGCCGCCGGCGTGTCGTCGCCGTGCTGCAATTCCATGCTGAACGCTGCCGCCGCGTCGGTCCCGTACCCCGCCAGCGCCCGATAGTAACTCCGGCACCAGTCCCTCGCCGCCCGGTTCACCCGGGGTGTGGCGCTCAGGTCCGTCCGCCACGTGCCGTCCGCTCCTCCCGCGAGTGTCGTGACCCCGCCCGCCGTGTTTCCCTGGACCGTGGCCGTGAAGTCCGCGCTGTCGGTCTGTGCCGCAATCGTTAGCGCATTGCCTGCCTGCCCCATCGCGCGGGATTGAATGGTCAGCACTCCCCCGTCGGCATGTGCCCACACGCCTGTCGATCCCGCGTTGATCAGCAGCTCGAAAGCCTTGGCGACACTCGCTGCCGTATCCCCCACCAGGTTCAGGTGCGTCATCGCCGTGGGCCCCAGCCAGATCGCCGTCGTGCCGCCGAACTTTGGCGTCCCCGTAAACGTGATGCTCCCTGCCGCGTACTGCTGCCCCGGGCGGTACAGCTCGTAGAACCACATGGCCCCCACGTAGTGATTCGCCCGTCCTTGAAATCCTAAGGTGTGCAGGAGCCAGGCCGTGCGCTCAGGCGCCAGTGCGATCGAATGGTCTGTGTCCCAATCCGTCGCCAGCGTGGTCTCTCCGTCCGGCGAAAAAACGGGCAGGCTCCCGCACGGCACGGCCGCCTCCAGGAAATCGAAGTACACAGATTGCCCCGATTGCCCTGTATGCGTCACCGTCACCGTGTGGGAAACCTGCCCACTCAGGTCGGCAACCGCCAACCTGACCAGTACGTCCTCCGCGGGTAAAGCCAAATCAAAAGTCTGTGGCGCGCCTCCGTCCACCATCACCTGAACCTTGCCGCAAGCCGCTGCCTTCCGGGTCCCCAGGTACAGCCGGTGATTCTGCCCCGCTTGGTACCGGCAAGTCACGCTCGATCCCGGCGTCAGGCTATAGCGGATCGACCCGCCGGAGTAATTTCCCCGGTCTTCCTTCCACGCGCCGCTGTACTGCATTTCTGGCGCGTCGTCTTCGATTCGCCGGCTGCCAAGTCCCGCCACTTGGTAGCCCCGGTTCGTGCCCGTCACGCTCCAGTTCGAAACCGTCACCGCGAATTCGCTCCGCGCGAAAGTGCCCGCCTGTAGATCCGCCGCCCACGTCCACCGCATCTTGCGGACATTCTTGGTGGGCACGGTCGTCAGTTGGGTGAAATCCGGTCCGGCGTATCCCTGCACGTTGGAGAAATCCAGGCTGATGCGCCATTTTCCGGGCGATACCCCGCCACTCAGTGTCTGCCACGCTGGCGACCACTGTTCTGCGCCCGTCGTGTTCCCGTACACGCCGATACGGTTCCCGTTCGCCCCTGCCTGGCTGCGGTCATAGCTCAGCGTGATCTTGGCCCCGTCCTGCGAGGCGTGCATCGTCGCCGAAGACCGGTTCACGCTGTCCACGATCGCGGCCGCGGCGTCCTCCAGCCGGTCCGCCCCCAGCAGTTGGTAGGTGTAATGCTCGTCCAGCCACGCCAGTTCGACGTAGTCGTCCTTCGCCGGCGTCCCCTGCAACTCGAAGGTCGCCGTCGCCGGTCGGAAATCCCCCTCCACCGCAGTGGCGTGCGCGGCTAGCGGAATCTTGTAGATGTTCTCGTTGTTGTTCGTGTCCGCCGCCCACACCCGCAGATAAGGCCAGTCCACCGTTGGGTACCAGGTGGCATCCAGCGGAATCGCGTTCTCCCGCGTCTCTTCGTAGCTCAACTGCAATCCGCTGAGGTCCCCGTCCGGCAGGTTGCGCAGTGCCGGGTGCTCGAACACGTTGTCCCGGTTCCACTCCACCACTGCCCAGTCGAACTGCTGCCGCCAGCATCCCGAAACCGTGAACCCCGCCGCGCCGGTCTCGCTCAGCGCCGCGGCCGCCGAAGGCCGCTCGAAATAGCACTGTAGGTCGCGGTCCGGCCGCAGCTTTTCCAGGTCGCTCACAGGCGCATCACCACCGTCAGGTCCGCGCCCGGCTGGGTGGTGCCCACCGCGTCAATCGCCAGGCTCAGCCGCGCTCCGGCAGAGAGTGGTGGCAACGTCAGCCCGTCCACCGTGTTCGATACCATGCCGCCCGCCGGAATCGTCAGCGTGCAGTAGTCGCTGCCGTCCTGTTGCAGCCGGATCACCACAGGCGCGTCCGGTGCCTGCTTCACCACCGCGTAGACATCCCGCACGGCGTGCGCCGCCTCCACCACCACGTCCGGCGCCGCCGCCAGGTCCACCGCCAGGAATCCCTGCACCTGGAAGGAGAACTGCCCGCCCGAAAGCGTTCGCAGCCCGTAATCCACGTTCCCCGTCAGCGCCGTCGCCGCCGTGCCGCTGTTCCCCTTCCGGTTGGTCACGAATAACTCTGCGCTCGCCACCCGCGCTTCCGGCAACAGGACCGGATAGGTCCACGACCCCGAGTACGGGCTGCCAAAGAAATCCTGCGGAAACGGCGCGATCAGCACCTTCCGGAGCAGGGAGTACACCGGCGTGCCGGCCGCGTGCGTCGTCGCCTCGCTCGTGTGCACCCCGCGCGTCACCCGGTATTGTGTTCCGTCGCCCAGTACCTCTTCCACCCGCAGCACCTCGCCCTCGATCTGCACGAACGAACCGGCTGCGTCGCTCCCCGCCGCGCTCAGGCTGATGGTCGTGGCGTCCGCTGCCGCGTCCACCGCCAATGCCAGAGCCGGCAAACCCGCCAATTCGTCGTGATAGTGCAGCGTCAGCGTGCCTGCCACGATGGTCCGCGTGTTCGTCAGGTCCTCGAAGCTCACGCCGCTCAGCTCCAGAGTGCCGCCCCGCCCCTGTGCCAGCCCCAGCCCGAACACCGGCGTCGGCGGCAGGTCCGCGTCGGTGTGCCCGCTGCCGCCCACTACCCACCGCGTCAGCGTGCACAGCTCCGGCGCTGCCTCTTCGTCGTTCACGTTGGCCGCCCGCCCCGAAATGTGCAGCACCGCCCCCGCGCGGTTCGGAATCTCGAACTGCACCGGGCTGCTTTTGGCGCTCGCCCCGAAGTGCCAGCCCGATTCTGCCACCGCGAACTCGCTGGTCGCGTCCGGCTCCACGGCCCACTCCGGCTGCACAGTAAGCTCCGTCGCCGTGTTGCCCGTGACGGTGCGTTCCTGCCCTGCGCCGCGGCCTTTCGTGATCCGCACCGTCATCCCCTGGTGTGCGTCCGCCTCCATTTGCAGCGCCTCGTTGCCCACGGAATTCGTCGTGTGCAGGGTGGCCGCGTATTCCGGCTGGAGTTCCAGCCGCCAGTAGAAGTTCGCGTGGTCGTAGTTCGCGTCCGGCGGTGCCGCCACCTGCGGATCCAGGCCGTCGTCGGTAAACTGCTCCGCCACGGGCTCATCTGAGGCAATGCGATAGAGCTGCGCCGGGTTCGTCCCCCGGTAAACGTCAAACCCCACGGTGCCGGGCGCGAAACTCAGCCCGCCCAGCGTCACGCTGTTCGTGCTGCTCTCCCCCGGAATCGTCACCGGCACCAGGAACGAGAGCGCGCTCTCCCCGCCCGCGGCGTCCGAGCCGCTCACCGCATAGTAGAGCGTCTGGCCGCCCGCCAGCTTGCCGCCCTCCGAAATCGTCGCCGAAAGGCTCACCAGGGGAATTCCGGGCCCGCCCGGATGCGGCGCCGCCGGCGCCAGGAAGCCCACCGTCGCTTCCACGTGTTCTCCCCCGTCGGAAGCGTCCGTGGCGCTTTCGCTGATCTCGTACTGGATTTCCCCGTTGTCGTCCCTCAGGTTCCCCATCAGCGGGTGCGGCAGCCCGACTCCGAAACCGGGCTGCCGGCGTCCTCCCGAGCTCCCGCTGACCTGCCCATTCGTATCCTCGTACCAGCCGTCGTCGTGGATCTGCGCCGTGATGGTCACCGTGCGGTAGTTCAATCCCGGCGCCAGTTTCACTACCCGGAACGGCTGCCGCTCGAAGCCTTCTTTCAAATACGTGACCGTGATCACGTCCCCCGGCCGCAGCCCCACCGCCTTCACGCTGCTGTCAAACGTCACATACACGTTCCCGGCAATCGACTTGTCCAGGTAGAACTTCAGAATCCGCGCCGCCTGGTCATAGTGCGGCAAGCCCAGCACCGTCAGCGGAGCGGTCACCTCCTGCCCGGTCCGGTCCACGTCGTCCGAGTCCACCAGCGAATAGCTGTCCTGCTGGTATTCGTTGAACGCGTCCTGAAATTCCACCGAAAACCGGTTTGGCGTGTCTGCGGAATTCCGCGACCATACCTTCAAGCTCGCCTCGCCGTTGGACCGCCGCAGGATGCCCGAAGTCCCCGAGGACCCGTCGCCGAATTCGTAGCTCGGCCAGCCGCCGTTCAGGGTTTCGTTGGCGTTGCTCCACTCCGGCTTGGCCGCTTGCTCCAGCGCGAGCGAGTTTTCGACCCGCAGTTGCAGTAACCCGCCCGCGCCGTAGCTAGCCAGCAATCGCGACGCATTCCGGATCCCCCGGATCAGGTCCCCGGCGCTGCGCCGCTTGTCCACCACCAGGTTGCACTGAAATCGCGGCGTCTGAATCGGCTTGCCGTAAAGGTCCTGCGTGTCGATCCGTTCCTCGCAGAACGCCGCCGCCGCCGCAAAACTCCCCAAATCCATCTCGCTGAGCGCCCATCCGCCGCGCTGCAGCAGATCCAGCAGCACCCACGCCGGGTTGTTCGTGAAGTTGTCGCCCAGGTACGTCCCATCCGCGCCGAAGGTCGCCAGCCTGAGCCCCTGGATCAGCACCTTTACGCTCGGCAGCGCTTGCCCGTCGTTGATCCGCGTCGGCACCACCAGGGAAAGGTACGCCATGCTGCCATAGGGATCCCCGCCGCTGAAGTCCAGGTTGAAGTCTCCGGTCCGGTTCCCCCGGCTCACCAGGTTGTACCAGCCGGTGCCTGTCATGTTGGCGCCCGTGCTTCCCCGGGGGATCTCGATGTCGTTGACCAAAACCTTCACGACGCCCTCGATCTCGCCCATCCCTAGCAGTACTTCCAGGTGCGTCAGGTTGCCGTCGTTCCGCGCGAACACCACCGGCGGAGCAAACCAGGCCGTGCCGTACACTAGTGGCACCAAATCGTTATACCGGGCGGTGTTTTCGGAAACTGCCGCGGCGTGCCAGCCCTTTTCCCCGTAGCTCCGCACCCAGATGGACGAGGGCACGAACTCGATGCCGCCGAACCGCCGCGTTCCTCGCCCCGCCGCGTCCGCCTGGAACATTCCGCGGGCTTCGCAGTCCGCGCGGGTCCGCCCGCACGCCGCAAACGGCGCGCCGCCTTCTGAGTTCCCAACACCGCCGTCTGCGTCCGGCGAGTACCCGCAGCGGAAGAACCGTGAGTATCTGCCCCGGTCCCCGCCCGTCACGCCTTCCTGCCGCTGCGCCGGAGTGGAGGGGAACTCCCAGGGGCACAGCCGCTGAATGCGCACTTCCGGCAGCAGTACCCGCTGCATGCTCAGCCGGTTGATCGCCGAAAGCCGGAACACCGACTCTGTGATCTCTTCCGGCGGGTTCGCCAATCCCTGGAACAGCACTGTGCTTTCGCTTGCCGGTGCATCTCCGCGCAGGTCGTAGAAGAGGAACCGCACCGTCATTCGCGCCCCCTTCCAGCCGACGGTCCGCTCCAGTTGCGAGAAGTGCGAGTCCGCGTTGGCCAGCGCCAGGGCGATGCGGGGGATGCCGTCCGCCCCCTGGTCGGAGGCTGCCTGCACCTCGAAGACGTTGTGTCCCAGCACCCGCGCCTCGTACGTCTGGCCGTCCACGGTCACCCGGTGCGTGCTCCAGCGCTCCACCGTGCCGTCCCGTAAAGTGCACTCGAACAACAGCAGCGGCGACTCGGTGACCGCTTGTTCCTTCAGTTCAGATATGGTCTGCATGGATTACCCGCAGCACGCACCCGTGCTGCCCGGGACCCTCCGTCGTGATCTCCAGCGAATCCGTGGAGAACCGCGCATCCGTGTATACGCCCCCCTTGGCGTTGCTCCGTTTATACGGAGAGGCCCACGGCTGAGCCTCCACCTGGAGTCCGCAGACGTCAACCACCGCGCCGGCGTCCAGTTCCACTCCGAATGCGATGTTGTCGGCGTTGCTCTGGGATTGGCCCGCGAAAACCAGCCGCCGCCAGGCCGCCGCGATTTGGCATTCGGACGCCTCGGTTCCGCGCAGTAGTCGGACCTTTGCTCCCTGCAAGCTCCGCGCGTAGAGGCTCAGCGCGTAGCAGTAGCCCGCCGGAGCTGCGAGTGTCTGCTCCAGCCGCTGGCTGCCGCCGCCCGTGTTCTGCAGCCGGAAACCGCGTTTGCCACCCCAGGCGTCGTCTATGCCGCCGGTGACCGTCAGCAGCGGGTCCTTGGTCCATGCCGGTTGTGCCAGGTCTTCGCTCCAGCACAGCAGGTTTCCCGCCGGGTCCAGGAACGTAAAGCTGCCCAGCGTCCCTTCCATACTCAGGAAAAACGTCTCCAGGGCCGCCAGTTCCTCATCGGTGAGTTCGGCGAAGTGGAGTTCCCACTCGGTCACCACCCCCGCGGGGTCCGCCCACTTCAGGGTGCTGCCGTCCAGGCAGGCGTTCATCACCGTGCGCGCCGATCGACGCTTCTGCACCGGGTACTGGCTGGTCGCCCCCGTCGCGAGTTGTGGAAAGCACGCCATGCTAGCTCCTGTTCTGCTTGACCGTCAGCGTGGCCTGCCCGCGCAGCCCGTCCACCAGGCGGAACGTAAAGCTGTCGTCTTCCAGGCTGCAGTCCTCGTACTCGACCCCATCCCACGGATCCACAAAAGCAAAGCTCCCATAGGCGCCCTGGTTCTCCAGGAAGAAGCTCTCCAGTTCCGCCAGTTCGCCTTCGTCCACCACATCGAGCCGCACCGTCCACCGCCGCCGCACCGCGGCGCGGTTGCGATACCTCTGCTCGCTGCCGTCCACGAACCGCACCGTCTCCTGCGCGTATCGCAGGCTCTTACCCGCCGGATACTGCAGCACGGCGCCGGTCTTCAATTTGGGAAAAGTGGCCATCTTCAGAGATCGCTCACCACGTCGTTCAACGGGTGCATGTTGAGCATGGCTTCGCGCACTGCCTGGGCGATTTCCTGGCTGTGATCCAGGAACGACCGGCTGTCCATGGCCTGCACCTGAATGGTCACCTGCGGGGTCACCGTCTGCGGTGCCGCGCTCGGCGCCGCTGCCTGCGGTGTCGCATCCGCCGTCACGCCGTTCGGCGTTGCGCCCGGCGCCACGATGCTGCCCTCAAACTGAATCGGTGCCGGCGGTGCGTATTTCACCAGCGGCGGTGGTTGCTCCGGCTGTCCTCCCCCTCCGAACAGGTTCGCGAACAGCCCCACCAGCGGCATCATGCTCAGCGCGGTCTTGCCCAGCGTGCTGGCCACGTCCCTGGCCACTCCGGTCGCGCCGCGCGAGGCCGTGTTCTGCGTCACCGCTTCCGTGTTCGAGCTGACGGCGTCCACCTGCGTCTCGCTGACCGAGCGCAGCGCATCCAGTTCACTCACCAGCGCGGAGGAATCCATCTGCGGCCCGCCCGCAACCTGTTGAAACGTCACCAGCAGCGTGTTGGCTGCCGCTTTAGCCATGCTGTCCTCCTCGCGCGCCGCCCAGCCCGCCGGAAGCCTTCACCGTCGCCAGCGCCTCTCGGAAGAGCGCTTCCGGTCCGGCGTCGGCCAGCGTCTGCGGCGTGGCTGGCGCGCCGTCGATCTCCAGGCCCCGGACCTCCCGAACTCCCCAGGTCACATAGATCCGGTCCAATTCGAAGGCCAGCAGGGCTGCGTCCATCTTCTCCTCAGCTTCATCCGCGGTCTCCGGCAGTTGCGCTTCGTGCGCCAGTCTCCGGATGCGCCGCATCAGCTCCAGCCGCCGCGCGAACGACATCCGGTTGACCAGCAGCGTGACTCCCGGCGCCGACTTGGCCTTCACCGTGATGGTGCTTTCGTAGGTCATGGCCGCCCGCTATCCGAATGCCACCGCCACTTCGTCGTCGGTGGTCCCCTGCGCCCGCGATCCTTGGAAGCTCCATTGCAGCAGCGTTTGGCCGTCGTCGAACTCCGGCACTTCCGGCACCACGCTCTGGAGGTAGACGCCCATCACCTGCCCGCTCTGCTCGCCCAGTTGGAACATCACACTGATCGGGGATTGCTGCCGCGCCGCCTGGTAGAGTCCCTTGGTGGCGTCCTCATCCTGCTCGTAGAGGCTGAAGGTCACCGAAACGCTGCGCACCCCCGGCGAGATCCCCAGCGGGACGCTCGAGCCGAACTCGTTCGCCCGCAGGTCCAGGCTGTTGTCGATCACAATCGAGGCGCTCGTGATGGTCAGAAAGCGGTCCGGCGAGCTCCCCAGCCACGCCTGTCCCAGGTTCCCGGGCACGATCGAGTAGTCGAACTCGCCCATGGCGGGCTCCGCCGGAAAGCTGCTGAGCTGCCCGGCCGATCCCGTGAAGCTGGCGCTGTCGATTACGTCCTGCGCGAAGCCGCTGAATCGTAACTCGTGATAATCCCCGTTGATCTGCACCGTCATTTGATTGACGGCCGCCCCGCACAGGATCCGCTGCACCGCCGTGCTCGGGGACCAGTAGTCGAACACGCTCACGCTGCCGAGGTCTGTGCCCGGCCCGTACGAAATCGTCCCGCCGATCGGCGCCCCCGGCCCCGCCACGGAGAACGGTGCGTTCAACTGCACTGTCGTCGGGTTCACCACCGCCATGACGAACCGGATCTCGCCCCCGCAGCTCACAGCCTGCCCGCCCGCGAGCCCGTGCGGCGCCGTGAACGTCAGCGTGGCGCCGTTCGAAACGCTGGCTGTCCCGCCGGCGAATCGCAACGGACTCCCTCCCAGGCACGCCTCGACCAGCGGTCCGTATGCGGGGTCGCCGTTCTGCGTGTTCCAGCTCGTCAGGTAAGTCCGCAGATCGAACGTGGTGCGGCGTCTGCCGCCCGCCGGCAACCCCGGAAACGTCCGGCTCCCGGTTTTGTCCTTGCGTTCTCGCTTCTCCAGTTGTTGCTGGATGGACAGTGCGACGGCCGGAATCCGGTTCCCGTCGGTGATCTGCGGAACGCGCCCGTAGGCGCTTTCCAGACCGGTGTAGAACCGGTTTGCATTCGATGAAATATACGAACTCATGTCCTTAGCTGCTCACTCCCACGTCGAAAGTCACTTTGGCCACCTGGATGAAGTTGCGTCCGCCCCGCTTCACCGGATGGATGACCGCCTCGTACCCTCCCGCGTAAAACATGCCCGAGCCCCAGTCGCCGCGGTTCGTATCCAGCACCTGCGTCACGGCGTCCAGGTACAATTGCAGGTTCGACTCCAGCCCGTCCAGCCGGTCCTGGGATAGCCGCACTTCGATCGCCATCGAAGCCGTTCCCGAAAAGGTCCGGAATTTCTCCCGCAGTACGTTAGAGAGTTTTTCGCAATAAATGTTCAGCGCTGGATACTTCACGTCCGCGCTGCGCTCGGCCAGGTCGCTGGCAATGTTCTGCGCAGCGATCTGGCCCGTGGTAATCACCGGAAGCGTCACCCCTGCCGCCTGCGCGAGTGCGGCCAGGTTGCCGTTGACCCCCGCCGGCGCCGTCAGCAGGGCAATCACCTTGGTCGCGGCGGCTTTAGCTGCCTGTGCCATCGTCAGCCCCTTTGCAGGATCCGCGGCAGGGCGCGTAGAAAATCGGGTGCCTGCCCGTTGCCCGGCAGCGTCTCTGTGGCCAGCGCCGGGTCCGTGAACGTCCAGGTTTGGTCTGTGGCCATGGGCGCATCGTTTTGCCGGTACATCGCGTCCGGAGAAAAGCCCACGTAGACGTTCCAGCCCGCCGCGTTCGCCGGCGGAGCCACCGGCCGCACCTGGATCGAGTTGCCCGCGCTGCCCTCGAGCGACCGCAGCTCGGCGGGCGCTCCTTCCTGCCCGCTCGCGTTCACCCACGTCACGGTTGCGTAGTAGGTTGCCGCCGGCTGCGGCGCTGGCGCTTCCGTCAATACCGCCGGCTGGGCCTGCGGAATCGGATCGGTGACGAATCCGGCGCCGGCTTGCATGAGTTGCTCCTGGGCCCAGCGGGCCCGCTCGGCGAAGGCCTGCCACTTGCCCTGGTAGCGGTCGTTCAACTGGTTGTAATACGCGTCTTCGTATGCCAGGGCCAGCGTGCGCAGCGTGTGCCACAGCCGCAAGGGCGTGGTGACCACCACGTTCCCCAGGCCGCAGCTTTGATCCTCGGGCAGCAGCGAGGTCAGCATCACGCTCAGCTCATCCTGTGCCAGGGCGAGCTTTCTCGTGAGGTCGATCCCTTCCGTGCTGGCCACGTCCATGATCGCGGAATCGTAGGCTGCCAGGTCGTCGGTGGTCGATATGGAGCCGTCGCTGAACAGTGCCATGGCGGTCTATTGCTTCCCGGGCTTGGCCGGCGCGATCGTGAACTGCATGCGGCTGGCGGCGGCCAGTTGCTCGGCGGCCCGCCGGGCCTCCGTCTGCTCCTCGCGGAATCTCCGCGCCTCTTCGGCGCTGGCTAGCCGGGCGCGCCGCTCCACCATCATCTTGGCCGCTATGTACCGCGGAACTTCGGTCCGAATGCCGGCCTGCCCGCCATCGTCGGTCGGCTCGCTCACGATCACGACGAATGGATCTTCGAGGCCCTGCTCGATCTGGCGAATCTGTCGGAAGTACGCTTTCAGGTCCATGCTCTCCTCGCGGCGCGGAGCCTTCCGGCTGGCCGGACGGCTCCGCTGTTTTTTCCTAGCTGTTCACCTGCACGGCGAACTTGTTGTAGATGGCCGCGCAGCCGTACAGCACGTCCACCGTGAATTGCTGTGCCAGCGTGTTCGGCTGGTAGCTCATCACCACCCGCATGCCGAAATTCCCCAGTTCGGCGTATTGCGCCACGGCGCCGGTGCCAGGCAGCGGTTGGGGCAAACGCCGGATCACCAGGCCGATCGCATTCTTGGTGAACGCCAGGTTGTGCGTGTTCACCGGAGAGCTGCCCGTCTTGGCCACAAACTGCGACCGGAAGACGAAGAAGTCCTTGATCTTGCCCACGGTGCCGTCGATCAGGGCGTGCAGGCCGGCCTCTCCTGCCGTGTCGAACTCGCTGAAGCGCTGGATCTGCCGCAACTGCCCGTAGGTGGCCCCGTCCACTACCAGGAACTTCGGCTCGCTGGCCGGAATCTTCGCCTGGAACAATGTCGTCTCCGCGCTGTCCACCACCGCCTCGACGATAGGCGTGCCCGCCGTCCCCACCGGGGTGTTGCCGGTGAAGTAGCTGTACAGGTTCAGCAGGTCCGTCTCGATCCTCTCGGCGATGGCGATCACCGCCGGCTGCATGTAGACCTGCAGCAGGTCCGGGACCGCCAGCACCTTGGTGACGTCCGGAATCTGGAAGGTCGCTTCCGCGTGGGTGTTCAGAACCACCTGCGCGTTGCCCAGGGTCGGGTTCTGGGTCTGCACCGTGCCGCCTTCCGCGATGTTGTTCGCCACCAGGGTGGGAGGGATCGGGATGTTCACCGTGTCACCGGCCTGCGCCAGTACCGGCTCGTAGTCGCGATTCACCAGGTTCCCCATCACCAGGTTCCCCATCAGCGCGGGCAGCGCATCCGCCGCCACCAGCTTGACAATCGCATTGGCTACATTCGTAGACGTAATCGCTGGCATTCAATCTCCTGTCTTCTCTACAGTCCCCGCAATGTCTGCGAGGCAACGCGCACGATCTCCTGCCGCACGCGCTGCATTTCCTCCGGGTCCATGCCCGGGCGGATCCGTTCCAGATCGACGTGTTCGTGCCCGGCCGCGGGAGCCTTTTGCGTGGTCGTCATGCCCGACCCGCCGGAAATCCGCGCCGGCAGAAACTCCGGATTCTCACTCACGAACGAGGCCAGGTAGTCCTTCATGCTGGTCTCGCCGCTTTCCGAGCGCGCCAGGTAGCGGCCGTCTTCCGCCCGGAAGATCCCGTCCTGCACGGCCTTGTACGCGAGGTCGATTTTGGCCACGCCCAGCCGCTGCAATTCGCTGCGGATGGCCGCGCCCCGCTGGGCTTCTTCGGCCACCTGCCGGCTGCGCTTGTTCTCCTCCACCAACTCGTTGAGCCGGCGCTCCATCTGTTCGCGCCGTTTGCGCTCTTCCACCAGTTCAGCCTTGTAGGCCGGCTCGGCCCGCTGGTGCTGCTGTTGGGTGAACTCCTGGATCGCCTGGCGCACGATCGCCTGAATGTCTGGTGTTTCCATACACTCTCCTGTTTTGGGTTGCTATTCCGCCGCGTCGATTTCCTGCGCCACCCGGTCCTTGAGCTCCTGGCGGGCGTCGCAGAGGTACTTCATGGCGAGTTTCTTGTAGATCTGGCGTTTCAGAGTCTCCGACCCGATGTCCAGATCCAGCAGTTTGCGGGCGTCGTCGAGTTCGTGGCTGAAGTCGCCGATGTCAAACTCGTCCAGGCCCGAAACGTCGATGGACAGGCCGTCCTGCCGCGCGGCGGCGATGGCCCGGAGCACCTGCTTGATGGTCTCCTTGGCGGCGTCGCCGTAGGCGCGCAGGACCTCCTGCGTGATGCTGAAGTCGCGCTGCTTGCTCACGCCGGACTGGCTCACGTTGGTGAACTCCAGCCCGCCCGCCTGGTTCATGAGGTAGCAGACGCGGTAGATCTCGTCCTTCAGGCGAACCAGGTTGTCGGCGGCGATCTGAAACACACGGCCTTCGGGCTCGGTCCAGCCGAAGCGGTCCTGCGGACCGAGCTGGATGTAGTAGGACTCGCCGACGATCTGGTTCCACTCGCGCTCGGAGTAGACCACCGGCGTGGCAAACAGGCCCATGGTGAGCGCCCAGGCCAGCGCATTGGACTTGTTGAAGTGCTCCAGTTGCAGCAGCGCTGCCTTGTTCATCAGCCAGAGCCCCTCGGTGACCTGGAACAGGAAGACCGGCACGCGCCGCAGGCCGGCCAAGCCGTGCCGGCCCTCGTCCACCAACTCCAGGGGGCCGCTATCGCTGAGCCGGCGCCAGATCTGGAAGTTCTCGCGGTCGTAGTAGATCCAGCGGGTCTCCCTGACCCAATCGCGGTCCGTGACCTGGGACTGCTGCAAGCAGGTGGTGCGCAGCACGGCCCAGTCGAGGCCGCCGGTGCGGTCGTAGCTCCAGTTGATGACCTCGTCGGCCGAATAATCCACCAGGTACGCGCGGGAGCGGCCCAAAGCGTCCTCCTCGGCCCGGCTCAAGACGGCCTGTGGCAGCCGCGGAAAGTCCACCACGATGTAGCTGCGCCCGCACACCAGCGTCTGCACGAAGCGCTGGCGAAAGAACTCCGCCAGCGTGGTGCCCTTCAGATCGCAGTCTTCGGCAAAGAGGTTGAAGAACTGCCGGCCCGTGTCATCGTTGCCTTCAAATTGCAGCACCGGCTCACGGCGCATGAGCGTAGCCGCGTACCAGTCGATGATCGAGCCGATGTAGTTCTCGTAAAAGACCCGATCCAGCCGTTCCGAGTAGATCTCGCTGGGCTCGCGATGCCGCCGCACCAGGTAGTCGGAGGCGCTGGTCTGGAACTGTTCGCCGCCGGCGTACAGGTCCTTGTACTTTTTCCACATCGCCTTGCGGGCGACGTACTCGGGATGCTCCCGATTGATATTTTGCATGGCAGTTCCTTACAGCAGGCGTTCCCCTTTTTCGCCGATGGCGGGCCGCGGCCCGCATTCCTCCCACAGCAGGTACCCCAGCGCGTCGGCCAGGTGAGTGCGCCGGCGGTCGCGGTCCTTGTCGATCTGGTTGCTGTCGGCTTTGTAGGAGACCTGCTCGAAGTCCTTGATCAGCTCCTTGCACTTGGGGTCGATCAGCAACCGGTTTTCGCCGCCGGCGTTCCGCAGCAGCGAGTTGGTCAGCATCACGCGGTCGCGCACGCTGGGGTTGGACCGCGCCACCTTGTACACCAGGCGGGCGTGGTAGTTGCCGCGGAAAAAATCCCGCACAATCTGGTAGTCCGTGGTGCCGGTGGTGTGCTGGTGGTTGCCGGAGGCGTCTCCGTAGACCACCACGCCCGCGGGATGATCGGGGAAGCGCTGTTGAAACGCTTCGCAGGCCTCCTCGGTGCTCGCATGGCGGAGGACGATCTCGTCCAGCACTCGCACCACGCCGCGCACGATCTGCACCACCACGGAGCACATGGGGTCCACGTTGAAGTCCAGAGTCCAGAGCAACGGCAGGCCGCGCTCCAGGCTGAGGTCTGCCAGGTTGTCATTCCGCTGGAAGGCCGTGTAGACCAGACCGCCGTGCATATTCAGGTACTGGCCAAGGACTTCCTGCTGGTAAAAGTTTTCGTCGTAGCTCTTTTTGAGCTGGTCGTAGAAATCCGGGATCTTTTCGAGCAGGAACCGGTTTTCAAAGGGCCGGGCGATGACCGCGTGGTATCCCCGGACTGGGTCGGCGATGAACTTCTGGTAGACCCAGTCGTAACCCTTGGGCGTCCACACGGCGAACCCGCAGAGGCGGGTGGCCTGGGGATCCCGCAGCCGGCCTTCCAGCCGGAGCCAGGCGGGCTCCGGCGTGTAGGTCAGCTCGTCCAGCCCGAACCAGGCGAGATTGGTGCCGCGGAGCCTCTCGAAGTCGTCCACCGGCCGGAACAGGATGCGCGAGCGCGTATCCTGCATGACGAGCACGTTCTCAGCCTTGTTGTAATCGTACGGAATGTGGTTGTGGTCCAAAATCTCAAACAACGTGGCCTGCGTGGCGTCCCGCAGCATGGGGTAGGTAGGCGCACCGATCAGCCCGGTGCGGCCCACATTGAGATAAGTCAGCTTGATGGCTTCCTGGCACAACGCCTGGCTCTTGCCGGACCCGATGGGCCCCGAGAAGCCCTTGAACCGCGCGGCGGAATCATGAAACGCTCTCTGCGAGGGCAGCGGTTCATACGCTATTCGTCGGTAGCAGATTCCGCCTGGTTCTTGTCTACCCATGTGACCTTGATGTCCCGCGGCTGCTCGATCTCCATCTCCTTTTCCAGTTGCAGCAACCGGATGAAGTCCCCGATCGTGGCTTTCACCTCGTTGGTGTCGATTTTGCTCTCGATGTTCTGAATCGCCTTGCGAATCAGCGCGGCGCTGCTGGGCCCCCGACCGTCCCCTACCGCGCTCTGGCGGGCTCTCTGGATCTTCATGTTCGCTCCTGCGCAAGTCCTCTTCCCGCTTCGAAGCTACCATTCAGACTTTTCTGTCTGGTTTTCAAATGGGCCCTAACTGACAGAAAAAAAGCGCAAAAAAGTTTTTCGAGCGATTGTGAACGGGAGGCCGCGGAGGGCTCACATCTGGATGGGTTTGCGGCGATTGCGCCGCAGATACCAGCAGGGGCTATAGCCGAAATGCGGGAACACGGACTGGATGCAGGCCTGAGGCTGCGCATCGAGAGGCATGAACTCGGTTTTGTGGTCCTTGAGCGGCACGGCGTAGTAGCGCTTGACCTCCACGACGCCAAAGGGTTCCCGGCTCTTCGGAATGCGGAAGCGCAGGGAAAGGTCGTCGCCCACGTAAACGCCGGCCAGGCAAAGCAAGACAATGAACAGAGCGCGCTTCATCCTGCTACCGCCAGTTTACAGGATGGCCGCGCGCGGGAGGCTCCGTTGTAGTTTCCGTAGCCCAGGCTGGCGGCCATGGGAAGAGCCAGCACCTGGGCCGGGTTCGAACTGGGCATGGTGCGGCCCAGCGTCCACCCTGGCGCGGCGTTCAAAGCCGCCCATAAGTTGTAGACCGCCGTGGTGAGCACGTTGGTGCGCTGTTTGGAAGCCACCGCCGCGGTGCAACTGGCGAATCCGGTGCAGAAGCCAGAGGAGGGCCCCCCGGGGCCGCCTCGAAGAAAGGCTGCGGCTGGATGGACGTCTGGCCTCCGCTGACGGCCTGGTAGAGATTGGCGAACGCCTGGGCGAAGCTCTGGCCGTTCAGGGTGGTCATGTAGGGGACCGAATCCAGGCTGAGAGCCAGTTGCTCATCGCGGCTGCGCATGCCGATGTAGCCGAGTTCGAGGGTCACCTTGGTGGACAGCTCCCGCTGGAGCGTGACGTCTACCTGGTCGATGTGCGACGGCTTCAAGCTAGGACCGACCGACCAGGCGGTGGCGGCGGAAGCATTGCCGCCCACGCCGGGCAGGAACGGCTGGGGTAAGGTCTGCGACGCCGAAGGCAGCGGCGTTGGGCGCCGCGGAGAGGCGGCTTTGAATTCTTCCCAAATGCCGAGTGAACGAAGAGAAAAGCTGCCGCCTGGGAGTGTCGAATTATCACAATCGGGCGATTGGGTCAATGGAAAAGTGGCGCTGCCGGCGGCGCGGGCAACAACCAGTGGCCAAAGGCTGTTTCCTGGCGGTCGCGGCCCGGAAGCCATTGATGCGACTGAGCCGCGCGCGAAAATAGCGATTTCCGGCCACTTCTGCCGCGGGCTGCCGGACCGGGAAATCACTGCCTGAACGCGCTGCTGTGGCTGCCGCCGCGAAGCGCGCCCGCGCCCGGCGCTACCATCGCGGAAGAAGGTCAACTGTGAACACCCGCGAGCTGCAGCGCAAAATGTATGAGCTGCGCGATCCCTGCGTTGCCCAACGGCTGACGCTGGCGGCGGCCGCTGCTGTGTGGGTCGCGATGGCCTGGTGGTTGCTATTCCGCGGCGGCCTGGAAGCCGCCGGCCACTGGATCCTGAATCGCCGGAGGCGAATTTCTCGGGGGTGGCGCGGCCGTCCGATGGTGAGCGATTCTATAGAGACCAGCGACGCCGTGCTGGGGGGCTGCCATGAATTCGAACCAACGCCCGCTGCCTGTCACGATCGTGGGATACGTGTACATTCTGGTGGGCGCAGCCGGTTTTGCCTACCATTTCCGCGCCATGCTGGCGTCCCGATCCGGCAGCGTCTGGGTTGAACTGACGGAGCTGGTGGCGCTGGTGTGCGGAGTATTCATACTCCGAGGCAACAACTGCGCGCGCTGGGCCGCGCTCGCCTGGATCGCGTTTCACGTCATCCTGAGCGCCTTTCACTCGTTCCGCCAGTTCGCCATCCACGCCGTGATCTGCGCCGTGATCGCCTGGGTTCTCTTTGGCCCTGGCGGTGCACGGTATTTTCGCGGGGGGCGAAGTGGACCGGCATGAATTAGGGAAGCCCCGCGCACAAGTGGTCTTTTAGAGCCTCGACGGGGGAGCGCACACCTGCGGCGACTTCCGGATCTGACGGTTGAACTGCAGAAGTCAGCAACGGGCGTGAGAACTAAGCCGCTGGCGCGGCGGACGCAGCCGCGTGCGTCGATTGAGACTTTCACTTCGGTAGACGGGACGGATCTTCACGTCGCATGCGGGCGAGATGC
>JAJPJX010000112.1 GCA_021324015.1 Solibacteraceae bacterium | reverse complement strand
TCCGCGGCATCTGGCACACAAGGCCAGTCCCGCGGCAAGCCTTTCTAGGGGCGCCGGGCGCCAGGATCACCGATGGGAGCGGCCCAAGGCCGCCCCACTGACGATGAAATGCTGCGCAGCATTAAACTCATCGGGCCGGCTCGGGTGAACGAACCAGCCTTTCCTGATTTCAGCTTAGGGCATAGGGGAAGGGGGCGCGGGGCGGTTGGGGCGGCGCGGGATTGAAAATGGGGGCGATATTTTTGTGAATGAGTGGTGAACGCGCTTACGGCGGTCAGCCCGTCCCCGCCAGCAAGATGATCTTTTTCCCGGGGAGCGGCCACAGCTTTCGGGTTTGCGGTTCGGGACGAGCCGGAGGTGGGGGCGATCCGGGCGCCGGCGACGTCCACGGGATGACTGCGGCGTTTGGGGAAAGTTGCCGTCCGGTTCTCACCGTGGGCAACTGCACGCCACGGTGGATGGACGGACCCTGGCGCGTATGGGGAGTAATCGGTTCTACAGGAATTCCGACAGTTCTTCGACCGTCATTTGGCAATCCCGAAGGATCTTGTGAAGGAGGCCGGGACCGATGGCTTCGCCGGAATGCGTTGGCACAACGGTGCTCCGCCCGTCAGGTGGCGGAGGAAGTGATGGCTGCCTTTGACGCGCAGAAAGCCGAACCCGGCCTTGGCGAGTGCAGCAATGAGTACGGAGCCGGTGACACGGGGCGTCCGGCTCATGCGGCGATCGTCACCCGCTGGATGCCGACGAACTCCAATTCCTGCTCGGGCACGCCCTCCACCTCCAGGGATAGCGCGATGGCTTCGCGGATACGCTCGGTGACCACGTCGAGCGAACGCGCCTGCGTATGACAGGCGGGGATTTGGGGAACGGAGGCTACGTAGTAGCCCTGTGAATCGCGCTCGATCACGACGTCGAATTGACGTGGCACTGGATGTGTCCAGTGTGGAGGGCATGCTTCACGGCATTCCGGCTGCACGTCCGCGAAGCGTATCGCCTCGTTAGTTAGCGCCCGAGGTCCTGATTACGGCGTCCGGCGGGCTGTCATCACTGAAGGGCGTTTGGCGGGACCGATCGGCGACCGATTACTGCAAGCCACGTATTATCATGGATCTATGCTCCGATACCACGTCGCGTTCTACCTCCCGCGCGCACCAGGCGAGATGGTCGTGGCGGAGGCGCTCGACTTTCCCGGTGCGGTTACACAAGGCTTCGACCTGCCGGACGCGCGCCTGATGATTGCAAGCGCTCTTGAGGACCTCGCTCAGGCACTGCTCGAAGAAGGCAAGCCGCTCCCTGTCCCGTCGGAGGACGCGCACAGTCCTGATGCAGATCTCATCGAACTGGTACCGCTATCGGTCCACGCCGGGACCGCTCCGAAGTGAAACGGCACGAGTTGCTGGACCATCTCCGCCGGAACGGATGCACTCTTTCACGAGAAGGTGGTCGTCATTCGATCTTCTCGAACCCGACGACGGGCGCGAAAGCTCCGCTGCCGCGTCATGCCGAAATCGACAATCGCCTGGCGCGAAAGATCTGCGATCAACTCGGCGTTCCGTCGATACGCTGATCCAGGCGCGTTTATGGGGAGTAATCGGTTCTACAGGAATTCCGACAGTTCTTCGACCGTCATTTGGCAATCCCGAAGGATCTTGTGAAGGAGGCCGGGACCGATGGCTTCACCGGAATGCGTTGGCACAACGGTGCTCCGCCCGTCAGGTGGCGGAGGAAGTGATGGCTGCCTTTGACGCGCAGAACGCCGAACCCGGCCTTGGCGAGTAAGTTCGGAGCCGGTGACACGGGGCGTCCGGCTCATGCGGCGATCGTCACCCGCTGGATGCCGATGAACTCCAATTCCTGCTCGGGCGCGCCGTCCACCTCCAGGCATAGCGCGATGGCTTCGCGGATACGCTCGGTGACCTCGTCGAGCGAACGCGCCTGCGTGTGACAGGCGGGGATTTGGGGAACGGAGGCTACGTAGTAGCCCTGTGAATCGCGCTCGATCACGACGTCGAATTGACGTGGCACTGGAGGGGTCCTCGCTTCTCATTGTAGACGGGTTGGCGACGTTCGAAATCCGGTGCCGCGCGGGTGGGAGGCTGGCGGCCTGAAGCGGCGTTTGTGGGGAGTGATCGGTCGGGATCACGCCAAGGCGCGCGAGATCAATGTTTTCCGCACGATTGACGTGTCGACGATTGGAGCACTGCGGCGGAGATGACTGCATCGGTACCATTCGCGAGTGCGGTACCATGTGGTCGTGCGGCAATGAAGGCACTAGATGCCAACGGTCAAGAACATTTCGGGCCGCTATCGGTTCTTCTTTTACAGCTTCGACTGCAACGAACCGGAACACGTGCACGTTCAGCGTGAGAACAGAGTCTGCAAGTATTGGCTTATCCCTGTCGCGTTGGCTCGGAACGATGGTTTCTCCGCGGGGGAGTTGAATCAGATTCGTGCTGAAGTGGTCCGTAACGTCGAGAGGATTTTGGAGGCTTGGCATGAGCACTGCACCGAACGTTGAGCCAAGAATTCAGAGTGTTTCAGTGTCGGACGATTTGATTTCTGCCCAGTTATTCGACGGTCGCACGATCAGTGTGCCTTTGGCGTGGTCATGGCGCCTGTCCGAGGCAACTCCTGAGCAGCGCTCACGATTCGAGATCATCGGCAGTGGTTCTGGCATACACTGGCCCGACGTTGACGAAGACATCAGTGTGGAGGGCATGCTTCACGGCATCCCGGCTAGACGTCCGCGAAGCGTATCGCCTCGTTAGTTAGCGCCCGAAGTCCTGATTACGGCGTCCGGCGGGCTGTCATCACTGAAGGGCGTTTATGGGGAGTAATCGCTGCGGAGGAAAAGAAGCTTTTCAACGCTATAGCTGGGGTGCTTCGAAAGCGAGTCGCCAGGTATACATTCCTGTTCCAGGGCCTTGGGCCGTCGGTTTCTTCTCAGAACGGAACGTCATCGCCGGAAGGTTGTGCTGGCTCTTGCTTCTGCGCGCGGATCTTCTTTTCGATGCTACTCAGGAACCGAATTGAACTAGCTACGTGGTTAAAAATCAGGAGTGCTTCATCGTAGTCGAGGATCGGGTTGTCGTGAGCGAGGCTTCGATTATTTCGCACGTCATTGAACGCGTCGAGCGTCGAAATGCTGGACTTTAGAATCCGCAGAGCCATCTCCGACTCGATGAGGCCGCTTCCTTGTATGCTCTTAACGTACTCGCCAAAGAGGCTGTGGAGCGGTTTGTCCCGTGTGACCGCCAGTCCTCGGTCTCGGCAGAGCGTTCGCACGTATTTGATGACGAACGTGTGCAGCCGGTCGAGGCCGCTCTCGGGTTCGTTCTTCTCGATTGCGTCTCGAACGGCACGGGCGACCACTTCGAAGTCCTTTTCGTCTGAAATGGCGGCGAGCGCTTCAATTTCTGGAACAGCCCGACTCTGCAACAGTCGCGTTACGATGCGCTGGCACTCTTCTCGAAGCGAGGCGCTTTGCTGCAATTCTTCGGGTTTCTTCTTCAGGTAGAAGTTGTCGGAAGTTTGGTTCCGGTCCTCGACTTCCTTTTGGTAGTCGAGGAGTGGACCCATGAGCTTCGCAACGACGTAGTTCGGCTCTGTTTGCCAGAAGGCTCGGAGGCGGTTTGCCTTCGAAGTCCCGTAGGCGTCGTACTTCGCGTCATAAATGTTCCTGCCGACTGTGTCCGTCACGAACTCGTCGAACGTCCGGTTCGAGAAGTCGACAACGTAGCCGCTAGCCATGCCGAGCAGGCGCTCAAGCTTCCGCTTTTCGATATTGGTCAGGTCTGACATTCACTGCGCGGGTGCTACACTTGTGCTGCGATAGCGTAGCATAGCAGACCATCGTGTCCGCTTATAACACCCACCGCCGAGCAAGGCGCGAGATACGGCATCGCAAACAGCCTGCCGCTTTGGGCGAGCATGTTCGTATCTAGGAAAACTGCTGCGCGAGCGCGTCGCAGAGCTCGACGAAAGGCAGTAGATCGATCTCAGCTTTCCACCCCGTCTTCTGTTCAAAATTGTCGTAGCAGAAAGTGCGTGGTTTGATGAAGTGTTCGAATGGGTTCCCACTCTCGTTGCTGTCCAGGACAATGTTCTTCGCGTGGATGATCTTGTTGCACGCTTCGCGTAGTGGCAGCGGCTCGGACGCCGCTTCGCCAACGTTCTTGAAGAGCCTGCCAACTGCATCTTCTAGCCAGTCCTTCTGCGCGCGTTTGTTATCCGCATGTCCCGCGCCGATAAATCGAACCGCTACTGCTGTCTGGAGAAGGATACGCATAATCTCGGAATCCTGAAACTCATCGCGTAGACCCTGCCATGGGCAGAAGTCGCCGCCATCCGATAGGCTCGCCAAATACTCACTGGTTTGGAAATAGCAGACCAGCCTGTAGAGATCGAGCCTCAGCGTCTGGCCCGGGAAACTCAGGCCGATGTGGTTTATGCGAAGACCGAGATCGCGCTGGTAGTCTTGCGGGTCTTCTGAGGATAGTGTTCCGTCATCCAACATGACAACCCAACACTTTACCAGGGTTCCTCGCGCTCGGGCAGCCAAACGGGCGTCGGCGGATTACTCCTGACAAGTCGGCATCGCGACTGGCATCTGACCAAGCCAGCGGCGTTTGTGCGCCCCTTCTCGGATTCCTTCTCGACTCACCAAAGCTCTGTTCGCTTGGCGGAGGACTATAAGGAAGATCAGTCGCGACGTGGCACGATACCGCGCACAGCCCACGCACGCGCAGGCAGATCGAGCTGTAGGCTTTCGCCCAGGGTTAGACGCCGCCTTACCTCGTCTCGAAGCGCGACCACGCCACCTCGGTCCAAACTGCGAACGTATGCGCCGGCCGGCCCCTGTCCGAGGAGGAATGGTTCCCAGTAATCCGCGAACGACTCGAAGCGCATGTTGACATTGATCGATTGCTCGCGGATGTCCTGCAAACCGCTCCGGCGCCACAGGTCCGAAAGCTCCCCGGAACGGCAAAGCGGCATGTGCTTTTCATCGACCTTCTCGGCGGCGGCGTTCAAGGCGACTGCCGCATCCCAGAACGCTCTCAGCATTCGCATCCCCGCGCCGTAGTCCCACACCGCTGCCGAAATGACGCCTCCCGGCCTGGTGACTCGACAGACTTCCCGCAGGGCCTTCCCGGGATCTGGAATGAAATTGAATACCAGCAGGGACGCCGCACCGTCAAAGCTCGCGTCTTCAAAATGCAACTGCTGCGCATCACCAATTTCGAAGCTGACTCGATTGGAGAAGGGGTTCTTGGCGCTGGCGTATGCCACGTACTCGCTGGACGGGTCGATTCCATCGATGGCGGCTCGGCTATAACGCTCGGCAATCGCAACCGCCAGCGAACCGGTGCCGCAGCCGACGTCGAGGATGCGGCCGGCCTCGGGCAGAGTCGCGAATTCGAGCAGCGGCCGGGCAACGGCATGGCTCCAACGGCCCATGAATCGCTCGTATGCCTCCGCGTTGGCGAACATACCCGGCGCACGATTCTGTCCCTGGAGTGCCGGAACGATAAAGCCAAAGGCCAAGGCTCTCCGCGACAGCATCATTCGATTCTAAATCATCGAGGGGGTCGGGCTGTCCACGCCGAAGACGCCCGCGTGGGGAACGCGAAGCCGGCCGGGGTCCCGCGACACTACCCGGGGGGCCACGGCCCGGTCCGATGGGAGAATGGAATCATGAGCCGGGTGAGGGTGGACAAATGGCTCTGGGCGGCGCGGTTCTTCAAGACGCGGTCGCTGGCTGCGCGGGCGTGCGAGTTGGGCAGGATCCAGATCAACGGGCTGCCATCCAAGGCTTCCCACGAGGTTCGGGTGAGCGACATGCTACGGGTGAAGACCGAGCGGGACGAATTTCAGGTGGAGGTCCTGCTGGCGAGCGAGATGCGCGGACCGGCGGTGGTGGCGTAGACGCTTTACCGGGAAACCGAGGCCAGCCGGGAGGCGCGGCAGAGGCTGGCTGAAGAGCGCCGGGCGATGAGGCAGACCGAGGCTCTCGCGGGCGGCAGACCGTCGAAACGAGACCGCCGGGCTATTGAGCGGCTGCGGGGGAGACGGTGACCGCGCGGACGGATGATTCCGGGGCCCGCGACGGGTCCCATTTTCGGACACCGCACCCCGAAAATGGACCACTGGACGAGGTGGCCGTTGAATAAAATCAAAGACTTACGGCCGGAAGCCCAATTGCATTCCCAGGGAGGGACGACATGCGAGACTTCCTGGACGACCTCCGGCACGCGGTGCGGGTTCTACGCCGGACCCCGACGCTGACAGCGGTCGCGGTGCTCACTTTGGCGCTCGGCATTGCCACCACGACGACCGTCTTTGGATGGATCGACGGGATGGTCCTGCACCCGCTCCGCGGCGCCCGGGACGACGGACAACTCGCCGTTCTGGAAGCCACGCGCGCGAGCGGCATCAACGACGATAACGTTTCGTACGCCGACTGCCGGGATTTCGAGGAGAGCCTACGAAGCATTTCCGGACTGGTGCTGCACCAGACGGCTCCCGCTTCCATCGGCGGAGGGGAGAAAGCCTATTCCGCGTGGTTCGAACTGGTCTCCGGAAACTACTTCGACGTGCTCGGCGTAAAGCCGGTCCTGGGCCGCGCGTTCGCCCGCGAGGAATACGGCGACCGGGCGAAAGCGTTCACGGCAGTCATCAGCTACCGGCTGTGGAAGGGCTATTTCCAGGGCGACCCGTCGGTTCTCGGCCGCACCGTACGCATCAACCGGTACCCGGTTACCGTGGTCGGCGTGGCGCCCGCGGATTTTCGAGGCGACATTCCGGGGATCGCGTTTGACGGCTGGGTTCCGGCGCCCCTGACCGGGGAAGGGCATCGCTCCGCGCGACACTTCAAGGCCCTGGTCCGGCTCAGACCCGGCGTCAGCGTCGCAGAGGCAAACGCCGAAGCCCGGACGGTTGCCGCGCGTCTCGCCGGCGCCTTTCCGAAGACCAACGAGGGGATCGGCGCCCAGATCGTGCCGGTCTGGAAGGCACAGTCGGGGGCGGCAGGCATTCTGGCGTGGCCGATGGCCATTCTTGGCGCAGCCTGCGGACTGGTCCTGCTGATTGCGTGCGCGAATGTGGCGAATCTTTTGCTGACGCGCGCCGCCGCCCGGCAGACGGAGTTCGCTATCCGCGCCGCCCTGGGCGCGGGTCCGGGCCGGTTGAGCCGGCAGTTGATTGCCGAAAGTCTGCTTCTGGCGGTGCTGGCGACGGTGGTGGGGCTGCCGCTGGCTTTGTGGGTTGAAAACGTTCTCATCTATTTCGTGCCGCCTACGGGATTACCGGTGCACCTCGACGTGCACCCGAGCACTCGGGTGTTCCTTTTTGCCGCCCTGGTGTGCCTCGCTTCCGCCCTGGTCTCCGGCCTTCCGCCGGCGTATCAGTCGGTGCGGCGCAGCGTAGTAGATGCACTGAGGCAAAGGGGAAGGGGCGGCACCCAGAGCGTGCACTCACGGCGCATCTCGGGGCTGCTGGTGGTAGCCGAAGTGGGCCTGGCGCTTGCGGCTCTGGTGACGCTGGGACTGTTTCTCCGGAGCCTTTACGGATTAGTGAACACTCCGGCCGGTTTCGATCACCGCAACGTGACGGTGTGCCGGCTTTTTCTGGCGACGAACAACTACACTCCCGCAGAGGAGCAGCAGTTCTCGCGGCGGCTGCGCAGGCTCCTGCTCGGCGCGCCAGGCGTGAGCGGCGCCGCTTATTCCGACTCGATCCCGCTCGGCTTCGGGCTGGGGAAGTGGACCGGCGTCACTGTGGAAGGGTATGCGTCGAGGCCCGGCGAGAACCTGGACGTGCATCTGGCCTCGGTCTCGCCCGGATACTTCGACCTGCTGCGGATTCCGCTTCTCGCCGGACGCGATTTCCGGCCTGACGACAACGAAAAGGCGCCCCGCGTCATGATCGTCAACGAAACCTTCGCGCGGCGCTTTTTCGACGGACGCGACCCGGTGGGGCGCCGCGTGCAGGTCTATGGCAAGCCGTTCACCATCGTGGGAATGGTGAAGGACGGCAAGTACCTCAGCCTGTCGGAAGCGCCGCAACCATACTTTTATCTGTCCTTCGACCAGGTACACTGGGGCAGCGGGGAAGGCGGCGTGGCCCTTTATGCCCGGACCGACCGCGATGCGCGCGGTTTCGTTCCCATACTCCGCCACGAGATGTCCGCCATCGATCCGGACTCGGCCGGCCTGACGGCCATGCCACTGTCGGATTACATCTCGGCTGCCTGGTTCGGGCCGCGGCTCGCCTCGTGGTTCCTGGGCGTGCTCGGGGTCATTTCCATGCTGCTGGCTGGTGTAGGCCTTTACGGAGTTATGTCTTACTCGGTGAGCGAACGGACCCGGGAAATTGGTATCCGCATGGCGCTGGGGGCCGATCCTGAAGGCGTACTCCGAATGGTCATGAGACGAGGCTTGCTGCTGGCTTTATCGGGGATCGCCGCCGGGCTGGTGATCGCCCTGGCAGCGGCCCCGCAGATCGCGCCTCTGCTGTACCGCGTCAGTCCAGCGGACCCTGTCAGCATAGCGGGAGCAGCGCTGTTCCTGATTGTGGTGGCTTTGCTCGCAAGCCTGATCCCAGCGCTGCGAGCCACGCGGGTTGACCCGATTCTGGCGCTCCGCCAGGAGTGACAGGGCGAGCGGCGCCGGCGATGTCAGGCGGGGTTGACGCAATCGCCCGGCCGGGAAACCTGCCGCGGCCCGGCAAGCTGGTAACTTGCCGAGCCGCGGGCAGAGCGGGTTATACTTTGCCGCTCGAGTCCGAGTGACCCTTCACATGCGCTTCGGCGAACGCGGTGGGCGCGCCCGCTTCGAGCATGTAGAAGCAGCCGTTCAGTCCGCTGAAAGTGCTCTGGATGCCGGTGACCGACTTGCTGGCCAGATTGCCGGCGTAGGTGGTGTTGATACCGTTGAACTTGAACATCAGCATGCCGGCGGCCTGCACCCACACGCCGCTGTAGCCCTGGCCGTTGGTCCAGGTTCCGTTGGCGTTGATGGTCATCGAGGTGCTGCCGTAGTTTCCGCTGCAGTTCCAGTCGTAAAACAAGGTCCAATTTCCGGGAACGGGCATACGAATTCATCTCCAAATCGAGTTTTTCGCTGCGCGCCCTGAGCCCAGCCTCGGCATACCTGGGAAGCCGGGTTTCGGGCGCCTGACGGAGAAGTGAGTTCGCTGCCTCCGGCGTTACAGCGGGCCGGCCTACGGATACTGCGGCTTGCCGCCCTTCCAGGCGATGGGGTAGCGCGCGCACGGCGTGGTGATGGGGTCGGTGAGGTTCGCCGGGTAACAGTTCGGCGGACCGTAGATGCCATAGGGGTCGATGAAGTACCACTCGTTGTCGGTGGGATCGCGGCGGGCGCAAAAGATGTGCAGGTGCGTGTTGACGCCGCCGCCCCATTTCCAGTTGGCCTTGTCGTCGGTGCATCCGCAACCGCCCGGACCGGTGCAGCCGGCCCAGGCAAGGGGGGCGCCGGCGGGCACGGTCTTGCCCAGAAGGCTCATGTCAATCTTCTGGGCCTCGGTGCCCCAGAATGCGGGGTCCGGATGCCGGGGCCCGTTCTGGGGGCATCCGGTGGCCTCCAGGTAGGCCTTGAACTGAGAGAGGCGCGGGTCGGTGAGATTGGGGACGGTTTGATTCCAGGCGGCGTCGGAATCGTGCTGGGGGCCGTTGCGCAGGTGCATATAGATGGTACGGAAGGCGTCCTTCACGCCGCCGCTGTCGTGACTCATGACGATGGTGTTGCCGGACCACCAGTCCCAGCCGATGAAGATGACCTGGCCGGGGGCGGCCGCTTTAACCTGGAAGGTTTCCGGGCCGCGGCTGAGGTCGATGGCGTGGTGCCAGCTTCCGGGAGAATAGAGCCATGTGCCTCCGCGCTTCACCGCCGGATCGGAAAATGGGATGGTGAAGGGGGCATCGTTGAAATACAGCGCGGAGAGCCGCACATAGCGGATCACACCGCTCGAATCGACACAGGGCCAACGGTAGTAGACCTGGGCGCCGGTGGCCGGGGCGGGGCAGGTTCCGGGCGCGCCTTTGCAGTGCAACTGGGTGGCGGTGATGCCGTAGTTGTAAGTATCCTTCCAGGGTGTTTTGGGGTCATCCGGCATGAGCACCTGGTTGGAGCAGCCGGCGTCGCACGCGCCGTGGTAGATGTCCAGAGAGGTGAGGCGGAGATTCTGCTGGGCCAGTTCGTACCACTTGGCGTTGAAGTTTTCCCAGTCGACGCCGACCCAGAGATAGTGCGCATCACTTCCTTCGCGCCAGACGCCGGAGTAGGTGACTTTCCCGCCGTCCTGAAAGACATCGATGTCCACCAGGCGCAGGTTCTGCTGGCTCAGCTCCTTCCACTTGGCCTGGAAATTGTTCCAGTCCACGCCGACCCACAGGTAGTGGGCGTCCGAGCCGGCACGCCAGACGCCGGCGTACTTAGTGGCGCCGCCTTCCTTATAGACGTCGAGGGCCACGAGGCGCAGGTTCTGCTTGCTCAACTCTTGCCACTTCGCCTGGAAGTTATTCCAATCGTATTTGTTTACCAGCCTGAGCGACCTCTGAAATCGGCATCCTGAAGATTTCGCTGGACAAATGGAGCGGTTTCGGCTACCGTAGGGTTGGATGAAACCAATCGGT
>JAJPJX010000143.1 GCA_021324015.1 Solibacteraceae bacterium | reverse complement strand
TTCGCGGCTGTGGGCCTGATTCTGGCGAGCGTGGTCCTTCGGCTGGTAAGTTAATGAGTCTATCCCACTCCTTGGCCGCGGACGTCTTATCGCGAACATCGTCGAACGTGCTAATAATACGACAGAATCATCGCGGGCCTGTGGTCGCGCCGGAGTGATTCCACCGTTTCTCTGGTTCCGAGCGCGACCAAAGCCTCCACGATCCGGCGTTCTTGATCAGGCAACGCTGGCGCTCGTTCCGCTCAACCTTGTCCGGTACCCGACGCCGCAAGACCCCGTTCAGCGGCTGGTCTCGATCGATGTCAAATCCGGCGTCGAGAAGCAACTCGCCACGTGGATCCGCCGCGGGACTCCATCGTTGGCCGGGCGCATCCGCCTTCCTCCGGACGGCAACCGACTCGCCGTCTAGTTTGTCCGCCAGCACGGCAAGATCTACATGCTCGAAGGCTTCGACGAATCCACATCCTGGTTCGACCGACTGATGCCGCGATTCTAGCAGGCCGGAACGGCAGTGGTCCGGATTGTCGGCGACTCGGAAGCGGCCTCACGGCCGGAAAGCGTCACATGCAGGCACTAAGCCAAACCAAGCCAAACCAACCACAATTGCCGTAGAACCCGACTTTCGCACCTGGCCCGCCCATCTTGTCAAGTCGATCGCCGTGAATGCCGGTAGCCGCGCTGAATCAATAAGACATTTTGGGCAAGGCTTGTAGTGTCGCCCGCCCTCACACTGAAGCAGACGGGCCGTCCACCTCGCCTCACAGCGACCGCAGGTGGAATCCCCCGTCTACGTTGAGCACCTGTCCCGTGGAGTAGTCCAGCAGGCCGTCGGCGATGGCGCGCACGGCGCGCGCCACGTCCGCGCCTTCGCCCATGCGGCCCTGCGGCAACAGGCCGCCCGCGATGCGCTCCTCGTAGCCCTTTTCCACTTGGGCGATCATGTCTGTGCGAATGACCCCCGGCCGCAGTTCGAAAACCTGGATCCCGGAGGCCGCCAGGCGCTGCGCGTAGAGCGCCACGGACATGCTCAGGCCGGCTTTCGAAATGCAGTATTCGGCCCGGTTGACCGAGGCCGTATAGGCCGAAATCGAGGTCACGAAAACGATACGCCCGGCGCCCTGCTCCAGCATCCACCGGGCCGCCAGTTGGGTGAGAAAATGCGGACCTTTCAGATTCGTCGCGATCAGCTCGTCGAAGCTTTCCGCGCTGGCTTCCAGGATGTCGCGGCGCTCGCGCGGCGCGATGCCGGCGTTGTTCACCAGCAGGTCCAGCCGGGCGAACCGCTCGCGCGCGAAAACCATCAGGGCCTCGCGGTCCGCTGCCGAAGAGATGTCACAGGGAAAAATCTCGCAGCCGGTCTCCGCGCGCAGGCTCTCGGCGGCGTCGCGCCGCCCGCGGTAGGTGGCAATCACATCGTGAGTCCTGGCCAGTTCCAGGGCGATAGCCCGCCCGATGCCGCGGCTGGCCCCGGTGACGACGCTACTGGGTCTCGGCAAGCGCCTGGTCGATTCCTTTCGCGATCTCTTCGAAGCTGAAATGCTCGATGAAGGGCGTGCCGTTAACGAAGACCGTGGGCGTTTTGGCCACCCCGCGCGCCACGCCGTCCTGATAATCCTGCTCCACCAGAGCCGCCAGGCGCTCATCCTTGAGCGCGGCTACCGCCTCCTGAGGATTCACCCCGTGCTCCCGCGCGAAGCGCGCCAGCCGGTCTTCGAAATTGCCTTCGTCGGTGTCCAGAATGCCGGCCATGGTGTACCGGCGGTATTCCAGACCCAACTCCGGCTTGCGCCCGGCGAAGAAGCGCGCGGCGATGGCGGCGCGCCGCGCCCAGCGGTGTTTGGCCAGCGGAAAGTCGCGATGCACGAACTCGACCTTCTCCGCGTACCGCGGCAGGATCTTCTCGTCCATCATGCGCCGGAACGCGGCGCAGTCGGAGCACTGCAAGTCTTCGTAAATCAAAACGTGCACCGGGCTTCCGGCGCGCCCCTCGGTGAGGGCCGGCTGCGCCGCGAAACTAGCGGTCGTGGCAACCAGGGACATGACCAGCCTTCCCGTCATATCCGGACAGGTGTTTCCAGCGTGAAGGTCAGGCGGGTTTCCGAAGGAATGTGCACGCGCTGGCCCTTGGTCACCACCTCGCCGGCCGCGCCTGCGCCTGCTCCGGCGCCGGCTCCAATCGCCGCGCCCCGGCCGCCGCCCGCAATCGCGCCGATGATGGCTCCCAGCGCCGCGCCGCCCGTCGCCAGCTTGGCCGTTCGCGCGCCGCGCGAAGAACTGGACCGGCTCACCGACTGCGTGTTCACGTCCACCACCTGCCCGTTCACTTTCACCGAAACCAGGTCCAGGGTCAACACGGTGGTCCCGGTCAGCTTGCCGGACTCCTTATCGTCCACCAGTTTCACCACTACGTCCGCGCCGCGCGGGATCACGGAATTGCCGTCCACTATGACCGGCTCATCCATACTGGCCGCGAAGGTCTGGCCTATCCGGTTCTTCTCCGAATCCACGCTGTCGATCAGGCGCACCACGAAGTTGGTCCCCGCCGGCAGCGTGATCCCCTGGCCCCCGCTCGCCGGCGCGCTGGCCGGCTGCACGTCGGGCCGGAGCACATTGCTCTGCGCAGCCGGGGCGCTCTGCGGAGCCGGAGCCGATGTAACCGGCGCGGAGGTGGCCGCCGTGGAACCCGAGGACCCCGAAAATTGCAGCGTGGCCGCGTCCGAAACGTCGAACGATTGAATCTGGTTGCCCACCTCCATGCGGATCTGCCTGGGGGATCCGCCCAGATAAGTGCCGTTCACCACCTGGCCGCTCTTCAACGTCAGCGTGTCGGCCCATCCGGCGCTCAGGAACCCGATGGTCAGCAGGGCATAAGCAAAGCGCATACGTCCTCCTCGGTTCATAACCTCAATTGTACGACGCTGGTTGCGGCGGTTTGGGGTACGCGGCGGCGCTCAGCCCGCCCGCGGTACGTTTTCTTCCACTGCGCCGCCCTTGGAGATCAGCGCCTTGGCGACCCGCTTGCCCTTCTCGTAGGCCGTCTCGTAGAGCGCGCGGCGTTCCCTGCGGCTGTACCCGCGGCCGCGCGTGTGCAGCCGCTCGATGCCCCGCCCAATGACGTAGGTGGCCGCAAACGCGATGGCGCCTTTGGGGATCAAACCGCCGCCCATGGGGATCTTGCCTGCCAGTTCCCGCGCCAGGGCGCGCCAGCCGAAGGCCCCCGCCGCGATCGAGGCGATTTCGGTGGTCTGTTCCGTCAGGCCGACCTTCCTGCCGCACGCCGCGGCAATCAGGAAAGCCATCCGGACCTGATTCAGCGTGATGAAGGTGGTGTCGGAAGCGAACTCGCCCACCGCCCAGGGCAGATCCAGAACTGTGGGTACCACGTTGGGCAGCGCGCTGAGCACCGCAAACAGGGCGTTCTCCTTGGAGATATCCTGCACGATGCGATCCACCACCGGCTTGCGGAATGGCCGGAAGGAGCGCGCCAGCGGCAGGTGTAGTTCTTCGCGGGCCTCCAGAATCTCATCGATGGTGGCCTCCGGATGCTCGCGGCGGAACGTGAACGCCTCCGCGGGGCAGGCAAGGCCCTCCTCGTAAAGGCGCAAGTCGGCCGCGGCGGGCGCGCCCTGATCCCCGTTCCGGAAAATCCGCTCCATCAGGCGCACGCGTTCCTGGTGCGAGACCTCCCGCGGCGCCAGGAAGTCCTCCATGTCCGCATAGCCGGAGCTGGTGGAAGCCACCAGGACAATCGACAGGGGACGGCCTGCGGTGCGCCGCACCTCTTCCGGGTTCATCAGTGAAAGCGCGGAGCGCAGTTTCTTCAGGGTCGAGAACATGGCGTCAGGGCCGCTCGGCGCCGCGGAGGCGGAACATCAATTCGAGCTCCTTTCGCCATTCTACCCCCAGCCCCAGGCGCTCCACATCGATAGCCGGGGAGAAAAAGCTCAGGATGGTCTCCGTGGTGGGGTGGAATTCCAGGGCGGGCGAGATCAGCAGCAGCCGCGGGGGCTCAGGCCGCAGCGCGATCCCCGGAAAATATCCGTACTCGCCGAACTCGCCGCGGTCCAGGTGCCATTTGACGCGCAGCCAGTAGTCCAACGCTTGCACGGGCAGATGTGGGTCCGCCGAAGCCTTCAGCTCCAGAACGGCCAGGCGGCCGGAGCGGTCCACCGCCAGCAGGTCCAGCACGTCGCGCTCGCCTCCCGCGAAAGCCGGCACCTGTCCATAGACCGGCTCGGCCCGCAGCGTGGGATCCACCTTCTCCAGGTGCGCGCGCACCTGCGACTCCAGCCAGGCCTCCGGATTCTGCCGGTAGAGCGGATGTTCACGGTCGGCCGAAGCCGCCCGGCGCGCCGCCAATTCGCGCGCCAGCAGCCGCGCTTCGGCCAGGTTGTGCGGTCCGGCGGGTTGCCGCTCGCGCAGGCCGAACCGCATGCCGCCCTCCGTGGCCCGCGCGAATTCCAGCCCGCGCACCCGCAGGCTCCGGGAGCCGTCCTGCATCGGGACCGGCTGCACGTCCGGCAGGCGCGCCAGTTCCTCGAATCCAGGAACGCCAGCGCCATCCGCGGGCGGACGGCAGGGTTCCAGGCGCGTGTCCACATTGCCCGCGTCCCGCGGATCGACGCGCGCCGCGTAACCGTCCGGCGAGTAGACGAACATTTCCACGCGCGCCGCGGCGGAGTCCAGGTAGGGCAACCGCAGGCAGGTGGTGCGCTCCCGTCCGGCGGGTAAATACAGTAGCAGACCTCCCACCACTATGCGGTCCTGCATTCGCCTCCGCAGGTAATCCAGCCAGATCAGGCCGAAGGTGAGAAGGCCCGTGGGATCGGCCGCCCCCGGGGGTGCGCCGATGGCCGCCCAGCCATGCCGGCCCTGGCGCAGCAAGGCCCGCGCGTAAATCCCGGAAAGACTGTGCTCCAGGTCGGGCTCGGCGGAGAGTTCCGCCACCTCCCACCCCGGAAACTCGCGGCAGAGCAGCAGGCGCAGTTGCTCGCGGAAAACCAGGCGGCTGCTGCGGCGAGCCAGATCCTGGCCCGTGGGCCGCGCCAGGTCTACCAGGAACAGACGGCCCTCCTTGCCGCCGAAACGCTCCGCCACCAGTTCCATCCGGCTCGCGGTGTGCTCCCGGATGCCGATCACGCGCCGCACCAGGTTGCGGTTCTGGTCCCAGGCCTGCAGGCTCAGGCGTGCGTTGCGGGAATGCAGCGCGACGTTATCGCCGGCGAGCGGCAGGATCTCCTCTCCGGGTTCGAGCAGGGCGGGCTTGCGGGCGCCTGCCAGAAAGCCTTCCACGGCGCACCGGATCTCCTCGGCGTTCCAGCCGGACCCCCGCCGGGCGGGCCGGGGCATGCGAAGCGCCATTGTAGCCCCATTTGCGCCCGTCCCGGCAGGCTCTAAGGGTTCACGTGAGGTGCGCGGCCCTCCCTCCCCGGCGCGAGCACGCTAAGCGCGCTCGCGGCCAGCACCGCGATCAGGATCCAGCCTTGCAGCCGCAGGGCAGACTGTTGCAGCAGGCTGAAAGCCGCCTGGCCCAGCGCCAGGCTCCAGGCCGCCAGCCCGTACGCCAGGTAGTTGCGCCGCGCGGCCCAGCGGCAGAATGCCAGCACCACAGCCAGACCCAGCAGCAGCGGGAAATATTGCAGGGCGAATTCGGGGGCACTATGTGCCTGCTGCGACACCAGCGCCGCCGCGCCGGCCAGCCCCGCGGGAACCAGCAGGCGTGGATACTTCTCCGCCAGGTACGCGGCCAGGGCGAGCGCGGCCAGCGCCACCAGGGTCTGCATCGACGCCGCCGAGACAGCCGAAAGCGCCGGGAGAGGAACCGCAAAAAACGTGGGCGCATTTACGAAGAGCAGCGCCGCGCCCGGAAACCTGTCCGCCAGCAGCCAATGCGCCTGGCTCAGCGCCGCCGCCAGGCCCAGGGCCAGCGCCGCCGCGCAAACGGCATCCGCGCCAAGCTGCCGCCGGCCCGCGCGACTCAGCGCCGCGAGGGCCTCCGGCCGCAAGGCGCTCAGCAAACCGGCGGCGCCCGCCAGGCCCAGAAACAGACTGATGGCCGAAATCAGCATGCTGGTCGCCACGCTGGCGGTAAAGGTGCCCGGCGGTACGGCGGTGTCGTAGACGCGAAAGACCAGGTGGAAGCGCGCGAGCGAGTCCGCCAGGCTCAGCCCCGCCAGGGCCGCGGCGATCCACAGGGCCGGCCGCCAGCGCAGTTGGCGCCTCCGCGTGCGCTGGATCAGCAGCCAGATCGCGGCGATGGCGCCGCCCACCAGCACGGCTACGCGCAGCACGGCCAGCAGGTTCGAAAGCGCGTTGCGCCGCGAGCGCTCCCGCACGAACGCCTCCGGCAGCTTCCAGAAGGTGCGCAGCGCGGCCACCCGGTCGCCCGCGACCTCTACACTGACGCGGTAGCGCGCTTCTTCCAGGTTCCGCGCATCGCCGGGCTTGGCCTCCCACACCAGCGCGTGATCGCGGCGGGCTTTCTTCTTCTCCGAGGAGGCCTCCTTCAACTCCAGGCGCGACAGGTCGAAGCCTGCGCCGGCCAGGTAGGCGGCGGCGATGCGCCGTGCTTCCTCCGCGGAGACGTCCGCTCCCGGGCGGTCTTCCGGCAAGGTGTGGTCGAACCCGAAGACTTGCCCGGTGTCCGGACGCAGGGCCACGCGCAGTTCTTCCTGGTCCAGCGGCTTGTAATAGCGCACCACCCAGCCGTAGAGCGGCACGTCCCGCTGGTACGCTCCGGCGAGGTACGAGACCGGCCGCCGGGCCAGGAAATACTTGCCCGTATCTGCGTCCCAGGTGCTGATTACGTACGTCACTGCCTGGAAGCCCTGGCCCGCCAGCCCTTGCCCCGCCAGGAAGCGGTCCCCGGCGGCCTGTGCCTGGGCTGCCGTCACGGCAAAACGCGGCTGGTCTCCGAATCGCTCCACCGGCACAGCCAGACTGGCCAACCCCGCAGCGGCCAGCGCCAGGACCGTTATGCGGCGGCGCTGCGTCCAGGGGCGGGCGAAGGCCGCCCCCGCCGGCGCCTCTTCCGCCTTCTCTTCGGCCGCCGGCTCCGGCCCACAGGCGTCCGCGTTGGTCAGCCCTTCTTCCGGTTCGAAGCCCCGCCCCCGCAGGTAGGCGATCCAGGCGGCCAGCACGGGCAGCACCATGATCCCCGCGCTGGCGGCCCCGGAGAGCACGAAGTAGAGGTTGTGCGAGCGCATCAGCAGCAGGGCGCTGTACATGGCGTCCACCGAGTAGTGCCAGACCAGCGTGGGCAGGATGCCCCACCGCAGCATGATCCAGCCCAGCGCCACGCCCCCTATGCCCACCTCCACGCCGCGGATATAGAAGGGTTGCTGCGGATAGCCCGCGTGGCCGAATCCCCAGATGAAGCCTGCCAGCACTACCGCCGCCGGCGCCGAGCGGAGCAGCTTCCGCAAGAAGGGAATCGAGAACATGCGGAACATGAATTCTTCGGACACCGCGGGCAGAAAGCCTCCCAGCAGCACGAACAGCCAGGGCAGGCGCGTGTTCAGCAGGTCGTCGTAAGGCACGTCCGCCGGCGACCACGCGCCCCAGCGGTAGGCCAGCAGGTAGAACGCCGTCTGGTACGCCACGAAGACGCCCGTCAGGGTCAGGCCCAGAATGGCCCCCTTGAAGAAGCGCTTGGTGCGCAGGCCCCGCAGGCGGAACAGGTTGCCCAGGGCGACTGGTTTCGGATAAGCGCGCCGGTAGAGCGGCTCCGCGCCCGCGGTGAGCAGGAACAGCAGGCCGCCGCCGGCCAGAGCGCTGAGCAGGCTTTGCAGCAACTGGCGCGCCACGAAGCTGCCGTAGGAATCCGTGGTGGGATACGCGAACTCCGCCAGCGGCCGCGAGTTCCAGTTGGAGAGAAAGATCAGCACTGCGCCGGTGACGCCCACCACGCCGGCCTGCCGCCAGGGCACGTCGCGGCGGCGCACGTTCCGCAGCAGCATCACCAGCAGGCCCACTCCCAGCAGCATCATCAGCGCGGTGTCCATGGTCTGCGCCGCCAGGTTCCGCGAGCGCAGCCGCTCGTAGTCGCGCTGCCAGGTCTCCGGAATCTTCAGATACTCGCGGTAGCCCCCGATCTCGCTGCCCAACACCGTCACTTCCACCCGGTAGGTGGCGCCCTTGACGTCGAAATCGTGCTCCTTCCAGGCGAAGATGTGGTCCGTGCGCGCCGGGCGGCTGACGCTCGATCCTTCGACAAAATCCAGCCCCGCCGGGTCGCGATGCATCACCTCGCGCAGAAAGCCCTCGGCCAGCGCGCGCGCCTGCTCGGGGGAAACGCTCGGCCGCGCCGCCGCCTCCGGAATCAGGTGCGCGAAGCCCACGGTTTCCCCGCGCGGCGTGACGTCCACCCGGAACTCTTCCTTCTCAAGCGGGCGGAACCAGCGCCGGGACCATTGCCAGAGCCGCACCCGCGCCCCCATGATCCGGTTGGCCCGCTCCAGTCCCAGTTCCCGCTCCAGGAAGGTCTTGGCGTCGTCGTCGTAGCGGAAACGCGCGGCTTCCCGGTAGCCTGCCGGATTGAGGCCTCGCGACCGCAGGAAAGCGCCGGCCAGGCGGCCGGCTTCCTCGCGCGTCACCCGGAAGTCGATGGACGCTTCGGGAAACGCGCGGTAGAAGAAGCGCGCCGAAAACCAGACCGTGGCCAGCAGAACCAGAAAGCAGAGGCTCAGGAAGCGGAGGTCTTTGCCGTCCAGGCGTGAGCGCATGCGGTCCCCGGTTCAGGATACACGATGCGCCGGCACATGGTCGCTCCCGCGGGAGCTTTGGTACAGTGAGGTGTGATCCGCGCACCCCAGCCCGGGCGAGTGGCTGCCCGCCAGTCGGAAGCCGTCCCCGAAAGCGAGAAACAAGCCGTCGAGCAGCCGCAGCCGCCTAAGCTCTCCGCCATCGTCGTCTCGCACAACCGCGTGGACCTGCTGCGCCGCTGCCTGGAGGCGTTGGAGCGCAGCGCCGCGCGCGAGACCATGGAAGTGCTGGTGGTGGATAACGGCTCTACCGACGGCAGCGCGGGCCTGGAATCGGAATTCCCCAACGTCCGCTTCGTGCGCCTGCCGAAAAATTTCGGCCTGACGAAAGCCCTGAATATCGGCGTGCGAGCCGCCGAAGCGGAATCGCTTTTTCTGCTGCATGAGGATACCGAGGTGTCGCCGGAAACCGTGGGGGCGCTCGCCGCCGTGCTGGATTCCCGCCCGGAAGCCGGCGCCGTCTGCCCCCTGCTGGTGACTCCCGAAGGGCAGGCCGCCCCGCAGCTTGGCACGCTGCCGCCGGATGATACCTATCAGCCGGCCGAGGCGCGTTCCGAGCCCTATGCGGTGGAGTACCCGCGCGGCGCGGCGCTGCTGGTGCGCGCGTTTTTTCTGAAAGCTCTGGGCAAACTGGACGAGCGCTACGGGCAGTACGGCGGCGACGCGGAACTGGCCTTCCAGATCCGCCGCGCCGGCAAGCAGATCCTGCTCGTGCCGGACGTGCGCGTGGTGCATCACGGGCGCGAGACGGAGTCGGCGCTGCGCCTGGCGGACCGCAAACTCGGCTCCGCCCTCTTCATCGCCAAGCACATGGGCTTTCTCGCGGGCCTGCAGGCGCGCATCGGCGGCGTCTTCGGCGCGCTGGGCGCCTTCCAGTTCGGGCAGTTCTCCTACCTGCTCTCCGGCCAAAAGCTCGATGGGACTCAATCCTGACGGCGGCTCTGGTCCGTTATGCTAGGGAATATGGACCTGGTGCTCTGGTTTCTGGCGCCCGGCCTGCTGGCCGTCGGCTCGGGGGTGCTGACCTACTTCATCATGCAATCGCGCATGGAGGTGGCCCTGGCACGGGAGCGCGAGGCCACCGCCGAAGCGCGCGGCGCTCTGGAAGCCGAGCGGAAAGCCATGGCGGCTGCACTGGCCAACGCCGAAGAATCCGGGCGGCGCGGCGCCCTGGATGATTTTCTGGCGGATCTCCGCGTGGAGCAGCGCCACTACACGCGTGAGCAGAAGCTCCTGTTCCTGCACCGCCGCAGCCTGGTGCTGCAGGAGCGCATCTTCTTCCGCAATATCCCGCTCTCCAATTGGATCGAGCACGAGGTGGTTCTGGAGGATGGCGCGGACGTGGAGAAGCTCACCCGCAGCCTCACCGTCTTCGACAACCCGGCCCTCGCCCTGGACCCGCCGCCCCCGCGCCGGCTGCTGCGCTAACGATTAGCCCAGCCGGTTCACGGCGTGCACCAGCGCGTTCATGTAGCCGTGCGAATAGGTGCGCCCGATGATGCCCCACGGCGTATCGCCTTCCACGCGCGGCGTATGGTCGGAGACGAACGGGCCGCTGTAGCCGGATTCTTTAAACGTCCGCATGGCGTCCAGCATGTCGATGTCGCCTTCGTCGATGAACACTTCGGTGTAATGCGGGAAGCGGCCGCGCACCGCCCGGAAGTGCACCAGGTTGATCTTCCCGCGGGTGGCGAAATAGCGGATCTCTTCCAGCACGTTCACGCCCATCTCCGTGATGGTGCCCTGGCAGAAGGTGATGCCGCTGGCCGGGCTGGGCACCTCCTGGAGGAACCGCCGCAGGCCGTCGGTGCTGTGAAAAATGCGCGCCACCCCGCGCATCACCGGCGCCGGGGGATCGCAGGGATGCATGGAGAGACGCACGTGGGCCTGCTCGGCTGCCTCCACGATGGGCTTGGTGAAGTACAAAAAGCGGTCCCACATCTCCTGCTCGCTCACCACGCCGATTTCCGGAAACGGCGGGGCGTCCTTCACCCGGCTGTAGTCCATCGAGCGGTACACGGAGTGGCCGCGGCCCTCCGTGTTGTAGTACCCCACGCGCGCGTCCCAGTAAAAATCCGGCCAGAAGCGCCATTCCATCATCGGCACGCCGGCTTCACCGGCCGCCCGGATGGTGCGGCGCACATTCTCGATTTCCTGGTCCCGGCCGGGCTTCCCTAACCGCGCCTGCCGGTAGAAGTCGATCGGAATCATCATCGACTCCAGAATCAAACCGGCGTCCTCGCAGTTCTTCTTGGCCCGCAGCACATCCGCCGCCGTCCAGTAGCCCTTCTTTTCCCGGTCCACCGAATCGGTCCCTTGGAAGATCACGTACTTGCAGCCGACCTGCGCCAGCCAGTTCAGCGCGGCCGGCTCCACGTCATTCAGATTCTCCGAAATCTTGGGCGTCCAGGCGTCCGCGCGCCGGGGCGTGGCGCCCTCCGGCCCGGCCATAGCCAGCCCCGCGCCGGCGGAAAGCAACAGATCACGTCGCGACGTCTTCATGTGGCGGAATTATATCAATGAAACCTGCCGTGCCGGAGCCGCGTCTCACAGGCTTGCTATAATCGAAGAGCTAAGCCCGAAGTGCAGCGTGTCCGTACCTCATCGACATGAAGTGTATTTTCGTCTTAATCTTGACCGCAGCGGCGATCAGCGCCGCCGATTTCAATACCGGGCAGGCCGCGCGGGCGGTAGTCGGCCAAATCACGTTTACGCAAGGGGATGACGGCGCTAGCGACGTTTTGTTGGGGGCCGCCGGCGGTGTCGCCTATGCGAACAATACCCTGTTTGTAGCCGATGGCAGCCGCTCCGGCGCCACCCCGGTAAATAACCGCGTCCTCATTTATCAGAACGTCGCTGGCTGGCTGCCAAGTCCCAGCCAGCCGTTGAACTACGACCGCAAGTGCCCCGTGTGCGTAGGCGACGCAGATGTGGTGGTAGGCCAGCCGGATTTCACGCACACCGATATTGCACTCTCCCAGACCGGCATGCGCACGCCCACGGCCGTGGCCTCCGATGGCATCCACCTGGTGGTGGCGGACACGGACAACAACCGCGTGCTCATCTGGAACTCCATCCCCACTGTGAACGGCGCCCCCGCCGACGTGGTGGTGGGCCAGCCGGATTTCAAGACGGGTTCCATCCCCCCCGGCAACGTGCCCACGGCCCAGTCCATGCGCGGCCCGCAGGGAGTCTGGATCCAAAACGGCAAGCTCTTCGTGGCGGATACGCAGAACCACCGCGTCCTGATCTACAACTCGATTCCCACTTCCAACGGAGCCGCCGCCGACTTGGTGCTGGGCCAACCCAACCTCACCACCTTCGTGGAGCCGGACCTGACCCAGGCCAAGCAGGATGCCGAAGCCAACAACCTGCTGAACCCGGTGTCGGTCACCTCCGACGGGCAGCGGCTCTACGTCACCGACCTCGGCCACCATCGCGTGCTCATCTGGAACACAATCCCGACGGCCAACCAGGCCCCGGCGGACGTGGTGATCGGGCAGCCCGACATGACCAGTTCGCTGTCCAACAACTCTTATTCCGTGGCCGCTGATGGCACCGAGTCCCAGGTGCTGTGCGCCTCCAACGGCACCGACAGCAACGGCAAACCCACCTTCCCGCAGCAGTGCAACGCCACGCTGAGCTTTCCCCGTTTCGCGCTCTCCGACGGGCAGCGCCTCTTCATCGCGGACGGCGGCAATGACCGCGTGCTGGTCTTCGAACACATTCCCACGCAGAACGGCGCCAGCGCGGATTATGTGATCGGCCAGTTGGGCGGCCAGATCAACCAGGCTTCCGACGCCGTCGATTCCCTGCGCACGCCGAGCGCCCTGGCCTGGGACGGCACCAACCTGTACGTGGCGGACGCCTACAACCGGCGTGTGAACGTCTATTCTCCGGCGGCCAATAACGTGCCCTACACTGGCGTGCGCAACGCCGCCAGCTTCGACATCTTTGCGGTCGGCGAGGTCACCCTGGGCGGCAACATTCAGGCCGACGACACCGTCACCATCACCATCAACAGCAAGGACTACACCTACAAAGTGCTGAAGACCGATGACCTCACCGCGGTGGTGAACGGCCTGGTGAAAGCCATCAATGCCGACTCCGGCGACCCAAATGTCCTGGCGACGGGCGATCCCACCGTCTACGGCGTGATCCTCACTTCGCGTGTCCCTGGCTCGGACGGCAACAAGATCACGCTGGCCGCCAGTACCTCCGCCAATGCGTTGATCACGGCTACCGCCAGCGGCGCCAATCTTTCCGGTGGGCAGGACGCCGCCAAGATCGGTCCCGGTACGGTGGTCTCCGTGCTGGGCTCCAACCTGAGCGATGCCAGCGCCCAGGCCGATTCCAATGCCGACACGCTGCCGGACACGCTGGCGAACACCCAGGTGTATTTCAACGGCATTCGCGCCCCGCTGTTCTTCGTCTCGCCTAACCAGATCAACGCTCAGATTCCCTTCGAATTTACCGACACCACCAGCGTGAACGCCTACGTGCGCACCGTGCACGCCGATGGCAGCGTCACCGTGACCACGCCCGTGGCCGTGAGCATCGTGCAGCAAAACCCGGGCATCTTCACCTCTTCGGGCGGCAACGATCCGCGGCCCGCGGTGGCGCTGCATAGCTCCAGCAACGCCACCGGCACCATCTCCGTGGATGGCTCGGTGAAGGCCGGCGACGTGGCTACCGTCACCATCGGCGATCCCAACAACAATCCCCGCACGTACAGCTACACAGTGCAAAGCAGCGACACTTTGGCCACGATCCGCGACGCGCTGATCAGCCAGATCAATCAGGATCCCCAGGTGGAGGCGTCTCCCGCTGGAGTGTTCACCCGCATCCGGCTGAAAGCGCGCGTCTCGGGGCCGGATGGCAACGGCATCCCCTACACCGGCAGCGCCAGTTCCAATGCGCAGGTGATCCTTACCGCCACCACTCCGGCGCTCTGCTGCGCCAACACTGCGGGCGCTCCGATCACCGACGACAACCCGGCTCTTGCCGGCGAAACCATCGTCGTGTACGCTACCGGCCTGGGCGTTCCCAATCCGCCCGATGGCGCTTCCACTGGCCAGAAGTTTTATGGCCCGGTGGATCAGCCCCAGAACTTCGTTTCCTCTCTGGCCGGCGGCAAAACCGCCAACGTGCTGGCCGCCCAGTTGAAGACCGGTATGATCGGCGTTTGGGAGGTGGACCTGGAGTTGAACTCCTCGCTCCCCAGCGACCCGCTTACGCAGTTGACCATTGCCCAGGACGTGTACGTCAGCAACATCGTCACCGTCCCGGTTTACAATCCCAACCCCAGCAGTCCCTGAAACAGCCCCGGGCGGCGCTCCGCCGGGCCGCCCGCTGAGTCTATAATCCAAAGGTGCGGCGGCCGGATCTGGACAATCTCTCCCTGCGGACCAAGGGCCTGTTCATGGTCGCGGCCCCCGTCGTCGCGTTGCTCGCGGCCGGTGGTGCGCTGCTCGTCCTCGAGTATCAGCAACAGGAGGCCGACGCTTGGGTACAGCACACTTTTGAAGTGCGCTCGGACATCCAGGCTGTCCACCTGCTGCTGGCGGATGCCGGCTCGGCGGTCCGCGGCTACCTGGTGACGCGGCACCGGGACATGCTGGCCCCCTATCAGGCTTGCATTGCCGGGGTGCCGCAACTGTTTCGGGGCCTGGATGCCTTGACTCAGGACAACCCGGTGCAGGCGGCTCGCGTGCGGCGCTTGCGGGGGCTGGCGAGAGCCCGCTTGGACGCCCTCGCCGCCGTCCTGCGCGCCTTCGACGAGTCCGCCGGCCCCGCTGAGCTGGAAACCAGCCTGCTGCGCAGCAACCTGGTCATGCAACAGCTCCGCGCGGAGCTCTCCTCCATGCAAGCGGAAGAAGATCTGCTCCTGGCTCGGCGCCGGGGGGAAGCCGAACGGGCGCGCACCCGCATGTATCTCCTGATCGGTTTCGGCACCCTGTTCGGCCTCCTGGGCGGAGTCCTGGTCCCGATGCTGGCCGCTACCGGCGTCGTGCGCCGCATGACCGCGCTGCAGCGCGAAGCGGAGATGCTCGCCCGCCGCGATCCGCTGCCCGTCCGCCCCTTGGGCGGCGACGAGATCGGCAAGCTGGGGGAGTCCCTGCGCCAGGCCGACCGCCTGCTCGCCGAGCGCGAGACCCAATTGCAGGAGACCGAGCACTTTCTCCAGCGCCTCATCGAAACCAGCCCCACGGCCATTTTCCGACAGGACCCCGCCACCATGGCGGTCACCTACGTCAGCCCCAACTCTGTTCGCATTCTGGGGTACACGCCCGAGGAAATCACCGCCTCACCCAGTTTCTGGCTCGATCACATCCATCCCGAGGACCGCGAGCGCGTGCTGGCGGAAGATCGCCAGGCCATCGAGCGCCACGCCTCCGGGCTCGTCATCGAGTACCGCATGCGCCACAAGAACGGCGAGTACCTCTGGCTGCGCAGCTTTGTCTCTCTGGAATATGACGCCCATGGTGCCCCCCGGATGCTGCTGGGGCACCGCCTGGATATCACGGGGCGGAAGCAAGCCGAGTTCCAGTTACTGGAGCGGCAAGTGGCGCTGGATGCCACCAACAAGGAACTGGAAGCCTTCAGCTACTCCGTCTCCCATGACTTGCGCGCGCCCTTGCGCGCCGTGGACGGCTTCAGCCGGATTCTACTCGAAGAGCACGCCGCCGGCCTCGGTGCGGAGGCCCGGGGCCATCTCCAGCGCGTGCGCGACGCCACCCAGCGCATGGCCGCCCTCATTGACGATCTGCTGAAGCTCTCCCGCGTGACGCGCGCCCAGATGTCCCGCGAAATCGTCGATCTCAGCCGCCTGGCCGGCTCCATTTCCCAGGAACTGCGTCAGTCCGACCCGAACCGCCTCGTGGAATTCCTGATCCGGCCGGGCTTGGCGGCAATCGGCGATCCGGGCCTGCTGCGCGTGCTGTTGCAGAACCTGCTGGGCAATTCCTGGAAGTTCACCTCCGGCCACCCCACTGCCCGCATCGAGTTCGGACTCGCCACAGCCGAGAATGGCCAGGCAATCTATTTCGTGCGCGACGACGGCGCCGGTTTCGACCCGGCGTACGGCCGCAAGCTGTTCGGCGCCTTCCAGCGCCTGCACAGCATGCATGAGTTCCCGGGCACCGGAATCGGCCTGGCCACTGTGCAGCGCATCGTGCAACGCCACGGCGGAACAGTGTGGGGCGACGGCGCCGTAGGGCAAGGCGCCACCTTCTATTTCACCCTCCAGCCCGGCCCCGTCGATTCCAGCCGGTACTCACACGTGTCATGACCCGGAAGGACTTTCTCCTCCTGGCGCCGGCCGCCGCGGGAATCGCCCGCCCGCCCTCCGCCTTTGCCCAGGCGCCTGCGCGTCCCCCCAATGTGCTCCTGTTGATGTCTGACCAGCACCGGCCGCGCGCGCTCTCCATCGACGGCCACCCGGTGGCCCGCACCCCCCGCCTGGATGAGCTGGCGCACTCCGGAGTGCGCTTCGACAGCGCCTATTGCAGCAACCCCGTTTGCGTGCCCTCGCGCGCGTCCCTGCTCACCGGCCTCTACACGCATCACCACCGCGCCTACAACAACACCACCCCGTGGCCCTTCGAGAAGAAGACCATGGCCCACTATTTCGGCCGCGCCGGCTACATGACCGCCCTGATCGGCAAGATGCACTTTGTGGACGCGCAGACCCACGGCTTCGACTACCGCCTGGACTTTAACGACTGGTATCAGTACCTGGGCCCCCGGACCCGGCTCTACGCGGATGAACTGGGCTTCCCAAACTCGGGCTCCGGCTTGCCCCAGATCGATGACCTCTGGCGCGATTTCGGCGACCCGTGGAAGGGCACCCGCGAGTCCGACGGCCGCCAGGGTCCGGTGGCCGTGGGCCGCGTCTCGCGCATTCCCGAGCGCGACCAGTTCGAAAGCTTCGTGGCCCGCGAATCGGTGCGTTTTCTGCGCACTCATGGCCGCCGGCAGCCTTTCCTGCTGGTCTGCTCGTTCCTCAAGCCGCACGATCCCTTCATGCCCTCCGCGCGCTTCGCGGCGATGTTCCGCGCCGAGGACATGCGGCTGCCCGATACCTGGGGCCGGGTGGACCTGTCGCGCGTCCCGCGGGAGATCCGCGAATCCATCGAGCACAACCGGCCTACCCCCGAGTTGCGCGACCCGCTCGCAGCCCGCCGGCGCATCGCCCTGTACTACGCCTCCCTGGCGCAGATGGACGAAAACGCCGGCCTGGTGCTCGACGCCCTGCGGGAATTGGATCTCGACCGGAACACCGTGGTGCTTTACACCTCCGACCACGGCGAGATGCTGGGCGAGCATGGGCTGTGGCAGAAATTCGTCTTCTACGAGCCCTCCGTGGGCGTGCCGCTGATTGTGCGCGCGCCTGGCGTCGCTCCGCCGGGCGCGCGCTCAGCCACGCCCGTTAGCCTGGTGCAGGTGCTCCCCACCCTGGCCGAGCTGTGCGGCTTGCCGGCGCCCGCGGGACTGGACGGCGAAAGCCTGGTTCCGGATCTGCGCCAGCCCGGCCTCCGCCGCCAGACCACCGTCTACGCCGAGTACAACCTGCAAACGCCCCGCGCCAAATACATGATCCGGCGCGGCGACTTCAAGTATTGCCACTACACCAGCGACACGCCGGAACTCTACAACTTGAGCGAAGATCCGCAGGAGATGCGCAACCTGGCGGGGCTCTCCGCCTACCAGCCGCGCGAGGAAGAGTTGAAAGCAGACCTCCTCCACTGGATCGCGCAGTAGTTACCGGGCCGCGACCGTCAGGGAGCGGTTCTCACTTCTTACACCAGCCCCCGCAGCAAATTCACCGCCAGCCGCAGATCGTGCACCCACTGATCGTGATCGGTGCCCTCCCGTTCGATGCACAGCGGCCCGCGGTAGCCCACTTCCCGCAGCTTTTTCACGAAGCGGTCCATGCCCACGGAGCCCTGTCCCAGCGGCTTTTCCCCGCCCAGCGCGCCGGGCTTGTCTTTGGGCGGCCAGTCGCCGTCCTTGCAGTGCACCGAGACCACGTGCCGGCCCAGCGTGCCCAGGGCCTCGACCGGGTCGCCCGTGCCATAAAGGATCATGTTGGCCGGGTCGAAGTTGATGCGCAGATTGTCGCGCTGCACATCTTCGAAGAACCGCAGCAGTGTCGCGGCCGCCTCCTGCCCGGTTTCGAGAGCGAACGTCTGCCCGTGCCCCGCCGCGTGGTCGCAGATCCTGCGCACCACTCCCCGCACGGCCACGTAATCCGGGTCTGCATGGTCCTCCGGCACGAAGCCGATGTGGGCGCCGATGCTCGGGACCCCCACTTGCGCGGCGAAATCGCTGGCCGCCAGCGTGCGCGCCACGCGCTCGTCCCGCGTGCGCCGCGGGATGAAGCCCACGGTGTCTTTCACCGTCGGAATGTCCGCGTAGTCCTCGCCTATGTAGGCGCAAAACACCGTCACCAGGGTGAAGCCTTCCTCCTCCAGCGCCTTCCGCCACGCCGGCGCGTCCAGGTTCCAGTCGCCGGGCGTTCCCAACTGGCCGCAATGAATCCCCAGGGACTTCAACTCCCGCAGCGTTTCCACCGGGTCTCGCCCGGCCCAAAACATGGCTCCGATTTCCAGCTCTTTCACAGGCATGCGAGTTTCTCTCCGTTCTTGCTTCTGGATTCCACCATCAACCGCGTCCACTTCACCGCCGCCGCGGATTCCTCCGGCGGGCATATCTCCGGCTTTCGCCCCTGCCCGGCGCACTCCACGAAATACTTGAGTTCCGCCCAATACCCGTCCACATCGCCCGTGGCCACCGCTTGTTCTTCCCCATCGGCACGGTACAGCGTCAGCGGCCGGCCGGCGGAGCTGTAGTCCAGCGTGCCCGCGTCGCCCACGATGGTGAACTCCATCGAAAACGGGTAGGCCTTGGGATGGTGCCATCCGCCCGTGACGGTCACCGAGACGGCCTGCGGATACCACAACTGCGCGCTGATCTGGTCGATCCCCCGCGGCATGTCCTCGTATCCGGCGGCGCTCACCGCGGCGGGCGCGCCCAGCAGGTGCAGCGCGAAGTCCACGTCGTGAATCAGCAGGTCGAAAACGCCCCCGCCGCTTCGTGCGGAGTCCTGCATCCACTTGCTCCAGCCGGGTGCGGCGCACCGCCGGCGAAACAGCGCCGAGCGGATCGGCCCCAGTTTCCCGGCATGCACCATCTCCGCAGCGGCGCGATATGCCGGGAAGAAGCGCAGCACCTGCGCCACCATCAGCACCCGCCCGTTGCGCTCGGCCTCGGCCACCATCTCATCCGCCGCGGCGCCGTCGAGCGCCATGGGTTTTTCCACCAGCACGTGCTTGCCTGCCCGCAGCGCGGCGATGGCGATGGGTGCGTGCTGGTCGGTGGGAAGGCAGATATCCACCGCGTCCACGTCCGGATCCCGCGCCGCTTCCGCGGCGTCCCGGTACTTTTTCACGCCCGAGAAATCCATCTTCTCGCCGGGCCCCCCGATGTTGCCCTGGATGTCACTCAGATCGCCGGAAAGGCGCTGTTCGTCCTGGCTGGCTACCGCGGCCACCTCCACGCCAGGGATGTTCTTGAGGGCCTTCAAGTGGGTGCTCCCCATGAAGCCCAACCCTAGGATTCCAATTCTCATCAGAGGCAATATACCATCCCGCCACCGCTCCGTTACCTTCGCGGCTCGGTAACATCCTGCAAATACGAGCACTTAGCTGCTGAGCCGCGACCGCAAGGAGCGGTTGCTAGGCGCGCTTGGCCACTACCAGCGTGAGGTCGTCCGCGGCCGGCGCTCCCGCCTCCCAGGCGCTTACGGCCTGGTTCACCGCCTCCACGATCTCCCCCGCCGGCCGTGTGCGGTTCTCTTCCAGCACCGCCGCGAAGCGTTCTTCGCCGAACTCCTCCTCGTGCGGATTCGTGGCGTCGGTGACCCCATCGCTGTAGATCACCAGCGCATCGCCTGGGTCCAGCCGCGCCTGGTATTCCTCGTAGCGGGCCGAGGCTAGGATCCCCAGCGGCGGGCCCCCGCCATCGAGCGTCTCCACGGCGCCCCGCCGGCGCACCAGGAAGGGCGGGTTGTGCCCCGCGCTGCAATAGGCCAGGTTGCCCGTCTCCGGCTCGAAGACGCAAAAGAAGAACGTGATGAACCGGTTGGTGGGGCAGTGCGCGCAAGTCGTCTGGTTGAGCCGGTTCATCACCGCCGCCAGGTCTTGCGGCTCGGCGGCCAGCACCTGCACGCGGGCTTGCAGCCCCATCATCATCAGCGACGCCGGCATGCCCTTGCCCGAAACGTCTCCCAGCGCCAGGGCCACCCGCCCGTTGGGATACGGAAAGAAATCGTAGTAGTCGCCGCCCACCGTGCGGCAGGGCGCGTTGTAGCCCGCCAGGTCCGCGCCCGCGATCACGGGCGCGCGCTCCGGAAGGTACAGCCGCTGGATCTCGGCCGCCTGCTCCAGTTCGCGCGCCAGCCGCCGCTCCATCTCCTCCACCTCGGCCAGGCGCGCGTGTTCGATGCGGATAGCGGCGGTGTTGGCCATCACCGTCAGCAGGCTCAGGTCCTCCTTGCTGAACTCCCGCATCAAGGTCGGCGAGTCCACGTAGATCAGGCCCAAAACCCGGTCCTCGGTCTGCAGCGGAACGGCCATCAGCGTGCGCACCTTCTGCTCCACGATGCTGTGGCGCGCCCGAAACGCCTCGTCCATCTGCGTGTCTTCGATCAGCATGGACTCGCCGCCGTTCAGCACGCGGTCGCGCACCGCCGAACTGATGCGAAATCCATCACCCTGGTTGGCCCGCACCGTCAGCCGCCCGCCCTCGAGCACCATCACCACCCCGCGCTGCGCGCCTACCGCCTCGATGGCCAGGTCCAGGATCTCGCCGAACAACGCCGCCAGCGGGCGGTTGCCCGCCAGCAATTGGCCCGCGCGAATCAGCGCCTGTACCCGTGTCGAGCCATGTGGTCCGGCGGGCGCCAGCATGGTTTGGTTGGAAATGGCGCCCTCCAGGTTCATCACCGTGGAGGCCGCCGTGGAGTCCCGTTCCGCCCCTTCGTAGAACACCACGCTGTCGCCGGCCCCGCCGCTGGTGTAGACCAGGGTGAGATGCCCGGCGCTGATGCGGTCGCCCGGCCGCAGCAACAGGCGTGCCTTCAGCGGAATGTTGTTGACCAACGTCCCGTTCTTGCTGCCCAGGTCCTGGATGCACCATTCCTCGCCTTCCCGCTCCAGCGCCAGGTGCTGCCGCGAAAGGCCGGCGTCGTCCGGAAAACACAGCTCGGCCGCGCTCGACCGTCCGAGTGTCATGCGTTCGCCCGTGAGTTCCACGGTCCTCGTTTGGCCGTCCGGCAGTTGGATCAGTAACTCCCGCATGTGCCCGCCCGCACGATTATCATAACGAAACGCTGTCGCGCGGTCCCGGTACGGGCCTAGTACGAAAAAATACGTGCTTTAGTATGCGTGCGCGCCATGGCAGGGTGATGATCATAACAAGGGGCTCTCGTCAGGCGGGCCCCCGATCGTTATCTGAATCCAGGCGGGCTATGCCTTCGCACCCATCCAAGGACGCGCTCGAACAGTATTCTCTCGGCCGCATGACACCCTCCGACGCCGCCGCGCTCGAAGAACACCTGCTGCTCTGTGAGTCCTGCCGCACACAACTCGCCCAATTCGATCTGTTTCGCGACGCCCTGCGTTCCGCCCTCCAGGTGGCTTCCTCCTTTCCTTCCGACCGGTCGCTCGATGTGGTGCATCACACCGCCGACGGCCCGGTATATTCCCGCAGCGTGAAGTTGAAGAAGGGGCGCTGGCTGGCGGTACACGAGGGCCCCAACCTGCAAGGCGGCCGCACCTGCAAAACTCTGCGCGAAGCCAATGAATACCTGTTCCGTTCTTTTGTCGAAATGTTTCCCGAGCATCGCTGCACCGCCGAGTGCGGTCCGGTGAAACACTCCGCCAACCAAGCCAGAGAGTAAAATAAAAACCGGGAGAAGGTGGTATGAGATTTGCTCCCGCGTGGTTGCTGCTGTTCTGCGGCATTCCGTTCGCCTGGCCCCAGGAGACCCGCCCGGAGAACGCGGTCGTCGCGGAGCGCGCCGCCGCCCAGCAGTGGCAGGGAACCCTGAAGCTCCCACCTCCCGTCTGGCCGCGCCCGCTTCCCCGGACCTTCCGCCCCGAGCGATTCCCGCGGCGTGACGTTTGCTCCGTGCCGCTGACCCCCGTTCTCCCGCCCGCCGGCAGCACGGCGCCCATGCCCAGAATCCCGCCCCGCCCCACGGCCCGCATGCCCGAGGTGCGTTTGCCGGCCCCGCCCTGCTCGTATGCCGTGAGGTAGACCCGGGAGTAGCACCGGCACGCCGGATTAGGATAGACTAGCGCCCAGCGATCGCTGTCTATGCTACGCCACTGGGTGTTGCTGGCGGTTCCGGCGCTGGCTCTCTCTGCTCCTCCGGATTTTGAGGGGAATATCCGTCCCATCCTCGCCGCGAATTGCGCGCAGTGCCACTCCGCAAAGCTCAAAACCAGCGGCTTCTCCATCGAGACCATGGAATCGGTGATTCGCGGAGGCAACAAGTACGGCCAGGCCGTGCTCGCCGGAGACCCCGCCGCCAGCCCGCTGGTCAAAGTCCTCAAGGGCCAGTTGACCCCCCGCATGCCCTTCGGTAAAACACTGGCCGAGGCTGATCTCGCCGCCATCGAAGACTGGATCCACACGCTCAAGCCCGCCGAGACCGCGCACCTGAAAGGCGAGCCCTGGCTCTGGCCTTTCCGCAAGCCTGCGCCGCACCAGCCCCCGGCGATCAAAGACGCGAACTGGGTCTCCAACCCCATCGACGCCTTCATCCTCGCCAGGCTCGAGGAAAAAGACCTGCACCCCGCGCCTCCCGCCTCCAAGCGCGTGCTCGCGCGCCGCGTCTACTTCGACCTGATCGGCATGCCTCCCACCCCTACCGAGATGGACGCTTTTTTGAGCGACACCTCGCCGGACGCCTATCCTCGCCTGGTCGACAAACTCCTCGCCGACCCGCGCTACGGCGAGCGCTGGGGACGCCACTGGCTCGATCTGGTCCGCTACGGCGAAACCAGCGGACTCGAAGGCGACGGCGCCATCGGCAACGCCTGGCGCTACCGCGACTGGGTCGTCGACGCCTTTAACGCCGACATGCCCTACGATGAATTCGTCATCAAGCAGTTGGCCGGCGGCGACGAGCACAGCAAAACCCGCAATAATTACCAGCCCGATATTCAGGGCAACATCCCCGTGGCCTTCCTGCGCCTGGCCCCCTGGGATCGTTCCAACCTGGTGGCCGACGAAGTCCGCCAGAACTATCTCGCCGAAGTCACCAGCGCCACCGGCTCCGTCTTCCTCGGCCTCACTCTGGGCTGCGCCCGCTGCCACGATCATAAGTACGACCCCATCCCCACCCGCGACTTCTACCGCATGGAAGCGTTCTTCAACGCCATCAAAGTGCAGGATGTGGACGTCCCGTACAAGGACAAGGCCTTCGCGAAATACGCCGGGGAGAAGATCAAGGCATACGAAGAGCAGCTCAAGTCCGGCCCGGACAAGAAAGCGCTGGATGCCCTCGAAAAGATTCTGCTCGAGCGTCTGATCCAAAAACGCACCGAAGAAGCCAGGACCCGCCCCGCCAACACGCAGGACTTGCGCCTGGAACTGCGCCGCAAGGATCAGAAGCTCTTTACGGAAGCCGAAGTCCAGAAGCACGCCGATCTGCTCGAGGACGCCAATCGCACGCTGGACCTCGCCGAGAAGCAGCGTTTGGAAGCCTACGAATCCGAGTTGCTCAAGCGGCTGGCCGGCGCCTCCGACAATATCTCCCGCTACAAAGAGCTCACCGTCGAAGACCTGCGCGCCGAACTGGCCAGGAGCACCCAGAAACTCTTCACACCGGAGGACGTGGAGCGTCACCGCGAGCTCACCGGACGGCTCGATCTGTTGAAGCGCCGCATCGCCCGCCTCCAGCCACGCACGCTCTCCGTGGTGAACGTGCCCGGCCCGCCCACCGGTCCCGGCCTGCCGTTGACCCATGTGCTCATTCGCGGCGATTACCGCCAGCCCGGCGAAGCCGTCCAGCCCGGCTTCCTCAGCGCGATCACCGGAAATTCCCAGCCTGCCGTGCTGGAGACCGACCGCTACCGCCAGTTCCCCACGCGCGGCCTGCGCATGACGCTCGCCCGCTGGATCGCCAGCCCGGACAATCCTCTCACCGCCCGCGTCATGGTGAACCGCATCTGGCAGTATCACTTCGGCCGCGGCATCGTCGAGACTGCCAGCGACTTCGGCAAGAACGGCTCGCGCCCCACGCACCCCGAACTGCTCGATTGGCTGGCCCTCAGATTTATCGAGCAGGGCTGGAGCGTCAAGGCCGTGCACCGCCTGATTCTCACTTCCAGCACCTATCGGCAGGCTTCCGAGAACCCCGCCTGCCAGGGCAACACCGCCGACCCCGACAACCACCTGCTCTGGCGCTTCCTGCGCCAGCGCCTCGAGGCCGAACAGATCCGCGATAGCGTCCTGTGGGTCAGCGGCCGGTTGAACCTGGCCCGCGGCGGCCCCAGCGTGTTTCCGCCCTTGCCCGCCGACCTGGCCGATTTCGCGCGCTACGGCCGCACCGGCGGCGAAATGTGGGAGCCCAACGAAAACGAGGCCGACAACCGCCGCCGCTCCATCTACACCTTCCAGCGCCGCTCCCTGCCCCAGCCCATGATGCTGGCCTTCGATGCGCCCGTGTTCAGCGAGTCCTGCGAGCGGCGCAGCGTCACCACCACCCCGCTCCAGGCGCTTTCCATGATGAACGGCGACCTGGTCAACGAAGAGGCCGCCCACCTGGCCGAGCGCGTTGCCACGGAAGCCGGCGCCGATCCGCGCGCCCGCGTGGCCCGCGCCTTCCAACTGGTTCTCAACCGGCAGCCCGAAGCAGACGAACTGGCGAAGTTCCAATCCTTCTCCCTGGTGAGCGTCTGCCGCGTGCTGCTCAACTCCAACGAGTTTCTGTATGTCGACTAGCCGGGAGACCGCATGACCCGCCGCGATTTTCTCACGCAATCCTATCTTGGCTTGGGAGGCCTGGCCCTCGGCCACCTGATGGCTGCCGAGACCGTCAATCCCATGCTCCCCAAGCTGCAGCACCTGCCCGCCAAAGCCAAGCGCTGTATCTTCCTGTTCCTGGAAGGCGGCGTCAGCCAGGTGGATCTGTTCGAGTACCGCCCCGCCCTCCAGAAATTCGCCGGCCAGCAGATCCCCAAGCCCCAGGGCACCGTGGGCGAGATCGCCACCTTCTCGGCCGCGCCCAATCGCCTCATCCCCGCGCCCTACAAGTTCTCGCGCCATGGCCAGTCGGGGCGCTGGATCACCGAACTGCTGCCCAACCTGGCGGAGCACGTGGACGATCTGGCCTTCGTCCACGGCGTCAAGGTCGATAACAACAACCACGGCCCCGCCGTTTACCACACCCTCACCGGCAACATGTTCCCGGGCAGCGCCTCGGTCGGCGCCTGGGTCACCTACGGGCTGGGCAGCGAAAACCAGGATCTGCCCGGCTTCATCGTGCTGGGCGACCACCGCGGCGCGCCCATCGGCGGCGCGGGCGTCTGGGGCAACGGCTTCCTGCCGGCCGCCTACCAGGGCACCATCTTCCGCCCCGGCGACACCCCCATCGTGGATCTCAAGCCCCGGCCGGATATGACCCCCCAGCGGCAGCGCGCCGAGCTGGATCTGCTGCGCTGGTTCGATCAAAAGCACGCCGCCCAGCGCTCCGATGCCGGCGAGCTCGAGGCTCGCATCGCCGCCTACGAGCTGGCCTTCCGCATGCAGATCAAGGCCCCCGAGTTGGTGAACATCCAGTCCGAATCCGAAGCCACCCGCAAGCTCTACGGGCTGGACGATCCCGTCTCCGAACCCTTCGGCCGCCAGTGTCTGCTGGCCCGCCGCATGGTCGAGCGCGGCGTGCGCTTCGTGCTGGCCCTGCACGGCGCGGGCGGGGATCGCTGGGACGACCACGGCGATATCAAGGGCCGTCTCCCCAAGCACTGCAAGGAAGTCGATAAGCCCGTCGCCGGCCTGTTGCAGGATCTCAAGGCCCGCGGCCTGCTCGAAGACACTCTGGTCGTCTGGGCCTCCGAAATGGGCCGCACGCCTTTCGATAACAACCTGGTCACCGACAAGCCCGGCCGCGATCACAACCAGTACGGCCTGGTGGTCTGGATGGCCGGCGGGGACGTCAAGCCCGGCGCCACCTTCGGCCAGACCGATGACTTCGGCCTGAAAAGCGTGGACCAGCCCATCCCCCTGCGCGACGTCCACGCCACCATCCTGCGCCTCCTGGGTCTGGACCAGAATCGCCTCACCTACCTCAGCGCCGGCCGCTTCAAGAAACTCACCGATATCGGCGGCCGGGTCATCACCGAAATGGTGGCCTGATCACACCCGCAGAGAAAATTTATTCGCCTGCTTTTTCAACCGCTTGCCGCCGGCCGGGCGGCTTGACCGCGCATCCCTGCGGTTACTCTGAAATCGAAAGAGCTGCTCGTCGCCGAAGCAGCCACGATAGAACGCAGTAGTCGGTGGGCCCACCCGAGTTTTCAACGTCACAGGCGTGACTGCGCTCCCCGTCCGCGAAGGCGGGGAGCAGGGATCGATCCCGCAAGCAGAAAACCAGCAGAAACCAGCCGCGCCGGCGGAAAATTCCGCCGGTCCGGCCTTCTGTCTCCGAAATCCCGCCGTTTGACTCCCCTCTCTCGGCCGACGTGTCTCTGTTCGCATCCGTGAAATCCGCTATTCTACTCTGCAAAGGAGTCTGGAATGCGGAACTCGTCAATCGGCCGCAGAATGTTTGTGGGCATGCCGGCAGTCCTGCTGGCCTCGCGCGCCGCGGGCGCGAATGAGCGCATCCGCGTGGGCGCCATCGGCACCGGCGGGCAAGGGCGCTTCAATCTCAAGGTCTTTCTCAAGAATCCCGAAGTGGAAGTTCCCGTGGTTTGCGACGTCAACCAGCTCAACGCCCGCAAGGCCAACCAGGAACTGCTGGCCGGCTAGGCCGAGATCGTCGAGGACTACCGGCGCGTCCTGGACCGCAAAGACATCGACGCCGTCATGATCGCCACGCCCGATCACTGGCACGCCATCCCCACGATTCATGCCTGCCAGGCCGGCAAAGACGTCTACGTGGAAAAGCCCGTCACTTACTGCATCGCCGAAGGCCGCTGCATGGTCCAGGCCGCGCGCAAGTACAGCCGCGTGGTGCAGTGCGGCACGCAGCAGCTCAGCGGCCCGCACTACATCGAGGCCGCCCAACTGGTGCAGTCCGGCAAGCTCGGCAAGGTCACCCACGTGCGCATCTGGAACATCCACAACCGCTGGCCGGGCGTGGGCTTTCCGCCCGACGAGCCGTCGCCCGAAACCCTCAATTGGGACTTCTGGCTCGGCCCCGCGCCCGTCATCCCTTACAACCGCGTCAAAGCTTCGGGCGCCTTCCGCTCCTTCTGGAACTTCGCCGGCGGCACCATGACCGATTGGGGCACGCACCACGTCGCCACCGTGCATCACGTCATGGGCCAGGACCGCCCGCGCTCGGCGGTGGCCGCGGGCGGCAAGTTCGCCATCCGCGACCTTTACGAAACCCCGGACACGATGAGCGCCCTGTGGGAGTATCCGCGTGAGTGGACCTTGGAGTACACCCTCCGCCAGGCTAACGCCTACACCGCCGATCGCAGCGACTACGGCATCGTGTTCCACGGCGTCAACGGCACCCTCTATCTGGACCGCTCCGGCTACGAGCTGATCCCTGAGAAAGACCGCGCCATGCCGCGCACCGTGGGCCAGCCGCGGGTCTCCAACTTCATGCCCGAATCGCTCAGCGACTACCACATCCGCAACTTCCTGGATTGCGTCAAGTCCCGGCAGCGCCCCAACGCCGACATCGAAATCGGCCACCGCGCCACCGCCGTGCCCCACCTGGGCAACCTCGCGCTCCGCACCGGCCGCAAACTGGTCTGGGACGCCGAGCGCGAGGCTATCGTGGGCGACGCCCAGGCTTCCGAGCTTCTGACCCGCTCTTATCGCGCCCCCTACCTCCTGCCCGAGGTCTGATGCATGCACCGCCGCCGCTTTTTTCAATGCGCCGGAAGCCCTCTGGCCGCCGCGCTGCTCGATGGCGCCGCCGCGCCGCCCGCGATCGATTTCCGCTACGCACCGCGGTCCTGGCAGACCGCCTTCTGCTTCCCCGACGATCCGTATAAGAGCCTTGCCGGCCAGCGCGGGGAACTGCGCTACGGTCATCCCGGCCCAGGTAAGCCCATCGACTACTTCCCCCTGACCGTATCTTTTTCGCTGCGCGGCATGGAGCCCGATCGTGTCTCCGGGCAAAGTCTCGAAGCCCCCGGCGTCCCCCTCCTGCACACGCGCATCGATCGCCCCGAAGCCTTCCTGGAACTCATCACGTTCGCCACCAACAATCCCGCCGAAGGCCGCGTGGATAACGTCATCCTGGAGGTGCGTCCTCGCCAAGAAGCGGCCGTGCACGCCGTCCCGCAGGTTTGCCTGCACACCCGCCGCGAGATCAGCGTGCGGGATCGCGCCGTTTTCTCGGAGGGCCGCCTGCTGCTCGCCGCGGACGTGCCCTTGCGCGCCGGCGACACCGGCGCCGGCTACACCCTCACCGCTCCCGAAAGCGTCGCCCAGGACGGCCGTCCGCTTCGCTGCCTCTTCCGATTTCCGCAGCAGGGCCAGGACCTGGCCCGCCTCGAACCGGGCTTGCGCGACCCCGATAGCCTCCTGGCGCAGGCCCGCGCATACTGGCGCGGCTGGCGGCCCTTCTCCGGCCCGGTCGCCTGGAAAATGCCTGGCCGCCAGGACGAGTTCCTGGTTGCCTGCGCGCGCAATATCGTGCAAGCCCGGGAGGTGCGCGGCGGCAAGCTGACCTTTCAGGTCGGCCCCACCGTCTACCGCGGCCTGTGGGTGGTGGACGGCCATTTCATCCTGGAAGCCGCCCGCTACCTGGGCTATGACGCCGAAGTCCAGCAGGGCCTGGAAGCCACCTGGGCCCGCCAGCAGGAAGACGGCGGCATCTTCGCCGGCGGGGGTAAGGAACACTGGAAGGATACCGGCATCGCGCTGTTCTCGCTCGTGCGCCAGGCCGAACTGTCCCAGGATTGGACGTACTTCCGCGCCCTCCAGCCGCAGGTCCTGCGCGCCATCGCGTTTCTCCAGAGCATGCGCGACCGCGCCCGCGGCCAAGCCAACGCCAACGCGCGCTACGGCCTGCTGGCGCAGGGCTTCGGCGATGGCGGCCTGGGCGGCATTCGCTCCGAGTTCACCAACACCCTCTGGTCTCTGGCCGGGCTGCGCGCCGCCACCGAAGCGGCCGCGCGCCTGGGCCTGTCGGGCTTCGATTCCGCCCACCGCTTCTACCGCGAGCTGCGCTCCGCCTGCTTCGCCGCCGCCCGCCAGGAGATGCGCCGCCATCCCGCCGGCTTCGACTACCTGCCCATGCTCATGAGGGAAGACCCGCAGTGGTCCGCACCCTCCGAGTGGGACCGCCCGCGCCCCCAAACCGCCCAGTGGGCTCTCTCCCACGCCATCTACCCAGGCCTGGTCTTCGAGAAGCAGGATCCCGTGGTGCGCGGCCACATCGCCCTGATGCAGGCCTGCACGCGCGAAGATGTCCCCGTCGAAACCGGCTGGCTGCCGCACGAGGGCCTTTGGAACTACAACGCGCCTTTCGTCTCCCACGTCCACCTGTGGGCGGGGCTGGCGGATTGGGCGCGGCTCACCTTCACCGGCTTTCTGAACCACGCCACGCCGCTCTACTGCTGGCGGGAAGAACAGCCCCTGCGCGGCTCCGTGCTGGCGGGCTATGTCGGCGATATGCCGCACAACTGGGCCAGCGCCGAATGCATCCTGTATCTGCGCCACCTGCTGGCTCTCGAAGACGGCCCGGCGCTCCGGCTCCTCCCCGGCATCGGCAATCCCGAACTCGCGTCCCGCGAGCCGTACCTGCTCACCGCCTCGCCCACCCGCTTCGGGAAGCTGGATCTCCGCCTGGAACCGGACGGCCGCGGTTGGCGCCTGCGTTTCGCGCGCCCCGCCGGACCCTCGCCCGCCGCTGTCGAGCTACCTGCTATGCTGGGCGGCCTCGCGTTCCGGGACGCCACCGCCGCGGTGCGCCGCGAAGGAACCTCCCTCTTCGTAGATCCCGCCGCCGCCCGGTGGGAGGCACGCTGGCAGCCGGTCTAGTCAAAAATACAGCTTCATGGCGAACTGCAGGATACGCGGGTCGCCCGCGCCCTGAATCACGCCGAACTTCGAGTTGCTCAGGTTCGTCGTGGGGGCGTTAAAGTTTGCGTGGTTGATGGCGTTGAAAGCCTCCGCGCGCGCCTCCACCTGCCACCGCTCGCGGTAGTGGAACAGGCGGCTTAGCGCGAAATCCACGTTGACCGCTCCCGGCGCGATCAGCACGTCCCTCCCCAGGTTCCCAAACGTCCCCGGCGCCTGGTTCTGAAAAGCCGCGCGGTTCAGATAGTAGCGCGGATCCGAGGCCGCGAGATAGGCGTCGGACAGGGTCAGGTTCGGGCGGTCCGCGTTGATGCCGGTCTGCGAAATATCCGTGCCTGTGGTGATGTTCATGGGCAGGCCCGAGTGCACGGAAATGATGGGCGAAAGCCGCCACTCGCCCAGAATGCGCCCCGCCAGCCCGTTGCCCTTCACCGGGCTGGTCACGATCAGAGATGTGTTCGACTGGTGGCGCAGGTCGAAGTTGCAGTTTCCATAATCCGCCGCCCGGTTGTACGGGTTCATGTACTGCGAACCCGCCAGTTCCCCGGTGAAGTCCGAGTCGCTCAGGCAGTGCGACCAGGTGTAATTGGTCAGCAGCGTGAAGCCCTGGCTGAAGCGGTGCTGGAGAGAAAGCAGCAGCGCGTTGTAGTGCGCGTTGGCGTTCTGGTCGGAAGCCGTGATGCTCGAGTAGGCGGCGCCCAGCTTCGGGTTCTGCAAATACAGCGGCCGGCGCAGGTTGGTGCTGGCCGAGTTGCCCGGAATGTACTGCGCCGGGTTGATGTCCTCGCCCACCCAGACGTGCGTGGTCTTGTTTCCCAGATAGCTCACCGACGCCAGCCAGTCGGGCGCGATCTGTCTTTGGTAGCTCACGTTCCACTGCGCCATGTAGGTCGGCGTCAGGTCCATGGGCAGCGTCACGTACACGCCCGCATTGGGGAAATTGAAGGTGGAGGGCAGCGGCGAGGGCAGCGGGAAGGGCGTGCCGCCTGGATACGCGGCCCAGGGATTGGTGAGGGTCCCGCCCGAAGGAAACGGATAGGGCAGATCCACCTGCGTCCCGTACGGCGAGTTGGTGGTCAGCCGCTCGTTGTAAAACATCTCCTCGGTGTCGCGCAGAATCGCGCCCGATACCCGAATCGTCTGCCGCCCGCTTCCGCTCGGGTCCCACACGATTCCCGCGCGCGGCGAAAGGTTCGCCAGGCGGTTATGCTGGAAGCCCGGTGGAATCCCCGGGTCACCGTAGAACAGCAGCCCGGCGGGCGCGTTGGTGAACACTTTGCTCCGCTGGCCGGCCTCGAAAGCCGCTAGAGAAAAGCTGTTCCCCCGGTGGAAGTAGTCGTAGGGCACCAGCGTCGGGTCCCACCGCAGACCCAGGTTCACCGTCAGGTGCGGCGTCAGCCGGATGCTGTCCTGCGCGTACAGCGCGAAGACCGTCCCCCGCGTGGCGTTTTGCAGGTTGGCGCTCTGGGTGAAGTCGTTCATCGCCCCCAGCATGTACGCCGCCAGCGCGTCGCCCATGTTCTTGCCGCTGGCGTACAGCCCGTTGAAGCTGAAGCTGCCGTTCGAAATCCAGGCGTTGAGGGAATTGAACTGGTCGCGGATGTAATCCACGCCGAAGGCCATCTGGTGCTTGCCGCGGATCACGTCCAAATCGTCGGCCAGGTGCAGCGAGTTAACGTTGAAAAACGCGTTGGCGCACGTGCCGCAGCCCACGCTGAAATACCCGCTTACCGACGCCTGAATGAAGTTGGGGACCGGCGCGGGCACGTCGATCCCCACCGTGTGTGGGTTGATGTCGTTGCCTGGCGCGCCGCGGTCGTCCCGGCGGCGCGTGGCCGTGGCGTGGAACGCATTCAGCGTGTTGCTGCTGATGGTGTAGTTGTCCCCCAGCGTCAGAGTCTGCGCGCGCTCCAGGTTGCCCGCCTGCGTGGTGGTCAGCAGGTTCTTGCCGTCAAATACCGACGGGTTGCGGTAATCCGCGATATAGTACCGGCCGTACAGGGTGTGCTTCGCGTTTTGCACCCAGTCGATGCGCAGCACCCCCTGGTCCTCGTCCCCCGTGGTGGGAATCCCGTAGGTCACCTTGCCGCAGTCGTTCTGCGCCGCCGGCAGGTATTTCGCCAGGTTGACCGACTGCGGGTTCAACCGGCTGGCGGGGATCTGGTTGTTCGCGAACGGCTGGCCGGTGGTGGGGTCCAGAATGGTTTTCCCCTTGCCCCCCGAAACGCAGGCCCCCGAGTCGATCACGCTGAAGTCCCCGCCGAGCGCCGCCGCCGTGGGCACGTAGCTGATGGACTGGGGCGGGTCCTGGCGGTTGAAGGTGCCCTGGAACCCGCCGAAGAAAAACAGCTTGTCACGGATGATCCGGCCCCCCAGTGTGCCTCCGAACTGGTTCCGCTTCAGGCTGTCGTGCACGGGGGCGAAAAAGTTGCGCGCGTTCACGTCGCCGTTGCGCAGAAACTCGAACAGGTCGCCGTGCAGGCTGTTGGTCCCGGATTTTGTCACCGCGTTGACCACCGCGCCCGGGTGCAAGCCATAGCGCGCCGGCAGGCTGCTGGTTTCCACGCTGAACTCCTGCAAGGCGTCCGGGAAGGGAATCGGCAGGTTTACATTCGTAAACGAATCGTTGTTGTCCCCACCGTCCAGCAGGTAGTTCACCCCATTGCCTTGCCCGCCGGCCACGGAGATAGTGGTCGAACTCCAGAAGTTCTTGCTGCCCCGCATATCACCGCCCGGCGTCGTCAGGGCTGCCCCGGAGAGCAAAATAAGCTGTGTGGGCTGCCGCCCGTTCAGCGGCAGATCCACGATCCGGCGCTCGTCGATGACCTGCGAGACCGTGTTCTCCCGGGTCTCCACCATGGTCGTGCCCGCGGTCACCTCCACGCTTTCGGAAAGCGACCCAAGCTGCATGGGCACGTTGACTTCGACGTTGTTGCCCACCTGGAGCACAATGCCCGACTGCAAGTAGCTCTTGAAGCCGCTGGCCGTAACTTCGAGCTGATACGGCCCCACCGGCAGGTTCGGAAGCGCATAGCGCCCCTGGCCATCGGTGAGCGTGCTGCGCACCAGCCCCTTGCTGGTCTCCGTCATGCGCACCTGCGCTCCCGCGATGGGCGCTCCGCTCGGATCGGAAACCACCCCGCCGACCTGCGCCACGGCCACCTCCTGGGCGCGCAGGCGCGGCCCCGGAACACCCAACACCATGGCCGCGACTAGCGCGGACACATGGACTCGGCGATCGACATGGATCATGAGGAAATCCCCTTTTTGGCGTCACTGTAATGTGACGCCCAGCGGATTTCCATACGGCAAGGACAGTAGAAAAGTCGCCTGAATCACAGTAACGAGAGCTCCAACATGGCAAAATCGGCTGCTTGCTGACGCGCCCATGCTAGATTGAGAGCAAGGAAAGGAGGGCGCCGGATGCAAGGTCCGCTGAGCAGCCTGGACCAGTGGGATGATTTCGTCCAGTCGCGCTACGACCGCGAACGCAAGCCGGAGGAGTTCCGGCAGCACACCGACGACTCCCCCGGTGTCGTGCGCGAGTTCTATCGCCTGAACCACACGCATCAGACTTACTCCTTCGTCCAGCAAAAGAAGCGCGAATATCTGTCTCTTGGAAAGCGCCGCATGGGCGTCTGGGAAGCCATGGAGTTCCTGAATACCCTGGTGGACGACAGCGATCCGGATACGGACCTCTCCCAGATCGAGCACCTCCTCCAGACCGCCGAAGCCATCCGCCGCGATGGCGGCCCGCGCTGGTTCATCCTCACCGGCCTGGTTCACGACCTGGGCAAGATCCTCTGCCTGTTCGGCGAGCCGCAGTGGGCCGTGGTCGGCGATACCTTCCCGGTGGGCTGCGCCTGGTCAGACCGGATCGTGTACCCGGAGTTCTTCGCCCAAAATCCGGACGCGCGCGTGCCCGAATATCAAACGCGGCTGGGCGTCTACTCCGAAGGCTGCGGCCTGGACCGCGTGCATCTCTCCTGGGGCCACGACGAATATCTGTATCACGTCGTGAAAAGCTATCTGCCGGAGGAAGGGCTCTACATGATCCGCTACCACTCGTTCTATCCGTGCCACCACGAGGGCGCTTACGAGTACCTCATGAACGAACGGGATAAGCGGATGTTCGAATGGGTGCGCAGGTTTAGCCCTTACGATCTCTACTCGAAAAGCGCCGAACGTCCGGATGTGGAAACACTGAAGCCTTTCTACCAGGAACTCATCGCCGAGTATTTCCCGCCGGTGCTCGCCTGGTAGCCCGGCCTTATTGCGAGGCCACCCAGTAGCCCGGCCGGGTGCGGATCTTCACGTCCCGGCGGCCTTCTACGTTCACCTCGATTTCGTGCCAGCCGCCTTCTTCGCGGTTCGAAGGAGTGTAGCTGATCATGTACTGGCTGTGGAGTTCGTCGCCGATCTCGCCGATGGCGCGCTCCAGCGCCCTCTCCTTCACGAACCCATACTCGGCGCCGCCGGTGCCCTTGGTGTACACTTCCACCGGGTTGTCTACGAAGATGGCCTTTACGTCCTTGAAGATTTCCACCAGCAGCGGCACGAACTCCGCCCGTCCGCCTTCGGTGCCGTAGGTCTGCATCACCGTGGTCGGTGTGGCCGGAACACCTGAAGGCAGGGGATGCGCGGCCGGCGGCCGGTTGTCCGGGCGCGGCGGCTGCCCGCGGCCCATTACCGTGGTCACCACGCGCGAGACGTCCACCGCATAGACATTCACATTCGCCAGTTCCAGCGCCAGCATGGTGTCCTTCACGCGGCCTTCACTTGCGCCGTCGCGCGTCTCGCTGATCAGCAGCAGGATCCGCCGGCGGTTGGCCGGCCGCGTGCGCAGCATGCGCGCCGCGGTCATCACCGCGTCGTTCATGCGGTGGCTGCTCGATCCGGCGTGGATCTCCTTGATTTTCGCGGCCACCAGGTTCTGGTCGGAGGTGAAATCCTGCATCACCCGGATGCGGCTGTCGAATGCGATGACCGCCACCTCGCCCTGGTCGCCCACCATCAGCGGCTGAATCAGGGAGCCGACCTTGTAGATCTGCGGCAGCACCGGCTCCATGCGGTCGCTGCATTGAATCGCCACCACCAGGGAGATGGGCTGGTAGGCCACGTCCACTTTGATATTCTGCTCTTTGTCGTTGTCGTACAGATGAAAGACTTCAGGCCCCAGCCCGTTGACGTAACCGCCATCGCGGTCCAGCACCGTCACCGGCGCCACCACCACCTGCACGGAGGTCCGAAACGAGGGGGTGGTGTCGGTGGGCTGCGGCGGCTGCTGAGGCGGTTGCGAGGGCTGCTGGGCCACGGCGGCCAGGCAAACCAAACCCGTGAGAAAAAATCGAAAGAGGCCCATGCCACTCCTGACGTTAGAGGTTTCGACTACGTTCCGGGACCGGCGGGTGTTCGGTGTTCCCACCTAACAAGTCCAGCACGTGTGGTACCAATTCCACGATAGCACTCAAGGACTCCACCGCGCCCTTAGGCGAGCCCGGCAGGTTGACGATCAGCACCCTGCCGCGCGTGCCGGCCAGGGCCCGCGAGAGGCTGGCCAGCGGGGTCGCTTCGCGCCCCCGCGTCCGCATCAGTTCGCCGAATCCGGGGATCTCTTTCTCCACCACCCGGCGCGTAGCCTCGGGGGTGACGTCCCGCGCCGCCACGCCCGTCCCGCCGGTGGTAAAGATGGCCGAAACGGCGCCGGAATCCGCCAGTTCCGCCAGCCGCGCGCTGATCCGCGCGGCATCGTCCGGCAGCACCTCCCGTAGCGGCACCTGCCAGCCAAGCCGCTCCAGGTACTCGCGCACCGCCGGGCCGGAGCGGTCCTCGCGGGTGCCGGCATGCGTCGAATCGCTGATGGTCACCACCGCCGCAGTCATGCTTTTCCCTTCGCGCGGCGAAAATCCCCGCTCTTGCCGCCGGTTTTCTCCAGCAGGTACACGTCCTGGATTTCGATGGACTTGTCCAGCGCCTTGGTCATGTCGTAGACGGTCAGCGCCGCCACCGCGGCGGCCGTGAGGGCCTCCATTTCGACGCCCGTCTGCGCGGTGGTCGCGGCGCTGGCCAGGATGCGCACCCCCCGCGCCTCCATTCGTACCTCCACATCGGCGTGGGAGAGCATCAGCGGATGGCACAGCGGAATCAACTCCGCGGTTTTCTTCGCCGCGCCGATGCCCGCAATGCGCGCGATCTCCAGGGGGTTGCCCTTGGGGTTCTCCGGCAGTTTGCGCAGCACCGCGGGGCGGATACGCACAAAGGCGTGCGCGCGGGCCGTGCGCCGCGTTTCCGCCTTGCCGGAAACATCCACCATGCGCGGGCTTCCGGCCGCGTCGAAGTGCGAAAGCTTCTTCATTTCAGCAGCACGCGGATGAGATCTCCGGCTTTCCACTCCGCCCGGTCCGGCTCCGTCACCAGAAAAGCGTTGGCGCGCGTGAGGGCCGGCACGTCGCCGGAGCCCTGCCAGGTCACCGGCGAGACGTCGGCGCCGTCCGGGCTCAGGCTGGCCGGCAGGAAGCGCGTCAGCCCGGGGCGGTGCCGGAAGTCGCGCGTGAGTTGGGCGAGCGGCATGGGCAGCCTCACCTCCGCCTGCCCGCCCAGCAGTTCCACCGCCGCCCGCGCGAAGATCTCGAAGGTCACCATGGTGGAAGAGGGATTGCCCGGCAGCCCGAAAAAGAACTTGCCCGCCGCCCGCCCGAATACCAGCGGCTGGCCCGGCTGGATCAGCACGCGGTCGAAGAAGAACTCCGCCCCGAACTCCGCCAGCACCTGCTCCACCAGGTCGTACTTACCGGCCGAAACTCCCCCGGAGAGCAGCAGCAGGTCTGCTTCCAGCCCCTGTGCCACCAATTCACGGGTGTGGTCGAATTCATCCCGGGCGACAGGCAAAATCCGCGGCGTCCCGCCCGCGCGCTCCACCTGCGCGGCCAGCGAATAGACGTTGGAATTGCGAATCTGGTACTCGCGCGGCGTCTCGGTAACCGGCACGATCTCGTCACCGGTGGCCAGGACGGCCACGCACGGCCTGGCGTATACCGGAACCGTAGCGCGCCCGGCCGCCGCCAGCAGGGCGATGTCTGTATAGTCCAGGCGTTTGCCCGCCGCGAGCAGCCGCGTTCCGGCGCGCGCTTCCGCGCCCTGCGGGTTGATGAACTGGCCAGGCTCGGCGGTCTGGTCCACACGCACCCGATCTCCCTCGCGGCGCACGTGCTCCACCATCACCACCGCGTCCGCGCCCCGCGGCACCGGCGCACCGGTCATGATCTCCACCGCCTCGCCGGGACCTACCGAGGCCGAAAAATGTTCGCCGGCGCGCACCTCGCCGATGACGCGCAGTTCCCCCGGCAGGTCGGCGGAGCGTACGGCAAAGCCGTCGCGCACCGAGCGCGCTACGGCGGGGTAGTCGCGGTCCGCAGCGACATCTTCCGCCAGCACGCGCCCCGCCGCGCAGGTGAGTGCCGCCTCCTCGCGGCGCGGTACACCGCGCGCGGCGCACACCTTCTCCAGCACGCACTGGCGCGCTTCGGGAAAGCCCAATGTCGGCACAAAGCTATTCTACCGTGCGCTCCGGGGAAGCACGTCCCGTTCCCATTGCCTTCCCGGGGGAGCCGGCGTACGATCGGGGTGGATGTTTCGCGTCCTTGCGCTGGACACTCTGGCTCAGGACGTGCGCTACGGGCTGCGCATGCTCCGCAAATCGCCCGGCCTCGCCGCTCTGGTGGCGGGCACACTAGCCTTGGGCGTCGGCGCCAATACGGCCATCTTCAGCGTGCTGAATGGTTGGTTGCTCCGCCCATTGCCGGTGCCGGCGCCGGAACAAATCATGGTCCTGGCGCCGCAATACGGGGAACGGAGCTTCCCGAAGTTCTCCTATCTCGCCCTACAGGATTTCCGGAAGCAGGCGGACACCTTCTCCGATCTGTTCGCCTATGTCCTCATCGCGTGGGGCGGGCTCACCGCCGACGGCAAGGCCGGCCAGTTCGCATATAGCGCGGTCACAGGCAACTATTTCTCGGCCCTGGGGGTGAAACCGGTGCTCGGCCGTCTGCTCGCGCCTGGAGAAGGCGAACAGGCGCGCGGGGAACTTCTGGTGGTCCTGGGCCACGCCTATTGGCAAAAGCGATTTGGGGGCGAGCGCGGCGTCGTGGGCAAGCAGGTTCGCGTGGATGGCCGCCCGGCTACCGTGATTGGCGTGACGCCGCCGGAATTTCACGGCAGCTTGTTCTCGATCGATATGGACGGGTACGTGTCCCTGAACGCGGCTTCGCCGGAATCCACGGGCGCCTTTTGGACCGATCGCCAGGACCGGGAACTGAATGCCTTCGGAAGGTTGAAGCCCGGTGTCGGCCTCCGGCAGGCGCAGAGTTCCGTGGATGTGATTGCCGCCCGCCTGGCGGAGCAATATCCGGCCACCGAGAAAGGCGTGCGGGTGCGCGTAATCCCGGAGTGGTTGACGCGCCCGGCGCCCTTTGTGGCCAGTTTTGTCCCTATCATCGCCATTCTGTTTCTGGCGCTGGCCGGGCTGGTGCTCCTGCTGGCCTGCATGAACGTGGCGAATCTGCTGCTGGTGCGAGCGTTGGCTCGCCAGCGCGAGATGGCTATCCGTGCGGCCCTGGGCGCCGGCCGCGGCCGGCTCATCCGGCAACTACTGACCGAGGGGCTCCTCCTGGCGCTCGTGGGCGGCATCGCGGGCGTGCTGTTCGGGGAGTGGGTGCTTGACGCCGGTGGCTCCTTTCTCCATCCGGTGACCACTAATACCGCGGGTTACGGCTTCCGCCTGGATTGCCGGCTGGACTGGCGGGTCTTCACGTATTCCCTAGCCGCCGCTCTCCTTACCGGCCTCTTCGTGGGCGTGTGGCCCGCCTTTCGCTCTGGCCGGGCGGACCTGAACCAGATGCTCAAGGCCGCCCGCTATGATTCCCCGCCTGGCGCGCGCCACGGCCCTCGCGGCCTGCTTCTGGCGGCGCAGGTGGCCGGCTCGCTGATGCTGCTGGTGGTGGCCGGGCTGTTCGTGCGCAGCCTCGGCCACGCCGAGCGCATGTATCTGGGGTTCGATCCCGACCAGGTGCTGACCGTGATGCTCGATACCCACATCGCCGGGCTGGACGAAACCCGCAGCCGGACATTCTATCGGGAGTTGGAGGAGCGGGTCCGTGCCCTGCCCGGGGTCCGGTCCGCCAGCCTGGCTCTGACCGTGCCGCTGACCTATCTCAGTCACGGTGGAGCAGTTTACGTGGAAGGCAGGTCCCTCCCGGCCGGTCACCAGGCGCCGGCGATCTCCTTCAACAGCGTCGATCCGGCCTACTTCGCCACCATGCGGGTTCCGCTGCTCAGCGGGCGTCCGTTCCGGGAGTCCGATAACGAGGCCGCGCCGCCGGTAGCGATTGTGAATCAAACGATGGCCAGGCGGTTCTGGCCCGGCCAAGATCCCGTGGGCCGGCGCTTCCGCCTGCGAAGCTCCTCCGCGCCCCTCACTGAAGTGGTAGGCGTGGCCCGGGACGGGCAATACCTGTTCCTGTCCCCCGAAGCGCTGCCGTACTTCTACGTTCCCCTGGCGCAGCACCCCAGTTCCCTGCGAACCCTGCAGGTGCGGAGCTCCGTTCCGCCCGAATCGCTGATTCCCGCGGTCGAGGAGAAGATCCGGGAACTCGCTCCCGACCTGCCGATTCTGGACGCGCGCTCGATGCGGCAAGTGGTGCGCGGGCTGGCGGGCTTGTTCCTCTTCCGCCTGGGAGCTTCTCTCGCCGCAGCCATGGGAACGCTCGGCCTGCTGCTGGCCATCATGGGCGTCTATGGGGTGGTTTCCTTCTCCGTGAGCCGGCGCACACAGGAGATCGGCATCCGCATGGCGCTGGGCGCCGGGCGGGGCGACATTCTGAGGCTGGTGTCACGGCAGGCGCTCGGGCGGGTAATCGCCGGCCTCCTGGCGGGCCTGGCGGCGGCCTGGGGACTGACCCGCGCCATGACCCGTCTGTTGATCGGCGTCAGCCCGGCGGACCCGCCGACCTACCTGACAGTAGCCGCTCTCCTCGCGCTTGTGGCCGTGCTGGCGTGTTGGCTTCCGGCGCGCCGGGCACTGCGCGTGGATCCCCTAACTGCCTTGCGCTGGGAATAGGCCGGGCCTGCGGCAGGGTTACACTGAAGGCAAGCATGCCCTACCGCTCCTCGCTCTGCCTGATGGCCTCCCTGGTGCGCGAGCGCGCCATCTCCCCGGTGGAACTGGTGGAGGCCCATCTGCGCCAGATCGAAAGCCGGAATCCCGAGATCAACGCGTTCGTGGTGGTGCTGGCGGAGGAGGCGCGCGCGGCCGCCCGGTGCGCCGAGGAGGCGGTCACCCACGGGGAGCCGCTGGGGCTGCTGCACGGCGTTCCGGTGACTGTCAAAGACAGCTTCGACATGGCCGGCCTGCCCACGCTCTGCGGCAGTAGCTTCCGCCTGGATCACCGCGCCGCCGCGGACGCCACCGCCGTGGCCCGCCTGCGCGCGGCCGGCGCCATTATCCTGGGCAAAACCAACTGCCCGGAGTTTCTTTCCAACTACGAAACCGATAATCACCTCACCGGCCGCACCAACAACCCGTGGAACCTGGAATACACCCCCGGCGGTTCGAGCGGCGTGGAGGCGGCGGCCATCGCGGCTTTCTGTTCGGCCGGCGGCATCGGCAGCGACGGGGGCGGCTCCGTACGCATTCCCGCCGCCTTTTGCGGCATCGCCGGGCTCAAGCCCACGCCCGGCCGCATTTCGGCCGCCGGACACTTTCCGTTGATTTGCCACCCCGCAGGATTGCTGGGGGTCGCCGGGCCCATGGCGCGCACGGCGGAGGACTTGCGGCTGCTCTTCGCCGCGCTGGCCGGTTACGACAACCAGGATCCTTTTTCCGCGCCCGTCCCCCTGCGCGCGCCCGACCTCCAGGGCCTGCGGGTGGGCGTGGCCGAGCAGTTCTACCAGGTGCCGGTGGCGCCGGCCGTGCGCGAGACCGTGCGCCGGGCCGCCGGCACTCTGGAACAAATCGGCATTCCGGCCGAAGAGTTCCAGCCCGAGGGCCTGGAACGCGCGCCCAACCTGTGGTGGTTTTTCTTCGGCCAACTGCCCGCGCCGCTGACCCGCCAGTTGATCGGCGGCCGGGAAAACGAAGCGCACTGGACCGGAACGGAATTTCTGAACCAGGCGCTCGAGCAGCCCGAGCCCACCGCGGCGCAGCTTCTGCTCAATCTGGCCACCCGCGACCGCATGCGCGCCAGCCTACTGCGCCAGATGGAGCAATACCCTGTGCTGCTGCTGGCCGCCTGCGGCGTGACCGCCTTCCCGCACCGCCTGCGCCGCTTCGACGTCGGCGGACGGGAAATCGGGCTCTTCCAGGCGATGATGCCGGCCACGCCTTTCAACCTGCTGGGCCTGCCGGCCCTGGTGATTCCCTTCGGCCTCTCCCCGGAAGGGCTGCCGGTGGCCATCCAACTTGTGGGCCGGCCCTACGAAGAGGAACTGTTGCTGGAGCTGGCCGTGAAGCTGGAACAGGCCCGCGGCGTCTTTCCCGGACCGTTCGAGCCGAGGCCGCAGTCTCAACCCTGATCTACGATCCTCCGCGCGCGGCGGAACACCTGGAGCAGCATCTTTTCGGTGAGCTTGCCGGTGGACGTGTTTTGCTGGCTGGGGTGGTAGGAGCTAATCAGGACCGGCTGGCCGGGCGCCGTGCGGAACTCGCGGTTGTGCCCGAAGACGAACGGGGCGCGGCTCGCGATCACGCCGCGGTCGCGCAGAATGCCCAGGTAGCCGTCGAAGGCGATCTTGCCTAGGGCCACCACCACGCGCAGCGGGAACAGATCCAGTTCCCTCTCCAGGTAGCTGCGGCAGTTGCGCAGCTCTTCGGGGGCGGGCTTGTTGCCGGGCGGCGCGCAGCGCGCCACGGCGGTGATGTAGGCGCCGCGAAGCTGCATGCCGTCGTCGCGCGAGACGCTCTCCGGCTGAGAGGCGAACCCAGTCTGGTAAAGCGCGCGGAACAGGAAGTCTCCGGAACGGTCGCCGGTGAAGATGCGGCCTGTGCGATTGCCGCCGTGCGCCGCCGGGGCCAAGCCCACCACCAGCAGCCGGGCTTGCGGATCGCCGAAAGGCGGCACCGGCTTACCCCAGTATTCCCACTCCCGGTAAGCCCTCCGCTTCACGCGCGCCACTTCCGCGATGTACTCCACCAGCCGCGGGCATCGCCGGCAGTGCACCACTTCGTCAGCCAGAAGGTGCAGGGCGCTACAATTCAACCGATGACTCCTTTTCGTTTAGATGGACGCGCTGCGCTGATCACCGGCGGAGCCAGCGGAATCGGCGAGGCCACCAGCCGGGTGTTGGCCCAGGCCGGGGCTTCCGTGATCATTGTGGACATCGACCAGGCGCGCGCGGAAGCGCTCGCCCGGGAACTGCCCGGCGCCTCCGTGCTCATTTTCGATATTACCGATGAACCCGCGGTGCGGCGGGCATTCTTGCAGATTCCTAGGCTGGACATCCTGGTCAACAACGCCGGCATCGGCCTGGTGGGAGGGATCGAACAGACCGAGCTGGCCGATTTCCAGCGCCTGTTCCGCGTCAACGTCGAGGGCAGCTTCCTGGTGACCCAGGCGGCCATGCCGCTGCTCAAACAATCCAAAGGCTCTATCGTCAACATCGGTTCGGTTGCCGGCCTGGTGGGCATCAAGAAGCGCTTCGCCTACTGCGCCACCAAAGGCGCCGTAGTGGCCATGACCCGCCAATTGGCCGTGGAGTATGCCGGCGAGCTGCGTGTCAACTGCATCTGCCCCGGGACCGTGGACACCCCCTTCGTCGAGGCCTACCTGGAAAAGTACCACAAGCACGAGAAGGAAAAAGTGCGAGCCGAACTGAACTTGCGCCAGCCCGTCGGCAGGCTGGGGAAGCCGGAAGAGATCGCCCACATGGTGCTGTACCTGTGTTCTCCCGAAGCCGAGTTCGTGACTGGCTCGGTGATGACGATCGACGGCGGCTGGACGGCTGCCTGACGCCTACCCGAATTTCCTGCGGCGACGCTAAAATAGACTGGAGGGTATTGACGCGGCGTGGAGGGAAAGTCCACAATGGAGGGGTCCGGCTGCTCCACCGGCACCCCAGGTTCCACGCTCTGGCTATCAGACTCCCCGGTTCACCGGCGAAGGCGCTCTGTATCCCGATTCATGAACAACCGATCTATTCATCGCATGTTCCTGCGCTATTTGAGCCTGCTGCTTCTGCTGGCTCTTGCTGGAAGTCCGAGCTTCGGGGCCACCTCCCGGAAGCGTCACCACCACCGCCGCCACTACACTGCGGCCAGGACGGCTCCCACCAAGAAACCCGCCGCTTATGTCAAGCGGGTGTCCTACACGCGGGCCGTGGTGGAGAGCAGTTCCGCAACTCGCCGCCGGTCCGCCCGGCTAACCTCTGCGGCGCCCATCATCCGCGGCGGCCCCTGGACCGAGCCGACTTTTGCCGATTCCACCCTGGGAGACAACGTGGATGGCGAGGATCTGGAAGTCCGCCGCGCAGCCGTGGAAGCCCTGGGACCGTATAACGGTTCGGTGGTGGTGGTGGATCCCAATAACGGCCGCATCCTCACCATGGTCAACCAGAAGCTGGCCTTGAGCAGCGGCTTTCAACCGTGTTCGACCATCAAGGTGAGCGTGGCTCTGGCGGCTCTCAGCGAGGGGCTGCTGAGGTCGGCCAACCAGTACCGGCTCTTCGGCAAGCCCGGGATGACGCTGACATACGCGCTGGCCCACTCGAACAACTACTTCTTCGCTACGCTGGGCACCAAGCTGGGCTTCGAAACGGTGAGCCGTTACGCGCACGAGTTCGGCTATGGGGAAAAGGCTGGTTGGGAAATCCCTGATGAGCAACTGGGGCGCTTTCCGCTCGAGCCTCCCAAAAACGGCGGCGTGGGCATGCTCACCAGCTTTGGCGAGGAGATTTCCCAGACCCCGCTGCAACTGGCCGCCCTCATGACGGCCTTGGCCAACGGCGGCACGCTGTACTATCTCCAGTATCCGCGCAGCGCCGGGGAAATCGCGCACTTCGAGCCCCGGCTGAAGCGCCACCTGGAGATCGGCGAATTCATTCCTGCCGTCAAGCCGGGCATGCGCGGCGCCGTGGAGTTCGGCACCGCGCGGCGCGCCCAACAGGATGAGCCCATCGCCGGAAAGACCGGCACCTGCACGGACCTGCACACCCACTTGGGCTGGTTCGGTTCCTTCAACGACGACAACCATGGACGCAAGTTGGTGGTAGTCGTTCTGCTTACTGGGGGCCGGCCCTCCGTTGGTCCCAAAGCCGCCGAAGTGGCCGGCGAGGTCTACAAGAACCTGGGGGCAAAGAACTATTTCGCCCGTGTGAATGCCTCCGGCCGGCCGGACCTGGTGGCCACCGAGATCTGCTGCGCCCGGTAGCCGCGCCTCATTCCGGTTGCGGCTCGGGCTCCAGGATTCGTTCGGCCATGGCGTAACGCAATTCGTCCAACCCCTGACCCGTTACGCTGGAGATCTCGAGGAACGGTAACTTTCGCTTTTTGGCCAGCTTGCGCAGGGCGGCCACCCGCTTGGGGTCCTGCGCGGCATCCATCTTGGTGGCCACCACCAACATAGGCTTGGCGGCCAGGTCTTCGCTGAAGCTGGCCAGTTCCCGCATCACCGTCTCGAAGTCCGAGACCGGGTCACGCCCGCTGGCTTCGGAGACGTCCACCAGGTGCGCCAGCAGGCGGGTGCGCTCAATGTGGCGCAGAAACTGGATCCCCAAGCCGTGGCCCAGGTGGGCACCCTCGATCAGGCCCGGAATATCCGCCACGACGAAGCTGCGGTAATTGTCTACGGTGACCACGCCCAAGTGGGGCTCGATGGTGGTAAAGGGATAGTCCGCAATCTTAGGCCGCGCGGCGGAGATGCGAGAAATCAGTGTGGATTTGCCGGCATTTGGAAAGCCCACCAGCCCCACATCGGCGAGCAGTTTCAGTTCCAGGCGCAGGCGGCGCTCTTCGCCCGGACGGCCGAGTTCGAACTCCGTGGGCGCCTGGTGGGTGGAGGTGGCGAAGCGGGCGTTGCCGCGTCCGCCGCGCCCGCCGCGGGCTGCGGTCCAGCGCTCCCCGGGCTTGGTGAAGTCGTAAAGGCGCTCGCCGGTCTCAGCGTCGAACACCATAGTGCCGACCGGCACCTGGACCTCCACCGGGCGCCCGTCGTGGCCGGTCCGGTTGCTGCCTTCGCCGTGGCGTCCCCGCTCGCCCTGGTGTTCTGGATTGTAACGCAGATGGAGGAGGGTATTCTGATGCTCAGTGGCCACCAGAATGACGTCCCCGCCGCGCCCGCCATCGCCGCCCGAGGGGCCGCCGCGGGGTACGTACTTCTCCCGGCGGAAGGCCAGGCAGCCATTACCTCCGTCGCCGGCCTTTACCAGAATTCTGACTTCATCGATGAACATAGAAAAGCCGCCGGTATGGATCAAACCGGCGGCCTGATTTCCTTGCCGGGCAGGCCCTGAGGCCCCCGGCTACGCGACGGCGTTGACGCTAACGAACCGACCCATCCGGCCGCGGTCGCGAAATTCCACGACGCCGGTGACCTTGGCGAACAGGGTGTCGTCCTTGCCTCTGCCCACATTCAGGCCGGGCTTCACCTTCGTGCCGCGCTGGCGGACGATAATCGAACCGCCGGGCACCAACTGGCCGCTGAAGACCTTCACCCCGAGACGCTGCGCATTGGAGTCGCGCCCGTTCTTGGAACTGCCTAAACCCTTTTTATGAGCCATGCTTCACACCTAAATGATGATGTCGCCGACCTTGACTTCCGTGAACGCCTGGCGGTGCCCGATAGTCCGCTTGTATTGCTTCTTGCGCTTGAACTTGAAGACCAGAACTTTCTTGCCGCGCCCGCTATCGACGATGGTCCCTTTCACGGTCGCTTCACCCAGGTCCGCACCGGCCACCACCTGGCCTTCATCCTTGATGACCGCGCGCAGGCGCAGGGCTACTTCCGTGCCGGCCTCGCCAGGCAATTTTTCCACGCGGACCACATCCCCCGGGGCCACCCGGTATTGTTTCCCGCCGGTTTCGATAATGGCTTGCATCACACCCTCGTTTTGAGCCGGAACACACTGAGAACTCAGTGCCGTCAGGTCTAAGATCCAATTCTACAACACGCGCGCCGGATCTGCAAAACCGCTTCGCGGTCGCTTTGTAGACGCACACATCCCGGCAACCTGGATCGCCGGGAAATTCATTCGGACAAAAAGCCACGGCTGCGCTTCCGGAAACGACCCGGTCATTTGATTCCAAGGGACTTACATGCCATCGTCGATTTGGTGCGTGAACTGCACGCAGTGGTACAAATTTCCAGGGGTAAATGTGTGCCATCGCCCCGATGTTCCGAAAGGAGCTGTTTGCATGCGCTGGGTCGGCCGCCTGGTCCTTTATCTGAGTCTGATCGCTCCTGCCATATGGGCTGCCACGTCCATCAGTTCGCTGTCAGCCACACCGGCCCATGTTCAAGCGAACACTCGCACTTCGGTGACCATCACGGCGACGGTGTCCGGCGGAACCGTGATCACTGACACCGTCGTGGTGCTGGTGTTGAATGCCCAGGGTGTGCCGGTTAAGAAACTGGGCACGTTGTCGCCCGTTCAGGCTGGGTCCACCACCTATGCTGGCCGGTTCCAGATCACCTCGCCCCGGACCGGGGCTATCCCTCTCGTCGTGACGGCAGCCTCTCAGGGCAGTGTCACGCTGGCCCAATCTCCGGTTTTTTCCCTGCGCGTCCGGCCGGCTCCGGTGTATCCGCTCAAGCTGAGTTCTACGGGCCGGTATCTGGTGGACCAGCAGAATACCCCGTTTTTTATGGTCGGAGAGGACGCCTGGTCGCTGATCACCCAGCTTTCCAACGGGCAGGTGGAGCGCTACCTCTCCGATCGGGCGTCCCGGGGCTTCAACACGATCTGGGTAGGTGCGGCGGACAATATCTACCAGGCGAACCCGCCCTACAACTACTACGGAAACGCTCCGTTTGACGGCCCGGATTTTACCAACGAAGATTCTGCCTATTGGTCGCACGTGGATTATGTACTCCAGCGGGCCGCGGCTTACGGCATCACGGTTATGCTGGACCCGGGCTTTGTGGGGATAGACGCCTCGGGTGGATACTACAACAGCTATCAAAACAGCTCCGACGCCGTGATGACCGCCTACGGCACCTGGTTGGGAACCCGCTATCGAAACCAGCCGAATCTGATCTGGGTGTTGGGCGGTGATTGGGACCCCAGCAATTCGAACATCTCCGGGAAAATTGCGGACCTGGGGGTGGCCTTACAGGCTGCGGATCCCAACCACCTGATCACCGCAGAGGCCATCCGCGGGGAATCCAGCCTGGATGCCCTGGCCGGGCCTCCCTCCTGGTTGGGCCTGAACTGGGTCTACCTGGTTCCGACCAGTATTCCGACCGGGGCGGCCAGTAACTATTCCCGGTTTCCGTGGCTGCCGCCGCTGATGGGAGAAGACTGGTACGAGGGCGAGCACTCCATGACGGACTTCCAGGTCCGCCAAGAGGGCTATTGGGCGATTCTGTCCGGAACCTACCTCGGAAGGATCTTTGGAAATTACGCCATCTGGGCATTTTCCGCACCCCAGATCACGACGGATCCGTGGCAGAACCAGCTCGGGTCGCCGGGCTCGGTTTCCCAGTCGATTCTGGGAGACCTCTTCTATTCCCGGGAACACTGGCTGCTGGTGCCGGACATCAATCACACGGTGCTGACTGGCGGATACGAGTGGGGGCCGACCCTGTCGGTAGCGGCCCGCACCTCCGACGGGCAGAGCGTCATCGCGTATTTGTCGGACGGCAACGCCACGGCGAAGACCGTGGACATGAGCCAGGTCACGGACCCGGGATCGCAGGCGAAGTGCTGGTGGTATAACCCGCAAACCGGCGCGGCGACCTTGATCGGCGTGTTCCCCACGCAGGGCGCCCGGACGTTTACGGCGCCTGACGGCAACGATTGGGTACTGATCATCGACAGCCTGGCGGCCAATCTGCCTGCGCCTGGAGCCGCCGCACTGCGCTAGAAGCCCGTTTGAGATCGTGGAAACGCGAAACTCCCGAGCCCGGTCCAAGAGCGGTGCGGATCAGGGTCCAACCCTGCGGCGTCTGCCACAGTGACATCTTTCCAGGAACCTCCATCGGTTCGCCGGAGCCGCTGGCCTTGCGGGCGTACGCTCCCGAAACGAACTTTTCCGGCTGGAGCGCGTTTCGCGTCGTGCTTACGATGGATCGCTAGCCAGTTGCTCCAGCGCCCAGCGGGCGTGTTCGGCGACCAGGGGATCCGGCGAGGCGGCCAGGCGCTCGAGGGCGGGACGGAACTTCTCCATGCGCGCGTTGCCCATGGCCACCGCGACGTTGCGCAGGAAGCCGCGGTAGCGCGCCCGCTCGACCGGGCTGTTCCGGAACAAGGCGCGAAAGTCTTCCTCCGAGAGGGCTGCCAGGCGCTCGAGCGGCGGCGCGGACAGGCGCACGGCGAAGGCGGGATCGGAGGTGACCGGCGCGCGGCGGTTCCAGGGGCAGACGTCCTGGCAGATATCGCACCCGAAGACCTGCGCGCCCACGCCGGCGCGGATCTCCGCGGGGATGGTGCCGCGCAACTCGATGGTGAAATACGAAATGCAGCGGCCTGAATCGAGCGCATAGGGGGGACCTCCGGGCCGGCCGGTGGGCACCAGGGCCTGGGTGGGGCAGGCGTCGATGCAGTGCGTGCAGGAACCGCAGCGGTCCGGCGGCGGCCGGTCCGGTTCGGCCGCGAACGAAACCAGCAGTTCCCCCAGGAAGAACCAGGAGCCCATGCCCTGGTGAATCAGGCAGGTGTTCTTACCGATCCAGCCCAGGCCGGCGTGCCGCGCGTAGGCCCGCTCGAGCAGGGGCGCTGTGTCCACGCAGATTTTCCACTCGAAGGGCTCGGCGGAAGCCTCCATGAGGCGCACGGCCAGCCGCCGCAGCCCCTCGCGTAGCACATCGTGGTAGTCGTCGCCCCAGGCGTAGCGCGAAATCCAGCCCAATTCCGCGTCCGTGAACGCGGTGGAATACGGCAGCGGAGTGTTGTACAGCTTGCCCACGCAAATGACCGATTGCGCGGAGGCCATCAGGCGGCGGGGATCGCCGCGCACCTCCGCGCGCCGGCCGGTGAGGTAGCCCATTTCGGCGGCATAGCCGGCGGCTACCCATGCGGGATAGTACGCGCTTTCGGGGAGGGGTGTGGCGGGGGCCACTCCGGCCAGATCAAAACCGCACTCGCGGGCCAGCCGTTTGATGCTCTCCGAATCCGGAAACGCGCCGATGGTCCCAGTGTACCCGAACCGCGCGGCGGGGAAATCTGTTCGAAACCGGACTTCTGCTTCGTAAGTGACTGTGTTTCAACGGGCTAGAACCGAGCCACCGCTCAGCCCGGGAAAACTGCCGTTCAACCCCCGATGTCGCCATACAACCAAAGAAATCAACAGTTTAATTCCTATTCATGGCACCCGTCCGCGGAGATTCACTATACTGACTCATCACACCGGTTGCGAAGGTCCGCAAAGGTGTGAGGCTGTCGTTCCCGTTCACTCGGAGAGATTGCTGGGGAAGCTGCGCAACCCACGAGGAGTCACAGAAGAGATGCACAAGCCGATCAAATACGTAGAAAAAGCGATGACCTATGTCGCGCAGGCGGCCTGGACCGTCTTCGACAAGGCGAACCAGATCCGTCAGAATCCTTCGTTTACTCCGCAATGGTCGGATAAGCCGCTGCTGAAGTCCTATCAGAAAACGAAGCCTCCCCTGGGGTGGCCGCGCGAGACCGACTCGCTGTGCCCGCGCTGCGTGCCGGAGATCCGGAAAGAGATCCTGGACGGCAAGAAACCGCTCTCGGTGCTGCTGAACGAAAAGGCCGGCGAGATCAAGGCCAAGATCATCGAACGCGACGGCAAGATCCTGATGGTGAAGGACTGCCCGGTGCACGGCCACTTCGAGGACGTGATGTCCATCGACACGGCTTTCTTCAAGCACCTGGAGTCCGTGTTTCCGGGGCGCGACATCCGTGCGCACAACGACGAAAAGCTGCACAACCACGGCTCCAGCACCATCACCCACGGGCGCGGTTCGGTGCTCACGGTGGACCTGACCAACCGTTGCAACATGATGTGTGACCCGTGCTTCATGGACGCCAACCAGGTGGGCTTCGTGCACGAGTTGACCTGGGACGACATCAAGACGCTGCTGGACAACGCCATTTCGATCAAGCCGCGGCGGCAGATGTCGGTGCAGTTTTCGGGCGGCGAGCCGACCATTTCGCCGTACTTCCTGGATGCGGTGCGCTACTCGCGGAAGGTGGGCTACACCAGCGTGCAGGCGGCCACCAACGGCATCGAGTTCGCCAAGAGCCCGGAATTCTGCCGGGAGGCGGCGGAAGCCGGCCTGCGGTACGCCTACCTCCAGTTTGACGGCATCGGCAACGCCGCCAACGCGCACCGCAAGGTGGGCAACCTGTTCGACGTGAAGCTGCGGGCCATCGAGAACCTGCACACGCACGGCGTGGACATCATCCCGGTGATCACCATCATCAACGGCATCAACAACGAGCAGGTGGGCCGCATTGTCCAGTTCGCGCTGGACAACCCCAAGAAGATCCCGTTCCTGTCGTTCCAGCCGGTGTCCTTCACGGGCCGGGACGAGGCCATCACCGACGAACGGCGCACGGCGCAGCGCTACACCCTCTCGCACCTGGCCCACGACGTGAAGAAGCAGACCGGGCTGGGCGAGCCGGCGCGCGACTGGTTCCCGATTTCGTTCATCAGCACCTTCTCCGACTGGAGCGACCTGGTGCACGGCCCGCAGGCGACCTGGGGCCAGTTGAGCTGCGGGTGCCATCCCAACTGCGGCGTGGGCATGGCCGTAATGGTGGACAAGGAGACCAGGGAATCCGCCCCGGTGACTGCGTTCCTGAATGCCGACCGGCTGGCGCGGGACGTGGCGCGGGTGAACGACGCCGCCCGCGGCAAGTGGCTCTCCATCCTGGGCATGGCCCTGTCGCTGGCGCGCAACTACGATCCCTTCCAGGCGCCCACGCACTTCAAGCTCACCGACCTGCTGAGGAAGTTCGACAAGACCTTCGGCGCCACCGGCAAGAGCTACGGCAAGGTGGGCGCGGACCGCAGCCTGGAAGACATTGAGATCCGCCGCCGCGACCGCTGGAACTTCCTGTTCATCGCGGGCATGTGGTTCCAGGACTTGTTCAACTACGATTTCCGGCGCACCGAGCAGTGCATTATCCCGTACGCCACGCAGCAGGGAGAGATTTCCTTCTGCGCCTACAACACGGGCATAGGCTGGCGGAACATCGTGGAGAAGATGCACATGACCGCCACGCTCACGAAGTGGTACGAAGAGCACGGGCGGCATGAGATCTTCGCCGGGGGCAAGAAGGTGCAGTTGGCCAGCACGGAACACCGCCTGCTGCTGCGCGACGAGATCGTGACCAAAGAGGTACAGCACGACCTGGACGAGCTGGGCATCGCCAAGACGGCGCGCGAGGAAAAGCTGCGCGCCCGGGCCCTGAAGCAGAAGCAGGCCGAGGAGGACGCGCGCATGGCAAAGCTGTACCGCGAACACGTTTTGAAAGAGGCTCCCGCTCCGGCCCTGGTGCAGTTACAGCCCGCGGCTCCCAAGGCCGAGGAGCGCACCGAAGTCCGGGAAGAGGTCGGTTCTTTCGGAGATTAAGCAAGTCTCAAAGCCACAAACAACCTAGGGCCGCCGGGAAAGCAAGCCGGCGGCCCATTTTTTTGCTTTCTCCTTTCATCCCCCAAACGGCGCCGTACAACTCTCAATTTTCACCGTTCGGCACCTGATTGTACTGTTCTTGGGACGGCGGCGCCTAGAATGGACACCATGGCCGGCGTCTTTCAGATATTACAGCCTGAAACTACCTATACGGGAGCGCCCATCACACCGATCGCGAAGGGTCTCCCCCGGACCACCGAGTCGCTGTGCCCGGAGTGCACGCAGTTGATTGCCGCCCGCCTGTTCGAGGAGGACGGCCGCGTGGTTATGGAGAAAAGCTGCCCGCTCCACGGCGCCTTCCGCGACATCGTCTTCTCGGATGCCCGGCTGTATCGCAAGATGGAGGAATGGACCTTCGGCGACAGCCGCGGGCTGGAGAATCCGGCGGTCGCGGATGCGCGGCGTTGCCCGCACGACTGCGGCCTGTGCTCCCTGCACACCAGCCACACAGGGCTGGCCAATATCGACCTGACTAACCGCTGCAACCTGACCTGTCCGGTATGCTTCGCCAACGCCAACGCCGCGGGCTACCTCTACGAGCCGGACTTCGAGCAGGTGCGCGGCATGCTGCAAGCGCTGCGCGACGAGCGGCCGGTGGCCGGGCGGATCGTGCAGTTCTCCGGCGGCGAGCCGACCATCTATCCGCGATTTCTGGACGTGCTGCGGCTGGCCCGGGAGATGGGCTTCTCGCACCTGCAGGCGGCCACCAACGGCATCAAATTCACCAACCTGGAGTTCGCCTGCCAGGCCAAAGAGGCGGGACTGCACACCTTGTACCTGCAATTCGACGGGGTGTGCGACGAGGTGTACCGGCGCACGCGCGGCGAGCCCCTGTGGGAGAAGAAGTTGAAGTGCATCGAAAACGTGCGCCGCGCGGGGCTGAAGATCGTGTTCGTGCCCACCATCGTGAAGGGCGTGAACGACCACCAGGTAGGGGACATGCTGCGGCTGGCGCTGGAGAATATCGACTGCGTGAGCGGCATCAGCTTCCAGCCGGTGGCCTTCACGGGGCGCATCGCGCGCCGGGAACTGGAGGCCAAGCGCTTCACGCTTTCCGATTTCGCGCACGCCGTCGAGGATCAGACCGGGATCTGCAACGTCTACGAAGACTGGTTTCCGCTTTCCTGCGTGACGCCGTTTTCCAAGCTGCTGAGCGCGCTGCGCGGGGAACTGACCACACACCTGACGCCGCACCCGCACTGCTCGCTGGGGACTTACCTGTTCGTGGACCAGCAGCGCCGGGCCGTGCCGGTGACGCGTTTTGTGGACGTGGGACCCATGCTCCAGGAAATGGATCTGATGGCCCGCAAGGCCGGCCGGCAGCGGGTGAAGTTTTTCACCAAGATCCAGACCTGGAACCTGCTGCGCAAGCATTTTCACCAGGAGAAGGCGCCCGAGGGGCTGACCTTCACCAAGTTTCTGCAGACTCTGCAAGGTTTCACCGACAAGCGTTACGGCCGCGGGGAGAAGGAACGGCAGGGCTTCACCTACCGCACCCTGATGGTAGCCGGCATGCATTTCATGGACGCCTACAACTACGACGTGGAACGGGTGAAGCGCTGCGTGATCCACTACGCCGCGCCCGACGGCAGGATCTATCCGTTCTGCACGTACAACTCCGGCCCCGTGTATCGCGAAAGGATCGAGCGCGCGTTTTCGGTTCCGCTGGAAGAGCAGCCGGAGCTGGTGGACGTGGACGCGCGGTCCGAGGCGCTGGTGGGGTAGCCGCGGCTACGCCAGCGGGCTGCGCTTGAGCGCGTAGTCGATGGCCGCCTGGGGGACGCTGAAGTGCGACATGGCGCCGTTACCCATGAAGCCCAGGTAGTCCATGCCGATCTTGCTGGTGAAGTAGGCGTCCACCACCATGTTGCGCACCCAGGCGAAGAAGCGGATTCCCGGCCCCAGCTCCGGCGACTCGTTCTTGCGGTAGGCGATCAGGTCCAGCATGGCCGTCTGCTGCTCCGGCGCGGCGGCGAGGAAAGTGCTGCCGTGGCGCCGCTCGATCTCCTGGTCCAGCCAGGCCAGCCCCCCGGTGTAGATGTGCGCCAGTTCGTCGTTGCGGCTGGCCAGCAGGTCGATAAACTCCGGCGCGCCGGCCTCGATCGCGCTCTTGGAGTGCTCGTCGGCCGGCATAATCAGCTCGCTCAGGCGGCGCAGAGTGGCGTATTCGTGCGGGTTGAAGCACTTGGGCTGGTACGGCCCGGCGGTCTTTTCCTGCGTCACCAGGTGGTGCACGTGGGCGGCGTCCTGCGCCGAAACCACGCCCGCCCCCGCGGTGGTCAAGGTCAGGGTGATCCCGAGGTTGCGCAGCGCGTCGCGCCGGGAAAGGTCCAGGTTCTCGTCAGACATTGCCTTTTCTCATCTCCTCGGCCAGGTGTTCCGACATGCGCCACGAGAACGCGATGATGCTCAGCGTCACGTTCTTGTCCGGCTGGCTGACGAAGGGAGCCGCGTCCGCCACGAACAGGTTCCGCACGTCGTGCGTCTGGCTGTACTTGTTGAGCGCCGATTTCCTGGGGTCGTCTCCCATGCGGATGGTGCCGGCTTCGTGGATGATGGTGCCGCCGGTGGAGATGCCTTCGCTCTCCCGCTCCGGGTTGGCCAGGCCCAGCACCCTGCCGCCCATGGTCTCGATGATCTGGGTAAAGGTCTCCCGCATGTGCCGCGCCTGCCTGATCTCGTGCTCGCTCCAGCGGAAATGGAAGCGCAGCACCGGGATGCCGTAGGCGTCCACGCGGTCCGGGTCGATCTCGCAGTAGGAGTGCTCGTTGGGGATCATCTCGCCGCGTCCGGCGAAACCCACCGTGCAGCCGTAGCCTTTGAGCACGGCTTCCTTCAACACCTGGCCGTAGCCTTCGTGCTTGCGGCAGACGCCGTGGAAGCTGCCCAGTTGCGGCATGTGGAAGCCGCCGCCGATCTCGACGTGGTAGCCGCGCGGGAATTCCTTGTCCTTTTTGTCGAAGAGCCACCAGGGGATATAGACGTGCATCCCGCCGATGCCGTCGGAATTATGCCGCGGCAGGCCTTCCAGGGCCGGAATGTAACCGCTCAGCCCGAACCCCACGCTGTCGGTCAGGTAGCGGCCCACCACGCCGGAGGAATTCGCCAGCCCGTTGGGATGCCGGGACGATTTCGAATTCAGCAGCAGCCGCGCCGATTCGCAGGCGCTGGCCCCCAGCACCACCGCCCGGCAGCGGATCTGCTGGTCCGTGCGCGTGGCCTTGTCCACGTAGTTCACCGCGGTCACCTTGCCCGTGTTGGGGTCGGTCACCAGTTCGCGCGCCATGGCGCCGGTGAACACTTCCAGCCTGCCGGTCTTCATGGCGGGGAAGATCTGCGCCTGGCTGGAGGAATATGCCGAAGCCGTACGGCAGCCGCGCCCGCACTGCCCGCAGTAGTGGCAGGCGGCACGGCCGTGAATGGACTTGGTGAGCATGGCCATGCGCGACGGAATGCACGGAATGTTCAGCCGCTGGCAAGCCTTCTGCACCAGCACCTCGTGCACCCGCGGGGCGATGGGCGGCAGGAATTTTCCGTCTGGGGCCGTGCGCAGGCCTTCTTTGGTGCCCGTCACGCCGATGAATTCTTCGGCCTTGTCGTAGTAAGGCGCGATCTCGTCGTAGGTCACGGGCCAATCGTCGCCCAGCCCGTCGGTCGAGTAGGGTTTGAAGTCGTAGTCGGAAAAGCGCAGCGAGATACGCCCGTAGTGATTCGTCCTGCCGCCCAGAATGCGGGACCGAAACCAGCGGAATTCGTTGCCGGGCGCCACCGTGTATGGTTCGCCGTTGATATCCCAATAGCCGTTGGGCGCGCTGAAATAGCCCCACTGCTGCCGCCCGAAATACAGTTCGGCGTGTTCGCCCGCGCCGCGGTGATCCACCTCGTAGGGCAGCACGTGCTCCTTGAAGTCCTTCTGCGGGTGGAGCATCGGGCCGGCCTCCAGCAGGGCCACGTTCATTCCCATGCTGGTGAGCACGTGGACGGCGGTGCCGCCGCCGGCTCCGGAACCAATGACCACTACGTCGTAGACTTTCGGACTGCGGATGATTTGCAGCATGGCAATGACAGCATCCCTGCGGACTATTTCGACTATATCACCGCCAAACAGCGGCGGCGGGAGGCGCGTGGTAGAATGAAGGTGGCTTTCACCACGTGTGGTTGTGTCGTCCTTCGCCGTGGGGGCGTAACGGATTCGACGGGATTGGATCGTGGTGGGGAGGCGTGCCGGGTTCCGAGCTCCCGTAAAACGATCGGAAAACCATAACTGCCAACCAGCAGTTTGCTTACGCTGCTTAATTAATTAAGCAGCCGCTCCAGCCGTTGAGCCCGCGCGGCGGCCAGTGAGCGTCATGTTGCGGGATAGGCCGAGGGCTTCGGTCCGGAGCCGCAGGCCGAGATCAATCGGGCTAGGAGGCCATCCCTCTTGCCGGCTCTGAGGTGGCCGCCGAAATTTTCGAACCGGCTACGCACGTAGGCTCTTCATGACGGACTTTCTCGGACGCGGGTTCGACTCCCGCCGCCTCCACCACCCTCATTCTTCCGGGGGCGAATCCTGCGGGTCTTCCTTCTTCGGGCGGGGCTTCTTGCCCTTGACCGCCGAGCCGAGCAGCACGGCCACCGGCAGGGCCCAGAGCGCGTAGGTCATTTTCTTCTTCCGCGCCATGGGCATCCCGGGCGGGAGGACCCCCGCCTCGTGCGAGCTTTCAATCGCCTTGCCGATGCGCATTTCCTGCGTGTCGTAGGCGAACTGCTTGCCGCAATCCAGGCAAACCACGTAAGTCGCGCCGTGGGGCACACCCTCTTTGCTCACCGGAGTCACGGGACGAGTCAATCGGCGGTGGGGACAACGGAAGAGCAGGTTGACGAGACTGTCGATCATCTCACCCCCATGCGGCCGCGGGCCGGCCAACTTCCATTGTGACAGAGCCCCGAGCCGCAGGGTATCCTGGAGTCTGACAGGGAGGCCCATGTCTGAAATTGCTCCCCCGCACGTTTTCACATCCCCGGCCATCGCCGATCCGCAGAACCTGATTTTCGGCCGCGCTCCCAAGCCGGTGCGCTGCGGGTTTGACCTGGTCATCGGCGCCGGCGAGGTCTTCCCCGAAGTGAACTTTACGCTGCCCGCCATCGGCATCGAAACCGCCACCTGGCCGCAGGTGCGGGAACACTACCGGGAAATTGCACAGGCGGTGGTGCGCCGCGCGCTGGCTCTCGGCGTGCCGGGCCTGGTGCTCGAGTTCGAGCTGCTGCCCGCCATGACGGAAACCCCGGAATGGGGCGCGGAGATCACCGCCCTGCTGCACGCGCACCTGCGCGAGGCCCACCAGAAGCACGGGTTGAAGAGCGCACTCCGGGTGACGCCCACCGACATCCGCGATCAGACCCGGCCTCCGCGTCTGCGCGGCGGAGAGGCCTGGGAGCGGCTGCGGCGCTCCTTCGATCTGTGCCTCGAAGCGGGCGCCGATATCCTCTCCATCGAGTCCGTGGGCGGCAAGGAAGTGCACGACGAAGCCCTGGTCTATGGCGACGTGCGCGGACTGGTCTTCGCCCTTGGCGTGCTGGCCATGCGGGACATGCACTGGCTGTGGGAGCGCATGGCCGCTGCCTGCGCCGCGCACGCGCCCGCGGTGCCGGGCGGCGATTCGGCCTGCGGCTTCGCCAATACCGCCATGCAGTTGGCCCACCAGCGCATGCTCCCGGAGGTGCTGGCCGCGGTGGTGCGGGCCATGAGCGCCGCGCGCAGCCTGGCCGCCTTCGAGGCCGGGGCGATCGGCCCCTCCAAGGACTGCGCCTATGAAGGCCCCATCCTCAAGGCCATTACGGGCTGCCCCATTTCCATGGAAGGAAAATCCGCCACCTGCGCACACTTCAGCCCCCTGGGCAATATTGCCGGCGCCATGTGCGACCTGTGGAGCAACGAATCGGTGCAGAACATCCGTCTGCTCTCCGGCAGCGCTCCGGAGGCCTACACCGAACTGCTGGCCTACGACTGCCGGCTCATGAACACGGCCGCCGCGCGGGGCGGGGCCCTGACGCTGCGCGATTGGCTGGTGGCCTCCGACGAGCACCTGAGCCCACAGGCGGCCGTGCTGTCCCCCGCGGCGGTCTCGCGCATCGCCGCCGCCATCGTAGCCGAAGCGAATCCTTACCGGCGCACGGTCGGCGCCGGGCAGACGGCGGTCAGCATTCTGAACGAACATCGGGAGGCCGGAACCCTGCGGCTCTCGGCCAAGGAGACGCAGTGGCTGGCGCGCATCGAGCGCGAGTTCGCGGCCCTTCCCGCCCGCGAAGACGGCTTGGCCGAAGAGATGGCCGGCCGGTACGGCCGCCTGTTCGACCCAGCCAGCTATGGCCTGGCCTCCGCTCCCACTCATGCCGGAGTGCCCTCCCACGGCCGGTAGTACAATGGGCGCGTGACTCGCCGATCCGCGTACCTGGCCATTTTGCTCTGCTGCGGCGCCTTGGCCGCTGGTCCGGAAACCCACAACCTCCTGACTCCTGCGGAACAGGCGGCGGGCTGGGAACTGCTCTTCGATGGGCGCACCATGAACGGCTGGGAGGACCCGCGTGTCAAGAACCCGCCGGGCGATGCCTGGAGCATCGAGGACGGCTGCCTGAAAGCTACCCCGCACCCGCGCATCACTGAAGATCTGTTCAGCCGTGAGAAATTCCGGGATTTCGAACTGCTCTTCGACTGGCGCCTGGCTCGCGGCAGCAACACCGGCGTCAAGTATCGCATTCAGGACCGCATCTTCCTGGCCGCCGCGCCCGTGCATCCTTTTGAAGCCCTGGTGAACTTTTCGCTGGCGCACCGCCCCCCGCGGCGCGCCAGCGGGCAGGAGTACGTCATCGGCTTCGAATACCAGTTGATCGACCAGCAGCGCTATGCCGGCGCTTTGCACGGCGAGGTGCAGTACACCGGCGCGTTGTACGACATGGTGGCGCCCTTGCGGGAGGCGGCCAAACCAGTGGGGGAATTCAATCACTCCCGCCTGGTAGTTCGCGGCAGCCACGTGGAGCACTGGCTGAACGGCGTCAAGGTGGTGGACGCCGGCCTGGATTCTAAGGCCGTCGCCGAAAGTTGCGCCAAGCGCTGGGGTGCGGGCACTCCCGCCTACGAACTGCTGGTCAAGCAGCCGCGTAGGGAATGCCCTATCTCCCTCCAGAACCATGGGGATGCCGCCTGGTTCCGGAATATCAAGATCCGCCGCTTGCCATAGACGCCGCACCGTCCCCACTCACCTGTGGGATGATGAAGCTATCCGCAGATTTTCAGAGGGAGTTTTCCATTTGACCTGGATCCCCAACCGGATTTTTGTGTTTGCGCTGGCCCTGGGCGGTCTTCCGCTGGCTGCGGAGACACCAGCAGCCGCCATCCAGCGCGGGCGTGCGCAGTATGTGCAGGCGTGCGGCTTCTGTCACGGCGAAGATGCCACTGGCAACCGCGCGCCGGACCTGGTCCGCTCGCCCCTGGTGAATCACGACGTCAACGGCGACTTGATCGCGCCGGTCATTCGCAACGGCCGCCCCGATAAAGGCATGCCGGCCTTCCCTCTCTCCGCGGCGGCGGTATCCGATATCGTAGCCTTCCTGCACGCGCGGGTGGACGAGTCGCTGCACAGCGCGCACGTCTCCAACGATTACCCTGCCGCGCGGCTGCTCACGGGCAGCGTGCAAGCCGGCAGAGCCTTCTTCGACGGTGCAGGCGGGTGCCGCGCGTGCCACTCGCCCGCCGGCGACCTGGCGGGAGTGGCGGCGAAATTCACCCCGCTCGACCTCGAGGTTCGCTTCCTGTACCCCCGCGGGGCTCCGAGGACCGCGGCGGTCACCACGCCCGGCGGCCAGACGTTCGAGGGCCGGGTTGTGCACCTGGACGAGTTCACGGTGGCCATTCGCGACAGCGGCGGCTGGTATCACTCCTGGCCGCGCAGCCAGGTGCGGGTAACCGTGCACGACCCGCTGGCGGGGCACCGCGAACTGCTCGCGAAATACACCGACGCGGACATTCATGATCTGTTTGCGTACCTGGAGACCCTGAAGTGAAGACCGCCGTACTGGCTCTTGCGCTGGCCGCCTGCGCCTGGCCCCAGGGGCTGAACCCCTCGGCTTTGCTGAAGCTGCCCACGGATACCTGGCCCACTTACAATGGCGACTACTCGGGACGGCGCTACAGCCCCTTGAAGCAGATCAACGCCTCCAACGCCGGCTACCTGACGCTGGCCTGGGCCTTTCAGCCCCGCTCGGTGGCCATCAAATCCACGCCCCTGCTGATCAACGGCATCCTCTACTTGACGGTGCCGGACCGTGTATGGGCCGTGGACGCGCGCACCGGCCGCGAGGTCTGGCACTACCACTATGAGTCCGCCGGCGGCGACCACATAGGCCACCGCGGGGTGGCCATGTGGGGTAACTGGCTCTACTTCACCACGCCCGATGCGCACCTGGTCTGCCTCAACGCCCGCGACGGCAGCGTCCGCTGGACCATCGAACTGGCCGACTGGAAGCTGGGTTATTTCTCCACGATGGCGCCGCTGGTGGTGCGCAATCACATCATCGTAGGCGTCTCGGGCGACGTCACCGACATCCCCGGGTATCTCGAGTCCGTGGATCCGGAAACCGGCAGCCTGCAATGGCGCTGGTACACGGAACCCAAACCCGGCCAGCCCGGTTCGGAGAGCTGGCCGCAGGGCACTGACGCCATCACCCACGGCGGCGGCATGACCTGGATGACGGGCACTTACGATCCGCAACTGAATCTTCTCTACTGGGGCACCGGGAATCCCAACCCCGTGCTTGCCGGCGACATCCGCAAGGGCGACAACCTCTACACCTGCTCCATCGTGGCCCTGCACCCGGACACCGGAAAACTGGCGTGGTATTTCCAGCCCTCCCCGCACGACACTCACGACTGGGACGCCGTGCAGACGCCGGTCCTGCTGGACGCTTCCTACCAGGGCAGGCCGCGCAAACTGCTGGCCCAGGCCAGCCGCAACGGGTACTTTTTCCTGCTGGACCGCACCGACGGGCAGCACCTGCTGACCTCCCGCTTTATCGAGACCAACTGGGCCAAGGGCATCGATTCGCGGGGCCGGCCTATCCCAAATCCGGAGAAGGAACCGCGCCCCGACGGTACGCTGGTCGAGCCCGGTTCGGACGGCGCCACCAACTGGATGTCTCCCAGTTTCAGCCCGGAGACGGGCCTGTTCTACGTGGTCGCCCGCCGGGTGTTCAGTATCTTTTACTACACCGCCACCGGCAAGCCCGAAGGCTGGGCCGGCCGCGACCGTAATCTTTACTCCGACTCCACGCTCCGCGCCATCGACTATCGGACCGGCCAGATCCGCTGGAACCACGAGCTCGGCCCGGGCGAGAGCGTGGCCGGGATTCTCAGCACTGCCGGAGGGCTCCTATTCACCGGCGATTCCCAGGGCAACCTGCTGGTGCTGGACGCGCGTACCGGAAAGACGCTCTGGCACGCCAGCGCCGGAGGGAACATGGTGAGCTCTCCGATGACCTATGAGCTAGACGGGCGTCAATATGTCGTCGAGGGTGTCCAGGGGGTCCTGTACGCCTGGGCTTTGCCCGAGAGCCTGAGTCAGGCAAAATAGACACCTGTCGTGCCGAACCGCCGTCACCTGCCGGCATGTTGGCGCCCAGCGGGATCCCATGGCGGCTCCGGCGGCTCCCGGGAAGCTGGCGATCTGCTTTGCATTGTGTAAAATGGGAGAAATCGACCAACTGCTGTAACAGTTTGGGCGGTTCCGTGCTCTACATGGGTGTGATGCGTTTCGTCCAGTCCAAGGCGATGAGGATTATGGGTTTCGGGGCCGCCCTGATGCTCCCTCTGGGAGCCGGCAGCCTGCCCACTTCTGTGCCTCCCCTTCCTTCCGAAATCGTGGCCCGTTATCTCCAGGCGGTGGATGCTGAAAAACAGCAGCCCCAAGACCTGAGCATGGACGTGAATATCGATGCGCGCCTGCCGAAGCTCAAGAAGCGCGGCACACTGCACGCGCTGCGCTTCGTCTCTCGTCTGGGCCGGACGGTTTACCGCGGCTTACGCTTCGAGGGCGACGACACCATTAAGCGCGAGGTCATCGCCCGGTACCTGGCGGCCGAACGGGACGCGGAAGCTCGTGCCCAAGGGACGTTGTCCGTTACTCCGCAGAACTACAAGTTCTCCTACAAGGGCATCCAGGACTACGCCGGCAAGCAGGCGTATGTCTTCCAGGTTTCCCCCCGGCAGAAGCGGGCCGGGCTGTTCGCCGGAGAGCTCTGGATCGACTCCGCCAGCTACCTGCCCCTGCGCGAATGGGGCGAGTTCGTGAAGAATCCCTCCCTGTTCGTAAAGGACGTGTACTTTGTCCGGGACTACTATCTCTACCAGGGCCGCGCCGTTCCCCGCCGCATTATCAGCGCGGTGGACACGCGCCTGGTGGGCAAGGCGGAACTGACCATCTGGTTTGACCACTTCTCTCTGGGCAAGCCCGCCGACGTGGACGCCAGAGAGGTCGATTAGTCAACCCACTCCCAGCGCTTCCCTTACCAGCCAGCAGTTTTCCCGCACTTGCTCCCGGTGTTTCGGGAACATGCCGATGACCACGCAGTCCGTGGGCTTGGCATAGCGGAACACCAGGCCCAGGGCGGCCCGCATGCGGGCCGGCGAGTCGCATTGCCGGCTGGCGGCGTATACCTTGAAGATGAGGCAGGGCTTCGACGTCCGGCGGACGCGCGCCAGCATCTTCTCGCGGTCTTCGTCCCGGAACAGCTCCGGGGGGCGTGCCAGGTTGTACACCGCCGTCATATAGAAATCCAGGTCCCAACCCTCGGATTCCACGTGGTCCACCACCTCGGGGATATGGGTTCCCAGACCCACCTGCACCCCGGTCTGCCGCATCACCTTCAGCATCTCGCGTACCTGACCGATCCGCCCATCGGCCCATAGGGCATCGGTTTTGGAGCCGTGGTGGTAGATGCCGATAGCGCCTGCCGCAGCCATCTCGCGAATGTTGCGCGGAATGTCCGCCAGTTCCGAGGCGGTTTGCCCGATCCACTGGATGGCGCCTCCCTCCAGGCGGTACTCGTTGAGCAGTCGCAGGATGTGCCGGTCTCCGCGGGACTGCCAGGTGTTGATGCCCGCCTTTTCGCAATCCCTCAGTAGTTTCTTCACGTTAGCGGCCGTGAAGTAATCTCGCATCTCGGCGCTGAGGGCGGCAGAAACGTGCGAGTTCCCGCTCACCGGGTTGCCTCCCACGATCAGGCGCGAGACGCTGTAGCGGCCGAACGGTACGAGCGGCATGTCCTCCGTGGTCACGGCCGGGGCGGCCAGCGGCGCCATCAGGATCCCGCGGCGGGTGAGTTGCATAAGGGCAATCTCCTACAGGTGATGTATTTTCCACTATCAGTTTAAGGCCTTTTTATATAGAATTGAGACATGGCGAAGATCAATCGGCGCGAATTCCTGGCAGCCGCGGCGCAAGCCGCGTCGGCGGCGGCTCTTTCTGGGTCGGCCCCCGGCAAACGGCGGATCGGCCTGGTGCACTCCACGCACGCACGCCTGGCGCGGCCGGCCTCCCCGGAGGATCCGCTGGACGACGGGCGCGTCCGCGACATGGTGTGGAAGGCCATCGAGTACGCCGGCGGCTTCGAGGACCGCATCCGGCCAGGCTCCTGGGTGGTGATCAAGCCGAACATCGTGTTTCTGCGGCCGCAGTCGGGCTACACGTCCGGCGACGTCACTGACTTGCGGGTGACCCGCGCGGTGCTGGAGTACGTAGCACGCAAGGCGCCTGCTGCCCGTGTCACCATCGCCGAGGGCGGCAGCTACCGCAGCCTGCGCGATCCCGCCGAAGATAACGTCGTCTCGCAGAACAGCGCGCGCGTGGACGCCACGACCTTTGACTGGGGGGACAAGGAATTCCCCGGCGCGGGCGGCACTCTGAACAGCCTGCTCAGGGACATGGCCACGCGCTTCCCTGGCAAGACTTATGACTACGTGGACCTGAACTACGACGGCGTGAAAGACGCCTCCGGCCGGCTGCGGCGCGTCGAGGTGCCGGTCTCGCGCACGGGAGTCAAAGCGTTCGGCGCCCGCCCCGATTACTTCGTCACCAATACCATCCGCAAGTGCGATTTCCTGATCACCGTGCCGGTCATGAAGGTGCACGAACAGTGCGGCATCACTGCCTCGATGAAGAGCTACGTGGGCACCGCACCGCGCCTGGGTTACGCCGTGCCAGGCAAGTTCTGGAACGTCAACCTGCACGAGCAGCACTCGGTAGAAAACCGCATCGATCCGTTCATCATCGACTTGGCCTCCTTCCACCCTCCGGATTTCACGGTGGTGGACGGGATCCGCGGCCTGCAATACACCGAGCACAACAACGACCGGCCGGACCAGATGATCCGCAGCAACCTGGTGATGGCCAGCGTGGATCCAGTGGGCGCCGATGCGCTGGCCGCGCAGTTGATGGGCTTCAATCCCTGGGACATCGACTTTCTGCACCTGGCCCAGATGCGCGAGATGGGCCGCCGGGACCTGGCGGAGTTCGACATCCTGGGGGACGATCCCGGGAAACTGCGCCGCCGGTGGGCCAAGCCCCGCCGCTGGTACGGGCGCAATAACCGCGAGTGGCGCGTCACCAAGAATCCCGAGGCCCCCATGGAGACCTGGGAGCGCTACACTGCCCCGACCGACGTGCTGCGCTTCGCCCGCTGGGCGCCGGGGACCAGTTTCGCCGCCGCGGTGCGCGTGCAGGCGGAAGGCCACCGCAAGGCGTTTCTGTGGGTGGGCGCCCGGGGGCGCTTTACCGCGCTGCTCAACGGCGCCCGGGTGATGGAGCAGGAAAACCTCACGCAGTTCCGCGTCGGGCAGTTCCAGCAAGCTGTGGAACTCCGCCCCGGCGAGAACCTGCTGGTTTTCCGCGTGCAGGCCGAAGCCGTCCCGGCGCAGATCAGCGCGCTGCTGGTAGGTCCGCGCAACGACGGCGACACGGTCGAGGGCATCCGCTGGGTGGCGTAAGAACCGCTCCCAGCGGTCGCAGCTCGGTTACGCCGGTGCTACGGCATGGTGACTGATATGGTGGCGCTGAGCGCCGAGGTGTTGCCCGAAGGATCATAGGCGCAGACCGCATAGTAATACGTCTTCTTGGATACGGTGCGCGTGTCAGTATTGGCGGTAGTTGCCGATCCCGCAAGCAGCGTCAGGCTGGTGGCAGAGGTTCCCCGGTAGACCTTGTAGCCGGCCACCTTGACGTTGTCCGTGGAGGGAGTCCAGGTCAGACTCACCTTCGAGCCCGAAGCCACCGTGGCCGTCAACCCTGCCGGAACCGAGGGGGCAACCGTATCGGGGAGCGTCTGCACGGCAACTGCCGGACTCTGCGGCGAGAGATTTCCCGACAAGTCCACGGCTGCTACGGCGAAGTAGTAGGTGGTGCCCGCCTGAAGTGAAGCACTCGTGAATGACGTGGTCGTGCTGGAACCGATGAGAGTCAGGGAAGAGGCACTTGCGCCCCGGTAGATGCGATAGCCCACGACCTTGTAGTTGTCCGTCGAAGCCGACCAGGCGAGCGAAACCTGGGTCAACGAGGTGGACGTGGCTTGCAGGCCAGCGGGTGTGGAGGGCGGAACCAGGTCGGCCGGTGTGGTCACGGTTACCGCGGGAGACTGCGCGGAAAGATTTCCCGCGACGTCCACGGCTGCTACGGTGTAATAGTAGGTAGTCTTGGGAGCCGCGAGGGTATCGCTGTAGGACGTGCTGGTGATCACCGCCAGTAGCGTCAAGGCCGAGGGCGACGTGCCGCGATATACCTTGTAGCCGGCCAGCATGAAATTGTCCGTGGAGGCGGCCCACGCCAGGTTCACCTGGGTCATGGAGACAGCCTGCGCGGTCAGGTGCTGGGGCACGGTGGGAGGGGTAGTGTCCGCCAGTGACGTCACCATCACCACGGCCGACTTCGACGAGAAATTACCCGCCGCGTCATACGCCGCCACGGCGTAATAGTAGGTGGTGCTTGGCGCCACCAGGGTATCGGTGTAGCCCGGCGTGGTAGAGCCGCCCAGGGGAGCCAGGCTGGTGGCTGAGCTGCCCCGGAATATCTGGTAGCCTGCCACCCCTACGTTGTCCGTCGAAGCGACCCAGGTCAGGTTGATCTGGTTCCAGGCCACGGCCACGCCGGTCAGCCCCACGGGATAGGACGGCGGAGTGGTATCGGGGGGCGATAGCGTGGTCACCGTGACCGTCACCACCGGCGAAGCGTTTCCGGCCGCGTCGTAGGCCGCCACCCCGTAGGTGTTGGTCATATTGGAGGGCAGGCCCAGGTCCTGATAGTAGGTGAACGCGGTGGTCGCCACCAGGGTGCCGTTCTTGTAAATCCGGTACCCGGCCACGCCGATGTTATCCGTGGAGGCGGTCCAGGTCAGGCCGACCTGCGAAGTGGAAGCCTGTCCGGCGAGGCTGCCGGGCGCGCCGGGCGGCGTGGTATCGGGCGGCGAGATGATGGCGGCCGCGTAACTCAGGCCGGTGGCGTTGTACTGTCCGGCCGTCTGCGCGGCCACCTCGGCGCTCTGCGCCAGGTTCATCATCTGCAGATCCGTCATCCCGACAGTGGAGTTGTAATCCACGTAAGCCTGGAAATACGGCGACCAGTACGGCGCGAAGAACAGAAGGCGCTTGTATTGGGCGAAGTTGACCATCGCTTGCAGGAATTCCGTGTCGATGGGCTGCCAGAAGCTCCACACGTTGCGCGCCGCCAGGTCTCCGGTGCTCAGGGTGCCGTACTCGCTGTCGCGCTCCTTGTACTCCCAAGCCTCGCTGATTGCCACCGGCTTACCGTAGCTGGCCGCCGTATCGGCGTAGGAGAGGGCGTTCATCAGGTAATTGTTGCCGGAGGGGTACACGTGCATGTCGATGTACTGGACCGGATACGCCGCGAAGCTCTGGATGAACTGCTGGTAGTTGGAGAGCCAGGTTCCGCAGCCCGCGCCGATCGGAATCCCCTGCACTCCGTTCTGCGTGAGGGTGGTGAGAATGGTATTGAGCAGATTGGTGGCGCCGCCGGTGGTGCCCAGGTCGCCGAATCCGCTCTCGGTGGCCTCGGTGTCCGGTTCCGTAAGCACCGAGAGATAATCGGGCTTCAACTGTTGCGCGATCGTGAGAATGTTTGCGGCGCGGCCCGCCATGTATTGGGCTTCGGAGAGGGTGGCATAGTAGCCGCTCAGATCCCACGAGCCAATGCCGTCCAGCGGGAACACCAGCGTGCTCTCGACGATCAGCTTCAAACCGCGCGCCCGGATGTCGGTGGCCAGTTGTTTGTAAAAGTTGAGGTAATTCTGAAAGTCGGCCGGATTCTGATAAAACGCCGGATCGAGAATGGGGAAGTCGATGTGGACAGTGATGGCTTTGACGCCCAGCGCTTTGAGCGAGTCCACCTGTTGCAACACGCCGATATAGTAGTTCGTCCCCAGCAGCGCCGGGCCCTGTTCCGCGGACGCCGAGGTCAACTGCGCGCTGAAGGCTACGGGGTAGGAGATGTGATTCCAGGAGGAGTTCACGGTGGAGGCGAAAGTCTGAAGCTCACCGTTGAGCTGCGTATACAAGTCCTGGTAGGCGGTAGGTATCGAAGCGGTTTGCGCGTGCATCAGGCCCGCCAGGCAGGCAGCCGCGCAGAGCATGTGTCGAATAGGCATAGTCATGTCCAGGTATTTGCGGGAAGCTCACGAAATCGTGAGCAAGAGATCCGTCAAGCTCGATGGTACGGGGAACGCGGATGGGGGTCTATCCTGAAAAAAGTTATGACCCCGGAAAACCGCAGGCGCCGAGGGGATATCATAGGGCATCATGCGCGTATCCCTGCTGTTCCTCTTCGCCGCGGCGGTATGTGCGGACGGGCCGCACGGGCCGGTTCGCTTCCAGGAGCACGTCATCGAGCCGAACATCCCCGGCGGCTACTCGGTGATGGTGACCGATATCAACCACGACGGCAAACCCGATGTAGTGGGACTGACCCAGCGGCTCACCGAGCTGGCCTGGTACGAAAACCCCTCCTGGGAGCGGCACGTGCTCATCCGGGACATGCAGGGCCTGGTCAACATGGCGGCGGAAGACATCGACGGCGACGGCATTCCGGAGATCGCGCTTGAAAACGGCTTCAGCATGGTGGCCGCCAAGAGCCCCGGATTTGTCTGGCTGCTGCACCACGACGGCGATCCCCGGGGACTGTGGAAGGCCACGCGCATTGACGAGCTGACCACTTCACACCATATCGGCTGGGCCGACGTGGATGGCGACGGCAAAAAGGAGCTGATCAACGCGCCGCTGATCGGCGCCCGCGCGCTGGCGCCCAAGTACGAAGACCATGTCTCGCTGGTGTACTACCGCCAGGAGGACTGGAAGCGCCGACTGATCGACGATCAGCTCACCGGCGTGCTACATCGGCTGCGGGTGGTTCATTGGGATGGAACGAAGCGCGAACAGATCCTGACCGCCGGCTTCGACGGCATCGTATTGCACTCGGCCAGCGGCCGGGGCGAGAACCTGCAATGGAAAAACGAGCGGCTGGCCAAAGGGCACGAAGAAGAACCCCCGCGCAAAGGCACGAGCGATGTGCGCCTGGGCCACTGGCAGAAGCGCCGCTTCCTGGCCGCCGTGGAGCCCTGGCACGGCAACGAGGTGGTGGTCTACACGGAGGGCCCGGCGCACCAGTGGCAGCGCCACGTGATCTTCTCCGAACTGGCGGAGGGCCATGAGGTCGTGGTAGCGGATTTCAATGGCGACGGCCTGGACGACATCGCCGCCGGCGATCGCGGCAAGGGCCGCAGCGTGCACGTCTTTTACGCGCAGGACGCCCGCGGCGAAAACTGGCGCCACGAGGTGATCGACAACGGCGGCATGGCCGGCTCCGGCTGCGTCAGCGCCGATCTTAACGGAGACCGCCGCCCGGATATCGTGTGCATCGGAGCCTCCACCGGAAACCTCAAGTGGTACGAGAACCTGGGGCAGTGAGCCGGACGCGCCGTGGCCTACAATTGGCGTGATGAAGACCGAAATCCGGCATCCCGACAAGAAGGCGCACACAGGATCCTATTCCGCCGCCGTGCTGATCGACGGCTGGCTGTACATCAGCGGCCAAGGCCCGCTGGACATGGCTACCGGCGAGGTGGTGTGCGGCAGTATCGAAGAGGAAACCCGGCTCACCATGCAGCACATCAGCACGTTGCTGGCGGAGGCAGGCTGCTCGTTCGACGACGTGGTGAAGTGCACCTGCCACCTCGAGGACATTCACGATTTCGAGCGATTCGACCGCGTGTACGCCAGCTTTTTCCCTGGTGTCCGGCCGGCGCGCACCACGGTGCAATCGGTGCTCAGCGGCATCAAGGTCGAAATTGACGCGATCGCCCGGGTTCCGCAGCGCTAAACCGTTATGCGAGGAGACAGGAGTCAGGAGACAGGAGTCAGGAGACAGGAGTCAGGAGTCAGGAGTCAGGAGACAGGAGTCAGAAGGGATACTAAGGGCGAAGCCTTTGACTGGCTAGCGGCCGGCCCCTTCGGGCGCGGTGATATTGCCGACTGCCCGGACTACGGAGCGTGCCACGCCCGCGCCGTAGATCACGGGTTCCGTCACACGAGACCAGTCATTTGCGAGCAGGTTCACGCGATTGCTTTGGGCTCCGCTCACGCGCAGGAAATGCTGTGCCGGTCCCATGGAGGAGCCGCGCACCAGGCCGTCCACTACGTTGTGGAGCCACACCGCGGGTTCCGAACCGGCGGCGCTTTCCGCGCGGAAGCCATCCAGTTCCAGACTTCGGACGTCATCGAAGATCAGCGCGGGCCGCAGGTCTTCGCCGGCCCAGCGCGACTCGAATCCGCGCACGGCGAGTCCCTCCACATGCCGGGCATACAGCGCGTAGGCCGGCAGCGGTCCGAACATGGCGGATTCGGGATACTTGGCTTCGGCCTCCGGCACATCCAGCCCTCGCACCTCGCGGCTGCCGCCCTCGGCGGTGACGCGGATGCCGTCCAGCTCCACGCGCCGCACCGGATGACCGGGAATCCCGGTGACCGAGGAGGCCAGGGTGGCGCCGGTAGCGGTGACGTTCTGCATCGAGACGTTCTCGATGGAGCCCGGCACAGCGGGATCGAGACCGCGCCCGCGGTTCCCCAGCCGGATGAAGATGGGCGCCATGACATCGCGCATGGTCACGTTCGAGACGACCACGCCGTCGATCTGCGCGCCGTCCACCGACTCAATCGAAATCCCCGAGTGCGCATGGCGGCCCGTGGCGCGCGCGAACATGGCGCTGTTGCTGAAGGCGATATTCCGGAAGCCGCCGCTCGATTCCGTCCCGAACTTGAAGTTGTTGGCGTTGGTGCTGAGCACGCAATTGGTCACCGTGAGATGCTCGGTGGGGCGAACCTGGTCCATGCCCATCGAGGGGCTGGCTTTCGGGCAGATGGCGTCGTCGGCGGAATCGACGAAGCAGTTGGCGATCCGCACATAGCGCGAGGAATCGGGATCGATGCCGTCGGCATAGCCGTTCAGGACCGTGACGCCGTCCACGTCCACGTACTCGCAGCCCCAGAAGCTGACGGAGTAGTTCGGGGAATTCTTCACGGTGATGCCACGCACGGCCACGTGCCGGCACAGTTTCAGCGCAATGGTCTTGGGACCGTGGCGCCGTGAGCGGTTGCCATCGATGACGCCCTGGCCGAGGATGGCGATGTTCTCAGCGCCGTCGGCGGCCACCAGGGCGTAGTGGAAGTACGTGGTTTCGTCGTCGGATACAGATTTGAAGGGCAGCGTTTCGTAGGGATCGAAGTCGGCGTTGTCGGGACTGGCGGCCAGGGTGGCGCCGGCGGAGAGATACAGGGTCACGTTGCTTTTGAGATGGATGGTGCCGCAGAGGTAGCGCCCCGGCGGCAGGACCACCACCCCGCCACCCGCGTTGGCCGCCGCGTCGATGGCCGCCTGCACGGCCGCCGTGTCCTTGGCGGCGCCGTCGCCCTTCGCGCCGTAGGAGCGGACATCCTGAAAGGCCACCGCCTGGAGGATAGGCAGCGCCAGCGCCAGAACGGGGATCGGAATGGCTCGTCTCATCAGAATTCGATCTTGGCGGAAAGCTGAAGGATGCGCGGGTCCGCCGAGGTGGCGGTGATGACCCCGAACGTCTTGTTGCCGATCTTGTTGCCCGGGTTCGCCAGTTCCGGACGGTTGAACAGGTTGAAAGCCTCGCCGCGCAGGGTCGCGCGGCCGGCTTCCCCGAGCTTGTGGAGCGGGAAGATGCGGAACAGCGCGAAATCCACATTGGCGTAGCCCGGGCCGATCAGGATGTTGCGCCCCAGGGTGCCGAACGTTCCGGGAGCCGCCTGCGCGACCGCTGAGGTATTGAAGTAGGAGGCAATCTGCTGGCCACGGCTGCGAGAACCGGAAAGCGCCAGCGCGCCCGTGAGGTCGCCCATGGGGCTGCCCGCTCCCGCCGAGGGGTCGTTGGTGCTCACGATGCTGAACGGCGTGCCCGATTGCAGGGTTACGATGCCGCTGGCCTGCCAGTTGCCCAGCAAGGCGCTGGCGAATCGCGATTGCATGGCCTTGCCCGCGTCCGGCAAAGCCCACACCAGCGAATCCACCAGCCGGTGCCTCCGGTCGTAGTCCGAGAGTCCCCGGAACCGGAAAAAGTTGAACGGGTCCTGCACCAGGTTGGTGGTGATTTCGGAATTGCCCGACAGGTCGTCGATGTTTTTCGACCAGGTGTAACTCAACTGGTTGCTGATGCCGTGACTGTAAGTCTTGTTCACCGACACCTGAAGCGAGTTGTAAGACTGGTTCAAACCGGCGAATAAGAGGGTGATGTTCTGGTATTGCTGGCGCGGCCGGCGCTGGTTGATTGTCTTTTGATTCTGGCTCAGGCTCTGGCTGAAGTCATACAGGGACGCGTTGGCATCGTAGTTGCCGGAAAGGTGCGTGGACTTTGTGCCCACGTAGCTGGCCCGCACGATCCAGGATTTCCGGAACTGGTGTTCCAGCGAGAGATTCCAGTTCTGCGTGTACGGCATGGGCAAGGTGGATTGCAGTGCCGACGCGCTCATGGGCAGGGCAAACGGCGAATTGGGGGAGAAGTCGCCGGTGTACGGGAAGATGTTGAGCTGCGTGCGGCCGGCGTACGGATCGTCGAACTTTCCGTTGAGGAACTGCACCGTGAAGCTGAACGGCGACTGGTCGTTCATGTTATTCAGGAAAAACAACTCCGGCGTATCGAAAAAGATCCCGTATCCGCCGCGCAGGCTGGTCCTCCCGTCGCCCACTACGTCCCAGGCGAAGCCCAGCCGCGGGCTGATCTCGCGCAGGTTGCCGGCGGTGCCGCCCCCCGGGATCGTGTCGCCCTCCTTGGTCCGGTCGCCGGGATAAAGCAGGCCGGCAGGAGAATTGACATATCGCGGCGAGACATAGCCGGCCAGGTAATCCTGCTGGCGAAACTGCACGATGCGGTTGCGCAGATCGGTCATGGGCAGGTAGGGCTCCCAGCGCAGCCCGAAGCTCAACGTCAGGCGGGAGGTGGCGCGGAACGTGTCGCCGCCGTAAAAGCCGAAATAGTGGTAGCGCTTGGCCTCGATCTCCCCGTTGCCCTGCTGGAAATTCGAGAGATCGCCGATCAGGTAGTCCGCCTGGTCGAAACCCGTGAACCGCCCGTTGAAGCCGAACGTTCCGGAACCGAGGAAGGCGTTGGTTTCGTTGTAGCGCGAATCCTCGATATCCGCTCCCCAGACCAGGCTGTGGCGGCCCTTGATCCAGCGCCAGGAATGCGCCAGCTCGAAATTGCTGCGGGCGAAGACGGCCGGGCGCGTGGTGGACATGCTGATGCCGCTGGTGCCGTTGATGCTCACCGCCACTTCGTTCGATGCCGGGTTCACGTTCACGCCCAGCGCCTTGATGCTGCCGGGGAACGGGCTGACGCGGTTGCCGCTGTAGCGGTTCGCGGTGAAGTGCGTGTCCACAATGACGTCCGGCGTGAGCACGTAGGTATCGCTGACGGTGCCGTTTTCCGCGACGCCGGTTACGCCCTGGCGGCTGGAGAAAATATTGTTCGGCTGCATCTGCGCGGGCACCACGTCGGTCAACCGGTACAGCCGCAGGTACAGGCTGTTCTTGTCGGACATGCGGTAGTCCACGCGCGAGATCCACTCCTTATCGTCCTGCTGGGAGGGATACGAAAAGTGCACCAGCCCGTCGGGGCCCGGCACGGGCGCGTAGGCCAGCAGATTTTGGGCCGCCGGCGAGAATTGCGCCTTGGGGATGATGTTGCCGGGGTACGGCACGCCCGTCCCGGGATCCGTGATCGCCACCGGCTTGGATCCGCCGAGCAGGTCCGAGAAGTCGCCCGACCGATGGCTGGCCGGCATGCTGATGGCGCTGCCACTGCCGCTCAGGGCGCGCACCCAGGTCTGCTGATACCCGCCGAAGAAGAACAGCTTGTCTTTGATGGCCGGCCCGCCGAAGGTAAATCCGCCCTGGTTGCGTTTCAACTGGTCCGGCGAGTGCGAAAAGAAGTTGTTGGCGTTCAGATCCGTGTTCCGGACGAACCAGAAGGCGTCGCCGTGGAAGGAGTTCGTGCCGCTCTTGGTGACGATGTTGACGGAGCCGCCGGAACTTTTCCCGAACTCCACATCCTCGTTGGAGGTCTGCACGCTAAATTCCTGCACGGCGTCCGGAAAAGGAAAGGGCATCCCGGCATTCTGGAGGGTGTCTTCGTTGTCGCCGCCATCCAGCGTGTACTTCACGTTATTCTGGCGGGAGCCGTTGACAGAGAATTGCCGCGCGGCGCGCGGAACCTTGGCGCCGTCGCCGCTCCCTCCCGCCACGCCGTTGGCCGATGTGACGCCCGGCACCAGGAACGTCAGGTCCGCCAGGTTGCGGCCGTTGAGGGGCAGATCCACGACGCGCTGGCTGTCCACCGTGTCTTTGAGGGTGGCGCTGGAGGTCTCTACCGCGGCGGCGGAGGCTTCCACGCGCACGGTGGCGGTGACCTCGCCGACCTCCAGGGTCACGTCCAGGCGCCGGTTGTCATTCACCTGTAACACGATCCCGCTTTGCAGCACTTTCTTGAACCCGGGCTTCTCCACGGAAACCTGATATTCGCCCACGGGCACGAGCGAAAATTGAAACTGGCCCAGATCATCGGTGGCGTCTGTGTTCGTGATGCCGGTCTGCACGTTGCGCAAACGGACCACGGCGCCGGGCATCGAGGCATTCTGCTGATCGGTAACCCGGCCGAACAACCCGGCCGTGTTGCGCTGTTGCGCGTAAACCAGGGCCGCAGCCATGGCGAGCGGCGCAACCGTGCAGAAGACCCGGCGCAACATTCGGCCCGCCTGCGGGGAAACAGCCTCCGCCTTATCCAGCGCGACCGGACAATCCGGCGGCAGAGAGGATGCGATCGCTTTCATTCTGGCCCCCTCCCAGTTCGGTGGAACGATTCTATGCTGCCGGGGGAGCCGGACGCAAGGGGCGTGTGCGAGTGGCCGGCGAGTTTACGAGCGCAGCGATGCCGCGGTGATCTGCGCGATGTCCAGCAGTTTCGGGGGCGGGGAGGGCAGCGTGCCGAAGGCGTCGCGGAACATGGTCTGGCAGAAGGGGCAGGCTGTGCCCACCACCGCGGCTCCAGTGGCGGCGAGTTCTTCGGCGCGCGCCACGTTGACCCGCTTGCCCTTCTCCTCGCCCAGAAACATCTGCCCGCCGCCCGCGCCGCAGCAGAAGGAGCGCTCCCGGGCGCGCGGCGGGTTCACCACCTCCGCGGCGCGCGCCAGCACTTCCCGCGGCGGGTCATAAATGTTCCGGTAGCGCCCCAGGTAGCAGGGGTCGTGAAAGACCACCCGCTCTCCGCCGGCAGGCGCCGCCGGCAGCTTGTCCCGGTAGCGCGCCAGCAGTTCGCTGTGATGCTCGATCTGGAAGCTGGCACCGCACTCCTTCCAGTCCTCGCTGATGGTGCGCACGCAGTGCGGACAGATGGAGACCATCTTGCGCACCTGGCTGCCGCGGATCTGCTCGATATTGAACTCGGCCATCTGCGAGAACAGGTAGTCGTTGCCCAGGCGGCGCGTGGGATCGCCGTTGCACTTCTCGCGGCGCAGCACGCCGAAGGAGATGCCCAGGTAGCGCAGCACCTCCACCAGCGCCAGCACGATTTCGCGCCCCTGCGGATCGTAGGCGCCCATGCAGCCCAGCCACAGGCAGTATTCCTGGCTGCCGTCGTAGTAGGGCAGCGCGTGCTTCTCGATAAACTTCTGGCGCTCGCTGGAGGCGAAGCCCAGGGAGTTTCCGTTACGTTCGAGATTCAGGAACAGCTTGGTGCCGTAGTCGTCCTCCCATTTACCGGTATTCACGGCTCCACGGCGCAGTCCGATGATCACGGGCAGGTGCTGTATGCCCACCGGGCACTGATATTCGCAGCCGCCGCAGGTGGTGCACTGAAATACGGCTTCGCTGGAGAGGTGCGCGCCCAGCAGCGGCGCTTCGCTGCGCGGGCCTTCGGCATTCAGATAGGCGCGCAGTCCCAGGATGATTTCCTTGGGGTTGAGTACCTTGCCCGTGTTGTAGGCGGGGCAGTGTTCGGTGCAGCGGCCGCACTCCACGCAGGTATAGGCTTGCAGGGCCTCGATCCGGGTCACGTCTTTGCCTGTATCCAGGCCGAAGTCCTCGTCGCCGGCCAGCGGCGGAATCTGGCTGAACCGCGGCCGCTTCAAAAACACGGTGAGCGGGCTGAGCGCCAGGTGCAGGTGCTTGGTATGCGGGATCAGCGGCAGAAAGGCCAGCAGCGTCAGGGTGTGCAGCCACCAGTTCACGCGGGCCGCAGGGCTGCCCTCCGCCAAGCCATAATCCGGCAAGCCGGCCAGGTAGGTGGCCATCAGGAAAAAAATCAGAAATGCGATCACGCCCGATTCCGCCGAGACCTTGCCCAGCCACTCCGGACGCGCCACAAACCGTCGGATCGCCAGCCCGGTGATGGAAACCGCCACAGCCAGTGCGAACACACCCACAAAATCGAAATAAACCAGGCCGAAGCCTTCCTCGCGGGAAAGCAGATGCAGGCCGAATCCCTCGGCCAGATGGTTGATGCTGATCAGCGCGAAGGCGCAAAAGCCCCAAAATACCAAGGCGTGCGCCACGCCGGGCAGCGGGCGTTCGCGGATCACTTTCCCTTGCAGGAGCACTTCCCAGGCGAATCCGCGGAGACGCGGGCCCAGCGTCCCGAGTTGGAAATCCGGGTCTTTGCGCGCATCGAGCGTGGCGCCCACTGCCTTGCGCAACCGCAGCCAGAACAGCGCCAGAGACGTGCCGAGCAGCAGCAACAGGATGAGAACTTCAAGCCACGACGGTTGAACCATGGAAATCTGTTCTGAATGTAGCACGGTACTTTGTGGAGTCTGGCTACAATAGAAAGTTTACGGAGGAGGACCCCCTGCGCATCGTAATATCCGGGGCGGCCGGCTTCATCGGCTCCCATATGTGTGACCGGCTGGCCGCCGAAAACCACCATATCGTGGCGATGGATAATCTGTTGACCGGCAGCGAACGGAACCTGGCCCAGTTGGAAGGCCACCCTCTCGTCCGGTTTGTCCGCCACGACGTGACCGAACCGGTGGTCATCGAAGGCTCCGTGGACGCGGTGCTGCACATGGCCTCTCTAGCCAGCCCGAAAGATTACCTGGGGCATCCCGTCGAAACGCTGGAAGTGGGCTCTACCGGCACGCGCAACATGCTGGAACTGGCGCGCGAGAAGGGCGCCCGCTTTCTGTTCACATCCACCTCGGAGTGCTACGGGGACCCGCTGGTGCACCCGCAGGTGGAAACCTCCTGGGGCAACGTGAACCCGGTGGGACCGCGCTCCTGCTACGACGAAAGCAAGCGTTACGGCGAGGCCCTGACCATGGCCTATCACCGGACCTTCGGGGTGCGCACGAACATCGCGCGTATCTTTAATACTTACGGGCCGCGCATGAAGCTGGACGACGGCCGGGTGGTGCCCTCCTTCGTGGACCAAGCCCTGCGCGGGGCCCCGCTCACGGTCTTCGGGGACGGCTCGCAAACCCGCAGCTTCTGCTACGTCAGCGACCTGGTGGAAGGACTCCGCCTCCTGATGGAGTCCGAGGAACGCTACCCGGTCAACCTCGGAAATCCCGCCGAGATCACTATCCTGGAGTTCGCCGAGCGCATCCGCCGGCTGACGGGCACGGGATCGGAGACCGTCTTCCGGCCGCTGCCCGAGGACGATCCGAAGCTGCGCCGCCCGGATATTTCCAAGGCCCGGCGGCTGCTTGGCTGGGAGCCTCGCGTTTCCCTCGAGGAAGGCCTGGCCAGCACGATCGCGTATTTCCGCAGCCTGGGCGCCGCCTCCGCCTGAAGCTAGGGCGTTTTCAGCCAGCGGTCCAGAAAGCGATAGGCATCCTGGCGCACGGCCGGAGGAAAATCGTGCCCGCCTTCGGGATAGTCCACCGCCAACCGGTCCGCGGCGTGGAACAGGCTGGCATAAACCGGCTGCGCGGCAGCGATGCAGTCGCGAACGCCGGAGACTTCGAAATTCGTGTCCCCCAGCGGGGCATTAATGAACACGGGGCGGGGCGCCAGCGCGGCCAGCACTTCCGTGAAATCGAACGGCATCCGGGAGGCCGATTTCCCGTACTCGCTGGCGATGCGCGGCATGTATCCGCGGTGGCTCCAGCCGGTGAGGTCGCCGCCCATGTACTTGGCGAAAGAATTGAAGCCGCAACTGGTGACCATGACCCGCACGCGCCGGTCGAAGACGCCCAGAAACAGGGTGTTGTGGCCGCCCAGCGAGTGCCCGATGGCGCCGATGCGGCGGGCGTCCACCTCCGGCAGCGAGGCCAGCAGATCGATGGCCCGCATGTGGTTGAAGATGCCTTTCATGGTGGCGCTGGCGTAGCCGTGAGCGTAGGGGTCGAAGGTGTAGTCGCCGAAATTCGGGTAGTCCGGAGCCAGGGTTACATAGCCCCGTTCCGCCAGTTCCGCCGCGTAATGCAGGTTCGGCTTGCCGCCCAGGCCAGCCGGTTCGTCCTTCCCGATGCGGGTAGTCTGGTGCAGGCACAGCATGGCGGGCAATTTGCGCCGCGTGCCGTCCGCGGCCTGATTGGGGATCAATAGCCAGGCGGGCACGCGGTCGCCAGCCTCCGGCACGTAGGTGATCTTGCGGCGCACGTATTTGGGCAGGCGCACTTCTTCGATCACCTGCATCTCGAGCGGTACGTGCCGGTCTTCCGGCAGCGGACCCATGACCTGCTGCATGGCGGCCAGAATCTGCCGGCGCCGCTGTTCCCAGTCCCGGGGCGTCCGCACCGTGTGCGGCTGGCCCTGGAGATCCCGGTAGACCAGCAGGTTGGGCTGCCCTGCGAGGGCCAGGGCGGATGTCAGCAGCACCGCCAGCTGCCCGGCGCGGCCGCTCAAGCCGGGTAATCCCCTGCGATGTAATTGCTCAACTGGTGAATGGTGTGCGCCTGCGCCGAGATGATTGCCTTAATGAGGTCCCCAACCGAGATCATGCCCGCCACGCGCTCGCCTTCCATCACCGGCAGGTGCCGCACGCGGCGCTCGGTGACAATTTCCATGCACTGTTCCACGGTGTGCCCGGGCGTCACGGTCACCACCGGACTGGTCATAATCTCCCGCACTTGAGTTTCTTTGGAGTGCTTCCCCAGCAGGATCACCTTGCGCGCGTAGTCGCGCTCGGAGACAATCCCCACCAGCTTGCCCTCCGCCATTACGACCAGGGCCCCCACGCCCTTGTCGGCCATCAGCGCAATCGCATCGAAAACGGTAGTTTCCGGACCGGCCGACCAGATCTCTCCGCTCTTTGAGGCCAGCACCGTGCGCACGGTTTCCACCAGCGCCATGGATTGCCGGCGGGTCCAGTCGGCGGCCGCCTGAGTACCACTCGACATACAAGCCCCTCCCTGAGGCAATTTATCATGCGCCGGGCCCGCCGTCACCCCGCCTAGGTCAGAAACAGGATCATGGCGGGGCTGCCGACGGGGGTGTACTGGCCGGTGAAGGCGAGACGGCGGCCGCCCTCCTCCACCCGGAACGCCGTGACGGCGTCGCTTCTCTGGTTGCACGAGAACAGGAAGCCGCCGGCGGGATCCAGGCTGAAGCTGCGCGGGTAGTCCCCCCGGGTCAGCGCCTCGTCCACCAGGGCCAGATCGCCGCTCTGCGGGTCCACTGCGAATATGGCGATGCTGTCGTGCAGCCGGTTGGCCGCATAGATGAAGCCGCCGTCGCGGGAAATGCGGACGTCCGAAATGAAACTGGTGCCAGCGAATCCCTGGGGAAGAGTGGAGAGCGTCTGCCGGAGGCTGAGTGTGCCGCTACCCGGATCCCAGTCGAACCGCGCGATGGTGGAGGCCTCCTCCTGCACCGAATAGAACCACTTGCCGTTGGGGTGGAACACGAAATGTCGCGGGCCGTCCCCCGGCGGGAGGGAGACGTAAGGGGGCGTGTGAGGCGCGAGTTTGCCGGCGCTCAGTCCGATGGTCCAGACGAAGATCCGGTCCGTCCCCAGATCGGTGTGCAGTACGTAGCGCCCGCTGGGATCGCTCTGGATCATGTGCGGATGCGGCCCGTCGTGACCGCTGATGGCGAAGCTGCCCGGCGGCGCACTGGCGGCTTGGGTGGGTCCCGGAGACCCGGTGCCTATGTGAACATCGGTTGCGTCGCCCACGGACCCGCCTGCCAGGATGGGCAGCACTGCGATGCTCCCCCCGAAGTAGTTGGCCACCAACAAATACTTGCCGGACGGGTGTACGCTGACGTACGCCGGGCCGGCGCCCTGAGAACTCACCACGTTCAGCGGCGTCAGCGCGCCGCTGGCCCGGTCGATCGAGAAGGCGCTCACCGACCCGCTGCCGCTGCTGGAGCCCGAGAGATCGCTTGCCGCGTACAGCCAATGGCCGTTCGGGTGGATCGCCATCCAGGAGGGCGAGGGGATGCGGGCGGCCACCGAGACCTGCGCCAGCATGCCGCTGGAGGGGTCCATGCGGTACAGGTAGATGCCGTCGCCGTTGCCGCCCGCGCCCGTCGCGCCGGTATAGGTGCCCACGTACGCCAGAATGGGCTCTTGAGGCTGCCACATTTCTTCAGTAAATCACGCGGGAGAACCGGCTGAAAACCGGCGTACCAGAGAGAGGAGTTCGTCCACCGACCACTGATCGCCGGCGTGGACGCCGTATTTGCGTTCCAGGATGCGGCCGTCTCTTGCCACCAGGAAGTCGGCGGGCAAACCCAAGTGGCCGCCTTCGCCGGCGTTCCGGTTGAAGGGATGTTTCGCACGGCCCCCGCGCCAACCGGCCAGCCAGGCCCGCGGATCCAGAATAGCTCTCACAGAAGCTCCCACGCCGAACTCCGCGTACAGCGCGCGTGCGGGATCCGCGATCACCGCGAAGGGGAGATCGCCCTGGTAGGGCAGCATAGTCTCCCGCGAAGAGTGAAACACTGCGATTTCCTTGACGCCCGCGCCGGAGATCTCATCGATGCGCCGGGCGATGGAGCGCAGGTGCAGGTTGCAGATGGGGCATCCCGCGAACCGGCGGAATTGCAGGTGCACCAGCCGGCCGGGATCGGGGAGGTCCACCTGGCCGCCAAGAATCGTCACCAGTTTCCGCGGCTGGAGCATTTCTCCGACATTCCGTTTTGCCATAGTGTGCGAGTGGCTTCCTCCTCGAAGGTTCGGCGGAACCGGCTCTATGCTACATTTTGAGAGGACGGCCAGCCCTCCGAAACGCGCCCGGCCCGGGTGGCGAAATCGGCAGACGCAAAGGACTTAAAATCCTTTTCACCGCAAGGTGAGTGCGGGTTCAAGTCCCGCCCCGGGCACCAGGTATCAATAACAATGTGCGACTTGATTATAGCGAGCTGTGAGGTCTGAAACCCGGAGGATCAACCCTGGCCCGGCCAACGAACCGATCCTTCGGCGTTCCGTTTACGCCTCCCACGCCAGGACTACTCCGCACAGTCCGCGGCATTACACGGTGACACAATGACACCGAGTGGGCTCCCCTCCATTGGGGGACGTTATGCGCGTGGACCACGGTCATCGCGCGTCGTAACGATTGGCGCAGAACCCGAGCCAACGCAGGTCGTCCCTGCCAGGGGAACCGCGGCGCTGCCCGGTGCGTATATCTCCGGCATGCTGATGAAATCCCAGTTGTCCAATGTGCTTTGGCCTCTGCTCACCGCACTGCCCCTGATCGCGCAGACGAGTAATCCTGCGAGTAGCGCCGCTTTCCTTGGAACCTGGTTTGGTTCGTTTAACGTCCGCACGTCCGATGGCAGGCTGAAACGCGACACCGCCGTGCTTGTTCTGACAGGCGAGGGCGGGATCCTGACGGGCACGATGGGCGCGAGCATCGACCAGCAGATGCCGATCAGCGCCGTTCAGCTCGCCGGCGGTGAGATCCGATTCCACATGGAGGCGGCCGGGGGGCTCGATTTTACGTTGAGGCCAGTGGCGGACCATCTGGTGGGCGCCGCAAGCGGAAAAATGCGGGCCGCGGTTGACGTGCGGCCAGCGCCCGGTCTGCTTCCCCGCAACAAGCTGTTAAAGGAAATCAGCGAGGTGGATCGCCAGCTGTTTGAAGCGTTCGACACCTGCAATGTTGAGGCCTACGCAAATTACCTAAGCCCCGATTTGGAGTTTTATCATGACCGTGGTGGTAAAACGGGGTATCAGGAGCAACTGGATTCCCTCCGCCAACGTTGCGGTGAGGGTCTCGTGCTGCGCAGAGAACTCGTCCAAAATTCACTCGTGGTGAACGCCGCTCCAGGATTTGGGGCCATCGAGGCCGGCACCCATCGGTTCTATGCGAAGCCGAAGGACGGAAGCGAACACCTGGACGCGATTGCCCGGTTCACAGAGATCTGGACAAAGGCGAGCGGAAGCTGGAAATTGGTCCGTGTCATCAGCTACGATCACCAGTGAGCCTTCTGCTCGAATCCGCTCAGCGATCATAAAATGCTATTCGCTCAACGGGGCAGATCGGCGCCGGGCGAAGCCGGGCTATTCCTGTGGAAATGAAACAGCTCGTCAGCCCGCGGCCGCCCGCATGAGCGCGGCCACATCGAACTTCTTCATTTTGAGAAACGCCTGGGTCACGCGCTCGATGCGCTTCTGGTCGCCGCCGCCCATGAGTTCCCGCATCACGGCGGGAGTGATCTGCCAGGACACGCCGTATCTGTCCTTCAGCCAGCCGCACTGTTCCGCTTTCGGGTCCGCCGAGAGCTTCCCCCAGAGATCATCGATCTCTTCCTGCGTGTCGCACGGCACCATGAAGGATATCGCTTCATTGAACGCGAATCGGTGCTCGTGCGCGGAATCCATGGCGACGAACTCCTGGCCGAGCAATGAGAAGCGCGCATACCGCAGGGTCCCTTCGTTGTCCGGCTCCTCGCCCTTGCCGTAGCGCGCCAGAACGTCTGCTTTCGTCTCCCCAGTCCCCGCGGCACCGGGCGCGCTCTGGAACACTGATGCGTAGAAGTGGATCGCTTCTTCGGCCTTGCCGCACACGTTGCCCACGAACATGAGTGCGGGAGTGAGTTTCTGAACTACGGGGTTTCCGCCGACATGAATCACCTGCCAGGAGAGACCGTACCTGTCTTCGAGCCAGCCGTACCGCGCGCTGAAGGGGTACGTGTCAAGAGGCATGAGGACCTTCCCGCCCGGGGCCAGTTGTTCCCATGTCGCGTCGACCTCTTCTTTCGTGCTGCACTTCACGTGGAAGGACACGGACGGATTGAACTTAAAGAAGGGCCCGGCGCTGATCGCCAGGAACGGCAGGCCCGCAAGCTCGAAGGACACGAGGTCGCAGTCACCCGACGGCGTGCCGGATAGCGTGGTCACGCTGTTGATCCTGGAACCCGGAAATACACCCACGTAGAACTCAGCCGCTTCCCGGGCCTGCTTGTCGAACCACAGATGGGGGGTGATCTTCTGCATACGGTTCTGGTCGTGCGCAATAAAGCGCGAATCGCAGAAATTATACTCCGGCAGGATGCGACAACGCCGCCGCGCCCGCACGGCTACTGAGCCCGCAGCCAGTCCGCATAGACCTTCGAGAACGCCCACCCTTCGGGCCGTTCCAGTACCCGCAGGCCCGCGTGATGCCCGAATTCGGCCGCGGCTTCTTTCACCGGCTCTGCCGCGCCGGCGGGCGTGCGTGGCTCCACGATCCACACCGACCGCGGCGCGATCGACGCCGCGACGTCCGGCAGGTCGAAATCCTTCAACACCCCCGGCGCCACGATATCCACGATGCCCGCATGCAGCTTGGCCCGCGCGATATCCAGGTAGGACACGACCGCGTGCTCGCAGGCCACTTTGCGGATGCGCGGTTCGAGCGCCGCCGCGAAAAGCGCCAGCACTCCGCCGTTGCCCTTGCCCAGGACGGAAATGCGCGCCGGGTCCACGTCCGGGCGGGCGGCCAGGTACTCGAAGGCCGCCAGAGCGTCGCTCACCTGCATGCCGGCCAGCGTCCTACCCACCAGGATGGCGCGCATGGCCCGCGGGAACGAAGCACGGTATCCCGCCTCCCGCCCCAGTCCGCTTTCGCCCCAGCCGCGCGCATCCACCGCCAGCACCAGGTATCCGGCGCGAACCAGGGCCTCGAGATCCCCGCCGGGGGCGGCGTCCGCCGCCTTTCCGGCGTCGTTCAGGTAGAGCACCGCCGGCATGCGCGGCTCCCCGGCAGCGCCGACGAATGCCAGCGCCGGCACGGTGATGCCGGGCTCGGTGGTGAGCGCGATCTTCTCGATGTGGTAGCTGTCCCGCCCCACTTCGCCGCGCTTCTCGGCGGCTGGCCGCAGGCGCTCCACGCCCAGCCGCGCGCGGATCAACTCCCGCACCTGGGCGGCGCCCGCATGCGCCGCCGCCCGCGCCACGTAGAGTTTCTCCGCCATAGCGCGGTTCAGCGACTGCACCGTCTCGCTCTTCATGGAGGTGGCCACCTGCCCGGTGGGCGTGCACCACAGGTTCTCCTCCGGCTCCGTATCGAACTCCGGCTCCACCCCCGCGTCCGCTTTGTGCTGGAGCCACTGCGCCAGCCAGCGGTAGGTGGCCTCCCGCCGCGGTTTCGACCAGCCGTGCGGATCGTCATACTCGAAAAAGTCGATGCGGTCCGCCGCCCCCATCACCTCAAACACCCGCCGCGCTTCCGCAAAGGTGGCCCGGGCGCCCTCGATGGGGAAGAAGTCGCGGATGGCCGTCAGCATCTTGATGGGGCGCGGCGCAAAGGCGATCAGGAAATCGCCGAAATCCAGGCCGTCTTTGAGGAAGTTCACCGAGTCCTGCTCGGCATCCTGCGGCCCCGGCCCGCTCCACAGTTTTTCCCACGAGGTCAGGTAGCAGGAAGGCACCGCCGCGGCCAAGCGCGGTTCCACCGCCGCCAGGTACGCCGATTGCGTACCGCCTCCGGAATTGCCCACCACGGCGATGCGTTTCGGATCCACCTCGCTCCGGCTCAGCAGGTAATCCACCCCGCGGATGTCGTCCCACAGTTCGTAGCGCCCGAAGCTGGTTCCGGCCAGCAGGCATTGAATGCCCGCCATGGTGTGCTCGCCCGTGCCGCCGGCTCCCAGGCGCGACTGGCCGGTCTCCGCGTCGAAGTACTCCAGGCGCTCGCCCTGTCCTGGCGGATCCACGGCCAGCACCACGAATCCGCGCCGCGCCAGCGTGATCCACACCCGCTGGTAGAGTGTGTACGCCTTCCCCCCGGCGCTGTGTCCCGCAGTGCCCAGCACCGCCGGAAACGGGCCAGCGCCGCCCGCCGGCACGTACAGGTTGGCCGTCACCAGGTACCCGGGCTGACTCTCGTAGATCACCTTTTCCACGCGATAGCCCTCCCGCGCGAGCGTACCGGTTGTGCGCGCGTGGAGCGGGGTCTTCGGAGGAAAGCCGCCCAACTCCTCCACGACCTTTTCCCGGATATACGCCTGCCGCGCGGCTGCCTCCGCCGGCGTGCGGATGGCCGCCACGCGCGCTGCCCGCTGTTCCCAGGCTGCCTTCGCAAGGCTCGTCAAATGACGCTCCAGCATACCGCCGAGCCCGGCGGTCACCTGCAACGACTCCTGCGCCTGGGCCGCGGCGCAGAGGCAGATCACCAAGAGGATTCGCATGTCAGAAGCCCAGTGTACTCCCCAGGTGGGTGCACAGGCTTCGGCCGGTTCGCTATAAAGATAGAGATGGAGCAAGCCATGTCCAACGTCGGGGATGCAGCTGGCCAAGCGCTCAACCCGGAGCTGGCGCAATACCAACGCCAGTTCGAGCGCATCAAGCAGGAAGTTCGTGAATTGACAAAGGGCCTGGCGGAGTCGCAGTTCCAATGGCGCCAGGAACCCGCCCGCTGGTCCATGTCCGAGCATCTGATGCATCTGAACATGAGCGCGGAAGTCTGGCGCAAGCCGCTCGAAACGGCGATCGAAGAAGCCCGGCGGAGCGGGCCCTTTAGCCAGGGGCCGTTCCATTACGGCTTCTTAGGCTCGCTGGCGATTCGCAATATGGAGCCTCCGCCCAAACGGAAATTCCGGGCCGGAAGCAAATTCGCGCCGGTGAACGGCAACCCGATCACCGCCCTGCTGCCCACTTTCCTGCACTATCAGGAGGAATTGATCCTGCGGCTCGGGCAGGCCAACGGGCTGGACCTGGCGCGCATCAAGCTCGTCCTTCCCGGGCACCGCTTCCTGCGCCTGAGCCTGGGGCAATGCTTCGGCTTCCTGGCCGCCCACGAACGCCGCCACCTCTGGCACATGCGCGAGGTGCGCAATCACCCGCAGTTTCCGCCGGAAGGCGAGCATCGCGGGCGTCCGAATAAGGATTGAAGAAACCCGCAGTTCCCCACATGCCTACCCCGCTGTTTCGCCCGCGGGCACGTGTGCTTCGATCAGCTCGAACAGCGCCTGCGGGCGGATAGGTTTGGAGATGTAGCCGTCCATGCCCGCCGCCAGGCAGCGCTCTTCGTCCCCCGCCATGGCGCCCGCGGTCATGGCGATGATCGGCAGGTGCCCGCCGCCGGCGCGCTCCTTCCTCCGGATGGCCGCGGCGGCTTCCAGGCCGTCCAGTTCCGGCATCTGCACGTCCATGAGCACCACGTCGAAGGATTCCTGTTCCAGCGCCGCCAGCGCCTCCCGCCCGTTGCCCGCCACCACCACCTGGTGCCCGCGCTTCTCAAGCAGGCGCGCGGCCAGCGTCTGGTTCACGATGTTGTCCTCCGCCAGCAGGATGCGCAGGCTGCGCATGTTCGCCCGCGCGGCCGGTGCGCCTGCCTGCCGGCGCTCCGCCCGGGCGCCCCGCGCGCGTTGAATGGCGGCTAGAAGTTCCGCGCGCGCCACCGGCTTGGTGAGGTAGGCGGCCACGCCCAATTCCTTGCAGCGGGCGGCGTCGCCGCGATGCGCGCCGGAGGTCAGCATCATCACCGTGGCGTCCGCCAGCGAGGGGTTTTGCCGGATCCTTTCGGCCAGCATGAAGCCGTCCATTTCCGGCATGTGCACGTCGGTCAGCACCACGGCGAAGGGACTCCCCGCCTCGCCGGCCTCTTCGAGGACCCGGATGGCCTCGGCTCCGCCCGCGGCGAAGCGCGCCTCCACGCCCCAGCGCGCCAGCGTGTCCCCCAGGATGCGCCGGTTGGTGGCGTTGTCGTCCACCACGAGCACCCGCAGCCCGCGCAGCCCCTCGGCCTCCGCCGGCTGCGGCGGCTCGGGCGCATGCTCTCCCACCTCAAACTCCGCCGTGAAGTGGAAGGTGCTGCCGTGGCCCGGTTCGCTCTCCATCCACATCCGCCCGCCCATCATAGCCACCAGCCGCGAGCAAATGGTCAGCCCCAGACCGGTGCCGCCGTAGCGGCGCGTGGTCGAGCCATCCGCCTGTGCGAACGGTTCGAAAATCAGCTTCTGCTTTTGCAGCGGGATCCCCACGCCGGTGTCCCGCACCAGGAAATGCAGCTCCGCGCGCCCGCCCCGCAGGCGCTCGACGGCCACACGCACGGCCACCTCGCCGCGCTCGGTGAACTTGATTGCGTTGCCGACCAGGTTCACCACCACCTGCCGCACCCGGTTGGGATCGCCCACGATCACCTCGGGCACATCCGGCAACACTTCGCAGGTCAGTTCCAGCCCCTTCTGGTGCGCCCGCACGGCCAGAGCCCGGGTGGTGATTTCGAGCAGCGCGCGCGGGTCGAACTCCACCGGATCGAAATCCAGCCTCCCGGCTTCGATCTTCGAGAGGTCCAGAATGTCGTTGAGAATCCCCAGGAGGGATTCGGCGGCGTCTTTGGCCATGCTCAGGTGCTCGCGCTGCTCGGTGTTCAACTCTGTGTCCAGCACCAGGTCCAGCATGCCCAGAATGCCGTTCATGGGAGTGCGGATCTCGTGGCTCATGTTGGCCAGGAACATGCTCTTGGATTGGCTGGCCGCCTCGGCGGCCTCCTGCGCCTGCCTGCGCTCGGTGATGTCCACCATGACGCCCGCCAACTCCCGGGCCTGCTCCCGGCTGGGCACCAGGCGCACCGAGGTTCGCATCCACACCACCCGGCCGTCCGCCGCCGTCATGCGGTGCTCGAACTGCTGCGGCCGGCCCTCCTCCGCCATCCGCAGGTGCTCGTCGGCCGCGGGGCGATCCTCCGCGGGTATGTGCTCCGTCCAGAACTCCGGCTCGCTCACCCACTGCTCCAGCGGATAGCCCAGCAGCGACTCAGCCTCGCGATTGACGAAGGTGAACCGGCCCGCGCGGACGTCCCGGCGCCACAGAATCACTTGCACGGATTGCACCAGGGCCCGGAAGCGCCGCTCGCTTTGCTCCAGTTCCCGAGCCTGCCCCTCGAAACGCCGGTCCACCACCGAGGTCAGCACTGCCAGGCCCAGCACCATCAGGGTCACCGCCACGATGCCCGCCGTGCCCAGCGAGGAAATGCTCAGCGCGCGGGCCAGGTCCGCGTCCATGGGAGCGGGGAAGAAGGTCGCCGCCGCCATGCCCGTGTAGTGCATCACGGGGATCGCGGCTCCCATCACCACCGCGCTCGCCAGTTTCTTCGTGAGCCGCCCGTGCGCCTCCTCCCGGAAAGAGAAAGTCAGCCACAAGGCCGCCAGTGAGATCCCGATGGCCAGCAGCACCGAAATGGTCACCAGCACGGCTGAATAGCGGCACACCGCGGCCAGGCGCATGGCTTCCATGCCGATGTAATGCATGGCGGCGATGCCGCTGCCCATCATCACGCTGCCGCAGCCTAGTTGCACCGCCCCCATGCGCGGGCGGCTCACCACGAACAGCGCCACCGCCGAGGCCAGCACCGCGGCCAGCAGCGAGACCAGCACGGTGGGCAGGTCGTAATACACCGACACCGGGAGGTGGAACGCCAGCATGCCGATGTAGTGCATGGACCAGATGCCCGTGCCCATGGCGATGGCGCCGCCGGTCAGCCAGGCCGTGCGCCACCCGCCGCGCGCGGCTGTGACCCGTCCGGCCAGGTCCAGCGCCGCGTAGGACGCCAGCATAGCGATCACCACCGAGAGGGCCACCAGATAATAGTCGTAATATCCCGCGAGCGCGCCCGTCACATCACTCCTCCGCCGGCGGCTCGACTGCGATGCCGCCGGCCGTGATTTCCTGCGGCGGGTCTCCGCCCGCCAGTTGCTGCGCCACGATCAACCTCCGCGCGGCAATCCGGATGGCCGGCAGTTGCATCCAGAAGATCCCGGCCGCCGCAGCACAGATCACCCCGCCCCCCGCCACTGTCAGGGGCGCGCCGAATTTGCCCGCGCACACGCCCGCCAGCAGCGCCCCCAGTGGGGACATCCCCATGAACACCATCGAATACACCGACATCACGCGCCCGCGCAGGTGGTCCGGCGACATGGTCTGGATCAGCGTGTTCGACGAGCCCATTTCAATCATCATGGCAAAGCCCACAGGGATCAGGATGGCGAACGAGAGCCAGAAGGAGCGCGAAACGGCGAACAGCACCAGGGTCCCGCCGAAGGCGCCCGCCGAGAGGGCTACCCAGCGCCCCAGCCCGCGCACGCTCTTACGCGTGGCCAGCACCAGCGCCCCAGCCAGCGCGCCCACCCCGGAGGCGCCCATCAGCAGCCCCAGGCCGCGCGCCCCGCCGTGCAGGATCTGGTCCGCGAAAATCGGCATCAGCACCGCGAACGGCATTCCCGTTACGCTCAGAATCCCCAGCAGGATCAGCAGCGCATGGATGGGCGCGTGGTGCACCACGAATCGGAACCCCTCGATCACGTGGCCCAGCGGCGAGCCGTCCAGGGGAGCCTGCGCATGGGGCTTCACGCGCATCAGCAGCAGCCCTGCGATCACCGCAATGTAACTCACCGCGTTGGCGAAAAAGCACCAGCCTTCGCCGATGCTGGCTACCAGGATGCCCGCCACCGCCGGTCCCACGATACGCGCCCCGTTGAACATGGAGGAATTCAACGCGATGGCGTTCATCAGGTCCTCCCGCCCCACCATGTCCACCAGGAAAGCCTGCCGCGCCGGGATATCGAAGGCGTTCACCACGCCCAACATCGCGGAAAGCACGAATATGTGCCACACCTGGACCACTCCGGTGAGGGTCAAGAGCGACAGTGCGAACGCCAGCAGCATGGACGCCGTCTGCGTGCCGATCACCACCTTGTGCCGGCTCCACCGGTCCGCCACAATGCCGCCCGCCG
>JAJPJX010000019.1 GCA_021324015.1 Solibacteraceae bacterium | reverse complement strand
CGCGACGCGATGATCTGCTGGCCGCCTTCCGCGGCGGCCTCTACGCCTTCGACCTGGCCATCGACATCGGCGCGTACCGCGACCTGCACCGCCATCGCCGCTGCCAGAAGTTCCGCCAGGATTACTCCGGCGCGCTGGGCTACGATACGCCCAAGCTGATTGCCGAAGCCGGCGCCTCCGAGGTCTACGAAAGCGCCATGCGCGACGCCTTCGACAGCGTGCACCGGCTCCCCGCGCCCGGAGCCCACTATCTGCTGCCCTTCGGAGCCCGCTCGCGTTTTCTGTTCAAGATGGATTTCGCCGAGGTGGAGTACATCTGCCGCGTGCGCAGCGGCGTCAAGGGCCACTTCAGCTACCGCGAGATCGCCTGGGAAATGAAGTGCAAGATGGAGGAACTCGAACCCGAACTCGCCCGCCTCCTCCAGGCCACCCCGCCCTGGGTGGAAGACCTGCTGACGCGGTAGCACCGGAGGACCTCCAAAAGCCCTAAAAGCCGCTGCATCAATTGGATACAGCGGCCTCTGATGTGGTGCGGAGAGGGGGACTTGAACCGCCACGAGATTGCTCCCGCTAGCACCTCAACCTACGCATTCGACCTCACCGGCAACGTTTTCAGCGATTTAGGGCCGGCCTCGGTGTGTGATTGGGGCCGATTGAGGGCCCTACTCGGCACAAAGTCGTCACATTGCGGGAGGGGAACGTCATCGACGCGACCGCGTCCACGACGGGGTGGCCGCGATGCGCTCTAGCTCCATTCCGCTGCTCCAGAATGAGCCCCTCGTCGTCGTTCGAGCTTCGTTCCTTCGGCTCTGCGATGGGGACCACTGTGCCGCGGCGTTACTCAACAATTTCGTGTACTGGCACGATTGGTGCGTCACGCACGGTCGCTACGATGCGACCGCCTCCGCGGCAGATCCTGACCACCGACCCGCCGGTCCGGGGCGATGGTTCTGGAAGACCACGGAAGGATTGGTCAATGACGACCTGCTTCGGCTCTGGGGCGAAAAGAAGGTGCGGGCTGCGGTGGATCTACTGGAGACCAAAGGCTACGCCCAATCACGCTTCAACCCTAAAAACCGCTACGACCGCACCAAACAATACCGGCTGGTGCCGACTCGGCTGGCAGCGGATCTCAAGCAATGGAGTCAGAGCCACGATCCTCGGCCACCCGAAGGGCCGGATGCATTCGGCGAAAATGCCGAATGTGTGTTGTCAATGAGTTGCGAGCCCTCCCCCATCCGGCAAAAACGCCGAATCGAAACGGCCGAAGCGCCCGATTTTCTTACAGAGACTACAAAAACAGAGACTACACTGGTGCCTGACTTGGGCTCGGTACTGCGACGAGTGGGGAATCCACGGCCCCGGAGCCGTGTTCGAGGTGATGGATCGTGCGAAATCGATGGCCGACAGGCGAGAACCGTGGCGATTCTGGAAATACCTCGATGAACAAGTCCAACTCGCTGTTGAGCGGTGCAGCGCCAGTCCACCGCGTCGGGCGCCTGCGTCGTTCGCTTCGGATACGCCGCGCCCAGTCGAAGATCCCGATTCGGAATGGGCTCGCGTGAAATCGCAGTTGAAGGGCCGACTGCATCCCGTCGCCTACGCGAACTGGATCGAGGAGACCTGCCAAGTCCGACGTGACAGCACGACAGTGTTCGTCTGGCTGACGGATCCGACGGCCCGCGACTGGATCGAGCAGGAGTATGCGGATCTGATCGCCGAGGCCCTGAGCAGTATCGGCCCGTTTACGGTTCAGTACACGGACGGTGCGAATTGAGGACTGAAGCCGACTTCGCGCCAGACACAGGTGTCGAGCGTCGCCGCGGCCGCCGGATCACCGTGGCTTCCCTGATGATTCGCCAGCCGTTCCGAGCCCGTGCTGCGCTGAGGACCAGCGGGGCCACCTCGTTGATCTCGGTCCGTGGAAAAGAGAATGCTTCATGCAGCATCTTCTCGGCGAATGCGATCCGCGACTTGCGGGCGGCGTGAAGGACCACCCGAGAGTACGCCTCGCATGCGTCTGCGAAAAGCTCGCGATGCTGAAACTCGATATCGACGAATCGCTCCTGCCCCAGCCGGACATGGAATCCGTAGTGGCTGGCTTTCAGGTAGTGCAACATGTGCGCGGCCTCGTGAACCACGACGTCGGCATACGGGTCGTCGGTCTGGTAGGCGGATCCCCGCACGTGGGCGTAGTCTCCGGCCAGGCCATCACATCCCACATCGATGTCGTCTGGCTTGAGTCCATGATCCTCGAACAGGACCCAAAGAACCCGCCATGCCGATCCCATGTCGCACGTCGATAACTCCGCCTCGATGGCCTTCCTGGTTCCCGGCAGGTTCAAAATGAATGTCCGTGCGGTGATCTCGCGCAGCGCGACATCCCGCCATTCAGCCTGCACCAACCCGCACACCATGGGCTCGATCCGCTGCCGGATCACGTCCGGCGACACGAGGGGACTCGCGTGAGCCTCCGCAGGAAGCAGGTCGGCGAGACTCTTCAACAGATTCCGAAGTGCGCTCTTGGTCGCCCGAGTGTACGCTTCATCCTCTTTGAATTGAGCGAGGGAGAAGCGCCCGGAACCCGCGCCTTCCCAAGTCTCTTCTCGCGTGCGCAGGAAGCGTTCGATGAGAATCGCACGACCTGCATGCCTACCAGGGAATGCTAAAATGTGTACAGTGAGTACGCAATATGGAAACCGTTAAGGTTGGGATGCGTGAATTTCGCGAGAACCTCGCCGGTTATCTCGAATCCGGGACGCCCCTGGCGATCATGCGCCACGGCGAGACCATTGGCTTCTACATTCCGGCGCAGAAGCGCAGCCGGAAAGCCGAACTCGAGGCGATGCGCGCCGCGGCGAAGGACCTGGACGAGATGATCGCCTCCTGGAGCGTCAGCGAAGACGAGTTGATGGAGGAGTACAAGGGAATCCGCCGGGCAGCTCGCGAGAAGAAGCGCAATGCCGGGTAAGGCGCTCGTCATCGACGCCAATATTCTCGTGCGAGCGGTATTGGGCAGGCGGGTCCGCGAGATCATCGAGACGTACGCTGAGCAGGCTTCGTTCTTCGTTCCCGAAGTGGCTTACGCCGAAGCCGAGGAGCACGTGCCTGCTCTCGTCGCCAAGCGTGGCGGCGACCCGGACAAGGCGCTTAGATTCTTGCGGTCGCTTCGCGGGTTGGTGGACCTGATCGGGAGCGAAGTCTACGGCGATCTCGAGAGCACTGCGCGGGAACGGCTGGGCGACCGGGATCCGGACGACTGGCCGATCCTGGCTGCGGCGTTGGCAATCGGCTGTCCGATCTGGACGGAAGACACCGACTTCTTCGGATGCGGTGTGCCCACCTGGACTACCAGCCGAGTCTCCGTGTTTCTGCGCGGGGCTCCAGCGTAGCCACAGCACTATCCCTGCTTGATGAATGCCGGGGCCTTCCAGCCATTCTCCTCGGAGATCTCGGAATGAGGACGGCTCTCGGGAACGTCCGGGAGACCCGCGAGGTAAATTGCATCCGCCTGGTGGTTCACGTAGGCCTCGAACACGTAGTCGTTCCAGTATTCTCTGGTCGGTCCGTACTTCATGTGACGCTCATATTCGGCGAAGCCCGCGGTTGGGGAAAGCGTTCGGCGGAAGTAGGCGAGCCACTCGTGGAAGTCCGGATGCACCACGACGTAGCGTGAAGACCACATATTCCTGGCCCCCGGGGAACGGCGACGGAAGCAACCGAATGTACCAGTTCTCGTTTTCCTGGCCTTTGTAGCCCGCCGGAACGATTGCGCGGTACACGGCGCCGGTTACGAGGTCCTCCAAAACGCTGATGTCGCCGTCTCTTCCGCGATGCATGTAGAAGGCCATTCGCGAATCCTGCATGAGACGCATGAGGCGCAGCAGGTCAGCGTGCATGCCGAAAGCGGCGCCGACCTCCAGAATGGTGGTGCCTATAGTCTCGTTGGCCGGTCCCGCACAAGCGTCGAAGAATGCCCAACAGCTGAAGTAGGACCTCGTCAGCGGGCTCATCGGGGGCGCGCTGGGCATGTACAGGTCCTCCGCCCTGGAGATGATGTCCACAAAGGGCCCCATCTCCTTCAAGGCGGTGAGTTGCTCAGACATGACCGATGCCTGGTTCTGCGTGTAGACGTAGGCAGCGTGAGCCGGATGAAAGCCCGCCAAGTCCTTCTGACTCACGACCGTCTTCAGCAGTTCCTCCGCAATGCGGGGGCCGGCGATCACATTCTTGATGTTCACGACCTTCCGCTGCCACTGCAACTTCATCTTGGTCAGGATCCGCTTCGCGATGATCCTGTCACTCACCGCCTGGTCGGGTTTTTTCTTTTCCATGTCCGTCGCTCTGTTGTAATCGTCCGGGTCGGCGCCGTGCGCTCCGATGGCGCCATCGAGCACCGGCGAATCAGAATGTCGCCCGCCACGCCGGGATGTTTCGTTGCCATGGCGAGCACATCGGTGCGGGCCTGCGAGTCCATCCCGAGAGCCTGCGCCGCAGCGATGTAGTGGTCGAAAGCGTCGAGAACGTCGATTGCAGTCAACTCGTAGCCGTACCCCTCGAGAATCCGCCGGAGCGCGAGATGGCCCACTTTCAGACTGAAGCTGGTGTCCTTCTGAAGGAACTCGCGCGACGCGCGGCTGAGCGTGCGCGGGTCCGTACGGCCTCTCTCGGCGAACTCGAGCGCGAGATCGAGGAAGCCAGCGTCCTTCGCCGCAGCAAACCACCTGCCGGGTTCGCCGCTCGATGCAGCAAGATCCAGCAAGATCCTCTCCGGGTCGTGACCGGGATATTTTCTGGCGATTGCCCGGAACGTCGCGACGCCAGTTGATGAGGCATTCGCAGTCAAGGCATACTTCCCGTAGGCCTCATCCACTCGACCGAGATCGAGAAGGATCTTCTCGCACGCGGCGTCGATGCTCGCATCCGGCTGGTTCAGCCCTCGGGACGCTTCCGCGTAGGCCAGGGCCTCATCCGTTCGACCTTCCGACAGCAGCGCTTGCAAGCCGAACTGGCGATAGTGCCAGAACGCAAACCGCCGGAGCGAGAGCACCTCAAGCAGTTCCTGATGCCGGCCCGCCGCCAGGAGGCTGGAGAGACAGACGCTGGTTCCGCGTACGTAATTTCCTGGCCGTCGGTCGGACCAGGCGGTCCGGAGTAGGCCAAGGAAGCGGTCCGCCCAGCGCGAGGCAACCTCACGGGAAGCGCACAACTCGCCCCACCGGTCCTGAACGGCAGCCAGGTAGTCAACGCCATCATCCTCGATCGCCTGCCAGAGGCGGTCGAGCCACTTGTTGCGCGTCTTTGGATCCGCAGGCGCCTCGATCGCGATCGGAACCAGTTCCTTTTGCGCCCAGTTCACGGCGCCGCCGAGAGCGCCAGACGAAGTGTCGATACTCTGGAATGCCGGCCAGATGCTCTCCATCAGGGTCACGACGCCATCACCGGCAGTCACCGGATCTGTTCTGCCGACCTTCTTGATCTCCGTGACGGCTTCCTTCAACCGCTGGCAGGCGAGATGAGAACCCCTCCATCCGAATGCGCGCGTACGAAGCCGGGACTTGAATTCCCACGTGGGTTTGGCCGCCATCGACAGAAGACATTCTGGCACACTGCGCGTGCCCGGCACTGAACCGACTGGAGACCGCGAGCACACAAGGAGATGGTATGAATGATTAGGCTCGGGCGGGATAAGCTCCGAGAGAGAGGTTTTCTCAGAGTAGACAGGTCACAGGCTGCATTGATTTTTGAGGCGTTTGACCTCGTAAAGGAGATTGGTCAGACCTGTGACCGGAGCGCCACCGTAAGACCGGCGCGCCGGATCTTGAATAGGAGAATGGTGACCGCCGCAGAGCCCGTCTACTCCACCTGCAGTTCAAGACGACAGGAGGAGTATGCAAGCGCCACGACACATTGGAATCG
>JAJPJX010000197.1 GCA_021324015.1 Solibacteraceae bacterium | reverse complement strand
TGGCTTCGGATAGGGGAGTGAGGGAGGCAGAAAGCGGCGCGCGCCAGGATCAATGGCCCACGCGTACTTATAGTTCCCCGAATGGTACAGTCGTCGTGTAAGCCGCGTCAGCCAGACTTTCAGCCAGTCCCCACGGTCCTCGAACGACACCGGCGCGGCTCCGAATTTCTCCAACAACGCGGCCGCATACTGCCAACCTTGCTCACCGGAGCGAATCTTCTGCATGGCGCGATCGTTCAGTATCGTGCCGTCTGGGAGCAGGCGAACAGTCCTCGGATAGGTTCGCCCGAGAAACGTGGCCGATGTTGCTTGGTAGCAGATTCCAAAATGTGTCCACGATGGATGATCGCGCCTGTGATGGTGCTGCGCGGGACGGGGTCGCTGAAGCTCACGACGCCGGCCAGCCCCTTGCGGCGCAGGCATTCAAACATGCGAGCGAGGAACCAGCTTTCCCCGTTTGCCGGCACCGAGTCCAGCAGCACAAACCGTCCCAGTTCCGCGCTGTGCGATGCGTTCAATGGAAACACGGACGTCAGAGCCCGGTCGTTGCATGGATGGCTCAAAAGCGCCACGCCCACCAAGCTGCCGCCACTGTAGAGCCCAAACCTGAATCGGGCGCTCGGGTAAGACGCCGAGTAGTGGTGCGTCAGGATGAAGGCCTTGGGCTCTCGATCTCCGGCGACTTCTGCTACTTCATAGAGCCTCGGATTGATCGGTTCCCCGGCCGGGCGATAACTGTCCCGGCGCAGGCGCCACCGCTGGTTAAAAAGACATAGTTGCGTTGACATCAGATCCTTTGAGATCTATGCAATGGATAGAAAACACTGGAGTTGCTCCAGTTGGGCCGTGCAGGCCGCCGACCGTTTTCCGAGACTTTTGAATTCGCCGGCCGGTCCACCGTAGACTAGGGGCGGAGTAGAGTAATGCGTTGCCTTGAATGTGGGGCGGAGTTTGACGAAATGAATGAGTCTCAGCCGGTCTGCCCCGGCTGTGGAGCCGTTCCGGCCGTCCGCCGAGACAGCGCAGATGTTTGCGCGCTTCTTGACGAAGCCGCGGCGATTGCCACCGCCCAATCGGATCCCGAAGAAGCTGAAGACTTCGACATGGATCTCGACCAACGCCTGGAGCCAATGCGGATGCCGGTCGACCTGCAGGAGGCCGCCGATGACGCCGAAGCTCTTCTCCAGGCCACTGGGTATGCAACCTTCGTTCTGCCGGACGGATTTCGTTTGTTCCGGCTCCCGACCGAGCGAGTGATGTGAAGGCCGCCACGATGCCACCAGCAGTCGCTACACGACAGGTGCCGCCACCGGCGCCTGTCGTGTGCCAACGGGTGACCCGACTGCAATCAGACGACTCGGCAATCAGATGCCTCTTCCAAGATGGCAATTCCCTGACGCTCTCCCGCTTCCTCGCGATCTCCATCAGTCCGGCAGACCAGATCGAATTTGATCCAACCGCCGTAGATCCCGCTCGGGAATTGCGCCTGCTGCAACATTCAGGACGCCGCCCAAGGGAGCTCTATTTCGCGTCCATCGGCTATGTCACCCAGCCCAAGACCGACAAGCGCAACAGCTACTTCGTTTGCGCGGAGATTGCAGGCCCGCGTCTCGGAGTAAAGCAGATTTACCTCCCTAGCCAAACAGTGCGTGACTATTTCTACTTCGCCAACCGTCGGTGCCCAGGTTGTGAGGATCAGACTCTTTTCGAGCTCCTGCGAACGCCTGCCTCGGCCTCACCTACAGACCTACGCCTGGCTTTGAAGGTGCGGATGCTCGAACTGCAGACCGAGCGCGCGCAGAGTAAACAACTGCGGCTGGTCGAACGCGCATTCAATCTCCTGGCAAATCCCGAACTTCGGTCCTGTTACCAAGCGCTGCTTCTCGACGCCGATGCGCCCGCGGTTTTCCCCTACGGAGGCTTTGGAGCCCTGCTAGCCGCCGGTGAACTCTCGGCGGACCGCGAGACCTTCTTTGCCAAACGGATCGTTTTGTTTCTTCCTGAGCGCCGCGAGCGCCGCTTCCGTGCCCCACTCCGAAAGATCGAATTTCTCGATGGCTACGCGGTCTATCGCGACAGCCGCCGCAGAGCGGAAGTGTTCTTGGACGCACTCTCCCTGCCTGTCTTCTGGGACCCGACGTGGAATCAATGGAGGCACCTGGCCAGCACGAAATTTGGGATCGAAGCGACCTTCGTAAAGAGCGGAAAATACCGGCTACGTGACGGCGAGTGGCACCTGGTTGCCTGGGAAACGGCGTTGCCCAGCCGTCTCAGGATCAGCCTCCCGGCTGATGCATCCCAAGTCCTAGCCGATGCCAAGAAAACCTACAGCCGCTTCGGCCAGTTCTTCGACGTCATTCAAGCAATCCGCGACCGGCTAGAGCGTGAACCTATCGAGCGGCAAGAATTAGGTCGCATTTGTGGCGACCTAGGCATCCCGTCGGATTTCGACATCGCACAGATCTCGTGGAAGCCCGACTACGATCCGTTCTTCTACACCCAGCTCCGCAAGCGCACCCGGAAGATGTTTCTATTTCGAGACGAGTATATTTTCGAACTGGAGCGCGCGATCGTCGTTGAGGTGCCGGAGCAGGGACATGCGACGTACACGTTCTCCCGCCCGGGCAACCTCGAGCAGTGGGTTCGTGAATATGCCAGAACGCCAAAGGATGACATTCGCCGCAACCGCTCCAATGCCGCCGAGCGTTTAGGCTTCATCGGCCGGGTGATGCATGGCCGGAATCCCCGCACATGGTTGGGCGCTCTTCGAGCGCGTGTCGGCGAGCCGGTGGACTACTCGCTCGCAGTCGAGAAGCATTGAGGAGGGGACCGCTCATGCGCCGACGCGACGACATGATTTCGGCTTCTGAGATCGGCACTTGGTGCTACTGCAGGAAGGCGTGGCACCTCCAGCAACTCGGCCATACTTCCGCGCTCACTGAAGAGCAGAGGGCTGGTACCCACTATCACCGCACTCATTTCCACAACCTGCGTTCCGCCTACCGACAACGCAACGCTGCGCGTATAGTTATGATCGCCTGCCTCGTGTCCCTTATCATGATCGCGATTGCCGGCCTGTGGTCTAACCAATGACACCCACGGCTTTCTTCCTGGGCTTCCTACTCGTATTGGCCGTCCTGGTTTGGGCGAATGCCCGGCGTCGAATTGCACAGAGCGGACTTCCAGAGGGGCATGTTACATACCAAGACGCAGACCGACGCCATAAACTGGCTCGTCCCCTCATCTCCCGGCGCTACGGTTTGGCCGGGAAGCCCGATTACTTGGTTGTGACGACCGAGGGGGTCGTCCCTGTCGAGGTGAAATCGCACAGTTACCCCAACTCCGGTCCCTATGAGAGCGACACCGCGCAGTTGACGGCTTATTGCATTCTCGTCGAGGATGCGCTCGGTGGCACCCTGACGCACGGCATTATTCAATGCGCCAACCGTTCTTCGCGGATCGAGTACTCCCCACATCGACGCGAGCGAGTCCTGCAAATCATAGAAGAGATGCGCCGAACCCTTGACTCGCCAACGGTACACCGCAGCCATACCCAGCGGGGCCGGTGTCGCGCGTGCGGTTTCCGCGCCGTTTGTGAAGAGCGCATCGGCTAGTCCTGTGCCTCCCACACTGACCTGATTCGCGGTATCTGAGCATTTGGAGGTAACGCTGACTTCAGCGAACGGCACCCACCGAGGCAAGGCGCCTGCCGCGTCGCCGCAGTGCTCGCGAAATCTGGGGATCGATCACAAGCGGCTGCACCCTACCAGCTGCCACATTGACGAAAGCGCCGTGGTACGTGATCGCACCGTGCCGAAAGAGTCGTGCCAAGAGCGCCAGCGCATGATTGGCTAGCGTCGGGTTTACGAACGGTTCTTGCCGCTCCAGCGCTTCGACGGCGCTGCAACTGGGCTGCCCATCGTTGTCGAGCGAAGCCTCAATCAACTCTGGAAATAACTCCGAGGCAGTTCGCAAACGAGTCGCGGACCTTTTGTTCTGCCAGTTCCAGGGCTGTCCTAGAACGAATTGTCCACCCGTTGAATGATTCCCGAGATCAAGCCAATACGAAACTCCGCTTCGCCGCCCGGCCACCTTTTCGGCGATGACTCTTCGTGCAGCCCTGCTATCAACACACCCGATCAGGATATCGACGCGATCCACACTGGTGCGCGAACTGAAGTGTTCAGGTACGGCATGCCACTTCAAACCCCAAAACAGGTTTATCCGGGACACGAGAACGACGGCCTTCGAATGGCCGATCTCGGCCTGACTGAATGGCTGGCGAATACAGTTCGTTGCAGAAATCACGTCTCCGTCCATCAGGGTAACGTCCAGCCCGCCCCGGTGGCCATGGAGCATCATCGCCTGGTGTAAATACGGCAGGCCCGCGGTGATTGCGCTACCGTTCCCACCGCAACCCACAACCAACACGTGCACTGGCCGGCGAAGCAATTCAGGAGACAGGCTGTGCGACATTGATTACCTCCGCTCGACGAACTGCAGCAGAGTCTCGCGCGCGTCCGTCAAATACCTTGCTGGAAATCGCTTTCGACTCCCGGCGAGTCGGCCGCAAAGAGCCAGGAAGCCGCCTGGGAAATTCGTCAATCGAGCGGCTCCGTAGGCGTGAGTGAACTCGCTTTGGAAGAATCCACGTTCCCAGCCATCGATGGCCTCTATGCCCGACGACTCCGGAATGCGCATTGTGCCGAGACAGACTTCCCCAGCGTCATTGCAGTTCCAGAACGGCGCCGTCTTCAGCTTCGTCTCGCCTCGGGGTCGATCGTCCTTGTCCAGCGCGCGTACCCAGAGGTGTCCGCCACCCACCTTGAACACCAAAGGCGGTATCGGGTATCGCTGACCGTTCAATTCGCTGCCTGCTCCGCTATGCTCGCCGAAGAATAGGGTGCGGTGCTGCGCCGGCGCCCACCACACCAGAAGCTCTGAAGTACGGACCAGGACCGATGCGGGCAGAACTTCGGGCGCGACGTATACCCCGAGGCCGGTAGACAGCGCGCGCAGGAATTCCACGGTGAGCGGTTCGGCCTCCCCGAGATACGGTGCTCCTTCAGTCGGCCGGGCTTTCGCCGGATGCCACACGGCAAATGCTTCGCGCCCCCCCTGATAGACCAGGATCGCGCCGCTGAGAGTCATGTTTTGGCCACCCCCGATCGCCACGCTGATCTCCATAGCGGTCTTCCTCCCTAATTCACGAGTTCCATCATGAGCGTGATCAGGCGCGCTGCTTGTTGAAGCACGCCGCATATTACAGCCAGCAACTCGAACGCATCGCAAACGCTCTTCGCATCGTCGGCGCGGAACGGAAGGATGACATTCGGCTCGGGCGGACACTCCAGCATTCCCTGACATTCTTCGTCTTATATCGGGAATCGCCGTTTTTGGGGGCGTTTTATTGGGAAACCGGTGTTAGAGTGCTTGGCTCGTGCCCGCGTGCCGGCCCCCACCGGTCGTAATCCGATGCTCCAACGGCGACTGCAGAAGCGGAGGTTCAGTCGGCTTGGGGCGGCTAACGGAAGGAGGGCGTAGCCCGACTGGAGTTAGCCGCCCCAAGCCGCGCTGCTGGCGTTGGCACCCTGCGCTCTTCTGCGACCCGACGACAACGATTCCTATCGACTCGGTTCCCGCCAAGCCTCGAAGGCCCGCTGCCTCTCCGGCCCGAACGGCGCGGCCAAGCAAAGATGAGCGTGCCTGGCTTGATTGCAGCCTATTCAGGTCCTCGGCGATAATTGCATTTCCCAATGATGTTTCGGAAGTGTTTCTCATGATCGTCCTCCATGCGGCGTTCCGCGAGGACCGGTTGCTGGTATGGGCGGAACCCGAGGCAAAGAAAGCCGCGCTGCTGGCGGCGGTCACACAGCTTGGAACAGGCCTGAAGTTCAAGCTGCGAGACGCCCACGAGGCTGTTGCCTGGCTGCCCACGCAGGACGGCCAGCCAGCTCCGTCAAGCGCACTGGCAGACGGCGCCGCGGTTCCCGATCAGGATTGCTACCTGGCGCCGCACGTTGTCGAGACTCTGCCGCTTTGCGCGCGGCAGACCATCGCTTTCCTGACGGCGTGCGCCGGGAAGCGGATTGCCGCGCCCGGCGTGCTGCTGGGCGACGACCTGTCGTACTGGACCGCGGCCATGTGTTTTTGCGGAGGGCTGGCCGTGCGCGGCCAATTTCTCCCGACGCTCGTCCGTGAGAATGATGGTTGGGCCGCCCGGTGGATGCCGGCTCCGACCGGAGCCGACGCCGCCCGTCTGGAAGCGCTCGCCAAGGCCATGCCGCCCTGCGCACGCGCCCTCACCTGGGAGACAAAGGACCAGGAGCCGGAAACAGCCGCCGAAACTACTCTGCTGGCCTTCTCCAGCTTCATCCTGGACCATCTCGTGCGGAGCGCCTCGGCGGCGGAATCCCGCACCAAGGAGAGCCTTCACGACCTTTGGCTCGCGGCGCTTGCCTCTCCCGATGCCAGCGTGGCCGCTGCGGATTCCGAATTGGCGGCATTGGCGGCACGGATCGAAGAATGGCAGCGGCCGATTCGGGTCGCCTCGCTCGCGCCCTTCCGGCTGGCGTTCCGTCTGCACGAACCGGAGAATGGCACGGACGGCTGGCAGGTCAAGTACTTGCTACAGGGCACCAAAGATCCGAGCCTGCTCGTGCCGGCTGCCGATGCGTGGAATCGGAAATGCGCAGCAGCGTTCGGAAGTGACGCCGGGGCGCTGCGAGAGCAGTTGTTGGCCTCCCTTGGCCAGGCCGCGGCGATCTGCCCGCGCGTGGAGGCGAGCCTCAAGCAAGCGGCGCCGGAGGGTTACCCGCTCGATGCGACCGGGGCGCATCAGTTTCTGCGGGAAACGGCGGCCGCGCTGGAACAGGGCGGATTTGGCGTGATGTTGCCATCGTGGTGGACGCGGCGCGGAACCCAGACCCGGTTGCAGGCTCACGCGCGGGTGAAGAGCCCGGCGGCGGCATCCGCCGGCTTGTCGCTCGAGGCGCTGGTCGAGTTCGATTGGGAAGTGGCGTTAGGCGGCGAGAAGATGTCGCGCGCCGAACTGGCGGCGCTGGCCCGTTTGAAGCAGCCCCTGGTGAAATTGCGCGGGCAGTGGGTGGAAGTCGATGCAGCGCAGATTCAGGCCGCGCTCGATTTTCTGAAGCACAACCCGAGCGGCCGCGCCACGGCCCGCGAGGTGATGCGCATGGCCATCGGCGTGGAAGGCCATGCCGGTCCCTTGGAAATCGGCGGAGTCGAGGCGACGGGTTGGGTGGGCGACTTGCTGACGCGCCTGGAAGGCCGCACTCCATTTGCCGAGTTACCGCAACCGGAGGCCCTCCACGGAGTGCTGCGGCCGTACCAGCTTCGTGGTTACTCCTGGCTCGATTTCCTGAAGCGTCTGGGATTGGGCGCCTGCCTGGCCGATGATATGGGGCTCGGCAAGACCGTCCAGACCCTCGCCCTCATTCAGCGCGACCGCGCCGAAGGAGAGGGGGGGCCGGTTCTGCTCGTCTGTCCCACCTCGGTGGTCAACAACTGGCGCAAGGAAGCCGCGCGCTTCACGCCGGAGTTGCCGGTGCTGGTGCATCACGGCATCGCGCGCAACCGCGGCGCGGCGTTTCAAAAGGCAGCGGCCGAGCATGCCATCGTCCTCTCCAGCTATGCGCTCCTGCATCGCGATCAGGAAACTCTTTCACGGGTGGATTGGACGGGCGTGATTCTCGACGAAGCGCAGAACATCAAGAACGCTGGAACCAAACAGGCGCGCGCGGCGCGGGCGTTGGCGGGCGGCTACCGCATCGCATTGACCGGCACGCCGGTGGAGAACAACGTGGGCGATCTCTGGAGCCTGATGGACTTCCTCAATCCTTCGTTTCTCGGTTCGGAGAGCGGCTTCCGCAAACGCTTTTTTATCCCGATCCAGGTGTATGCGGATCGCGGCGCCTCCGACCGGCTGCGGCGCATCACGGCGCCGTTCATTCTGCGGCGACTGAAGACGGACAAGAGCATCATCGCGGACCTGCCGGACAAGCAGGAGATGAAGGTCTTCTGCAACCTCACCAGGGAACAGGCATCGCTTTACGAAGCCGTGGTGAGGGACACGCAGGCAGCCATCGAATCGGCCGAAGGCATCGAGCGCAAGGGGCTGGTGCTGGCTACGCTGATGAAGCTGAAGCAGGTGTGCAATCACCCGGCACAGTTCCTGAAGGACAACTCGGCTCTCGACGGGCGCAGCGGGAAACTGACCCGCATCGCGGAAATGCTCGAAGAGGCGCTGGAAGAAAACGACCGCTCGCTGATTTTCACGCAATTCACCGAGATGGGTGACATTCTCCAGCGTCACATTCGGGAAAGCTTCGGCATCGAAGTTTTGTATCTGCACGGCGGCACGCCGCGGAAGCAGCGCGACCGTATGGTGGACCGCTTCGCCGATCCGGCCGGTCCGCGGGTGTTTCTGCTCTCGCTCAAAGCCGGCGGCACGGGTTTGAACCTTACGCAGGCCAGCCACGTGTTTCACTTCGACCGCTGGTGGAACCCGGCGGTGGAGAACCAGGCCACGGACCGCGCCTTCCGTATCGGACAAACAAAGAACGTACATGTGCATAAGTTCGTGTGCGCCGGCACGCTGGAGGAGAAGATCGACGAAATGATCGAGCGGAAGAAGGATGTGGCCGGGCGCGTGGTGGGGACGGGCGAGGCCTGGCTCAGCGAATTGTCAAACGCGCAGTTGCGGGATCTGTTCGCGCTGCGCAAAGACGCCGTGGGAGAGTGACTATGGGCCGTTGGGACTTTTATGATCGCTACTTTCCGCCGTCTCGGCCGCGCACGGCCAAGGGCGGCATTCGCGCGCAATCGAAGCGAGGCGGCTTCGGGGAGAGTTGGTGGGCCAAGCGCTGGATCACGGTGCTGGAAAGCTTCAACATCGGGGCCCGGTTGCAGCGCGGGCGAAGGTACGCGCGCGACGGGCAGGTGCTTTCCATCGAGATCGAGAAGGGACGAATCACGGCTCGCGTGCAAGGCTCCCGCCCAAAGCCCTACGAGATCGCCATCAAGGTAAAGGCGCTAAGCGCCACGGTATGGAAGAAGGTTGCCGATTCCGTTGCCGGACAGGCGGTTTTCGCTTCAAAGCTGCTCGGCGGGGAGATGCCGCACGAAATGGAAGAGGTGCTTCGGGCCGCCGGAGTGTCGCTGTTCCCGGAACGTTACAACGACCTGACCACCGACTGCTCGTGCCCGGACTGGTCGAATCCGTGCAAACACATTGCGGCGGTCTATTACCTGCTGGGAGAGGAGTTCGACCGCGATCCGTTCCTGATTTTCCGCATGCGCGGAATGGACCGCGAGGAATTCATGACGCTGATCGGAGAGCGCGGTCCCGCGCGGCGGCCGGACGCCTTGTCTCCGCCGCCCGAACCGCTGCCTGCCGCGCCGGGCCGGTTCTGGAAAGTTGGCGCTCTGCCGGATGATATAGCCGGAGAAGCCCCGGACTTGCGGGGCGCCCCGCTTGCCGGGGCGGCGGTCGCCCGCAGGCTGGGCAGGTTCCCATTCTGGCGCGGCAGCGGCACGCTTCAGGACTTTCTGGAAGGGGCTTACAATGCAGCGGCAACGAAGGCCGCCGAGATGATCGAGGGGAAGTGAGGCATGCCGCGGAAGGACGTCCAAGAGGCAATTGAGCGCCTATGGCCCAAAGGAGTCGTGGAGTTGAGCGTCGATTTCGAAGACTCCTGGTTCGTCAACGTCCAGGCGAAAGTGACGCGCGCGTTGAGAAGCCTGAAAGGATCCCAACTGCTCTTTGAACGCGAAGCCCAAGGCGACCCCGTCTGGTGGCCCGAATCGGACCCGGACCAGAAGCCGCCGGACGAGTGCGCAGCCGACCGCTCTTATCATCTCTATTTCATAGTGCCGGAAGGTGACGCATTCGAGTTCACCACCGAATCGGAAGACTACATTGAAGGCAGCATCGAAACCGTGCATGGCGCCGGTCAAACCGGTTGGTGCGTTGCCGTTTCGTTGCTGGCGCCGTTTGCTGTGATCACGCTGGGAGAGCGGATTGAGTACGACAACGGCGATACCGTGGAGCCCGCTCTCGAGTCGCCTCTGGAAACCATCGAAGGATCTGCTATTGACCCTGTGAGACACTTCCAGGAGATGGTGGCTGAAGAGGCGTTTTCCCGGCTCATGGCAGTGCGGCGTAAGATTACGGAGATCGTCGAAAAGCACGGCGCCGCCGTATTGCCGGAGGAGGACTGGAAGAAACGTGTGCCCGGGTTGCGTGCCGGTGACGGTGTGGCGGCGCGGGAGCCGCTCCGCGTACTGGACGCGCTGTTCTTCGAGGGGGTGTGAGATCTACTGCCATCACCTTCCGGGGCTGGCGATCAGTTCCGATTTCCGCTCTTCCAACCGGGCAATCTGGGTTCTCAGCCGCTTCAACTCGCGGTTTGATGCGTGCCAGTTCCGTCTTCGTCTGCCGGTCCTTCAGGTAATTCTCACCGTGATTCTTCGAGACCAGCGCCTCCACCTCTCGCCGGAGGAGCCGAAGCCAAGGGTTCCCGTACATGGAGCCTTCCCGGTATTGCAGCTTGCCAGCGCGAATCGCCCGGACGATTGCCTCCCATGTCAGCCCGAACTCCTCCTGCGCCGTTTTTTGGCTGAGGGTCGCTCCTTTGCGCCGCCACTCGGAATCCAGGTCGTCCATAGCTTGTCTGCGCTCCAGCTAACTCTGCTTGATGAAGGCCGGGGCCTTCCAGCCATTCCTTTCGGAAATCTCAGAATGAGGGCGGCTCTCGGGAATGTCGGGAAGGCCGGCGAGATAGATCGCGTCCGCTTGGTGGTTCACATAAGCCTCGAAGACGTAATCGTTCCAGTATTCCCTGGTTGGCCCGTATTTCATGTGACGCTCGTAGTCGTCGAAGCCCGCCGTGGCGGGGAACGTACGCCGGAAATATGCCAACCAATCAGCGAAGTCCGGGTGTACCACAATGTATGGCGTCGTGAAGACGACGTGTTCCGTGCCCCCTTGGAATGGCGGTGGAAGTAAGCGAACGTACCAGTTCTCGTTCTTCCTGCCACGATAGCCAGCAGGAACGATAGCCCGGTACACGGCGGTGGTGACGAGATCCTCAAGAATGCTCACGTTGCCTTCTCTCCCGTGGTGGATGTAGAAGCCCATTCGCGAATCCTGCATCAGCCGGATCAAGCGCAACAACTCGGGGTCCATGCCGAAAGCGGAGCCAACCTCCAAAGTAGTGGCGCCGATGGTCTCGTTGCCCGGGCCCGCACAAGCATCGAAAAAAGCCCAGCAGGTGAAATAGGACGTGGTCAAGGGGCTCATCGGCGGGGCACTGGGGATGTAGAGGTCCTCGGCCCTGGAGATGATGTCCGCAAAGGGCGCCATCTCCTTCAGGGCCGTAAGCTGCTCCGACATGACGGACACCTGGTTCTGGGTGTAGACGTAGGCGGCGTGAGCCGGATCGAAGCCGGCGAACTCCTTCTGGCTCACAACTGTCTTTTGGAGCTCGTCGGCCATGGCGCGGCCGGCGATTATGTTCTTGATGTTCACGACCTTCCTCTGCCAATGCAACTTCATTTTGGCAAGGACCTTCTTGGCAATGGGCCTGCCGCTCAATGTCTCGTGGGGCTTCGTCTTGTCCATATCCGTTGCTCTCTGATGAATGCCCTCCCCGGGGCCTCACGTGCCGGTGGATCAACCGAGCACTGGCGCAGGAGAATATCGCTGGCTGCTCCCGGTTGTTTCGTCGCCATGGCGAGCAGTCCGGCGCGTGCCTGGGACGCAATCCCGAGGGCCTGCGCCGCAGCCATGAAGTGCTTGTAGGCATCGATGACATCCATGCCGGTCAGCTCGTAGCCGTACCCCTCGATGATTCGCTGGATGGCGAGCCGGCCGACGTCCAGACAGAACTGGGCGTCCTTCTTGAGCAAATCGCGCGAAGCGCGGCTGAGCGTGCGCGGATCGGTGCGGCCCGTGTTGGCAAATTCCAAGGCGAGATCAAGGAAGCCGGCGTCTTTCGCCGCGGCAAACCACCGGCCGGGCTCGCCGCTCGATGTGGCCAAGTCCAAGAGGATCTGCCTCGGGTCGCGGGCGGGATATTTCTTGGCGACCGCCCGGAACGTGGCGAGGCCTGTTGATGAGCTATTCGCGGTCAATGCATACTTCTCGTACGCTTCATCCACTCGGCTGAGACCCAGCAGGATTTTCTCACACGCCGCGTCGATAGCCGCATCCGGTTGATTCAGACCGCGCGAAGCTTCCGCATAGGCGAGAGCTTCATCCATTCGGCCCTGGGACAGCAACGCCTGCATGCCGAACTTGCGGTCATGCCAGAATGGAAATCGCTGAAGCGCCAGCACCTCAAGCAGTTCCTGATGGCGCTCCGCAGCCAGCAGGCTGGAGAGGCAAACGCTGGTTCCGCGGACATAGTTTCCTGGCCGTGGATCAGACCAGGCAGTCCGAAGCAAGCCGAGGAATCGGTCTGCCCAGTGAGAGGCAACTTCACGGGAACGGCAGAGTTCGCCCCAGCGCTCTCCGGTCAGGGAAAGGTAATCCACACCATCATCCTCGATCGCCTGCCAGGTGCGGTCCAACCACTTATCGCGAGTGTTTCGATCCGCAGGAGCTTCGATCGCTATCGGCAGCAATTCGTCCTGTGCCCAGTACACGGCGCCGCCGAGAGCGCCTGACGAGGTATCGATGTCCTGGAATGCTGGCCAGATCCTCTCCATCAGGCCCACGATACCGTCGCCGGCTGTCACGGGGTCTGTTCTGGCAACCTTCTTGATTTCCGCGACGGCTTCCTTCAAGCGTTGGCAGGCGAGATGCGATCCCTTCCACCCGAATGCCCTGGCACGAAGCCGGGATTTGAACGTCCAAGTGTGTTTGGCTGCCATAGCTGAAGATATTCTGGCATAGGGCGCCGGCGCTTTGGCTTCATGGTGCTCAGGCCCACTCCCGCGCTCGCCGACCTGGTGCTGTCCTGGGAACCGCAGCCGTGCCCGGGTCCGGCATGAGATACTGGAACATGGAGCAAGGAGGGAGGCCATGATCGCTTTCAATGCACATTATGACGGAAGGGTCATTATTCCCGATGAGCCGATAGACCTGCCCCGGAATCAGGCCTTGGTCGTGCAGATCGAGACGAGAGGCGCCGATCAACCGCCGGCGCGCGAGTCTGCATTGGCGTGGCTGGCTGCGAACGCCAGCGAAAGCCCGGACATTCCTTCCGACCTCTCGCACCAGCACGATCATTACCTATACGGAGCTCCAAAGAGGGTAGCTTGAACGCACCGGCGGCTTATTTTGCCGACACCTCGTTCTGGATTGCTCTCTCCCACAAACCTGATCAGCACCACGCTCGGGCGGCCGCCTGGAGCGGCCACTTGGTTCGGGAGGATGCGTGCCTCGTCACGACGGAAGCGGTTCTGTGGGAATGGATGAATGCGCTGGCGACCGTAGGGACGCGCCGCACGACAGCGGAAGGTTATCGCCGTTGCCATCAGGATCCGAAGATCGAGGTTGTGCCTTTCTCCCCGGAGACGATAACCGCAGCGGTTCGCTTTTACGAGGCGCGTAGTGACAAGGGCTGGAGCCTCACCGACTGCTTGTCTTTCCTGATCATGGAGCAGCGTGGGATCGCGAGCGCCCTGACCAGCGATCACCATTTTCAGCAGGCCGGTTTCGAGGTGTTGTTGTTGGGAGATCCGCCTGTCGGGGCTTGATTTCTTGTCAGCGCGGCATGATCGAACTGCTCGACACGATTCCAGATGCGCGCAACGTAACGGCCAAATGCCCAAGTGCGCGTTTGTGGATCTGGGATACCCGGCTCTCGTTGATGTTGAAGAGCCGGCTAATCTCTCGCATCGTGCAACCGCGCCAATGGTACAACGCTATGATCTGTTGGTCGCGGCGTGGCAGGGACTGCATAGCGGCTTCGAGTACGTTTCGTAATTCCCGCCGGGCGACCAGCGCATCCGTTTCGGATGCTTCGTCTGCTGTGAGTTCGGCCGTCAGGGAAGTTGAGGTCTCATCTCGATCCAGCGCCGTCGTCCGAGCGGTAAAAGTAAAATCCGCGTTGCTCAACTGTTTCAGCGAGATTCCCGATTCGGCGGCGATCTCCGCAGCCGTGGGGTAGCGGCCCAGCCGATTACCAAGATCATGCGCGGCGGCTTCTGCCCGTTTCACCTTTGCGCGGCGATCTCGGGAAACGGGATCCAGCCGCCGAAGGCCATCCAGGATAGAGCCGCGAATTCGGTACTTGGCATATGCGGCGAAAGGAACATTGCGGGTGCTCTGGTACCGTTTTGCGGCATCCAGTAATCCACAAATCCCGTCGTGAACCAGATCATCCAATTCAACGTGGACCGGGATTTCCGCCCTGATGTTCACTGCAAGAGCCCGCACAACCTTCAGATGGTCCAGGATCAATTGCTCTTTACCTGCGGCGCCCGTTGGCCGCCGAAGCAGCGACACACGTCGACCTCGCATGACAACTCCTTTGTTCGGGTGGTTATTTGGTGGCGCGTTGCGCCGCGGGGGTTAACCGGCCGCGCGCTCGATCGCGGCTGCTACGTCGTCGCCCAACTCCTCGGCCCGCCGCAGCGCAGATCGGATACGGCCGACCTCGAGTTCTCTCGATGCAATCTGGCCCGCCGGTTCTCCGTGGCCTCTGGCTGCATCGAGTTGGCGTTCATGGCTGGCCAACATCCGGCGAAACGTGGGGACCGCGCTCTTTTTCGGTTGAGCATGAACGCATCCCAGGCAGACGAGGCCTCTCGGGCAGTATTCTCCCGTTGGCAACGCGCAAAGATGAGTTCCCATATCTCGCAGACTGCAACTCGCCTCGAAGGCGGCCCATTCCGCTGCGGTTGGGTTGCGCAAGCTCGCTTCGCCGTGAACGGCGCGATACAGGCCTCGGACTGTTTTTCGGTATTCTTCGAGCAGATGCTGCGGGTATAGCTTGGCGTAGACCATAACCGTATCGAGCGAGGCGTGTCCCAGAAGGGCTTGGATCACATGGACGGGCACGTTGTTGTTGAGATGCTCCGAGGCGAACATGCGCCGGCAATCGTGAGGGCGCAGGATCAGCGGCTTGCCGTCGGAATGGCGAGAGCCCGCCGCGACTGATACCGCGTTCACCCGCCCGCTCATTCCTGAGATGCTCATGGCGCTCGGGTGGCCGGCGCCCTGCAACAGATAGGGCGCCCTGGGCAGCGGCCTCTTCTCGTGCCGGTCCCAATGATCGCAGAACGGTACCGTGTCGACGCCATAGAAGGCCTTCACGTGGCGGATGATCTCGGCGATCACACGGCCCAGACCATCGCCTATCGGAATCACCCGGGCGCGGTCGTACTTCGACGGCTTCACGTGAAGCAGGTAATATACGCGGGCGTCCTTCGTGCGGCGCTTCAGAATGTCGAGGGCCGTCAATTCTGCAGCTTCCTCCACCCGCAGACCACTCTGGATGAGGAGTTCGAGAACGGCCCACGTCCAGAACGCATCGCCCTCGGAGCGTTTGACCCGCTGGCCGGCGCCCTGGGCGGCGGCGGCGATTTTCGCTTCGTCCCAGCTTCGCAGCGCAAGCGCTCGAATGTTCGGCATCTCGCGCTCCAGGTCAAGGACCGTCGCGGTCATGCGATTCGCACTCTCCTGCCGGCCGCTTTTGAAGCCCGCCCCCATCAAATCGTGCCTCGTCAGCGGTGGAGTTGCCGGCGCAAATGGCGCGAACGGCGAACCAGGCTCAGTGGCCCAACCGCAGATGTCCGCGAAGAACGTGCGCACGGTGATTAGCCATCCGTGCGCAGACTGCACCCCCGGACTGCGCTCAACGGCGTACGCCAAGTACGCCCGAGCATGCCCTGGGAGCACGTCACGGCAATGGCGCACGTTAGGATATCGCTCCACGATGAACTGCCAGAAGTTCCTGAGTGCATTGGCTTTGCCGCGCCTGGTGGAGTAGACGTCGCTGACGCGCGCCCCGTATGTTTCGAGATACAGGGTGCCCACCTGCCGGAATGGCTCGGGGATTTCCATTCGGACGACCATTTCAGCGGGAGTCAAGCGTTCGCCGCGGTGGCGGCGAGAGGCCCCCTGCTGCGGCGTGCGGGTGAACACCCCGACGGCGCATAAAGCGGCATCCAGCACATCGGACCCCTTCGACCATGCGGGATCGCTGGCAAGGTCTCTTTCCTGTATTTCGTTCAGAGTTGCGTAGCCGTTGGCAAGGAGGATTCGGATCCCGTTGCTGACGGCCATGTGCTTACAGAATGGACCGGCCCAGCGCACGGTCTTGAGCGCGCCAGAAAGGAGTTCTTGAGCCTTAACGAGCGGGTCATCCTCGGGGAGAGACGCCACCCAATCCAGTATTCGAACACTTATCAGCCACTTCGGGCTGGGGCGAACCAGGCGACCAATCACAGCTACCCGTGGTCCCCACGAGCGGCGATGGCTGGGCAACCGATGCTCCGAGTGGCTCCATTCAGCCCATACGGTCTCCTCGAAATCGCACCACCGCTGCTGTAGGGTCCGGCCCCGGCAACCGTTCAGCGAGTTAACAAAGAACTTGCAGCCGAGCCGGGCTTGTTCATATTTCCATTCGTTCGTCCGCAGACGCGGAACAATAGCGAGCAGCGCATCCAGCAGAGCCGCGCCGCTGTAGACCGTGTTGGAGAGCAATCTATTCATGCTGGCTCCTGCCGCCAAGGTCGCGTTCGTTGTCCTGTGCCAGTGCCGCGACCTTCTCAAGCTCTTCCAGCGTGATCTCGTCGTAGGGAAATGCATAGCGCTCTGGAAGCGGCACGGCTGTTTGGCCGCCCGAGTTTCGCTCCCGTTCCGAAGCGGTTTTGGCAGCGACGATGGCGTCCACCATCGCGGCGTAATCCACGTGCATGTAGAGATCCGCCGTTGTGCTCAGGTGCGCATGCCCCAGGATCTCCTGGGCCACCTTCAGGTTTCCGGTGGTCTCCAACACCCCTTGCGCCAGCGTATGCCGGAATTGGTGAGCGTGTGCCTTCAGGCCGATCTTCCGGGCCGCGTACCGCCACGATGACTCAAAAGCCGTGTACGTAAGAGGTTCACCGCAGCCCTTGCGCATCGCGAGCCAAGCGGCCGGGGTCGGTGCTGCGGCGGAACGCTCCTCAGTCAGGTAGCGTTCAAGAAGGGGCCAGAAATCGTCCGTTACAGGAACTCGATGTTCGTCACGCGAACCTTTCAGAAGCACGGTGACCATTCCTCGGCGCCTGTCCAAGTCCCCGAGCGTCATCCCGAGAACACCGTGGCGGCCGCCGATCTCGCCCCAGTCCCCGATCCGTTGTCCAGTGCGGCACAAGAGCGTCAATATGGCTTTGTCGCGCCAGGAGACGGCGGCATCGATGAGTTGTCCGATGCATCCGGGGTCCAGCCCCTTTGGCAGCCTACGAGGAACACGCCGTCTAAACTCGCCGGTTCGCCCTCTTCGACCGGCAAAGTCGCGGCCGCCTGGGTTTAGATGTCCTGCGGCCTCAGGGATCGTAGCGGCGGCAGGGTTGTCACGCTGAAACCATGCTCCGCTGCCCCGGTCTTGGTCCTTCTGGATGAGGTATGAGAAATACGAGGCAAGCAAACTCACCCTGTGGTTTATAGTCCGCGGCTGGCGACCGGTTAGGGGTCGCTCGCGAAGCGCCCCGGAAACAATCGAGTGAACACGGGAATCGATTTTTGGGCCGCTGGCAAAACCGGCGATATATTCACCTACGAGTTGCCGGCCCACTTCGTCCACGCCCACACCGCGGTCCTCCACCCAGCCAAAGAAGTGGGCCAGCCCGGTGCCGTAGGATCGAAGAGTGTAGCCGGAGCGGCCTCGGACGGCCAGGTACGCCAGGAAGTCGTTGATCGCGGCGACGGGCGCCCCATCCGAGCCCCGGACCTGAAAGGGCACCGGCCCCGCCGCGGTCTTCTCCAGTCTGAATGCGAGTGACATAGCCTCCGATCTTACGGCAGACCCCGGGAGCTGATGTTCGGCCTGAGGATTTGGCGGCTAACTCCAGTCGGGCTACGCCCTCCTTCCGTCAGCCGCCAAATCCCGGAGGTTCGGCCACAGCCGTCGTCCTGGCCCTCCATAGAGCTCGCCGGAATTCCCGGAATCCCGAGATAATCTATCGAAACATCCTTCTATGGCATCGTGCTTATTGAAGACGGCCACAAGAGCCGGGACCGGTGGATTCGAATCCGCCAATCGCTCCTGAGCCCGGTCTCCAACCTGCGGCCGCTTCCCCCTCCGTGAAATACGGTTAAGTTCGGCGACGCCTTCAAGCAAAGCCCGTGCCGTCTGGTTGCGGACCCTCGCCGCCAGTTGCTCGACGAATCGTTCCTTGAGAGGATTCAACTGCCCGCGCAGGCAGTCCGGAATGGAGGCATCTACAGCCGGCAGCTCGACCGTCTCGCCTTCCGGATCGGCTTCGTACCATTCTCGGAGCTGCTCCACTCGTTCGAGTGCGTCGCGATGGTCGTATACCCGGATCCACCGGTTCAAAGCCCCTGTGAACAAATCGAAAAATGTGACTGGCAGCCTTGGATGCAGTGATTTCAGCAATCGCAGCGTCGGCCCCATCACAACGTAACCGGCACTATCGGGTTCCAGAACCAGGAATATCTCGCCATCGGCGGCTGCGTCGTTGGCATCATGGTCGTAAGGATCAAGATCTGAGACCAATCCCAAGCGCAAGAAGAACTCCTTCTCGATTTCCGGACCGCCGTTCACAGCAACGCGGTCCTTTAGCGTCTGTTCGATGAAACGAAATGGGTCTCGCCCCGCCTGAATCCATCGCCGCGGATCCGCGAGGCCGGTGGACACAAGCGTTTTCGCCACTCTCGCCGCCACCTCAATTCCATCGAAGAACCTATATTCCGTGGGGATTCCCTCCAGCCGGGGAATGCTCCACCGGCAGCCAACTGCCATCAAACTATCGGCGGCAGCCACCCTGGCGGAGTCGTCAACTGAGTACTCTGCCGCCGCGCCTGGCCGTTGCCCAACGCGCGACAGAGGACGACGCTCGCTTGCTTCCAGTCGGTACATCGTCGATACCTCTCTAATACGGTCTGTTGTGATGAGTGCTTACCTGAAGCGAGAAGTTCCAATTCGGCCAACGTTTCCGCACGGCACGTGGCTGTTCGCGGTCCGACGCTGGTTTTCATCTCTCACCACCTTCGGATTGGGGAGCGGAGTCGAACCACGTAGCCCGGCTCCTTTCGCTCCCATGATTCCTTATCCCTTTGAACCGATCGCGCGCTCGAAGGTGTACTTCATCGTGTCTCCGACGGGTTCTGGCCCGCTGATCACCGCTGTTGCAATTTCTGGGTACTGCATCGCCAGAACCCCTCGGACATCCTCTAAGCTCATCAACGGACTTGGATCCGGGAGCTTCAATCCGGCGAAGGAAAACTCCCGCCGCATAGGTGTGGATTTCATCGCTCTCCTCCTGTGGTCGTCGTCGTCGTGATAGTGATGCTGGTGCCGCTGTCCTGGTCTGGCGCCGCAGAGTTCGACTGTGACACTGGTTGTGCTTCCACTTCAGACACCGAGTCGAAAAGGCTCATCATTGGGGGCTGTGGCGGAGGTGGAGCCGCTCTCTCTTGGTCCGGTGGCTTGTCCTCAGTCATCTTGTTCTTCGTTCCGCCGTTTCCCACGGTTTTGTGCTTCTTCTTAAGCTCTTCGCGCGCCGCTTTTTCCGCTTCTTCCCTCTCGCGCTGGATCTGCGCCAGGTTGTTGCTCAGCGCTACCTGGCAGGCAACGAAATCGTGGAGATGGTTCGGCAAGTCACGATCCAGCTCCTCGGGGGTCCCTGTGCAGCAGAGCGGTGTGGTAAGTGCAGGGTTCTCGCCGTCTTTCATCCGTTTCGGCACCACGGAGAGCGTCAGGTGCTGATCATCGGCCTTCGAGACGATGACCATCAAAGTCCGGTCTGCGAGCAGCGGCATCAGTTGCACGAAGAAACCTCCCACCGTCGCTGTTGTTGGTGTGCTCATGGTTTATGTTTCCTCCATTCCGGTGGCTGGGAGCGGCTTATTGTGAGCCGCTCCCGGCGTTTCAAAACGGGACCTCGTCGGGTCCTGCCTGGTCCACGTCGGCTGGGGACGTCGAGCGTTGCCCTGCACGAGTCCTGGGCTGCCCCGGCACCGGGCGCTGTTCATCGCCTGCGTTATTCCCGCGGCCAAGGAAGCGGACCTTCGATGCCACGACTTCGACCGAAGTTCTCTCGATGTGCTCCTTGTCCTCGTATTCCCGGATCTGCAGGCGGCCTTCAACGTACACGCCGTCACCCTTCTTGAGGTGCTCGGCGCATGCGGATCCAATCCCATTGAAGGCAACGATCCGCAGCCAGGTCGTGCGCTCCTGGGATTCGCCGTTGCGGTTCTTCCACCGCTCATTGACGGCGACCGAGAAGTTCACCACGTGATCGCTATTGTTCAAGTACTTCATCTCGGGCGTTCCACCCAAGTTCCCGATGATTTGGACGTTGTTCAAGCCCAGCATCGCTATTGCTCCTTTCAGTTCACTGTGAAACGCACAGGCTTTCTTCAGGCACACTGCGGCCTGATGAGCGCCTCTGCGGCTAGATTGTTGAGGTTGACCCGAGCGGCAGCCGCCGTCAGGCTTGAGAGACTGTTCCTCTACGCAGCTTCCACGGGGACTGGATCTTCGGGTCTTTCGATCTCTACCGGTTCCCGCGCCGGCGGCTCGATCGATACCCGAAGCGCAGTCACTCTGCTCTGAAGCACATCCAGGCTGGCTTGGAGTTCCGAAGTTTCTACGCGCTCAATAAGTTCGGCGAGCGTGCCTTCAATCCCCTCCAATACCGCAGCGACAAATCCTGTATCGAGCGCCATCGGGGCCTCCTTTCTCTGGCGTGGCTATTCTTCGGTGAAGTGGAACTTCCGTGCCGGTTTCTTGACGATCATCGTGTCCAGTTCGGCTGCTAGATCCGCCATGCCTTGCTGGACCTTGGTACGCACGCCAGCAGTCGTTCGGAGGTCATCCGCGCTAATGCCGGTGAGCGTTTCCCTGGCCTTATCCACCAGCGCCTTCAACTCTGCGTCGTCGGTCACATTCCGGAAATCGAAGGTGCCGAGGAAGTCCACCAAATTCGAAACCGTGGTTTCCTTGAACCGCAGCGGCTTGCCGTCCGGTCCATCCTTCAGCCGGTCGCGCATGTGCTTGACCAGTTCAGCCATCGCCGTCCGGAGTACCTGTTGGATTTCCCGCCCCGCCTCCGCCATCATCTGCGCCGCCTTCTCGCGTTCGTCATGCCAGATCTTTGTCGAGATCTCGCGAAGTTGATCGGGCACACCGAAGCTGATGTACTGCCAGGTGAAACTGAATTGCTGTGCCACGTGGTCCGCGGGCGGATAGTCCGCGGGATTGTAGAGCGAGCGCAGCCGTTTCGCAGCCTCCTGGCACAGGCTGGGATAGGCTTCTATGAATGCCGAGACCAATGTCTCTCGACCGTTCGTGAACTCGCGTAGCTTGCCCTCCGTCTGCTCCAGTAGAGCGAACGGGCAGAGGTGGATTCCCGCCTCGAAGGGCAGGCATGTGTCGTAGAGGTAGCGCCTGATCTCACCATCGAAATTGGCGATCGTGCGCAGTTCCTTGGAATCGAGCAGGTGCTTCGAAACCCGGATCAGGCTCTTGTCCGTGTCGACCTCCACCTGCGAATTGCTAACCTTGCGGCTGTTGCCCAGTCGGCCCAGCCGGACCTTAACGCAAACCGCTCTCTGGGCCAAATCCTGACCCATGTTCGGTACCTCAATCAGAGGCAATGCCATAGCTGCCATTTCGTATTTCTCCTTTTGTGTCGCTACCAAAGACCTCGCTTCAGCGCACGAAGTCGGCTCGCGCGGCTCCAATGCATAGTTCGGCAAGGCTGTGTGTTGTGTTGTGCTCTAGTCGGACCGGCTCATGATCGAGGCCGATTCAGACGGGAAAGCCGAGTACCGGAAATCCCGTGACCACGGAGTTTCCGCTCGGCTCAATACTGATCTCAACGAGTTGCTGTTCGAAGTTGCCCTCGCGGTAGCGACTGCTCAACAGTACAAGCTCTTGATTGCGGCTCGTCCTCAATGCCTCTACCGCGGGTGATGTGTGATCGTAGCGGCCCATCACCGCGAAATCGAGGTGTGCTGCGATACTTCGCCACAGCTCCGTTCGATTCGCTACCGACGTTCTCGGCCGAGTCACATAGTCCCCGGTCACCAACTCGTCTTTCGTGTAGCCTGTGAACATTCCGAAACTCGCGCCGGGAGCCACCCTGCGGATTTGATCGATAAGTTCAGCCAGCGCGGGTGCCTGTTGCATCGGCTCCCCGCCGGAAAACGTGACCCCTTCGAGCGCCGCTGACTTTCTGGCATCTTCAAACCTCTGCACCACGGATGCGATGCTGACGTCCTTTCCTCGGAACTTGTGCGTAGACAAATTCCAGCACCCCGTGCATTTCAGAGTGCAGCCCTGGAAGTAGACCACCGCGCGCAATCCGGGTCCGTTTGCCCGGCTTGAGGGAACGAAAGCATGGAGCAGCATTTCCAAGGCCCCCCGGACGTCTCTGCTGTTTGAATTCACGGTCACTGAGCGCTTCTGCGCAGGTTCTCCCGGACGCTACCCGTCTGACTGTAGAACGCCGACTTCTTTCGCTCCATGGTCGCGCGGTCCTGTCCCTGGAAATCCTTCAGAACCTTCTCGCATCCCTGGCCGGCGAACCCATCCAGGTCAACTGAGCTGTTCCCCTTCTCGTCAATGACCACCGTGATCGTCTTCTGTTGCATGGCAAATCCCCTATCGCGCGACGAACTGCAGGCGAATCTGCGGACCATTGGGGGTCTGAATAACCTCTCTGCCCCGAAGGATGTACCCCTTTGCCTTCGCCGCGGCCAGCGTTTGCTCCTCTTTGTAATGTTGGTGCACTTTGCCCAGCCACTGGTCGTTGAAACCGATGCTTCGGTCGTATTCGCTCAGGATGGCCCGGAAGCGCCCGTCTGTTCCGCGCACGAATCCGATATCATTGGAGGCACTGTCGAGTTCGGCACGCCGAATAATGACGTGCGCTCGCTCCGGCCGTTCGTCGCCGTGGTACCCAACCAGATGGGAGCCCTCCGGATGAACCTCTACGCGATAGCCCATCTCGGCAAGGCCGTCGACCAGGTGTTTCTCATCGCACATGACAGTCTCGAACTCTCCGTAAGCGGACACTGTCTTCCTCCCCTTCCGAACGTGAAGCCTGCCAAGTCAATCACAGAATCAAGCAACCGCGACGACTCAGTTCTGGATATCTCGGAACGCCCGTCCAGCCCTCGGCGCCGGCGCGGATTCCTGAAACAGGTACACGCCGGGATAGGACGCGCTGATGAACTTCCCGGATGCCTGCTGACGGAGCGTCTTGATCTGTTCCGCTGCTGAACGGGAAACTGGAACGATGTACTCGGCTGACTCCATCAGAGTCAACTTCAGCCGGTAGGCCTTGCGGCAGCACTCCTTGATTTCCGCGCCGGTCCAGCCATCATCGTCAGGTAATTCGCCCGACACGCCGTACTTCTCCGTGTAGATCTTCCAGATCGCGCCCCGTTCCTCCGGCGATGGGAGGTCAAAGAAGAAGGTGCCGAGCGTAAACCGCCGGCGCAGCTCCGGTGGCAGCGTGCCGATCGAATTGCAGGTGGCGATCCAAAGACTGCGGCCGTTCGTCACGGCATCCACGACCTTCAGAGCCGCCCGGAGCCGTTCCCCGGACGCTCCCACCATCGCGTTCTGCATCGCCCTCGGTGGACGTCTGAAAACCGGCCAATGGTGGACACTTCAAAACCGGCCAACGGGGTGGAACCAGAACAAGAGTATTTATACACCGTGCGAGGCGCCGCGAGC
>JAJPJX010000090.1 GCA_021324015.1 Solibacteraceae bacterium | reverse complement strand
GCCTCTCAAGTCCGTTGAAATCGCGCTTCACTCCCGCAGGGTTGCCCATGACCAGTACAACCCATCATCCCCCAGAAAGTGTCGCTATATTATGCGGCAATCAATAGGGTTGTTGCCCTTCGACATTACAGCCCACCGCTGACTTACTTCGCGAAAGGAAGCCCTCAAATGAAAGTAGAGAAGAGACCGTCCGGGTTGCCGGACGTGTTCGATCGCCTCTTGGGCGGCCTCCAAGGCCTGCCCGACGTCGTCCATACCAAACCAGCAACGATCCGAGCGATGGTGCCTATCCTCGGCTCGGCGCAAACGTTCATCGTTCAAACCTACCGGCAACGGGAGCAGGGCGACACGATCTTCCTCGAATGCGTGTCGGCAGATGGCAGTCTGCGGCTTGCGACTCCGCCGAAGATCGCCGATGCAATCGCGCGTCAGCGCGAGGCGTTGACGGACAAGGCGCGCAGCAAAGCGGCAAAGGCCATCGCGCAAGAGCGAAAAGAGCGGGGCGAGAAACCGGCGCCTAAACAGTCGAAGCTGATATCTGCCCACCTTTGAGCACCCTCAGCCGGCCAACCGCCCTGCCGGGCTTGGCGAATGCCAACGAAACGAACAGTTCTATTTAGCCGGAGGTGTACCGTGATACCACTACACGTCCGCTTGAAAGCGTCCGAGACACTTCTCCGTAGTATCGACGCGTGCCGCATGGCTACCGGCGATGAGGCAATCGGCTCGGCAATTGAGCGGAGGCTTCTGGATCGCGAGCTCGGCGAACTCGCGGTCGAATGGGTCAACAACCCCGATTCACCACGCGTGGACAACCCCTCGCGAATCCGCTGACGTTTTGAACCCCAACACAACCCGAAAAGGACATAGCGATGAAGGCTTCGTGTGTTTCCACAACGCTCTGCTCACTGCTGCCGATCCGTCAACCTGTATTTCTCTGGGGTGCTCCTGGTATCGGCAAATCCGCCGTGGTGGCCCAAGCGGCAGCCACAGCCGGCTTGGAGCTGCAGGACGTCAGGGCCTTGCTCCTCGATCCGGTCGACCTCCGCGGGTTGCCGTTCGTCGCTGCTGACGGCCGCTCCCGGTGGGCAACTCCCGGCTTTCTGCCCGCCGAGGGGACGTCGGGAATTCTCTTTTTCGACGAGTTGAACGCAGCGCCCGCCATGGTCCAGGCAAGCCTCTACCAGCTTGTCCTCGATCGCAAATTGGGCGAATACCGGCTGCCCGATGGCTGGACCATCGTTGCCGCGGGGAACCGCGAAGGGGACCGCGCCGTAACCACGCGGATGCCCACACCTCTGCGTAATCGTTTCGTCCACATCGATTTCGAGGTCGATGCCGACGACTGGTCGCAATGGGCCATCCAGAGTGGCATCCGTCCGGAGGTGATCGCGTTTATCCGCTTCCGCCCCGCGCTCCTCAGCGCCTTCGACCGTGATGCAACCTCGTTCCCATCTCCTCGCTCCTGGGAGTTCGTTTCACGCATGCTGAGCACGGATCCGGATCCCGCGGTCGAATATGAACTCATCGCCGGAGCAGTCGGGACCGGCGCGGCCACGGAGTTCACCGGCTTTCTTCGCATGTTTCGCGATTTACCGAATATCGACGCGATCCTGCTCAATCCCACCGCGGAAGCAGTCCCGGAGTCGCCGGCGGCGCAATACGCGGTCGCCTCGGCGCTGGCGCTGCGGGCGTCAGACACAAACTTCGACCGCATCTACGCTTACTTGGTGCGCATGCCCGTCGAGTTTCGAATTCTCTGCGTTCGGGACGCGTCGTTGCGCGACCCCTCAATCAAGTACACGAATGCCTATGTGAAGTGGGCAGTTGAGAATCATCACGTTTTGGCATAAATCGTCGCAGCCGATTCCGGGCACACTCGCACCGCGGCGGCGGTGTTGTCACTCGCCATCGTAAAGGCGCGCACGGGAGTCCCGTGTCTCTTCCAGCCCGCCATCGTAGCGCCGCGGAAACGCTCGTGCGCGCCAGAACGCAGTTGCTGCTCAACCAGCCCTTTTTCGGCACGCTCTGCTTGCGTCTCAAGCTCGTTCCCGACGCCAGTTTACCTACCATGGCGACGGACGGGCGGAGGATTTTATACAACCCGGAATTCGTGGACGGTTTAACGGCCGCCGAACTGGGGGGCGTTCTGGCGCACGAGGTTCTGCACTGCGCGCTCGCGCATCAGTGCCGGCGGGGTACGCGGAAGCAGGGCTTGTGGAACGAGGCGTGCGATTACGCCGTCAACCCGATCCTGATCGACAACGGGATCACTCTTCCCGCCGACGCCCTCGTAAATCCGACGTTTACCGGACTCGGTGCGGAAGAAATCTACGCACGGCTCGATCGGGAGCGCGAGAGCCAACGGTCATCGCCGGACCAGCCCACGCAAGCTTCGGACAACGGATCATCCGGGGATGGTGCGAGTGCTGACGGCGGCGACCCCGCAGTCGGGCAGCCCGCAAAGTGCGCGGGCGGATTCGGCGAGGTGCTCGACGCAACGGATGACTCCGGAGCGCCGGCATCCCAGGCCGAAACGAACCGCCAGGAACACGAATGGCAGATCGCCGCCGAGCAAGCGCTCGTCTCGGCCAAAGCGTTCGGGCGAACGCCAGGAGGCGTCGAACGGCCGCTTACCGAATCGCGAAAGCAGGCGCAAGACTGGCGCGCGATCTTGCGCGACTTCATCGCGGCTGTGGACCCATCCGACTACGCGTGGACGCCTCCGAGCCGCCGGTATGCCGCTATGGGGATCTATCTCCCTTCCGTGATTCGCAGCGGTATCGGGGAAATCGTGATTGCGGTCGATACTTCCGGGTCGATCGGGTCGGAAGAACTGCAACAATTCGCGGCCGAGATCACGGCGATCTCGGGAGAGTGCCGCCCGGAGCAGATCCATGTTGTCTACGCCGACGCGGCGGTCCACAACTCCGAGACGTTCGGTCCGGATGATCCGGTCGTGCTTCACCCGGCCGGGGGCGGCGGTACGGACTTCCGCCCGGCATTCGATTGGGTGGCGGAGCAGGGACTCGTTCCCAAGTGCCTCATCTATCTGACGGACCTTTGCTGCGACTCCTACCCGGACGAGCCGGACTATCCGGTTTTGTGGGTGACGGATTCACAAGCAGAGGGGCAGTTCGGAGAGACGCTGCACATCCGCGCGGACGCTTAACAACACATGCGGGCGCCAAAAACGCCTGCCATAGGTAACAAACATGAACGCAGATTTCGTCGCCGCGATCCTCGAGGGCTTTGAAGGTACGCTCGACGAGGTCATCGAGTGTGTCGTCTCGCCAGCACTGAGAGCGGATCTAGATATCCTGCAAACGAGAATCTGCTCGCTGCGACTGACGATCGATGCCCAAGATCACGAGGAACCGCGATGATCGCTTATCACGGCGGCCCTTTTTCCGACGCAATGATCGCGACCGAGGTATGGCGAAAACACCACGCGATGGTTTCTTTCTCCCGCCCCGAGCAGATCTACATCGCGGCGGAACACGCATCGACCTTCGCGCTGGGAAACGGCGCATTCTCCTTGTGGAAAGTCGGCCAGGTCCGGCCGGACTGGACGTCCTACTATCGATGGATGGAAACGTGGCGGAGTCATCCTGGCTTCGATTTCGCACTCATTCCCGACGTCATCGACGGCAGTGAATCAGAGAACGACGAACTTCTTGCGGAATGGCCCTTCCTGGACGGCGTCCCGGTCTACCACCTGCATGAACCGTTTGACCGGCTTCTTCGTCTGGCAAACAGCTATTCGCGAGTTGCCCTCGGTTCGAGCGGACCCTACGCCAGCACATGCACGCTCCGATGGTGGGACCGCATGCATGAGATCCTGAACCTCCTCTGCGACGAAACAGGGAGGCCGTTCGTGAAGCTCCATGGTCTCCGGATGCTTGCGCCCGCCATTCTCGAGCATGTGCCCTGTCATCGGCCGATTCGGCCATGGTCGCGCGAAACATCAATCGGGACTGCAAGTGGAACGGGACGTTCGCCCCGAGACGGCGAGCAGCTCGCCGCTCATGTTGGAGTGTGGTCTTTTCGACGAGACTTGGCGCCGGGTGTACGCCAGCCTTATCTTCGAGCGCACCCGGCCGGTTGCCGAGAGACTTCGCACGATCTATCCCGACGCGATCATCGGCGGCATCGGCTGGGACCGCACGTTGAGGTTGGAGGACGTGGGCGTGACAGGAAGAGCCCTCGACTACTCACTCTATCCGGGCTATCGGGACTCGATCGGGTTCACGCAGCGGGGGTGTCGGCTGAAGTGCCCGTTCTGCGTCGTTCCCGAGAAGGAGGGCAAGATCGCGCAGGAAACCTCCATTCGCGAGATCTGGCGCGGCGATCCGTTTCCGAAGCACCTGCTCTTGCTGGACAACGATTTCTTCGGCGCGCCTGGTTGGAGGGATCGAATTCGGGAAATCCGGGACGGCGGATTCAAGGTCTGCTTCAACCAGGGAATCAACGCGCGGCTGCTCAATGACGAGACCGCCGCGGCGCTCGCTTCCGTGCGCCATTACGACGACGACTTCCGCGTGCGCCGTATCTACACAGCTTGGGACAACCGCAAGGACGAGGCGGGTCTGTTCGCCGGCTTGAACGCACTTGTACGGCATGGTGTCAAACCCTGCGAAATCCTCGTATACATGCTGATCGTGTACTGGTCCGGGCGAAACGCACGCGGATCGGGAGTACCGCCGGCAGAGGCTGCGGGAATTCGGAGCGCTCCCCTATCCGATGCCATACGTCCGAACGCCGGAACTGGTCGGGTTCCAGCGCTGGGTAATTCGAAGGGCGGACTTGATCGTTCCGTGGGAGGAATACCGGCGGGTCAACTGCCGACCAGAACGTCTGCACCAGCCGGTAGACCATTCGACGCTGTTTCCGATTCTCCACGAACGGGGTCAGGCAGGCGCGGGTCCTTGGCGAGATCCTCTCTACTTTTCGGGACCAGGGCGAATTCGTGCTCGTCTTCTGCGGGCGCGGGTGGCATCGCGGTGTGTTGGGCATCGTTGCCGCGCGCCTGGTCGAACAGTTCAGACGCCCTGCAATTGTGCTGTCCGAAGAAGACGGGCGGGCGCATGGCTCCGGGCGGTCCGTGCCGGAGATTGATCTCCACGCCGTGGTCAGTTCCGTGAGCGAACACGTGGAGACTTTCGGCGGGCATTCGCAAGCAATAGGCGTCACAATGGCGACGGCAGCGGTAAGGCCCTTTCGTGATGCGCTTTGTGCCAAGTGTCCCAGGCTTCATTCGGAGCGAACGGTGGCGGTCGACGCAAATCTTCGACTCGCTGATGCAAAACAGATCTGGCCGGAAGTTCGTGCTCTCGAGCCGTTCGGCAACAGCAACCCGAACCCGATCTTCGCAACCCGAGTACAAGTGCAAACAGCTCCGGTATTTATCAGGAATTGGATATCCAAGTTCCGGGTGTCCCAGAACGGAGTTGTATACGACATCAAACACTTGGGAACCGACCAGGGACTATGCGCGCTGCCTGGGGAGCGGGTGGATCTGGCCTACTCTCTTCAGTCTGACACCTGGACGCGAGAGGGGTTCAGTTTCGTGCTGGAAGGGCTACGAAATGCCGCGTGATTACGATGGATCGTAGCAAGCTTCCACCATCGGGGCGATCACCGAACGATCCACTAGATCCTACCCGTGCTATTTATCTGCGATTTCGGTGCGATTTGATAGTACAATTGAGGCAGGAGGTTCGGTATGGCTCTGATCACGCCCGCGCGCCCGGACTTGGAAGCCTATCGTGAATCCACCGTGCGGCCTTTCCAGGAGATTGCAGGCGACTTGGCAACGCTCATCGGACGCAAACTCACCGCCTACATCGGCGGAGCCAAAGATGTTCGATCGGTGGACCGCTGGATTGAGGGCCGTGCCCCCTACAAAGAAGCCGAAGAACGACTCCGGTTTGCCTACCGCATCGCCCACCTGCTCGGCAGCCGAGATCATCCGAACGTGGTCCAGGCCTGGCTGACCGGCCTGAACCCGGAACTCGGCGACCGCGTACCGATACGGCTCATCCGGGAGGGCGATCTTGAAGTCGTCGGGCCGGAGATCATCGGCGCGGCGCGGGCGTTCGCTGCCGGCGGATGACACTCGAATGGCGGACCCCGCCTGCACCCATCTGGAGAGTCGGGCGCGCGCCGGACCCCTGGGCGCTCGCGCCGTGGGAGGCCGCCGCGCCCGACGGCACCTTCGGCAACCGCTTCGACGATCCGGAATCGACATACCGCGTGCTCTACGCCGCTTCAGAGCGCGTGGCCTGCTTTCTCGAGACGCTCGCGAGATTCCGGCCTGACCTCTCGCTCCTAGCCGAACTCGATGAGATCGCAGGCGAAAACGATTTCGTGCCACTCGGCGTCGCACCGGCAGTTTGGCTCGAAAACCGCCGGATCGGATCGGCTCAGGCGCCCGGGCGTTATGCCGCCGTCGGCGCGAGCGGCTGGATCGCCCTGTTGCGGGTGCGGCTCGCGCGGGCGTGTGGCGAGATGGGCCTGGCCGATTTCGATGCGGCTTCGTTATTCGCGAGTGCGCCGAGGCGCCTGACGCAGCTTGTATCGCGCGAGGTCTACAGCCGCGGCTTCGATGGGATCGCCTACGTGTCCAAGTACGGCACCGATCTGGAGAACTGGGCGCTCTTCGAGCCCCTTCGGCTATCGGAGCCAAGAAGTTTTCCAATTGCTGCGGACGATCCCGACCTGCAAGCCGCCCTTGCCATTCACGGCCTGCGCCTCGCCTGAGGGCTGCGCCTATCCATGGAGAACGTGTCCGAGCGCCTGCGGGGCCGTCAAAGTCCACTACCCCGGCGAGGAGCCGAATGCTTGCCGGTTGATCACAAACCAAGCGCTGGGATAACGCGTGCGGCGACGAACGCACCTGGTGGGCGCTGGTTGAACTGGAGCCGCAACGGGAGCCGTTCGTCTGTTCACCGGTTTTTCACCAGCCCTCGGACAAGCGTTCGATCACGTCACGACGCGCGAGTACTCTTTCACAAAGCTCCCAGCCCGGGCCTTCAGGCATTACGGTCTCGCCATAACGCAAGTCGAATGCGTTGGCCCGGCGCTTCTTCTCGGTGAATTGCGACAGGTACCCGGAAGAGCGTTCATGAGACAGCGCGCCGATGCTCGGCTGCAAAGATGCGGTTCCGGCCCAGCGTGAGCAAAATGCCCGCGGCCCATCGGCGGGACACTGCGAGTCCGGTGCACACGGACCCGCGGCAGTCGGCGCAGAGCCTAACCAATTCGTCGTGATCGCCCGGACCGCGGTGATCGTCATTCAGACATTAGGCCATATCGTTGCCGTTTATCCCCGGTCGACGAGCACGGGCCGGTTAAGCCCTTCAGATTGCACGTCAGGGCAGAACGTGCGACCAGGCAGCTCATGGCAGGCTGCCCGAGGCGTGACGCCGACGCAATGACGAGCACAAGAGCTTTTTGGTGCAATGGCGCATCACCCGTAGAATTCTGTAGTACCTGTCGCAGCGATGGGCTGCAAATGCTTGCCCACGGGTGAGCAATGCAAGCCAGTTGTCTTCAAACGAGAGGAGTGAGCAATGGGACGAGGACTCGCCGAGGAAATCCTTGGGTTAATTGAGAGGCGGGCACAGAGTCGGCCCACACCAATGGAATTCGAAATGGCCTATCAGGCTCGCATCGCTATCGATCGGATCAGGTTCGCGATCAAGCAAACTGAGCAGTTCGGGCCGCATACCGATCAGATGCGGGAAGCCGGCCTCCAACTGCTCGATGCGCTCGACAGACTGGAAGGCGCGGAGCGCAAATTTGAGAGGCGTTCTGGAGCACCAGCGGCCTTTCTCCTCGCTGCATCTGAGGCTCAGCCCGGCAACGGCCGCGTCCGCTTCGATGAACAAGATGGTCGCCAGGAAACGACCTGAAAGGGAACGCGAGACGCACTCCGTGATGGAAAACCATGAGTTTGGGAGGGTAGTAGTAGTATGACTGGAGCACTGTTTACGGAAGCAGAAGTTGCTGAACGGCTTCGCGTAAGCTTAGCATGCCTGCGACGATGGCGGCTTGAGCGCCGCGGGCCTCGTTTCGTGAAGCTGGGAACGCTTGTCAGGTATCCCGCCGAAGAATTGGATCGTTGGCTCGAATCGTTACCTGCCGGTGGGAGTCAGTCGCGCGGGAATGGAAGCCGCAGGCTCGGCAGTGCGGCACAGGCCTAAAATTCGGGCCAGGGCCATGGCTGCAAACCCACGGCAAACGCGGGCGTGAGTGTATAGACTTCGGCGCTCGGCAAGAATGACCCGGTAGCGCTTGATTAGAGTGACCCACCCCGAGAACGGAGCTGGGAAAGTAAGGTGTTACTGCGGTTCATCATCCACGCGAAGGCGTGTCCGTTGGAGCTGTAGGGAGAGCAGGCGATATCATCCACGCCGGAGGCGTGCGGTTTGGTTTTCCGTCATCCACGCTGACGCGTACAGGGCTACCGTGCTGGCGCGATGCGTTGGAGTTTATGGCGGAGGTACTGGAAGTAGTCTGGGCTGACGCGTAGTTCGCGCACTTCCTCGATCACCGGCAGGAAATAGGCCAGCGAACGAATGGTGCCCAGCGGCGGGGCATCTGCAGGACGCATCAGGCGGCGCGAAGCCGCCAACACGAATGCGTTTTCAATCACGGTCACGGCGACGCCGCGTTGAAATAGTTGCGTAGCCAGTACTCGGTCCGGATGACGCACAGTCCCCATCGTGCCCGGCGTTTTGCGATACGCCTCCAAAACCTGCCGGACATATTCTTCTTGGCCGCGGCTGTGGTCCATGAGGGGGCCCTCAACCCTGCAGTTCGCGCAGCGACGGGCCGTCGATATTCACGGTGTGGCAGTAATGCCGCACGCGACTGAGCAGCGCGTCTACCATCGATTTGTTGCCGAGGAAGTTGTGCCACTCGTCGTATACCAAGTTCGTTGTAATGATCGTGGAATGGCAGTGGTACCGCTCCTCCATCAGTTTGAAGAAGATGTTGCCCTGCTCGGGCTTCAAGGTCAGATACCCAAATTCGTCTATCAGAAGCACGTCCAGCCGGGCAAGGCGTTTCAGCAGTTGCCGCGTGGAACGGTCGGCCAGAGATGCATACATTTCATCGAACAGATCCTGCGCGCGGATGAACTGGCAGCGATAGCCGTTCTCCAGGGCTTTCAACAGCAAGCCGCACGCTAGTCCCGTTTTTCCGACACCGGTCTTCCCCACCAAAACGATGTTTTCCGCCTTGGCGATGAACTCCAACTCCGCAAACCCGCGAATCTGTTTGCGGTTCACGCCCGGTTGGCGGGCGAAGGGAAACGTCTCCAAGGTCCAGCGTTCGGGCAGATTGGCGCGTCGGATGCGCCATTCCAGCGCGCCCTCCTGTTTCGCCTGCCACTGCGCGCGCACCAGGCGCGTGACGAAGTCAGAGTAGCTGATGTCGCCTTTGTCGGCGGCGCGCAACTGTTCGTCATAGATCTCCAGGATGCGGCGCAGTTTGAGATTCTTCAACAGTTGTTCCAGTTCTTCAGTCATCGTCTGAGCCCCCATCCAGCAGAAAGTATTCGCGTGTAACCCGGCGCAGGATCATCCGTTCCAGGCGGTCCAGATCGTAAAGTCCATACCGCCCGGCTTCGCGCACGGCTCCCAGTAGCGGCTCTCGTGGATACTCCCGCACCAAGCGCAGCAGTTGCCGCAGGGCAAACGTGACTGCTTTGCGGCTTCGCTGTTTCAACCCCGCGACATAGTCGGCCAGCTCGGGCGCTGCCGCGACTATAGTCTTCTCTTCAGGGTGCGGATCGGGCCGGGCGTCCCTTTGTCCGCGCGGCGGCCGATGCTCGGCTAGCATTACGCGCTGGTGCTCGGCTTCGGCGATCCGTCGGTGCGTCACCATGCGGCGGGCATCGAGTTGAATCTCGATCTTGTCCTTGGTCTCGCGCACCTCCACACGGCGGCCGATCCAGTCCACCGGGACCGAGTAGCGGTTGCTGTTCAGCGCCACATAGCCTTCGATATCGACCAGGCGCTGATGCAGTCGGTAGACCTCCGGAATCCACGACGGCAGCGGCTTCAGATGCAGTCGCTCGACAGCAAACAGCTCACGCGGCACCGCGCGGATATGTTTCTTGTAAGTCGAGTTGACCTTATCGCACCATTCCCGCGCCCGCTGGTTCAGATCTTCCCAGCTGCTGAAGGTGCGCCCCGCCAAGAAGTTCCCCTCGATAAAGCTAAATGGTCTCTCCACCCGCCCAGAACGGTTTGCATTCTCAATCGAGTGCGCCACGAACTGGAAGCCGAAACGTTCTCCAAAGGCGGCCATCTCGGGCACTGGCACCATGTCGCGCCCGCTACCGCGCAGCACCACAACGTGCGTGTTGTCGATCATGGTCCGGGTTGTCACGCCGCCGAAGTAGCGTAGCCCCTCGGTGAGAAATACCTTGCAGTCGAAACGTCGGAAGTTTGGATAGCACTGGAAAAACAGCATCCTTGAATAGCAGAGCACCGCTGATGCGGTCTGCACCTTGCGTTTTCTACCGCTCAGTTCGAGCTCATGGGGAGACGTATCGTGCTGCATCTCCTCACCGGGCGCAAACTCATACTGGCCCGCCGGCGTTGGAGGCGCGTAACCGATCCCGTGCCGCCGGCAGAACGCCGTCAGTGCCTGATAAGACATCTCCGCACCTGCGGCCATCAGATCCTCATGGACCCGCACGAGATTCCCCTTGCACCGGTCGAAAAGCTCCAGGATCTGTTGCCGGTAGGGTTCGGCCTTTTCGGTTCGGTGCAACTCCGGCAGGGCAGTCGAGTTGGAGCGCACGACTTTGCGTACCGCTACGCGAGAGATTCCCAGCACTCGTGCGATTTCCCGTTTGCTCACTCCCTGCGTGTTCAGTTCCAGAATCGTCGTGCGCTGCGCTTGGCTCAACATGCGGCTTCTTCTCCGGTAGGATTTCTCCGTCGATGCGGCGGAGTTGGTTTTGAATGCGCTCGATCTGATGCCGCGCGGCTCTCGATTGCTGGCTATCCAACTCGCTGGCAGCGGCGCCCGCCAGGCGCCGTTGCGCGCGGTTCACAATCGCCACCACCATCTCCGGATCGCGCAACAGTTCGGCACCAGTCCCGGCGGCAACTTTCTCCTGCGCCTGCCGCTGCGTTTTGAAAAACAGCTCCGGATCATCGAGAAGGCGTTTGCGGACTGCGGACGAACCTTTGCGCCACCCGGCATACAGTTGGCCGGCTTCCCGCGTATCGCAGTGGAGCTGAGCGAAGATCGCTGCCATCCGCTGGCAATCCTCCAGGTTTTGGCGGGCCACCGGCACCAGAAACTTCAACGCCACCTGCGCCAGGATCTTGCCCTCGCGCACCTGCTGCTGAATGGCTCCCGGCAGAACTTCCACCAGCGCCAGTCGCCGCGATACCCAGCTCACGCTGCGGTCGAACCGGCTTGCCAACTCATCCAGCCCGTAGCCGAAGCGCTGCTCCAACTCCGCCAGCAGCCAGCCCACCTCGAGCGCAGTTTCGCGTTGGGATAAACGCAGCGAACGGTCCAGCAGCACGGCCGCGGCTTCGCTCATCGGCCATACCACTGCTTCTACTGTGTCCCGGCCCAGTTGCTCCAACGCCAGAATCCGCTTGTAGCCATCGATGACCACGTATCGGTCCGCGTTGCCTTCGGCCGCCACCACCACGATGGGCGTTTGCTGACCCACGTCCGCCAGCGACGCCAACAGCCGGCGCTGCCGCGCCGGGTGGCGCACTCGCAGGTGTTCCCAAAGCCGATCAAGTTGGTGAAGCTCCAGTTGCATCAGACAAGGCTGAATGTACGGCGTGCACCGCCGACGAATCAATATCAACAGCTTTAAGTCCGCGCCTGTTTCCAACGCCGCTCCCGCTCCTGAACGCGCTCCAGTGCACGCCGACAGTCATGCGAGCAGAAACGTTGTAAAGGACTTCGCCGCGCGCGGACGAATCCCTCGTAACAGCCGGGCCGGTCGCAGGAATGGTCGAAAAAAATGCGATGTAGTGATTACCCCCGCAGGGTCGTTAACTGGCTCTGGTTCTATTGGTTTCTGACTTTTGACACGCTCACGGTAGCGCCGGCTTTGGCCGTTCCGTTTCTGTTGGCCCGCTGCCGTCTCCCGGTATCTCTCTTGGGCTTTGCGGCGCGACCATTTCCGTGCCGCCTCCCCGCATCTCTTGCTGCAGTAGCGCTGGTGTGCCTGCCGAGGATGAAAACGCTGCTCGCATCCTTTCAGCAGACACAACCGCATCCGCGGCCAGCTGTAACGGGTCAGGATCTTCCCCTGCTTAGACCGACATTTTTGTCAAATTAGATTTGCGGGAGCCTGCGGCGAGCGTGGTACGGCCCGGGGGGCGAAGTCGATTC
>JAJPJX010000208.1 GCA_021324015.1 Solibacteraceae bacterium | reverse complement strand
CGCCAGGATGCATGCGCAGTATCTCATTTCAGTGTCTCCAGGTAAGCCGTCACGTCGTGAATCTCGGCATCGGTGTACTTGGGCAGGAGAGCGCGATGGCCGGCGAGTCGGTCTTCGAGCTCCACCTTGACTGTGGCGCGTGGCCAGTAATGATAGCCGCCCGCCGCATCTACCAGCGAAATATCGAAATCGGTCAGGCTCCGGATCGTGCCCGCGATGATTTCGCCGGATGCCGTCGTGACCTTGGCTTTTGCGGGGCCGGGGGTCGCGGGCCACAGAAAGCGCGCCTGCATGGCCGCCGCCTGCGGAAATCTGCGCCCGATACCCGCCAGGTCGCCCGAAGGCGAATGACAGTTGACGCATCCGCCCGCGCCGCGAAAGAACTCTTCGCCGCGCCTGGCGTCCCCGCTGGTCTGACTGCGGAGCCCGGCGTAAGTGGTATTGTAAGTGCCGCGGTTGGCCGCCAGTTCCACCTGCAAATGAAGATACTCCGCGATATTGTAAACGTCATCCGCGCTGAGGTTCGGGAACGCCGGCATGCCTGCCTGCGGCCGTCCATTGCGGACCAGCGGTCCGATCGCTTCGCCCTTCTCATCGTGCAGCACGACGACCGAGCGCACCAGGCTGGGGGCCTGACCGCCGCGGCCGCTTTCGCCATGGCAGGCGGCGCAATTCTCGCGGTAGAGGGGCTCGCCCTTTTTGGCCGCCGCCTCATCCGGAGCCGGCCCCAGCCCCAGGAACTCGCGCACGTTCCGGCCGCCGCCCCGGCCGCCGCGGCCGCCGCCGCGGCCGGCCTGTGTGCCCCCGGCCTCTTCCTGAGCCTGCGCCGGAGGCGCCGCGAGCAGCGCCAGAAACGCGCAACCGGCGAGAATCCATTTCGGAGACATCGTGCCCTCCTGTAAGAGTGCGCCGGCCATGCCCGCGCATAGGGACCATAGTACGCCAACTCGCGGGACCTGGCTGAAGCTTTCGCGATTGCGAGAGGCGCGAGACCGGCGCGCCGCCCGACCGGCGATGCCGCCTCCGCGCGGCCGGGACGGTGGCGGTCCCGGCGAGCATACGCCCACAAGCCCGCCCTCCAGCCACGAAGCACGCCGCGGCCACGAGCGACGCCGTGAGTCTGGCGCGCCCGCCGCCGGCGATGCCGCCCCGCGCGGCAGGGACGGATCGGTCCCGGCGAGCATACGCCCAGTACCCGCCAGCTCAACCCCAAAGCGGGCTGGCGCCCGCGCAAATCGCGGCTGCCCTCCCCCACCCGCAACGGTCACGACCGGCATAATGGCCAATGGCCGCTCACGCTCCCGTCAAAACGGAAAACCGCTTGCCAGCGCGCGGATTTTCGCGGTAACTGGTTGACACCAATCACGCGAGGCCGCCTGTTACAGGCGGTTTTTCGTTTTCAGGAGGCGTATGCAGCCAAATCGTGACTGAGAATCCATTCAATCCCCAAGACTTGGGGCCGGGTGCTTGAGACCCTGCGTCCGGGACCGCTCGCCGGCGCGGTCGATGATGCTGGGCACGCCGCGAGTACTAAGGTTGTTACCCGCTACTCACAAAATCCGTGTACACTGGTGTTTCCTGCATTATGAGCATGAAGGATCCCGTCCGGTGTCCGAAATGCGCATCCACCGATGTGCGGTACTCGTACACACAAACCACGTGGGACCTGATCCTGGACCTGCTGTTCTCCATGGACGCGTTCCGTTGCCGCTCCTGCCGCCATCGCTTCCATAAATTCGATCCCGGCGACGACACCGCCGACGCCGAAAGCGCTGTCCAGGAAGCCAAAAGCGCCAAGCCGGCGCAGCAGCACGAGTAGGCCGCATCCGGCGTTCGTTGTACCCTGATAGCAGTGTCCCCCGGTAAGCCGAAAGGCAAAACCTCCGCTCACCTGAAGAGCGCCCTGCCGCTGCTGAAGGAACTGGTTCGCCCCCGCCGCAAGCTGCTGGCGCTGGGATTCCTGCTCATGCTGATCAACCGGGGCGCGGGGCTGGTGCTCCCGGGCTCCACGCGCTATCTGATCGACAACATTATCCTCAAGCACCAGGTTTGGCTGCTCAAGCCGCTGGTGCTGGCGGTGCTCTGCGCCACGTTGATCCAGGGCGCTACCTCCTTCACCCTCACCCAACTGCTCTCGAAGGAAGCGCAGCGGCTGATCGCCGAGCTGCGCCGCAAAGTCCAGGAGCACGTGGGCCGGCTGCCGGTCGCCTATTACGACACCAACAAAAGCGGTGTGCTGGTCTCCCGCATCATGACGGACGTGGAAGGGGTCCGCAACCTCGTGGGCACGGGGCTGGTGGAATTTGTGGGCGGGCTTCTGACCGCGCTGTTTTCCCTCATCTTTCTGCTGCGCATCAGCGCGCTACTCACCGGCATCGCTCTGCTGTTCATTGGGTTGTTCGCATTCGCATTGAACAAGGCGTTCCGGCGCATCCGCCCCATCTTTCGCGAGCGCGGGAAGATCAACGCGGAGGTGACCGGCCGGCTGACCGAGTCGCTCTCCGGTGTGCGCGTCGTCAAGGGTTACCATGCGGAGGCACAGGAGGCGGAAGTGTTCTCCGCCGGGGTCGGCCGGCTGCTCGATAACGTGATCCGCTCCCTCACCGCCATCTCCCTGATGAGCCTTTCGGCGACCACGCTGATGGGCGTGGTGGGCGCTACTGTGATGTACCTGGGCGCGCGCCAGATCCTGGCCGGCACGCTGACGATCGGCGGCTTCATGACGTTTACCGCGTTCCTGGCCTTTCTGGTGGCGCCGATGTTCCAGATCGTGGGCAT
>JAJPJX010000168.1 GCA_021324015.1 Solibacteraceae bacterium | reverse complement strand
TTCGAGTGGACATCGAGAACCACGGCTTCCACCTGGTCGCCCGGCTTGACCACCTTGGAGGGATGCTTCATACGCCGGGACCAGGTCATCTCGCTGATGTGAATCAGGCCCTCGACGCCCGGTTCGAGTTCTACGAAGGCGCCGTAATCGGTGACGTTGACCACGCGGCCGATCACCCGGCCGTTCATCGGATAGCGCTCCGCCACGGTCTCCCAGGGGTCCGGCGCCAACTGTTTCAGCCCCAGGGAGACGCGCTCCTTCTGCCGGTCGAATTTCAGCACCTTGACGGTCACTTCGTCGCCCACGTGGACGATTTCCGAGGGATGACCAACGCGGCCGAAGGACATGTCGGTGACATGCAGCAGACCGTCGATGCCGCCCAAGTCCACGAATGCGCCGTACTCGGTCAGATTCTTGACCACGCCGGTGACCACGGCGCCCTCGGCTAGATGCCCCAGAGTGGTCGCCTTGCGCTCGTTCTGCTCCTGCTCCACCGCCAGTTTGCGGGAAACCACCACGTTGCCGCGGCGGCGGTTCAACTTGATGACCTTCACCGGAATATCCTGTCCGATGAAGGAGTCCAGGTTGTGTACCGGGCGGGGGTCGATCTGGGACCCGGGCATGAAGGCCTTGATGCCCACGTCTACCGAGAGGCCGCCTTTTACGCGGCCCAGCACGCGCCCGGAAACGATGAGTTGCTCCTGAAAGGCCTTGTCCAGGTTCTCCCAGATCTTCAGGCGTGCGGCCTTGGCATGGGAAAGCAGCACGTAGCCTTCCTGCGGCTCGCCGTGGTCGATCATCACGTCCACGACGTCGCCTGGCTGAATCGTGAGCGAGCCGTCGGGAGCCACGAACTGCTCGATGGGCACGAGTCCTTCGGACTTGAAGCCGAAGTCCACGATCACGTCTTTGGCTGTGATCTTTAGGATGGTTCCCTGCAGCACTTCGCCTTCGGCCGGCGGCTCGAAGTGCGTGTAGTCATCGAGCAGATACTCGTAGCTCTCGGAATCCGGCGTTCCCGGCAGATCCTGATGCTGTTTGTTCTGGTCGATGGCCATTTGGTGCCTCCGGAGGTCGCTGATCAGCTCGGCGTCGAGCCCTTATTGCGGCGAGGCAAAAGCACTGCGAGGAGCAGGCGCGATGTTAAGCATTGAGCACCATGTCGATCGAAACCGCAGCGCCTAGTCACCAGCAAACCACTGTGAGATCAGTATGTTAGCAAATATACGCCGAGCATTTCAACTTGTCAACGTCCCTACCCGCGGCGGCGCGTGGCACACGCCATCGGAGATTGGCATCCCCTTCGAGGAAATGTGCCGCAGGCGCGCACGATTGCCTATTCCGCTTTTTGCGTTTCAGCGATACAATTCAAGCAGCAGGATTTATTGTAGGGTTCTTTCTGGTTTCCGGCGTCATTCGGCCTTATCGAAAAGGAGGTCACTCCATGTTTGATAGCCTCGCTGACCGGATCAAGCAGGACGAGAACGAAGGCGTCAACCGCACCGAGCGGTTGCTGCGGTGGGCTGCCATTATCGTGCTCTCCGTAATTCTCTTCGGCGGCCTGTTCCTGGGAGTCAAATTCCTGGAGTGAACCGCACCGATCACTCCAACGTGTCCGTGGGTGCAATGCTCTGCATCACGGACTTCACCTTGCGGGCGTAGTCTGCGTTCGGATTGTAGGTACGCAGTAGGCTGTCCAGCTTCTTGTTTTTATAGAGACTGGAAGTAGCTAGTTGGTATGCTACCGCCTGGATGGCGGCGATGGGGGAGGCGAAGGCAGCCCGGCCGGAGTCCCAGCCGAAAAAATTGTTGTTCGGGGCTTGCTTTCCGCCAGTGGACTCGACGAAGGAGATGCTGGGGAGTAGCCGCCAGTCCAGGTGGTATGTGTCCGCCACCTGAAGGAACACCGGGACGAAGCGAACGGCAGGACAATCCGACTGTCCGAAAAACTGCTGCAGACAAGCCAGGCGGGGATCTTCTTGATATTCAGGAGCCGGGGGGTATTGGGGCACACTCTTCGCCACGGGTGTGGCCAGGCATAATGCGCCTGCTACGACGACTAAACCGTTTGAGAATAGTTTTCTCATCGGAACATCTACCTCGCTACTGAAAATTCAAGGTTCGCGGTGGAACCCGAGAGGCTGGCGCGCCAGCCGCATCATGGCGTTCCGGGGCCGGCCCCCGGCGGGTTGGGAAGGCGGTGTTACGGGACCGACATAAGCTGCGATTATAACACTATTTTTGTAGCCAACAAGCTTAACCCGGTCCGGTGGGTACCGTAGTCCCGCAGGGACCTCCTTCAGCATCCGGGCCCTAAACCGCACGAGACCTGCCACCGTGCCAGTCCGCACTACACCGTCAGGATAAAAGTAGTATAATTCCGCAAGCTCGGGATGCTGCGAATGCCATGAGAGGGCGTATTGTTCTGTTGACCGGATGCCTGCTGGCCCTTGGACGCCTGGGTGCTGAGGAACCGGTCAGTTATTACCGGCAAATCCGTCCCATCCTGGTGCAAAATTGCCAGGGCTGCCATCAGGCGGCAAGTCGGCAATCCGGGCTGGATCTCACCACCTACAAAGACTTTCGAACCGGGGGCCGCAAGGGGCCTGCGTTCGTGGCCGGCAATCCGGATCAGAGCGTCGTAGTTGCCTATTTGACCGGAGCCGTCAAGCCGCAAATGCCGTTCGGCGGCAAACCCCTGCCGGACGGCGATCTGAACCTGTTTCGCCGCTGGATTCGCGAAGGCGCACGCGATGACACCCCCGCCGATGCGCTGGCAGCGGCGCCCGCGGGCCCGGTGGTGTACCACGCACCGCCGGTCATCACGGCGCTCGCCATCTCGCCGGATGGGCAATGGATGGCCGTTTCCGGCTACCGCGAGGTGCTGCTGCACAGGGCGGGCGGCGGTCTGGTGGCGCGCCTTCCAGGGATTTCGGATCGCATTCACAGCCTGGCATTCTCGCCCGATGGCAAGACCCTGGCGGCGGTGGGCGGCTCTCCGGCGCGATTCGGCGAAGTGCAGTTTTGGGACGTGGCGGCCCGCAAGCTGCGCAGTTCCACCGTGCTCTCGAGCGACACGCTCTTCGGCGCTTCCTTTTCCCCGGACGGCTCGCGGCTGGCTCTGGGCGGCGCGGACAAGTCCGTGCGCCTCTTCGACACAGCCACCGGCAAAGAGGTCCGCAAGATCGATCTGCACGAGGAGTGGGTCTTCGGCACGGTTTTCGGCGTAGACGGCAAGCGGCTGGTTTCGGTCAGCCGCGACCGCGCGGCCAAGCTGATCGACGCCTCGACGGGGGCGTTCATCGAAAACGTCAATCTGCTGCACGAGGGGCTGAACGCCATCGCCCGGCATCCGCGCAAGGACTGGGTGGCGATCGGCGGCGATGAGGGAGTCCCGTACCTCTACATGATGGACCGCCCCAGGGCCATGCGCATCGCCGACGACTCGACGCTGATCCGCGCTTTTGAAAAGCAGGACGGGCCTATCATGACGCTGGCCATCAGCCCGGACGGATCGCTGGTAGCGGTGGGCAGCGCCGTGGGCGCGGTGCGGCTTTACAACCTCGAGACGGGCCGGCTGGCGGCCAAGTGCACCGGCCATTCCGGAGGGATCTACGCCGTGGCCTTTGCCCCGGACGGGCAGCACCTCGCCACCGGAGGCTTCGACGGCACGGTGCGCATCTACGATCTCTCGGGCAAACTGGCGCAGTCTTTCGTGCCGGTGCCCATCGCGCCGGCGGTGGTTTCGCAGAGGTGAGGGAAGGGAAGCAAATGAAAGCGTGGCTCCTGCTGGCGTTTGCGGCGGCACTCCAGGCCGCGCCGCCGGTTCTCCAGGAATTGATCCCGCGCGGCGCGCAGCGGGGCAGTACGTTCACCTTGTATCTGCGGGGAGACGGCCTGGTGCAGGGCGCGCGCGTCGAGACTAGCCTACCGGGAACATTTTCGCGCCTCACCCTTTCCCGCGATCCGCAGGCGCGTTTCGCCATGGCCCGGCCCAACACGGTGCTGCCCTTTCTGGTGAGCCTGCGACCGGATGCCCCGGCCGGCGTGTATCCGCTGCGCGTGGTGGCGCCTGACGGCATTTCGAGCGTGCTGCTGTTCAGCGTGGGCGCGTATCCGGAGGTGGACGAAGCCGAAAGCCGCGATCCGCGGCAGGCCAACGATTTTCCGGCGGAAGCCCAAAAGATCTCCGTGCCGGTGGTGATCAACGGAACCTTGAGCGGCGCGGACGTGGACAACTACAGCTTTACGGCCAAAGCCGGCCAGAAGCTGGTCTTCGAGGTCGAAGCGCGGCGCGCCGGTTCCGCCATCGATCCGGCCATCGAGGTCTTCGACGCCACGGGCAAGGAAATTGCCCGCAACGACGATGCCCCGGGCCTGGGAGTGGATGCCCGCCTGGAGGCTACCTTCGCTAAGGCCGGCGAGTATCGCGTCCAGGTGCACGACTCCAAGTACAGCGAGCAGGCGGAGAACTTCTATCGCCTGCAAATCGGATCGTACGAGTACGCCGAAGGACTCTTCCCGCTGGGGTGGCGACGCGGCGGAAACACGGAAGTAGCTCTGGTGGGCGGCAACCTCCCCCAGGCGGTGCGCGTGAAGGCGGATCTCGCCGGCCGCGCCGAATTCGTCCCGGTGGCCCTGCCGGGTTCCCCCGCGCTGCCGCTCCGGTTCGTGCTCAGTGACCGGCAGGAACTGCTCGAACCGGCGGGCGGGAGCGTGGTGGACCTGCCTGCAAACGCGGTCATGAACGGACGCATCGCCAAACCCGGCGAAGTGGACCGCTATCGCCTGCGCGTCGAGCCCGGACAGCACTGGGTCTTCGAAGTGGCCGCGGCCTCGCTCGGCACTTCGCGCCTGGATGGGCTGCTGACGGTCTTCGACGGCGCGGGAAAAAAGCTGGCCTCGGCCGATGACGGCAATGGCCTGGACCCGGTGCTGCCCTTCGAGGTTCCCAAAGAGGTGCACGAGGTGGTGCTGGCGCTCGAAGACGTGCTGGGCCGGGGCGGGGAATCGTTCGCCTACCGTCTGGAAGCCCGCCGGGCGCGCCCGGATTTCGTGGCTAACCTGGCCACGCCCTACGTGAACGTGCCCGTGGGCGGCACGGCGCAGGTGGTGGTGAACATACAGCGGCGCGGCTACGATGGCGAGATCCGCATCCGCATTCCTAATTTGCCGGGGGGCTTCCACGCGGCCGGCGGCCACGTGCCTTCGGAGGCCGCGGCGCAGAGCTTCAATAACGACAATGCCGGACACCGCAGCGCGCGTAGCGTGCTCACCATTACCGCCGATCCGGACGTGAAGCCACAGCGGCTGGACCTGGCCGTGGTGGCCGAAGCGCAGACCCCGGATGGTCCCATGCGCCGCGAGGCGCGCGGCCCCGGTATCGTGACGGTCGTGCGCGGCGACCGGCAAAAGCCTTTCACGGCTCCATGGCTGGGCATCGGGTTGCCCCTGGCCACCACTTCCCCGCTGCCCGTGAAGTTGGCCGCCGGCCCCCCCGTGGCGCACTTTGCGCAAGGCTTCGAACTCAATCTCGAATACCAGATCTCGCGCGGCGTGGCCGCCCGGACGAGCGAAGTGCGGGTACGCCAGGAGATCGCCGGCGCCGTCGGCAACCTCCGCATTTTGAAAGGCCTGGAGAACAAGGGCGGCGACAGGGGCAGCTTCCTGGTGAACACCAACTTCGCCACGCCCTTCACCACCTTCGATATGGTTCTCACCGCCGATGCGGTGATCGACGGCAAGCCGCTGACCGTCACGGCGCCCGCCGTCGAAGTGGAAGTGGCCCCGGGCTATGAGATCGCGCTGGGCTCCCCCACTCTGCAAGTGACCCCGGGAGGCCGCGCGCAGGTCAGGGGGCGGTTGCGCCGCGAGCCCACCTTCGAAGGCGGCGTGGTGCGCGTGCGCGCCGAAGATCTGCCCGATGGCGTGACCTGTCCGGCAGTGGAGGTAGCCGCGGACCAGAAAGAGTTTGTCCTGTCTTGCGCGGCTGGGGCCGCCGTCCGGCCCGGCGCTTACCCCATCCGCATCGCTTCGGTGGCCCCGGACACCGGGCGCAAAGCTAAGCAGGACTACAAAATTCCGGACTTGAACGCCCGGCTGGTGGTGGCGGGCACGACGCAGGCATCCAGGTAGGCACAAAGTTTGAGGGAGACCATGAAGAGCACGGCGCTGTTCCTGTTGCTTTCGGCGGCGGCCTGGGGGGCCACCGCGAAGGTCACGTTCGTCAAGGATGTGGAACCCATTCTGGACAAGGTGGGATGCACCTCGGGCACATGCCACGGCGCGGCCAAAGGCAAAAACGGATTCAAGCTCTCGCTGCGGGGGTACGATCCGGAATTCGACTATCGCGCCCTGGTCTACGATCTGGCGGGGCGGCGCTTCAATCGCGTGGACCCGGCGCGCAGCCTCATGCTGCTCAAGCCCAGCATGACCCTGCCGCACGGCGGCGGGCTGCGCCTGCCCGTAGGCTCGCCCTACTACAACACCGTTCTGGAATGGATCTCCGAGGGCGTAGAGTACGGCGACCCGGTCTCTGCGCAGGTGGCCCAACTGGAGGTGCAGCCGCCGGAAATCCTGATGCAGAAGCCCGGCGGCAAGCAGCAGTTGCGCGTGACCGCGCACTACGCCGACGGCAGCACGCGGGATGTGACGCGGGACGCCATCTATTCGAGCAATACGCCCACCATCGCCGACGTGAACGATTCCGGGCTGGTCTCCAGCCTGCGCAAAGGCGAAGCCGCCATGCTGGTGCGCTATGAGGGCAAGCTGGCGGTGATCAACGTGACGGCGCTCACCGAACAGCCGGGCTTCACCTGGACGCGCGTGCCGGAATACAACTACATCGACCAGTTCATTGATGCCAAGCTGCAGCGCGTCAAGATCCTGCCTTCCGAGCTCACCACCGACGCGGAATTCCTGCGCCGCGCTTCGCTGGATCTCATCGGGCTGCCGCCCACGGTGGAGGAACTGCGCGCCTTCCTGGCGGACAAAACCGAAACGCGGCTGAAGCGCAGCCGCATGATCGACAAGCTGATGGCCCGCCCTGAATTCGTGGACCACTGGACGGTCAAGTGGGGCGACTTGCTGCAAGTCAACCGCTCCCGGTTGGGCGACAAGGGCATGTGGGCCTTTCGCGAATGGATTCGCGAGTCCGTCGCCTCGAACAAGCCCTACGACCGCATGGTGCGCGAGCTGATCACGGCGCGCGGCAGCACCTTCCAGAATCCCCCGGCCAATTTCTTCCGCTTCACCCGCGATCCCAAGGTGGAGATGGAAACCACCACGCAGCTATTTCTCGGCGTACGCATGTCCTGCGCGCAGTGCCACGACCACCCCTTCGAGAAGTGGACCCAGAATCAGTATTACCAGTTGAGCGCCTTCTTCGCGGGGGTGGGCATCAAGGAGGGCGCGGACAGCAACGAGGAAATCATCTACGACAAGCGTGAAGGCGCCGAGGTCAAGCATCCCAAGGACGGCCACATCGTGAAGGCCAAGTTCCTGTTCGGCGGCGAGAAGATCCAGCCGCACGAGCAGGATCTGCGCGATGCCCTGGCGGACTGGCTCACCTCTCCGGACAACGAATTGTTCGGCAAATCCATGGCCAACCGCTTGTGGAGTTACTTCTTCGGCCGCGGCATCATCGAGCCGGTGGACGACATCCGGGCCAGCAATCCGCCCTCTAACCCGCAGTTGCTGGATGCGCTGACGCGCGACTTTGTGGGTCATGAGTTCGACATCCGGCACATGATCCGGACCATCGCCAACTCCCGCACCTACCAGTTGAGCTTCCGCACCAACTCCTGGAACGCGGACGACGAGATCAACTTCTCGCATGCATCGCCGCGGCGGCTCACGGCGGAGGAGTTGTACGACGCAATCTCGCTGGCCACTGGTACGCGTCCGCAAGTGCGCGGTGTGCCCAAAAACTTCCTGGCGGAGCAGTTTCCGGATTCCAACGTGGAAAAGGGCGGCTTCCTGGACCTGTTTGGCCGGCCCGAACGGCAGACCAGTTGCGAGTGCGAGCGGCGCAGCGACGTGAGCCTGGTCCAGGCCCTGAACATGGTGAATGGCGCCACCATCGCCGACGCAGTAGCCGGGGAGTCCGGACGTGTAGCCAAACTGATGCTGAGCGGAGCCACGGACCGGCAGATCATCGAGGAGTTGTACCTGGCGGCGCTGAGCCGCCCGCCGGAACCGCGCGAGTTGGACCTGGCCCAGACCTACCTGGCGCGCGGCGGCAACCGCGCCGAACGCGCACAGGACCTGTTGTGGGCCCTGCTCAATAGCAACGCATTTTTGTTCAACCGCTAGCCGTGCGAGAATGTGGGTGACCGCTCCGCGGTTGCCGAGCCGCGACCGTAAAGGAGCGGCTCTTCTCCCTCATGGATCCTGTCCTGGCTCGCGAACTCGCCTATCACGAGCAGCTATACTCCGGCTTTGCGCAGGGCCATTTCGCCCGTCCCGCTGTGCGCACCCTGCGCGCCCACATGGTGGCCCACATCCTGCGCGTCACCGGCGTGGGTCCGGAAGCCAGGGTGCTCAGCCTAGGCTGCGGCATCGGCGACACCGAACTGCTGATGGCGCCGCGCGTCGGCGAGATCGTGGGTGTGGACCTGGCGCCTTCCGCGGTTCGTCAGGCTCGCGAAGATGCCGCCCGCGCCGGTATCCGCAACGCCCGTTTCTTTGAAGGCGCGCTGGAAGCCCTGGAGATGCGCAGTTCCTTCGACCTGGTGATCGCCATCTTCTTCCTGCATCACCTCCCGGACCCAGTGCTCGAAAGCGTGCCCCGACACGTGGCGCGGCTGCTGGTGCCGGGTGGAAAGTTCTATTCCCTGGACCCCAGCCGGTACCGCCTCTCGGGAGCTATCGGGCAGCTCGTGGCGCCCGGGCTGATGCGCCGCTATCAGTCGCCCGACGAGCGGGAATTGGTCCCCGGCGAGACCGCGCGGCTGTTCCGCGATGCCGGCTTCGCGTGCCGCTGCGGCCTCTACGACTTTCTCTCCACGCCGCTGGCGGGCCTGTTTCCCGGCTGGCGCGCAGGCTACCGCGCCGCGCGGGCGCTGGACAACCTGTTGGTGCACGTTCCGCTGGTGCGCCGCGCGGGCAGCAACTTCGAAATTATTGCGACAGCACCTCGCTGAGCGTGGTGAGCCGCCCTCCGTGCGCCGTGAATTCCGCGAGGGTGCGCTCGGAATCCTCCTGCTTTAAAGTTTGGATGGCGTCGGTGACCAGCCACACGGGCTTGCCGGTCTCGAGCAGAGATAGGGCGGCCATTCCCACGCAGTACTCGGTCACCACGCCATAGACCACGTAGGCCTCCGCCGCCAGCCGGACCAGCAGTTCCTGGATATTGGGATTGCTGAACACGGCCAGCGTCTGCTTCTCTACGATGATCTGTGGTGCGCCCTCGATGGCCAGCGGCGCGGCGCGGCACGGCACCACGGCGGTCTTCTCCAGCAGCGTGGCGGGCACTTTCTTCTGCCCGTGCGTCCCCGCGACGCAGTGTGGCGGCCAGGTGCGGAACTCCGGATCGTCTTCCGCGTGGGCGTCGGTGGACGAAACCAGCGGAAATCTGCGCGCCACGGCATGTGTGTTCAGCCGGGTGATGGCCGGAATCAGGCGCTCGGCGCCGGGCACGTACAGCGCTCCGGCCGGCAGCATGAAGTCCAGTTGCGTGTCGATGTCGAAAAATGCCGTTTTCATGACAGGCCCGTGGGCGCCGTGCACAGGTTGCGGCGAGTACGCTCGATGAGGGCGGCCAGTTCCTGGCTCTGGCGCACCGGCCAGGTTCCCGGATTCTCCAGGCGCCGCAGGTCGGCCGGCAAGGCGCGTAGCGAGCGGGCGGCGCGTTCACGGGCCGCCGCGGCGTCGGGTAGAGGTTCCACCAGTTCGCCCCCCAGCAGCACCGGCCGCAGCAGCGCCTCGCCTTTGCCGCATTCCCCCGAGCGGGCCAGCACATCGTGATCCTCCTGCCGGAAAACCTGCTTGGAGCCGGGCAGGGAAGTCTTGTCGTCGCTGTATTTGGCCGTGAAGCGCTTGATGCCGCTGATGTCCACTTCCACCAGCTTGTAGATGGCGCTCAAATTGGGCGCGTCTCCGGAGGTCGCCAGTTGCGTCCCCACGCCGAAGGCGTCCACAGGCGCGCCTGCGGCCAGCAGACTCTGAATGCGGTGCTCGTCCAGGTCCCCGCTCAGTAGGATGCGCGCCTCGGTAAGGCCGGCGCTGTCCAGAATAGAGCGGGCCGCCCGGGTGAGCTCCAGAAAATTGCCGCTGTCCAGGCGGATACCCCACAACGGCCGGCCCAGCGCGGCGGCTTTGCGAGTGCCCTCCAGGGTGTCATAGGTGTCCACCAGTTGCACCGTGGCCGGGCCGAGCAGCCGCTGGATTTGGCGGAACGCTTCGGTCTCACTGGGGAAACCCATCACCCAGGAGTGCGCCGTGGTGCCCACCACCGGGATGCCGTACCGCATACCCGCCAGCGTGTTGCTCGTTCCCGAGCAGCCGCCCACATAGGCGGCCCGCGCAGCGAGCACACCGGCTTCCGGGCTGTGTGCCCGCCGCGTGCCGAACTCCACCACGTCGCGGCCCCCGGCGGCCTCCACCAGGCGGGCCGCCTTGGTGGCCACCAGCGTCTGGAAGCTCACCGCGGCAAGCAGATAGGTCTCCGGGATCTGCGCCTCTACGATGGGCGCGCGCAGCGTCAGAAACGGCTCGCCGGGAAACAGCGGCGTGCCTTCGGGAACCGCGAACAGGTCGCCGGTGAAGCGGAAGTTCCGCAGATAGTCGAAGAAGGCCGGCGAGGCGTTCCGGAACTGCGCCAAGCCCCGCAGATACTCAATCTCTTCGGCCGTGAATCGCAGGTTTCGGAGGTACTCCACCACCTGCGGCAACCCCGCGGCCACCACGAATCCCCGGTTCGGCGGCAACCGGCGGATCGAGAGCTCGAAGGTCGCCTTTTCCCGCAGCTTGCCGGCCTCGAAATAGCCGGCTGCCATGATCAGTTCGTAGAGGTCGGTGAGAAGACCGTTCACACAGGCAGTGGGGCGGACGCGTGGCCCGCCCCGTCCTTTTCATTTTTTCTTTTTCTCAGGTTGTGCTTCTTTGATGTCCTTGGCGGCCTTGGTCAGGTCCTCCACGGCTTTGGCATCCAATTCATAGATGCTGGGTTCGTTCTCCCGCTTCGCGTAGTTCTTGTCGCCTTCCCGGGTAATCGTCACCTTCTCGACGCGCTTGCCGTCGCCGGAAGTCACCGTTGCGGTCAGTACCGGAGCGCCGCCTCCGCCGGTGTCCAGAAATTGCGTCGAGGTGAGGTCCCTCAGCTTGTCGATCAGGCTCTGCACCGTGGTGGAGTCCATTTCCTTCCCGCCGGACATCCACTTTTCGCCGCTTTTCTGGTAGGTCGCGGTAGCGGCGCCGGTCTGGATCTCCACCTTGGAAGGGTCGTTCCAGCCGAAATCGAACAGCTTCTTGTTGCGGAAGTCCGCCAAGGTCTTGTTCAGCCCGTCGCCCAGGTCGTTGGTCACCTTGTACACCCCCGCCTGGGCCGAGCCCTTGGCGTAGTAGGTGTCCTTGAGTTTGCGGACCTCCAGTTCCTGGGTGCCGCTCGCGTCCGCCACCGTGGCCACGGCGATCTTCGTGCCCGCGGCGAAATCCGCCGCGGCTTTCTTGGCGTCGGCGTCGGAAACGTTGGGATCCATCTTGGCGTCCTTCAGCTTCCGGATCAGATCCTCCACTTGCGAGCCGTCCGCCCGCAGCGGCTTGGGCTTAAGGATCTGCCAGTCGTTCTGGTTGTTCTTGCCGAACTCGATGGTCTGTCCCTTGGCCTGCAAATCCACCCGCGTCAGCTTGTCGGAATCGAAGGTCAGCAGGCGCTTGTCGCGCAGGTCGTTGGAGCTCTTGTCCAGGTTTGATTTGACCCAACTGGCGATGGTGTACACCTTGGGGTCGCCGGATATCCGCGCGTAGGAGCCCGAACCGGTGGGGGTCTCATCCCCTACGGAGACATCCGTCTTCTTGCCGTCCTTCTGAAGGACGGTCACGTCCATGCCGGGCGACTGCAGCCCGTAGGGAGTCAGGTCCGCCGCCTTGTCCTCTACCACCTTGTCGCCGTTGAGCGATGCCAGGCTGGAGACCAGCGAGGTGACCGCGTCCTGGTCCGCGCGCAAGGGCTTGGGCTCCGTGATTTCCCACTTGCTGTCCTTGTCGCGGCGCAGCACCGTGGTGACGTCGCCCTTCTTCAGCCGGACCTCTTGAATCTGGGCTTCCGGAATACTGACGAGCTTCGGAGACGAATCCGTCGTGGACGCGGTGGACCCGGCAGCGGATTTCTTATTGGACCAGTAAACCGCGCCGGCCAGGGCAGCCAGGAGGACCGCTGCCACCAGGAGTCCTCGCAGTTTCATCGGCTATCTCCTCCGCCACCAGACCATCAGGCCTGAACACACCACGCTCAGCGGGAAGAAGACCACGCTCAGCCAGAACACCGAGGACATGCCGCGCGCGGTCATGTTCAGCGGCCGGTTGTCCGCCTCCTTGGGACGGATCGAGATTAGGTCTTCATCCGAAGTGAGCCAGTTCATGGCGTTCAGGAACAGGTCGCGGTTGCCGTTGAAGCGGATGAACCCGTTGGAGACCCAGCGGGAGCTGCCCACCACCACGAAACGGCCCTGGTTGCCCGCCGAGCCGGTGCTGTAAGTGCCGGCGGCACCCAGCAGCAGCGGCCCCTTCTTGTCCGTCTTGGGGTCGATGCGGATTTCATTGGAGGCTAGCTTGTTGGTGGCGAAGCTGTTCGATCCCGTCGAAAACAGCTTCTCGACCGTGGTTTTGTCGGTGGACTTGATCTCCAGCGTGCGCGAAAGCGGGAACGCCGTGGCAATCTCCTTCATGTCCCGCACGATGGGGTGAGACTCATAGTTCGTCACCAGGGGCACTTCCGGCCCAAGTTGGAAAAGCTGCCCGATGCCGCTGGTGTCCAGCGCCAGGTCCTTCTCCGGCGTGACGCCCCAGCTCTCCAGCAGCTTGGAGAGTTCGGGGTTGGCGTTGATGTCCTCCCGTCCCATGCTGAGCGGCGGGTCCAGCAGGAAGAACGCCCGTCCGCCGCCTTCCACGTAGGCTTTGATGGCGTTCGCCTCCGGCTCCGTATAGGCGTAGCGCGGGCCGGCCACCACCAGTGTGGAGCAGTCCTTGGGGACCTCCGGCTTCGCGGGCGCGGGGTTCGCCGCGGTTTTGCCTGCTTCCGGCTTGGCTGCTTCGGCCGGCGCGCCGCCGGCGATCAGGGAGATGGTGCGCGTCTTGTAGTTGTTGCGCTCCAGGGCCTCCTTCACCGCCCCGTAGCCGTCGCGTCCCGTGGAATCGTCCAGGCTGTGCTCGCCGCTGCCGGAAACGAAACACGCCCAGCGCTCGCCGCTCTTGAGAGAGCGGATCAGCGCGCCGGTCACGTCCTCTTCAGTCAGGCTCTTGGCCTCTTCTTTGCGGGCCCCGCTGTCCACCAGGATGTTGGTGTCGCGCCGGAAACCCGCGGCCCGCGCCTGCTGCGGTTTCTTCACCGGATCGATGTACTCGACATGCACCTTCGGCGAGAGGTTCGCGTAGCGGTCTAGCAGATCTTTGGCCTGCGGGAAGCGGATCGAGTCGTCGAAATACAGAATCCGGATATCGTGGCTCAGCCCCTTGACCACCTTCAAAGTCTGCTCGGAAAGACTGAACTGCTTGTTGGCCGTTGCATCGTAGGATTTGTCGTAGCGATTGGCCAGAAAATTCACCGCCGCCAGCACCGCCACGATCACCAGGATGTAGGTGCCGGCGTAGGCCGTGTACTTGGTTTGTCGTTTTGTCAGCCAGTTGGTTTGCATTTCCTCAGGCCCTCCACCGCAGCGATTCCATGGACCGGGCCGTAATGAACAGCCCGAAAAAGATCATGGAAAGATAGAAAATCACGTCCTTGGAGTCCAGCACGCCTTTGCCGAAGTTTTCGAAGTGCGTCACGATCGACAGGTAGTTGATCACCGGCGCCGCGCCGGTGGTGTCAAACGCCGTGAACCAGCTCAGCAGCCAGAGCAGCAGGCAGACGAAAAACGTCACGCCGCCGGAGATGATCTGGTTTTTCGTGGTGGTGGAAATGAAAGCCCCGATGGATAGCAGGCAGCCGCCTTGCAGCAGCAGGCCCAGGTAGCCCACCAGGATGGGCTTCCAGTCCGGCTTCCCGAAAGCGAACAGCAGCGCCACGTTGATGGCCGACATCGCCAGAATGCAGGCGTACAGCCACATGGAAGCTAGCCACTTGCCCAGGATGATTTGCAGGTCGCTTACCGGAGAAGTCATCAGCAGCTCGATCGTGCCGGTCTTCTTCTCTTCGGCGAACAGCCGCATGGTGATCATGGGCACCAGGAACAGGGCTACCGTGCTGGCGAAGCCCAGCAGCGGCCGGATCACCTGTTCGTTGACGTTCATGGGCATGCTGCGGCCCATCATCTGCGCCTGGAAGCTGAAGCGCACGAAGTCCCGGGTGGCCGTGAAGAACCCGAAACCGAAGATCAGGCCGAAAAACGCCATCAGCAGGTAGGCGATGGGCGACGCGAAATAGCTCTTGAGTTCTCTGCGGCAGATAATCCAGATGTGGCTCACTGGTTTTCTCCCTTGCCGGCGATTGCGGCGGCGTCTTTCTTTTCGGCAGCGGTGAGCTGCAGGAAGATGTCCTCGAGGCTGAGGCCCACGGGACGGAGTTCGTTCAGGTTCCACCCGGCGCCCACCACGGCGCGCGCCAGTTCGGGCCGGATGTGGCGGCCCTGCAGGCTCTCCACCTCGAAGCTCAGCCGCCCGTTGCGCCCTTCCTTGGCAAGCACGCGGCTCACCCCGGAAACCTGCTCCAGCCTCTGTTGCACCTCTGCGGGATTCAGCCCGCCATTCGGGGATTCCACCTCCAGCGCCACGGCTTCGGAGCCGCGCAGACGGTTGGTGAGGTTGGCCACCGAGTCGATGGCCACCAGCTTGCCTTGGCTGATGATGATCACCCGCTCGCAGGAGTGCTCCACTTCCGAGAGGATGTGGGTACTCAGAATGATGGTGTGATCGCCCGCCAGGCTGCGGATCAGTTCGCGCGTTTCGATGATCTGCTTGGGATCCAGACCGGAGGTGGGCTCGTCCAGGATTAGCACGTCAGGATTGTGAATGATGGCCTGGGCCAGCCCCACGCGCTGCCGGTAGCCTTTGGAAAGCTTGCCGATCAGCTTGGTCTTCACGTCCGCGATGGCGCAGCGTTCCGCCACTTCATTCACCCGCCTGGCGATGTCGCCCGCGGCGATGCCTTTCAGCCGCCCCACGAAGGTGAGGTACTCGGCCACTTCCATTTCCGTGTAGAGGGGCGGAGTCTCCGGCAGGTAGCCGATTCTCTTTTTCACCTCTAACGGGTTTTCCAGTACATCGAAGCCGGCGACGTTCGCCGACCCGGAGGTGGGAGGGAGGAAGCAGGTCAGGACGCGCATCGTGGTGGTCTTCCCGGCGCCATTCGGGCCCAGGAAGCCCACGATCTGTCCTTTCTCCACTTCGAAGGAGATGTTGTCAACCGCGACCGTGCGCGCGTATCGCTTGGTTAGACCTTCTACCTTAATCATATGTGAGTCTCAGAGACGAACTGCAAAGTTGTCATTCGAGGAAACGCCAGGTTGTTCCGGCTCCTGTAGATCGGGCGAAACATTATGATAAAGATGATTCCGGTCGTTGTCAATTAAGCCTACGTATTTCAACAGCCTCCGGTTACCCGGGCGCCCTTTGGCCGGGTTGTGGCGGCCTTCGGGAAACCGCTAGAGTAAAGTCTTGACCACCAGTTTACTCTCATCTGTGGGGCTGGGACCGACGGTCTTGGCCACCGCGGTCGGTGTGGCGGGCGCCGTGTCGGGATTGTGGCTCACGGGCGCGCGCGCGCGTGCTCGTGTTGTGGTGCCTTTCAGCGCTGGCGTGCTGCTGGGCGCCGTGGTGTTCGGCCTGGTCCCCGAAATCTGGGTGGAAAGCGGCTGGACCGGCGGCGCGCTGTGTGTGGCCGGCTATACGCTGCTGCTCCTGATCAACCGCTACGCCTACCCGGTGTGCCCCTCCTGCGCTCACGATCACGACCACAACGCCTGCGCCACGGTGTTGCACGGCTTCGCCGCGCCGCTGCTCTCCGCCGCGGCCCTGCACAGCTTTCTGGATGGCTGGAGCGTGGCCACCGCGCAACTGGCCGCGCCCCTCGGCATCCGCATAGGCGTGCCCCTGGCCGTGGCTCTGCACAAGATTCCGGAAGGGCTCGCGCTGGGAGGCATCGTGCGCGCGGCCATGCCGTCTCGGGCCGCTGCCCTGGTGTGGTGCGTGCTGGCCGAGGCTTGTACGCTGGTGGGCGGAGCACTGGGAGTCTTCCTGGCGCCGCATCTGGGCACGCGCTGGATTCTCTACCCGCTGGGCATCGCTGCCGGGTGGCTGTTCTACCTGGGCTACCACGCCGTCCACGAGGAGTGGAAGCGCCGCGGCCCCGTCCCGGCCTTTATGCCCGCCCTCACCGGAGCCGCCGGCGCCGCCGTCCTCGAGCGCGGCGTGCAAGCCTGGCTGCGCTAGCCGCTATAGCTTCAAATTCTAACTCCTAACTCCTGACTCCTGACTCCTGCTTCTGCCTCCTGATAGCATGGGCTGTTGCCTCTCCAGGATGGATTCGCCATGATGCGCATGCTGGTTTCCTTCTGCCTGGTCGCGGCCGCCACCGCCGAGACCTTCTACGTCGCCCCGAATGGCCGCGACACCTGGTCCGGAAAGTTTCCCGCCCCCAACGCCGCCCAAACCGACGGGCCCCTGGCCACCTTCGCCGCCGCCCGCGACCGCCTGCGTGGTGCCTCCGGCCCGCACCGCGTCGTGGCGCGCGGCGGTGTCTACCGCCTCGCCGAGCCTCTGGTGCTCACCTCTGCCGACGCCGGCATCTCCATCGAAGCCTATCCCGGTGAGCAGCCCGTCCTCAGCGGCGGCCGCGTCCTCGCCGGGTGGCAGCAAGGTCCCGGCAAGCTCTGGACCGTCACCCTCCCGGAGGTGCGCGAGGGACGCTGGTATTTTCGCGAGCTGTTCGCCGGCGGGCGCCGCGCGCAGCGCGCCCGCACCCCCAACCAGGGCTTCTTCCGTATCGACGGGCCCAGCTCCCAGGACCATCCCTTCCGCCTGAAGTTCCACCCCGGCGAGATCCGCCCCGAATGGGCCGGCCAGGGAGTCGAGGTGATCGCCCTGCTGGCCTGGGCCGACCTGCGCATGCCCATCGTCTCCGTCGACCAGGCGGCCCACGCGGCCACCCTCGCCGGCGATCCGCGCCCCTCCAACCGCGAGGTCAACGCGCGTTTCTACATCGAAAACGCCCCGGACGCCCTGGATGCGCCGGGCGAGTGGTACCTGGATCGCAAAACCGGCGTGCTCTCTTACTGGCCGCTGCCCGGCGAAGACCTGAGCCGCCTGGAAATGGTCGCCCCCGCGCTCCAGCAACTCGTGCGCCTGGAAATGACCCACGACGTAACCTTCCGGGGCCTCACCTTCCGCGACACCGATTGGAGTGTCCCGCACGCCGGATATGCCGATACGCAGGCCGCCGTGGATGTGCCCGCGGCCTTCGAAGCCCTGCTCTCGCACGATTGCACCGTCGAACAATGCATGTTCCACGCCTTGGGAGGATACGCCATCGCGCTCCGCAAAGGATCCAAGCGCGACCGTGTGCTCGCCAGCCGCATCTTCGATATCGGCGCCGGCGGGGTCATGGTGGGCGAAACCGCGCTGCCCATGCAGGAAATCGATCGCAGCGAAAACAACGAGATCAGCGATAATGATATCCACGATCTCGGCCGCGTCTTCGCTCCCGCCGTGGGCATTTGGGTGGGGCAGAGCAGTAACAATACGCTCTCGCATAACCACATTCACGATCTGTTCTACACCGCCATCTCCGTGGGCTGGACCTGGGGCTACGGCCCCAACGCCTGCAAAGGCAACCGCATCGAGTACAACCACCTGCACCACATCGGCAACGCCATGCTGAGCGATATGGGCGCCATCTATACCCTCGGCGTACAGCCCGGCACCGTGATCCGCAATAACCTCATCCACGACGTCGAATCGTTTACCTATGGCGGCTGGGGCATCTATCCCGACGAAGGGTCCAGCGAGATGCTGATCGAAAACAACGTGGTCTACCGCACCAAGAGCGCCGGCTTCCACCAGCACTACGGGCGTGACAACATCGTGCGCAACAACATCTTCGCCTTTGGCCGCGAATACCAGTTGATGCGCACGCGCGCCGAGAATCACCGCTCCTTCGTTTTCGAGCGCAATATCGTGTATTTCGACCAGGGCCGCCTGTTGGGACAGAACTGGCAGGATGCCCCCTGGCCGGGATGTACGGGTGACTGCCACCAGTTCCGCTTCGAAGGAAATCTCTTCTTCGATGTGCGCGGCGAACCCATGGACCTGCCGCCCAACAATTTCCATTCCCTGGTGGCCGACCCGCAATTCGGAAACGCCGAAAACTACGATTTCACCCTGCGCCCCGGCTCCCCGGCCTTGCGCATGGGCTTCCGGCAGATTGATCTTGCGGGCGAGCATTTTCCAATCCAGAAATGAGCCTGAAATCGAGAATTGATTCCAATACGAGATGAGCCTGAAAACGGCTTTCGATTCCAATGCGGGATGAGCCCGAAATTTG
>JAJPJX010000003.1 GCA_021324015.1 Solibacteraceae bacterium | reverse complement strand
TCCCGAAATCTGGCCGCTTCCACTGCCGCATGCGGATAATGTCACGAGGTCGGCATTCAACGCGAAATCCATGATCTCGCGAGCCTGCAACAGACCGTCTTCGTGACGGCTCTCATCGCTCCGCAGCACGAGTGTCGACCGTTCGGAGAACTTCGTGCTCGTCAGCCCATGAACGGCGAAGTGCAAAACGGAAAAGTTTTGCAACGGCTGCGCCTTCACATCCGCTTCGCTCGCTTCCGTGAGCACAATGCTGCCCGGTCCGAGGATTGTCGCTACGTCGCGAACTTCTCCGTTGGCCGCGGCCAAGGGAGGCAAGTCACCGGCTTCGACGTCGTAGAGTCCCCGGACCACTGTGCCAAATGGGCTGCTGCCTGGTCTTGCCGTCGGTGCGTTCTGCGGTCCGGCACTGACCGCCAGGAGAGGCAATCGTGCGTTCCGGCCGCCCTGCCGTCCTCGCAATAGGGCCAGTACAGAAGCGGAAGGTGCGTAGCTGACGGTGTAGCCTTGCAGTACCTGGCGTCCCTTGCTGTCGCGGAGAACTTCAAACGGCAACTGGTGCAAAACGCCGTCGGGCACAACGACCAGGCGCCCTGAGGCGGCGACGTCTTGTTCAACCGGCTTGAATACGGCATCGTAAACCTGCCTGGCGAGAGTGGGATCGTCGGCAGCTCGCAGGCTCTTCAACAGCGGCATTACCGTTTGTTCGATCTCGCTTCGGCTCCGAAGAGTTCGAATCTGAGTGCCTGATCGAGAAATGACGATGCAGTATGAACTCGGGTTGTCGAGCACGTACTCCAGAATGCGTTCGCCCGGGCCGAGTGACCGCTGAACGTGCTCGAGTTCGACTGGCCTTCTGGCGACCCGCATCCATTGGTTCGCAGAAGCAGTAAGGGGGCCCATTTCCTGCTCCGCCTCGTAGAGCTGATCCAAAATCCTCTGCCGCTCACGTCGCCCGCTGGTCCTTTGCAGCTGAATCTGCAGCGCCGCAATTTTCCGCTCTGTATTGGTCAGCTCCGCAGAAACCGCCGGCTTCGTGTTCCGGCGCGCCCGGAGTAGATCGGCCACTGGCCTGCCGCGCGCCTCTTCCACGACATGGAAAACCCGTCGGGCGTTTCGGCCAACACGAAATTCGAGCCGCAGATTTCCGGTGAAAACATCGTTCATCGCCGCGATCAACGAACTCTTCGTCCACGGGCTGTTGACATTCACCAAGATGCCGTTGATGATGTCCTCTGCCTCAGCGTAGGTCGCTTTTGCCTCGCGGATTCGCCCCCTCTTGATCTCGATGTCACCTTGATGGGCCAGGTATCGAGGGAGGAAAAATCGATCGCTCAAACGACGGCACGCTGCGACGCTTTGCCTGGCGGATCTTTCGGCCGCGACCAGCTCGCCCGAGTTCTCTTGGATTTTCGACAGTTCGAAGTAGCTGAGCGCGACCGGTCGCCACCCTTCGACCTGAGTTCCTAAACGGATCGCGTCCGCGAAGCGCTGCGCCGCCCGTCTCGTGTTGCCGGCCTTCTTCGCCAAGAGCGCCAACTGCGTCGAAAGCTCCGCTTGATACCCGATACTGTTGGAGCCCTGGGCGACAGAAAGTGCATGTTCCAGGAGCTGTTCTGCCTCGCCGATTTTTCCGAGCGCGACCAGGGCGGTAGCTTTCCCCGTATAGGGGAGCATCGGCTCACTGAGATCTCGCTCAGATTACGCCTTCGATATCGCGCGGTCAAGATAAATCAGTCCCTGGTCGGCGCGACCGAACTCGGTGAGTCCATTGCCAATCAGGGTTAAATACCGAATCTCACCGCCGACGTCTTTGTTGGCCTGCGCCTCCTTGAGAGCGGAGCTCACCTTGATTAGCGCGCTCGCCGTATCGCCGTGTAGGAATGCGATGATGCCGAGTTCGCCAGTTGCCCTCGATACCCACTCCTTGTCGCCGAGCGCCTTCGCAAGCGCGAGGGCTTCCGTCCAGTCGCGCTCCGCCAAATCGGCATCCATGTCCAGGTCCGTGTCACCTTTCACAACGAGACACCAGAGCCGCAGCCTGTTGTCGCTCCGGACAATAGGGTCGGTCAGCAGATCGGCAAGAACCTGGGAGACTTCGGCGTTTGAACGACGTGGCAACTGGCCGCGCAGTTTGCCGATCCGGGCGTAGAGTTCATCACGATGATCGCCACGAGCGGCAAACGCGCGTTCCGCCTTCTCGAACAGAGGTTCAGCGCGCTTCCAATTCTTCAGCCATGCCAGCCGATCGGCTTCTGTGAGTAATGGATCGGGGTTGGGCTCTCGCGCCAAAACTCCCACGGGAAGATGTAGGGCGAAGAACGCCGTGACGATGAGGCTCTTCCACTGGCTCGGGCCTGAAGGAAACCGGGACATACCTAACAACTGCGGAAACGCCTGAAGCGTTAGATGTCTTACGATTATACCGAGTTCCAAGCGCAGAAAGGCTCGCTCGCCTTTTCGTCGCAGTCCGGTCGGGGGCAGCGTTCTCCACGAAACGGCTCACCGAATTCGAACGTGGTGCCCTTTGATGAGCGTTGCGCCGGGCACCACCTCGCCGCGAGCGAGTGCATCCGACAGAATGCCGCGCTGGAGTTCCCGCTGCACGAACTTCCCTTCTGCCAGGATTAGGCGCTCTCGAAGGCTCCCGGCGGGCAGCGCATTCAAGACCTCCACCCATTCTGGCCACGTCAGCTCGATCCGAGCCCGGTAGAAGCTCGCCGGAATCTTCGACATCTCGTTTACGATTAGCGAGCCGGTGCTGTTCGCCTGGAGCGCAATGGTGTTGCGCTCCCCCCGCAACTTTTGGAGGTTGCGCGACTGCATAAACCACGCGAGCATCTGTTTCAACCGGTGCTCGCGGTTTTCCGCTGCTTTCTGCCGTGCGTGGAGCCGCTCCGCCTCGCGTTGCGCGATTTCGGCCTCGGCCTTCTGTGATTTCAGGTAGTCGGCGATTCGATCGACCTTGAACCCAAACGCCTCGGCATACGTGCCAAGGGCGCACCTGACGGCGTCTGAAACTTCGCCGTTGTTCGCCTCGGCATCGACTTCGGCTGCCTCTACCAGGGCGTCCAGAGTCTCGTCGATTTCGAAGATGCTGGATTTCTGGGCAATGTCCTTTGCTTCGATCGAGAAAGATGTCACGCTCATGACGCGCCGCCTCCTGCCACTGGTTTTTGAAAACCACGAAAGAGCTGCCGCTCCAGCGACGGCACGTAGGGCGTAAATGGTTCTCGCTCCGACGTCGAGTCCAGCATGCCGAATACCTGTTCCAGTCGCGCATCCAAGAGGTCGAGGATCGAAAGCGCGAATGCCTCCGGAAACATCGGTCTCCGCAGGGCGCCCTTGTCCAAATCGCCGTGATGGCTCACGATGAGGTGTTGAAGCACGGTCTTCATCTCAATCGGGAACTCCCTCACACGGGAGCAATGCTTCTCCAGAATCTCCAGTCCAAGCGCGACGTGCTCGATCAACTGGCCCCGACTCGTGTACTCGAACCGGACGCCGTTCAATGCCAGCGTGTCGATCTTGCCCAAGTCGTGAAGGATCGCACCGGCGATCAACCAGTCCAAGTTCAATCGTCGGTAATGCCCTGTCAGCGCCACGGCCAAGCTGCACAACGAAACGATGTGTTCCAGCAATCCCGACCGAAAGGCGTGATGGATTTTGAGCGCCGCCGGCGCCGTCCTCAGCCGTTCCGAAATCGATGCGTCATTAACGATCGACTCCAGCAATTCTCGCAGGACGGGGTCGTGAACCATCGCCACGAAGCTCTGCACCTCGCCGAACATCTCGTCTGGATCACGGGACGACGCGGCGTAGAAATCGGCCGCGTCGTACTCCTGCGGCTCGCAGCGGCGAAGACGGCCGATGATGAGTTGCCGCTTATCGTTGTAATGTTCGATGGTGCCGCGGACTTTGATGACATCGGAGGTCGCGAAAAGCTGCGCGACGGCCTCTGGATTGTCCCAGACCTTCCCGTCCAACTCGCCGGAACGATCTGCCAGGCGAAGGGCCAGGTAGGACCCGCCATTCCGTTTGGGCCGGATCTCCTTCTCCACAACTGCGGCGAGGATTGTGATCTCGCCGGACGCAGGAATCTCATTGAGGTATCCACCCTTGTTTTCCATGCAAGTCCTCGTTTCTATCTTTCGGTTGATCTTCAGAACGCCAGCGACAGCTGGGCGCCGCCGTCGTAACGCGGCTTGCGGCCACCGTGAGACTCCTCGCTCAAACCGACCAACGCGCTCGGTGGACGTGGCGTCTCCTCAGATGGCGGCTGTTCCGTATGCGATGTCTGCGGCCCCTCCGGTAAGGCAGGCGACGACGCACTACTTCGAGAGCGGCGGTGCACCAAACTATCCGTCAAACGGCCTTGCCCGAAGTCTCAGGACGAATGGGAACGAGCCGGATGAAACTTGAGCCCCCGCGCACCGGCTTTGCCGGAAATGCTCGAGTTGCCCCGCATTTAGATCGGCGGGGCAAGAGAGAGCCGTGGCGAAACACCCGGCGCCTCATTCCCCGACTAATTCCGAAGAGGAAACGAAATGAGACAAGGAATGAATCGCAAAGTATTCGTCGTGGCAGCCGCGGTAGTGGTTGCGGCCTCGACCGGTGTCAGCAAGGCTTCGGATGTGTCCGGAGCCAACCTGAGTTCGATCACGCAGGGCACGAACGTTGCGGCCTTGAACTTCGGCAACGGAATGGCCGGCATAGGCGGTATCAGCATCGGCAACAACTCGAACGTCTCGTCCGCAAAGATGACGGACACAACCCAGGCCACCAACAGCGCCGCTCTGAACTTCGGCGACGGCCGCGCGAGCATCGGTGGCATCACCGTTTCCGGTTCCAGTTTCAGCGGCGAGGCTACCGCCTTGACCCAGGCCACCAACAGCGCCGCCTTGAACTTCGGCTCCGGCAGCGCTTACATCGGCGGGATCTCCGTCACGGGCGGGTCGAACGTCTCCTCGGCCAAGCTGAGTGACGTTACTCAAGCCACCAACAGCGCCGCCCTGAACTTCGGCGACGGCCGCGCGAGCATCGGCGGCATCACGGTCTCCGGTTCCAGTTTCAGCGGCGAGGCTACGGCCTTGACCCAGGCCACCAACAGCGCCGCTCTGAACTTCGGTTCCGGCAGCGCTTATATCGGCGGGATCTCCGTCACCGGGGGCTCCAACGTCTCCTCCGCCAAACTGAGCGACGTCACTCAGGCGACCAACAGCGCCGCTCTGAACTTCGGATCTGGTAGCGCCAGCATCGGCGGCATCGCGATCTCCGGATCGCATTTCACTGGACAGGCCACGGACGTGACGCAGGTCACGAACTCCGCCGCATTGAACTTCGGCGGTCTCGGTGGGTTGTTCGGCGTGGCGCATATCGGAGGCATCCGAATCCACTGATCCAGGAACAGGCGGCGGGTGCCCTTCTGCACTCGCCGCCGAAATACAAGGGGTGAATAGCCATGCGAAACCATGTGCTTCGTGCGCTTATTGCGGCTGTCATCGGCTCGGGCAGCCTGTTGGCTCAGAACGCGGTCGGGGCTTCAACCAGCGCCCTGGCGAGATCTTCCGTAGCAGCCGCACAGGCGGCGGTGGCGGCCCAATCGCCAGACCCCTCCACGGAGGTCATGATCCGGAATCGCGCCCGAGTATTTCGCGATCGCTTGACGGCAAGCGGCGCTAAGTACTGGGCTCTGACGGACTACGATTTGGCTGGCAAGACACCCGATCAGGTGTTGCAGCGCTTGTCGCCATCTGCGATCAAGGCGAGCGACGGGGTTCGAGAAATGAACATTGTGGTTGCTCTGAGAAAGCCGCTTACCGTGTTTGCCAAAGCCGGCGAGCCCATATCGCTCGGGACCGCCGATGTCGAGGGCGCGGACGTTCGCAGCATCTCGGTGAAGTCAACCATATCGATCAACGGTGTGAATATCGTTCCCAAATAGGAGGTAAATATGTTAAATCGAGTTCTTCAGGTGCTTCTGATTGCGAGCGTTGCCCAGATCGCTTGGGGCGGCCGGTCGAAAGAAATCAAACCGCAAGTCTCCGCGCCCGTAGTCTACGTTCGCGAGCGAAGCTTCGATGACTTGGCGAAGTTCGGGCTGCAAGCGCGCGCATACACCCTCATGCTGGGCGACAAGCGCATTGTGGTCGGCGTCGATTACATTCGCAACCTGTCCGGCGTTAGCGAAGAACTGCCGTGCGATCTGAGCGATTACGTGATCAACGCTATTACGCATATCGGGTCGCAATTCGGCACCTACCGGATGTATCCCGGCGCCGTCGCCGTTCCCGGGGTGCTTTTAGCCGCGGCCACCCAACCGGGTACGGGCCAGATGCCGGCTGTCGATTTCTGGATCGCCGGGAGCCTGGAACGCGCGTCGGAAATCACCAAGTACGAGAGCAAAAGCGGCGCCGACGGCGCCGGCGGCGGCGGTCATACCCAGTTCGATATCCATGCCGGCCGGAATCGCAGACGGACCATAAAATCTCTGACCGTCACCTTCACTCTCGAAGGTCCGGACAAAGTATCTATCCCGGGTGCGAGCGCTACGTATCGCATAGACGTCGAACAGATGCAGCGTGAACGCGCGTTCTCGGTCTACGTTGCCGGGAGTGGGTTGTCTCTGGATTCCACGGTCACAATCACGCAGAATCTCGACGACGCCATCTATGATGCGACCGCGGCCAGTGTTATTCACCTGCTTGGGAATGCGCTCCTGGTTCCCTACTACGTTTGTGGCTCGGCTTTCCGCCCGGACGAGGACCTCGATCAACGTGTGCATGACAGCCTCAAACGCCTAACGAAGCAAGATTTAGAACAGAATCTGAAGGTCTGGATGGCCGTCGAGGGCTACCCTGTGGACCTCGGGGACCTTCAACACCTTACCGACCACGACCGAGCGGTTGTTCAAGTCGAAATGCATCATCGCGGCTTTGCACTCGACGATCAAGGCCTCGTGGAGTTCGCGTTTTCGCTCTGGAAGCGCTTGGACTATGTCAACGGCGCAAAACGTGTCCGTTCGTTTCTGGCGGAAATCGATCGCGTCAGAAAGGAGCAGGCGCTGCGCCAGGCGACTGAGCAGGCGCAAGCGGCGGCTAAACAGCGCGAGGAAGAACGCCTCCGTGAAGCCAAAAGGGCGGAAGCCGCAGCGCTTGATTCCAAACGTCGGCACGACGAAGCGCTCCGTCAAGCAGAGAATGCGGAGGCTGTGGCTCGCGAAGCCAAACGCCGACGCGACGACGCAGTGCGACAGGCTGCGCTGGCCGGAGCAGCGGCCAAAAAAGCCAAGCAGCGCCGAGACGAGGCACTCCTGGTGACGGCAACTGCCGAACAAGCAGCACAGCAAGCGATATGGCGGCAGGAGGAGGCCCTCCGCCAGGCTCTCACCGCGGAGGTCGTCACGAAAGCGGCGAAGCGCAGACAGTATGAGGCGCTCAGAGTCGCCGCGCAAGCCGAAGCCAAGGCTCAAAAGGCCTGCCGCAAGGTCACGGCGGAGCGGCCCGCTTCAAACGCCCGTCCCGTCCAGACACGGCCTACATCCCCGGCCGGACGCGATTGCAGCGTGAAAGCCCGCAACCGCAAGGCCTCGTCCTGACGATCATCTCGCGCGCTGAGCGGAGATCGCGAGTCTCAAGCCCTGAAGCCTCCACTTTTCACATCGGGCCGGCCGTCCTCTCCGTGAGGAACGCCGGCCCTTTTTCCCTGAAACGCCTTAAGCTTCACCTTGGGATACTCGAGTACGCGCACTCGCACGTTTTGCTGAAACATACCTCGGCATTTGAAACTTGTGGACCCGGCAATCAGACGCTGGACGGCGGCACCGCCGAGTGCGGAGATCAACCCCCGGCTTACCCTTTTCTTGCCCGTTTGGTGCACCGACACTCTGCAAGCCGCTACAACGGAAAGCATAGCGAAGCATCGGGAACCGATTGAGAAAAAAGAGGAATGCTGCAGGCCATGGACGCTCAGCAAGCGCCTGCAAGCCCCTGCAAAGTCGTTCTCTTAAGGTTCGGGACCAGGAGGTCGGTGGTTCGAATCCACTCGCCCCGACCAACTAAATCACTGAAATCATTGGTAGATACGGCGGCTGGAGGTGACGACCTCTCAGCCGCTTTTTCGTCACTATGCCCAAAACTATGCCCACCCTTTGCGCCTCGTACACGTTCCATTGCGGCGCGCACCGTCTCGGCCTGAGGGTGGACATACCGTTTTGTAGTGGAAAAATCGCTGTGCCCGGCAAGGTACGCCCGAGTGTAGGGATCCATGTGAGCGGCCCAACGGGTCAGGCACGTGTGGCGGAGCGTGTACAGCGTGGCCGACTGCGGCGTCGTGGCCGACAGCGGCATCTTCTGGCCCGTGGCCTCCGAATACAGCATCAGCATCTTGCGGACGTCCGGGTCGCGGACCGCGATGCTCACGTGACCTGCGTACTTCTGCTGCGCGATCCCGGCGATCTGCTTGGCCATCGAGTTGTCGATGTTGATCGAGTAGAGCTGCTTGACGAGGCGCTTCGCCTCGTTCTCCGGGGACTCTACGCCGAACAGCTTCTCGCCCAAGCCGGCCAGGAAGCCCGCGCCGGCGCCGATCGCCGCACCCAGCGGGCCACCGATCTGCTCGCCGATAAGCGCGCCACCGGCGGTGCTCTGCGCGATGCCGCCCCACGTGCCGCGGCTGGAACCGAACAGGCCGTTCATCGCCAGCATCATGCCGGCGGCACCGGCGGGCGATTTCGCTATGGCTTGGACGCCACCGCCAAATCCGCCTCCCGAAGCGTCCCACGCCTGCTGGTTCCAGACGGTTCCCTTCAGGTTGGACAGCGTCTTTGAGAAACCCGCCTTCGTGAACAGGCTGTAAATGCCCGACGTGCCGCCAGGCCGGTTGGCACCGAGGATCATCCCCAGGGGGTTCATGGATGCACCGGCATGCATCACCGGCAGATTGAGAATGTCCGCCGGCGAGGCGCTGGCCGCTGCCGCACCCGCTCCGCCTGAAGCCACGGGAATGGAAATCGGCGCACCGGCCCCAACGCTGCCTGCCGCGCCGCCAGTCGGCGCAGGGACCGAAATGGCTGGAAGCGAGATCCCACCGGGAACGCCGCTCGGGGCGGCGATCGCAGGCGCACCCATCCCCATGACCGCCGCCATTACCGCAGTCAGGGACGCGATCGCGACAGAGTTCTGCGCGGTCACGGCCGTGTTCAGATCCGTTGCCGTCTTCATCGGGTCATGTTTGCTGCCGAAGATTCCGTTGAAGATCCCGCCGATGCCAGAGACGATCGGCTGGACTGCCTTCGCGACCAAGCCGCCGAGCCCTTCCGTAATCGGCTTCAGCATCGCCTCTTTCAGCGTGCTGCCGAGTTGCTTGCCGAAGTCCTGCGGCTTCGTGAACAGCGTGTGGAAGAGGCCCGAGGCCTTGTTCTGGATTTCTTCCATCTCGCGTTTCTGGATCTCCAGAAGCTTCACGACGCGGTCCTGGTGGGCATCGTCGATCTGCCGCTGAAACTCGCCCTCGGCCTTCAGCCCCTCGATTTTGAGCCGGTTGAGTTCCGATTCTCGCTGGCGTTGCTCCTCGGGGGTGCCGCCGGGCAGCTTTCGCGCCTCGATCGTCTCCTGGCCGATTCGAGCAATGGCTTGGTCGTGCTGCATCTGCGCCGCCGCGATGCGCAACTGCTCCACGGTAAGCGCCGTGGCGACCTGGCCACTAGCGGTTTTCATGCCAAGCGCCTCGGCCATCTTGATCCGCCGCTGCACCACGTCCCTCTCGCTGCGCTCCTGCTCGCTGGCCGTGGCGTCGCCGAGCCTGCGGGCGTTGTCGTAGTTGGCACGGGCGGTCTTGGACTCTTCGTCCCGTTGCTGCCGCGCCAGGTCGATCAACTCAACCCGCTTCTTCGTTTCAGCATCAAGAGCCGCCAACGCGAAGGCCTTCGTCGCCTCGATTTGGGCGCGCTGGATCTCTCCGTCCGTGGCGTTCATGTCCCGTAATTCGCGGACGTGCTGAGCGGCAAGGTCGAACTGCTTCTGCGCGAGCGCCATGGCGGTGTCGTACTCGGCATTGATGTCTGCCTCGCCGAACGCCGCGCCACTGGCCTTGCGATTGGCCTGGAAGATCGCGTAGTTCGATCGAATGCCTGCTTCGCCCAGAGAGGTGTTCGCGCCGAACACGGCAGCGGCGGTCTTCCGTTGCTCTTCCTTTTCGAAGCGGGCGATCTCCGCGTCCCGGATCTGGCCGGCGAGCTTCGCGTTCGCGGTGTTGAGTTGGCCTTCCTCTTTCAGATGCCGCAGGCGCTCCTGGTGGGCGGCATTGATGCGGGCCAGGCCGTTCAACTCGCCTTCCTGGGCTCTGGCCACCTGCTGGCGCAGTTCCTCCGTGACGCCGGTCGATTTCGCAACCTCTTTGAGACGATCTTCCTGACCGGTCAGGGACGTGTTCTTCTTTTCGAGGCCGTAGCTCTGGCCCAGCAGATCAATTTCCCGATCGAGCGCGCGCAGAGTTTCGAGCCTCGGCGCCTGATCCGCCAGCATGTTCTCGAAGCGGAGTCCGGGCGGCAGCTTCCCGCGACCCGTCATCGCGCCTCGAAGTTCTTCGTAGCTGATACCCTCGAATCCCTTGCCCTGTTGGTACGCCTCGGCCATCTCGGATTGCCGGATCATCGTTCCCACCGCCGCGCGATACTGCCCGAGCACCTTGGTGGGATCTCCGCCGCTGGAAGTGGCTTTATAGAGGTCGCCGATGAGGCCACCGTATCCCGACTTGCCCTGGACGAGTTTGACGATATCGTCGATGCCCGCCTGGCCCCCGATGATGTTGGCTAACACTCCCGGAGCGTTCTTGATGGCCACATCGGCGAGGCCCGAGACATTGGCGAGTACGATACGTGTCCGCACGGGTGCGTGTATTGCTATGCGGTCCAGAATCGAACCCTCGCGCAGAAGAGATACAGTCAGCACGACCCGACCAGCGAGTTTCTCTTTCCGCCGTCCGACCAGCCCAGCGACTCAGGTCCGGATGAGCCCTTTCAGATCCTAATGTTCGACTGAGCGGGCTACACAGTGATTTCGTTGCGCGGCGCATTAAAGCGCCTCCTCTGAACATCCCAGTTCACTTCTTTGGCGATGTGCCGCAGATCATGCTCGGTGACCCAAGTCGATTACGGCTCCGGTCCCATGGTGCGCGATCCGCACAGCGGACGCTATCGGCGCACGCGCCTGTTCGTTCTGACGCTGGGCTACAGCCGGAAATGCGTCCGCCTGCTGGTGTTCCGATCCAGTGCGCGCGTGTGGGCCGAGCTGCACGAAAAAGCGTTCCGGCGATTGGGAGGCGTCACGCGCACGATCGTGCTCGACAATCTGCGCGAATGCGTACTCACGCCCGACATCTACGATCGGCGAGCCAGCGTTTTGCTGAAGTGAGCGCTGCGATCTCATCTCGCTCGATCTCATCAGGCCGAAGGTGTAGAAAGTTCTGACGACGGTTTCCCGGGCATCACTTTCCTTTCAAAGAGCGCTTGGACGCTGTGCTGAAAACAGCGGATAAGAGAGGAGCAGCGTAATGATGAAAGTGCTCATCGGTTAGGCGCAACTGGCATTGAACGCGTGACTTTCCGCGCTGGCGTTCTGAGCCGCTTCTTTACAGTCGGAAGAGCTCTTGTTCGACGGCGAATTGTCGCTCGACGATTTCCGTGATTCTGGTGAAGAGGAGTTCCATCTTCTGTTGGCAGTATTCTGCTTGCTCCATGTCTTGCGCTTCTAGATGACGGCGCAAGTCGCGATCAATTCTCTTCTTCTCGCGAACGATCTGTTTCCATTCTGCATTGAAGCGTTCGTGTTCCGCGCGGCCCGCCGTCGCAGTCAAGAACATGGCTCGGGGCGCGGCGTTTTGTGGCGATGTTGGCGGGAGAGCATCAGTAAATCCGAGCACGTTCACCCTGTGATAGAGTCGCGCGCGAGCCGCCGTCACTTCCTCAAACGTGTAGTTCTTATGCTGGCTCGTCTTGGAGTCATACAGGCTGTGATGTTCCAAGCAAAGGTACGCGAGGTTCTCTTCGGCCCCGTTTGCTGGGTTCTTGTCGAGGTGCGCGATTTGTCCATGCTTTTCGGCGAAGTCCTGCCGGAGATAACAGCACAAGCAGCACCGACGAGCGCTTTTGAGCAGCACCGCTGCCTCAGTGGCAGGGTTGATACGCGTTCTTGGCTGCCGCGGGCGCCTTGTCATTGGACTTTGACGTCGATGCTGCGGATCTGGGCTTCGAGGTCGGCAGTGAATCGTTCGATGTCTCGGATTTTCCCGTGCTTCTCATCGATCCATTCCTGGATTCGTTGCTCAAATTCCGGGGACTTGGTGTTGTGGAGCATGTCCTTGCACCGGTCGATCTGCGATTCCAGGTTCTCGATCATGGTGCGATTTCGGTTGATGAGTTCAAGCTTTCGTGATTTGGCGGCGCTCATGCGTTCTCGCCATTGCTGCTGCTCTTGTTCGCGCTCTTCGCGTCGGCGTTGGTATGCTGCCATCGCGATGTTCCAGGTGTCTTGGAGTACGCCGTTTATCTCGTCGAATTGCCAGCGTTCCATGGTGCGCCCTTTCATCGCGCGCTGGATTCTGCGGACTTTTTGTTTCGCGTCTTTGGGGGATTGCGCTGCGATGCCTTTGGCTTCGTAGGCGTCGTCCCGGAACGCGCCGTAGTTGAAGCTGGCAATTTCTTCTCGTTTGTACTTGATGATCTCCTTGACTTCAAGCCAGCGGTTCCAACATGCGTCGTGATCGTCGCGCAGCATGCGCTGTGTCTTGTCCTTCAGCAATTCGAGGATGTCCCGGAGCAGTTCGTTGGCCTTGCGGAGGTCCTCACCCGACTCGGCGCCGTGGGCTTGATGGTGGGTGTCCGTCAATTTCGATTCGATAAGTGCTCGGTGTTGGCGCGACGCGTCGGATCGGTCACGACTCATGTGGTTATTCACAAAGTATAGCGTCGGGTGGGTTCAGGGCCGAGGAATTTGTCGGAGTTTGCAGAATGGTTCGCGGTTCGCCACGCGTCGAAAATGGCTCCGTCTCTGCGCGCCCCTGACAGTTGACCACACTCTGCCGGAGAAGTCGTACGGACATTGGCCGTTGAATGGCGAGGCGAAGCGACGAGACGATAGGTCTGAGAAAATTTGGCTCTATAGCAGAATCTGTGGGCAGAGCGACGACTGAATTACCTGGCTGACAAGCTGTTTGACTGCGACGAATGGGAGCACTTTGAGAGAGCCGCCCCCGGTACC
>JAJPJX010000082.1 GCA_021324015.1 Solibacteraceae bacterium | reverse complement strand
GATCCTACGGCTTTCGCACCTATGAGGCCATGGAAATCGCGCTGTATCACAACTTGGGACGATTGCCGGAGCCAGAATCAACCCACAGATTCTGCTGAGGAGGCCCAATCACTTCGTTCAAGACGGCGTGGATCAAGGTCCGCCAGAAGGCGGGCGTGAAGGGCCGGTGGCACGACGACCGCCACACGCTGGTCACGGAACTCGCCGAGTCTGGCGCCGGCGATGAGGTGATCATGAGCATCGCCAGGCATGTTTCGCGCGCCATGCTGCCCCGCTACTCCCACGTGCGGATGGAGGCGAAGCGGCGCGCCCTTGACGAGATTGCAGCGCGCCAGGGCGCTGCCGACGAGAAGTGGAGCGAGCAGGCAGAGCGGACGAAGACGGGAGTCTCGGAGCCAGCGATGGTTCAATAGCCGACTACGCGAACCCACCCGTGGGCGGCGTCCAATGTCAATATCAGGTGTCTTCCCGTCAACTTGCGCGTGGATCCGACTCCAGTGAGGCCCTGGTGCAACTTCCCTGAACCCCGTATCGGGACAGTGTACGAATCGGCGCTTATCCGCTCGGACTCATCGGTAAACGATGCGGATGGGAGATCGGTCTATCGAGACGTCGCGTGCTTTGGCGCTTTCCAGTCCTTGTCGTTAGCGTGTTTCTGTACTCTCGCCCGGCACTGGTACCCTTGCGGGGGCGCGACTACGCCAAGGTGCACCGAGGCCGCCGCGGGACACCCGCGGTTCACAAGCCTTTCCTCTGGCCAGCGCTTAACGCGCAAGAAACTGGGCCGGAGGGAAGCGTCCCCCGACGCGATTTTCTCCGCTCGCGGCTAATCCTGCCGCAGCGCGATCGAAGGATCCACCCGCGTAGTGCGCCGCGCCGGGATGTAGCATGCCGCCAGTGCAACCAGGGCCAGCAGCAGCGCCACCAATAGGAAGGTGGCCGGATCGGCCGCGCTCACCGAATAGAGCAGCTTCGTCATCAGCCGGGTCAGCAAAAGCGATGCCGCGAGGCCGATGGCGATGCCGATGCCGGAAATCCTGGCGCCCTGACCCAATACCAGTCGCCGCACATCTCTCCTCTGCGCGCCCAACGCCATGCGGATACCTATCTCACGGAAGCGCTGCGCCACCGAGTACGACACCACGCCGTAGATCCCGATGGCCGACAGCACCAGCGCCAGCACGCTGAACAGGCTGAGCAGAATCAGCGTGATCCGGCGCGTCGAGATGGGGTCGTTCATGACCTGCTGCAGGGTCTGAACACCGACGATCGGTTGGTCCTTATCGATGGACGCCACCACGCGATGGATGGCCGACGTCAGCGCGGCCGGATCGCCGGCCGATTTCACCACCAGCGCCATGCCGTTCGACGCATCCTGCCGGTATGGAAGGTAGACTTCCATGCGTGCTGGCTGCGCCAGGCCGTACATTTTGGTGTCGGCCATCACGCCCACGATGGTTCTCCACTTGTGCGGCCTCCCCGGCCTGGGGCGGCCGAGCTGGATTCGCCCGCCCACCGGATCGCGGCCGGGGAAAAGCCGCCGCGCCAACGTTTCGTTGACCAGCACCACCAGCGGGGCGTTCTCGCGGTCCGTCTCCAGGAAGGCGCGGCCGTGCAGCAGCCGGATGCCCATGGTACTGAGGAAGCCCGGACTGACCACGTGCATGTCGGGATGCGGGAAGCTCGCCGCGTCGGGCACCGGTTGGCCTTCCACCCAGATGTCGTCGCGCCAATGATCGTCAGTGAGCGGAAGAGAGGTGCCCACGGCGGCCGACCGCACGCCGGGCAAGGCACGCACTCCGTCCAGCACCTTCTGCCAGAAGTTGAGGACGGCCGGATCCTTGTCGTATTGTTCGGTGCGCAGGCTCATATTCAGCTTTATCACGTGCCCGGCGCGGAAGCCGGAGTCAACCGAGAGCAGCCGGTAGAGGCTGCGGATCATCAGGCCCGCGCCCACCAGCAGGATAAGCGCAAAGGCGATTTCGGCGCTGGCCAGCACAGCGCGCCAGCGGCCGCGCCCGCGGGCGAAAGTGGCCTTGGCGCCTTCCTTCAACTCCGACTGCAGGTTGGCGCTGGTGGAATGTAGCGCCGGAGCCAGCCCGAAAGCGAACATTGAGAGCAGGACGACGGCGGCGGAAAAGAGCAGCACCGGCCCGCTCATCCCGATGGAAGCACCGGCCAGCGAAGCCCGCGGGATCAGGGTCGAGATGCCCCTGATGCCAGCGAGCGCGATACCCGCGGCGCCGCCCAGGACGGCCACCAGGAAGCCCTCGGTGAGCACCTGTCCGGCAATACGGCCGCGGCTGGCGCCGATGGCCATGCGCAGTGCCATCTCGCGCGAGCGCACAGCACCGCGCATCAGAAACAGGTTGGACACGTTGGCGCAGGCAATCAGCAGCACGAACACCACCGCGCCTAGCAGCACCAGGATGGCCGGCCGAACATCGCCCGAGAAGACTTCGCGTAAGGGACGGAGCATCACGCCGCAGCGCGCGTTTTCGAGGGGATAGGCCTGCGCCAGCCGCGCCGCGATACCTTCCATCTCCGACCGCGCCTGCTCCCGGTTGGAGTTCGGGCCCAGGCGCCCCAGCACCATCATGTCGCCGCGGTTGCCGCGCGTTTCGAAACCATCATTCCTGGTGGCGAGGACGCCGACCGGCTCGATGACATCGACCTGCTCCACCCAGCGGAACTCCGGAGGCAGCACGCCGGTCATCGTGTAGGCGCGGCCGTCCAGCGACACGGTGCTGCCAAGCGCTTTGGGGTCGCCGCCGAAGCGCGACTGCCACAGCGGATAGCTCAGCAGTGCCACCGGCGGCGTCCCCGCCTTCTCCTCCGAGGCGGAAAAGCCGCGACCGAGAATGGGATCAATGCCAGACAGGGTCAGGAAGTTGGGCGTTACGGCGATGCCCGAAATGCCCTCTGGCTGCTTCGGGCCGGAGAGGTTGAAGTGGACGCCGTAGACCGAGGCCAATTCGGAGAAGGCGTGGCTCTGGCGCCGCCAATCCTCGAAGTTCATCTGTGACACGCTGACCATGCCGACGCGAGGGTTGGTTTCGTTGAGGATCACTAGGCGGCCCGAATCGCGGTAGGGCAGGGGGCGCAGCAGCACACCGTAGATCACTGAGAAGATGGCGGTGTTAGCGCCGATGCCGAGCGCCAGCGTGAAGAGGGCCACGGCGGTGAAGCCCGGCGACTTGCGCAGCGTGCGCAGACCGTAGCGCAGGTCATGGCACAGGGTTTCGATCAGGGAAATGCCGCGGGCATCGCGGCAGTCTTCTTTCACCTGATCGAGACCGCCGAACTCGAGGCGGACACGGCGTCGGGCCTCCTCGCGCGTAATACCGGATTCGAGGTATTGGCCGAGTTGCCGCTCGGCGTGGAAGCGCAGTTCGTCGTCCAGCTCGGCTTCGACCTGGCGCGGCCGGAAAAGCGAGCGAGCGCGAAACATGAGGTCCTGCCACATGATGAAAACTCCTCAGGCCGGTCCGAGCACCTGAGCGACCGCGGCGGCCAGCTTGTGCCAGCTGTCCTGTTCGGCAGTCAACTGCCGGCGGCCGGCTTTGGTGAGCTCGTAGTACTTCGCGCGCCGGTTGTTCTCCGAGGTCCCCCAGCGGGCCTTGACCCAGCCGCGCCGCTGTAGCCGGTGCAAGGCCGGATAGAGGGAACCCTGCTGGATGCGCAGAACGTCCCTCGACATCTGCTGCACCCGCTCGGAAATGCCCCAGCCGTGCTGCGGCTCCAGAGCCAGCGTGCGCAGGATCAAAAGATCGAGTGTACCTTGCGGCAAACCGATATGTTCGGGCATGTCTCCTTCCCTGTAGCTTCTACAGGGAGCATAGAGGATCTTTTGTCGAAGTGCAAGGGGAGAGGGCGAGAGGGGAAGTCCTAGTTCGAAGATCTCCGCTCTCGCATTGGCGCCCATTCCCATCAACCGGCTTCCGCAATTGCTGCGGCATCACTGGAAACCTGTTAAGGCCTGATGCCAAAAACTCGATTTTGAAGGAGTCGAGCATGCATTACCGACGTGATTCTCGGACCCTCACGATGGGATTTCGGGGAGAACCCACCACTGTTGGATCGAATTCCCGAACGGGGGACGGATTCGGGTTGCGCCCGTAGTCTTGGGCAAACCAGAAGCAATCCACTGGATTGTATAACGCCCGACTCGTACGAAGGTCGGATCGGGCTGACATGGGCCAGAACGTCCCGTTCTGGCAGATCAGGAACGAGAAACGCGGTAGCATCAGGGGATCCACCCGGACGTGTCGTCGCCGACGGTGCCTTGTGCCCGGCCGCCAGAGCCGATTGCGGTCAAATGGTGGGACGCGCGTTTCTCGTCGACTTGATAGACCGTACCCCTGTCGGTTCCGCCATTAATCGAACCCAACCGTTTCGCGCGGAAGATGTATCGGTCTGGCGTCTGGAGATTCTCAGGTGCGGCGGTTGGGCGGTCGATGGCCGGCTCGCTACTATAAGCGCAAGCAACCTCAGTCGCGTTTCGGGCCTTCGAGTTCAATCTTGTCGTTGAGCAGCGGCAGAAGGTAGGGTTTGGCATCCTGTCCAGTGACCCAACCTCCGTCCATGAGCTCCTGATGAACCAGGGCGCAGAGGCTCCGGACAATTTGGACCTGACGCTCGATGTCGCGGATGGAAACGAGTTCCTCCAGCAGATTGATGTAGGCTTGGGCTTCCGCCCGCTTCCGGAACTCGAACGGCAGCCATTTCCAGTAAGGGGCGAAGTCCCGACTCATCAGCAGCACGATTCGCATGATCCCCGTCACGAACTCACCGAGACAGATGGAAATCGCGATCGGGTCGCGGCGGCGCGCCATGCGCTGAACGAAATTGTATTCGCCGTGGTGCCAAACGCGAAAGCATTCTTCGGCCAGACGGGCGCGCAGCCGTTCCTCCGGATACTCGTGCAGCGAGGTCCGCCACATGCTGAACTCTCCGGTCGCATCCACCCAAAGCTCTCCGTGACGAAGAAAGTAGAGCGTTGACTCCAAGTGGAACGGCGGCCAATCCGCGGCGCTTACAGGAAACCGTTCGAGCATGAGGTACTTGCTGAACCACTGCGGGATGCTCTCCACGCGCACGCTCTTGTCACCGGCGCCTGCTAGCCGATAGCCGTTCCATGGATTAGGCGCCGCCGCGTTCATGGCCTGGGAGAGCCGTTCCCCGAGTGCTGCATAGTCGGCGGCGGAGAGAAAGAGGTCGAACTGAGGGCCCCAGTCGTGATCGCACGAGATCTCGTCGTCGCCACCCAGCACATCCGAGCCGAGAAACCTTCCCGCGGCGATTCTGGCCGCCAGGCCGGGAAAGCAGGACTTCAGGAAAGGGTGGCCCCAGGAGGTGAAGAAATCGCGAGCGATGGTAAGGCCCCTCATCAGACTTCATGGTATACGCCACTGCAAGCCCATGTTGACGTGTAGTCGTTTATGGCGAGGTTGGCCGGCGAAGGCGGCGTCGGGAAACATCATCCAGCCACCCCCCCGTCGAATACTACGGGGCTCCCATCGGCCGGTGTGGAAGATCGGCTGGCGCAAGCCGACATGGCAGTGACGCCCGAGACGGGCTCCGGTCCCTGCGTCCCCGCCCGCGCGCAGCCCGGCTGGGTCAAGGAAATACGTGAGCGGACTTTTGAGATTGTGTACTACGGCGGGGCATAGCACGCCGTTCCGTCCTTCAGGCGGCAGGGGGCGTACTGAAATGCGCCCCATGGCGTCCAGTCACTGTAGTTCCCGCGAGTATCTTGCGCGCGCACACGCCACTGCCAGCCCTGGAGGTTCTGATCGATGACAAAGGAGTTGCACGAGACCTGGCTGAACTCCGACTTGGTCACGAAGGTGTCAATTCCCGGTCCCGGCGCGCCCGAGTGGATGACATAGATCTCGTAGCGCTGAATGCCGTTGGAAGAGGTGGAATCCGTCCAGTCGAAAAGAATCCCCCAGCCGTAACCCTTCGCGGGATTGGCGGAACAGCCGGTAGCCGGATCGTTCTGCTGGACCACGGCATTGTTCACCGGCGCGAGCAATGTGGGCACGGAGACGAGCGGCGCAGCGGACGGAGTCACGGTAACGGTTTGGGAGGCCTGGTTATTGCCGAGGTTCGGGTCGCCCGCGACCGAGACGGAAGCGGCATTGGTCACCGTCGTGGAGGCCGCCGCTGCCGGGGCGGCCACCACGAGCAGGATCATGACGTTCGCGCCGGCCGCCAGGCTGCCCAGGCTGTAGGTGAGAGTGTTGCCCGACCGCGTAACGGCCAGCGAAGACGACTTGAACGTCGCGTTGGCGGGGAGTGTGTCGGTCAAGACCGCGTTGGCGGAAGCCGTGGCGCCGACATTCCGCACGTTGATGGTGTAGGTAATGTTGCCGCCCGCCGGCGCCGGGTTGGGGCTGGCCGTCATGGTGACGCTCAGGTCCGAACAAGCCGTGCAGGAGGTTGGGCCTTGAACCGCCACGGTAAGACGCGGGCTGGAAACGCCGCCCACAAAAAGCTGCAAAGGAACGGAACCGCCGCCGGCGATGCCCGCCGGCACGCGCGCGTTCACCTGCATCAGCCCGGCGAATCCCGGCGCAGCGCCCGCATACTGAATGTCCGCGTTCTGCCCGTCGATCTGGAGGGTCACCGGAGCAACCGGGACAGGGTATGGGGCGTCCGCCGGCTTTCCATCGAGTCCCGGCGGGTCGGTCTGTCCTTCCCCGGTGGCGAACAGAGTGATGACCTCGCCCGGAGCCGCGGGCGAAGCCGCCGAGTTGACCGCGCCGCTCTGATTGAGCACCACGGCGCGGCTTGTTTCGGTGGAGGAGGCAAAGATGGCCGGCGCGGCGGGCGCAACCGGCACGGAAGCTTCGCTGGCGGCGCCCTGGTAGAGCACCTGTAAATGTGTGGACGATTTCCCGGCCACGGCGTACGGGATCTGCGCGTTGATCTGATCCGAGCGCACGTAGAACAGCGGCGCGGGAACTCCATCGAACTGCACGGTGACGCCGGCGAGCGAAGTGTCCACCCGTCCGCCGGCATTCAATTTCCCGGACACGCCCTGGGCAGGCCCCATTTGCGCGCCGAAGATCGACACGATCTCGCCGGGCGCGACCGGCCCTTCCACGAAACTGGCGCCATTCACCACCCGAGGCACCGCGGTGGGTCCCGGCCCGGAAGAGTTCCGGGTGAACGTAGCCGTGGAGGTCAAGGTGCAGGAAATGTCCGCGACCAATCCAGCGTCTACGGTCTGCTTGATGTGGGCGGGGCCGGAGCCCGATAGAGTCATGGTATTGCCGGAGACCGACCCGGTCGCCTGAAACGAAGACTCGATGAGTTGAGCGCCGGCAGCCGGAATCAAGGCGCCGCCCGAGGTGGCGACCGAGTTCCCCGTGATCTGTCCGGTGACCTGCGTCCGGGAGTACTGGACGACGGTTCCCGCGCCGATGTTCCCCGGATCATACTGGAACGAACAACTGCCGGAGTCCTGGAGGATATTTACCTGCCTGGAGGCGCTCAACGGGTCTGAAGTCGTTTCCGTCTGACCCGCGACAGTGGCGCTGCACTGGAGCGTCGCGTTCTCATCCATGCTCCAGAGGCCCGCAATGTTGACACAGTTTCCTTGAGCAAGGAGGAGTGCCGGAGCGCAAGCCGCAATGCGCACCAGCGATGCAATCCTGCTCAACGCATGCAACTCCATCCAAAACGCGACGATTGCCGCTCTCACGGTTCGGCGACGCGCGGATACGCTGATTGTACCTCGGCAGCGCTAAAAGTACAGCTTCAGCGCGAACTGGCCGATGCGCGCGGCGGTGGAGGTGCTGAAGATCTTGCCTCCAGAGGCCACGTCCACGGCCGAACTGGGGTTGCTCAGGTTCGTGATGTTGAACGTGTTGAAGTACTCCGCGCGGAACTGGAGATAGATCCGCTCATTGAAATAGAAATTCTTGTGGACCGAGAGGTCCTGGTTGGAGATGCCGGGTCCGCGCAGAATATTGCGTCCGGCATTGCCGATGGTGTAATCGGCGGGGATCGGGAAGTCCTTGGTGTTGAACCACAGGTCGCGCGTGGGATTGGCCAGGGCGCCGGTGCCGGCCACGTTGGGCCGCAAGCCGTAGGAGCGCCCGGTGTGGGTCGGGTCGGCGGAAGCCAGCGTCGGGGTGAAGGGGAATCCGCCCTGGAAGGTCAGGATGCCGGTCAACTGCCAGCCGCCGATGATGCCGTTGGCGAGGCCGTGGGCGCTGCCACCGATAAGCTTGCCTTTGCCGAAGGGCAGATCCAGCACGAAACTGGTAACCATGCGCTGCTTGAAGTCCAGGTCCGAGGGACCCCACATGGTGCGGTAGTTGTACGGGTTGTCGATGCCGCCGCCGCCCTGGTCCTGGGTGCCCATATCCAGCGAGCGGCCATAGGTGTAACCGATCAGGAACTGGTAGCCCCTCGAATAGCGCTTCTCGAATTTCACTTCCATGGCGTTGTAGCGCCCGCTGCCCGAGTTGTCCCAGTAGCTGCCTTGCGAGAACCGCGGATTGGGCCGCCGCTGCTGCACCGGGCGAGTGTCCCCGGGCGAGATGGCCGGATAGTTCTCCGGCAGGTTCTGCATCTCCAGGTGGCGGGACTGATTGCCGACATAAGCCACCTCCAGCGAGAAGTCGCGCCACAGTTCGCGCTGCACCGCGAGGTTGTACTGGTACATGCGCGGCGTGAGCATATCCGGGTTGAAGCCGTACGCCAGCGCGGTGGTGAAGTTGGCGTTGGAGCTGAACGGGGGGAAGAAGTTTTCCACGCGGCGCTGCGGGATACCGCCGACCGTGGGCTGGGTCAGGGATTCATCCACGATGAAGGGCACGTTGATGATGGGCGTGGAGACGGAGTTGTTGCCGCTGGTGAGCATGTAGAAGATGCCCGCCCCGGCGCGGACCACGGTCTTGTTGTCCGCGGTGGGACGCCAGGCCAGGCCGGCGCGCGGCGCCCAGTCGTTCCAGTGCTGCTTCATCAGGGTGTTGGGCAGCCCCACGGACTCCGGACTGACGATCACATCCTGGAACACCGGATAGGCGAAGGAAGCCACCTGCTGGGTGGTGAGGTTGATCTGCCCGTTGGGCATGTGCTGCACTTCCACCTTGTTCCGGTCGAAGTCGAAGCGGGCTCCCTGATACTGCACCCAGAAGGGGATGCGGTTGATCTCGTAGCGCAGCCCCAGGTTCACGGTCAGGTTGCGGGCCACTTTCCAGTCGTCCTGCACATAGAAGTGATACTGCCGCTGATACTGGCCGAACTGGTTGCGCGGGAAGTCGCGCAGGCCGCTGTTGGGATAGCCGGTCATGTAGTCCGCAAAGGCATTGCCGGTCCAGGCGCCGGTGAAGGCGAAGTTGCCTCTCGAGTAGGCCGAGTTGGTGGAAGTGAAGCGGTAGTCGCGCAGGTCCGTGCCGAACTTGACCGTATGCGAGCCCTTGATCCAGGAAAGCCCATCCACGATCTCGTACATATTGGTGGGGTTGATGAGCGGCTGGAAGGCATTGCCGGCGATGCCGGAATACCCGGAGATGGAAAGCTGCGGGAAGCCCGGGAAGTTGAGACTGGTGAGTTCGAAGCCCGTGATGCCGGAGAGCGCCGTGTAGTTCGTGCCCAACCCCTGCGGGATATTGGCGTTGTAGAAGCGCGTGTATCCCAGGCGCAGTTCATTGATCACGTTGGGCGAGAAAATGTGCGTATCCGAGAACGCCACGTTGTGCACGCGGTTGTCCTGCGTGTAGCCGCCGTTCTGCGGGTAGTTGCCGGGGTTGAAGTTTTCGCGGCGGTTGTACGTGTACCGCAGGAAGAAGGAGTTCTTTTCACTGACCTTCTGGTCGAAACGCAGGTTACCCTGGTCCACGTCGCTCGAGAAGGGCGCCGCGTAGGGCGCCGTGCCCTGGGCGGTGTAAGGCAGGGGCATGAACTTCAAAAAGTAGCTGGTGGAAGGATCGATGCGGCTGGGGGGGATGATGTTGCCGGGAAACGGCTGCTGCGTGAGCGGGTCGCGGATGGGCGTGGAGAGCGACGAAAAGTCCCCGCTGCGGAACGCGGCCGAGGGCACCACCGGGTTGAACGCCTGCCCCTGGCGGATGCGGGTACCTTCCCAATCCAGGAAGATGAAGGTCTTGTCCTTGCCGTTGTACAGCTTGGGAATCAGCACCGGACCGCCGCCGGCGATGCCGTACTGGTTCTGGCGGTAGGGGGCTTTGCTGGGGAGGAAGGGGTTGCGGGCGTCCAGCTTGTCGTTGCGCAGGAACTCGAACAGGGTGCCGTGATAGTCGTTGGTGCCGCCCTTCATGGTGATGTTCATGATGGCGTTGCCGCGGCCGTATTCGGCGGAGAACGAGTTAGCTTGCAGCTTGAACTCCTGGATGGCGTCCACCGAGGGGCGGACGGCCACGCCGTCGAAAAGCTGCTCGTTGATGCTGATGCCATCCAGCAGGTATTCCGTCTTGCTCAACCGTCCGCCGCTGACCGCCACCGTATCGGAGCCGGCCACGCTGGCGCTGGCGCTTCCCGAACGGACGATGGCATTGGGCAGCAGCGAGGCGAGCTGGGTGAAGTCGCGGCCGTTGAGCGGCAGGTCCACGATATTCTGGTTGCCGATCACCTGGCCTACGGAGCCGCGCTCCGTGTTGATGATGGGGATTTCGCCCGTCACGCTGACGGTCTCGCTGACGCTGCCAACCTTGAGCACGACGTCGTAGCGGGCGCGCTGGTCCACCTGGAGGACGATGCCCTTGTACTCCTGGCTTTGGAAGCCCTCCTTGGAGACGCTGAGGGAATACGCCCCGGTGATGGGCAGCAGGGGCAGTTCGTAGTCCCCCGTGCCGGAGGTCGTGGTGGTGCGTTCCAGACCCGTGTCGGTGTTGCGAACTACCACCTTCGCACCGGCCACTACCGCGCCGGTGGAATCCTCCACGCGGCCGAGAATCGTTGCGGCCGGCTGAGCAAAACTCACGCCGGCGGCGCAAAAAAGGCACACAACGACAAACCCGTTTCGATACATAACGACCCCTGTCGCGCAATCGCGCGTTGAGTCGATGGTAGTGCGCCCGGCAGCGGGTGTCAAGCAGAATCCCAGGGCACTCTTATTGTCTTGCGTTAAACGTACAACGGTAGTACGATCGGGCCGTGATTCGGTCGTTCCGGGACAGGGAGACCGAAAAGGAATTCCGCCGCACGTTCAGCCGGAAGTTTCAGCGCATTGCTCCGGCCGCGAAACGGAAGCTCGACCATATTCATGCGGCAGCGGCCCTGTCAGGCCTTGGAGTCATTCCTGGCAATCACCTGGAGGCCCTTGCGGGTGATCGCAAAGGGCAGTACAGCATTCGAGTGAACGACCAGCGCGGCGCATCTGTTTCCGGTGGGACGAGACTGACGCGCTTGATGTCGAGATAGTGGACTACCATTAGCGAGTTGGGAATATGGCAAAGAAGACCAGGACCATGCCGCCGACCATCCCGGCGAAACGTTGCGGGAGGACTTTCTGAAGCCGCTGGGCCTGTCAGCCAACCGCCTCGCGATGGAACTACAGGTGCCGGTGACTCGCGTGAATGATATTGCTCGCGGCAAGCGAGCCATCACCGCAGACACCGCTCTCCGTCTGGCGAGGTATTTCGGAACGACGCCTCAATTCTGGATGAACCTCCAGGCAAACTACGAACTGGAGGTGGCCCAGGATGCGCACGGTCCTGAAATCACCGGTCGCATCCGGCCACACCAGCCCGCGTGATGGCTGCCAGGCGCGCCGCTCAAAAGTACAGTTTCAACCCGAGCTGGCCGATGCGGGCGGCCGTGGAGGTGCTGAAGATCTTGCCTCCGACCGCCGGCAGATCCACGGCAGTGTTGGGATTCGAGAGGTTGGTCACGTTGAACGCGTTGAAGTACTCCAGCCGGAACTGGAAGTAGATGCGCTCGTTGACGTGGAAGTCCTTGAGCAGCGAAAGATCCTGGTTGGAAAGGCCGGGGCCGCGGAGAATGTTGCGGCCCGCGTTGCCGATGGTAAAGGCCTGCGGCACCGGAAAGTCGCTGATGTTGAACCAGAGATTCCGGTTCGGACTGGAAACCGCGCCGGTTCCCGCGACGTTCGGGCGCAGGCCGTACGATCGGCCGGAGTTGGTCGGGTCGGCGGCGCCCAGCGACGGAGTGTACGGGAAGCCGCCCTGGAAGGTGACGATGCCGCCGAGTTGCCATCCGCTGATAATGCGGTCGGCCACGCCCTTCACATTGCCGGCCAGGGGCTTGCCGCGGCCGAAAGGCAGCTCCAAGACGAAGCTGGAAACGAAGCGCTGGTTGAAATCGATGTTGGAAGGGCCGCGCATGGTGCGGTAGTTGTACGGATTGTCGGAGCCGCCGCTACCCTGGTCTCCCGTATCCATGTCGATGGTGCGGCTCCAACTGTAGCCGATCAGGAACTGGTAGCCGCGCGAGTATCGCTTCTCCAGCTTCACCTCCAGGCCGTTGTAGTTGGCGTTGCCACTGGTGTCGAAGTAGCTGCCGCCGGAAAAGCGCGGGTTGGGCCGGCGCTGCTGCACCGGCCGCGTGTCGCCGGGAGCGATGGGCGGGAAGTTGGCCGGCTGCACCTCGCGCTCCAGGTGGTGGGACTGGTTGCCCACATAGGCCACTTCGAGTGAGAAATCGCGCGCCAGTTCGCGCTGCACCGCGAGATTGTACTGCGTCATGCGCGGAGTGACCATGTGCGGATCGAAGCCGAAAGCCAGGGGCGGGGTGAAGTTGGCGTTCGAGCTGAACGGGTCGAAGAAGCTCTCGGTGCGGCGCTGCGGCACGCCGCTGACGGCCGTCTGGTTCAGCGATTCGTCCACGATGAACGGCGCGTTGATGACCGGCACGCTGACGGTGTTGTTGCCGCTGGTGAGCATGTAGAACAGGCCGAAGCCGGCGCGCACCACGGTCCGGTTGTCGCTGAACGGCCGCCAGGCCAGGCCCAGGCGCGGCGCGAAATCGCGCTTGTCCATAAAGATCAGGTTGTTGGGCAGGCCGGCCTCCTCCGGCCGCTGGAACACATCCTGGTAGCGCGGATAGGCGAACTGCGCCACCTGCTGCGTGACCAGGTTGATGTTGCCGTTGGGCATGCGCTCGACCTGGATCTTGTTGCTGACGAAATCGAAGCGCGCCGCCTGGTAGTTCACATAGAAAGGCGGCTTATTGTCTTCGTAGCGGAGGCCCAGGTTGAGGGTCAGATGGGAGCTGACCTTCCAGTCGTCCTGCACATAGAAGTGGTAGCGCCGGTCGTATTCGCCGAACTGGTTGCGCGGAAAGCTGCGGTTGCCGGAGAAGGGATAGCCGGCCATGTAATCGGCGAAGGCGTTGCCCGTGTAGGCGCCGGTGAAGTTGAAGGCTCCGCGGGAATTGGCCGAGTTGGTGGAGGTGAAACGGTACTCGCGGAAGTCGATGCCGAACTTGAGCGTATGCGCGCCCTTGATCCAGTTCAGGTTGTCCACCAGCTCATACATGTTCGAAGGATTGATGAGGGGCTGATAGGCGTTGCCGGCGATGCCGGTGTAACCCGAGATGGACATTTGCGGGAAGCCCGGAAAATTCAGCGAAGTGAGCTCGAAGCCTCCGATGCCCGCCAGCGCCGTGTGATTCGTGCCCAGGCCCTGATTGATGTTGGCGTTGTAGAAACGCGTATAGCCCAGGCGTGCTTCGTTGATCAGCGCCGGCGTGAAGATGTGGGTGTCGTTGACGACGGCGTTGTGCGTGCGGTTCTCCTGGGTGTAGCCGCCGTTCAGCGGGTAGCTGCCGGGGTTGAAATCCTCGCGCCGCGTGTAGGTATGGCGCACGAACAGGTTGTTGTTGGCGCTGATGCGCTGGTCGATGCGCGCGTTGGATTGATCCACGTTGCTGCGAAAAGGCGCGGCGTAGGGCGCCGTCAGGCCGGCGGTGGGCAGGGGCATGAATTGGAGGAAGTACTGGGCCGCGGGATCGATGCGGCTGGCCGGCAAGACGTTGCCGGGGAGTGGCGTTTGCGAAAGCGGATCGCGCAGGGGAGTCGAGAGCGCCGAAAAATCGCCGTTGCGGAAAGCCTGCGTGGGCACCACGGGGTTGAAAGCGCGGCCCTGGCGGATGCGGGTGCCTTCGTAGTTCAGAAAGTAGAAGGTCTTGTCTTTGATGATGCGCCCGCCCACCGCAGCGCCGAACTGGTTCTGGCGGTACGCCGCCTTGGAGGGCAGGAAGGTGTTGCGGGCGTCCATCTTGTCGTTACGCAGGAACTCGTACAGGGTGCCATGCAGGTCGTTGGTGCCGCCCTTGATGGTGGCGTTCATGACCGCATTGCCGCGCCCGTATTCCGCCGAAAACGAGTTGGAGACCAGCTTGAATTCCTGGATGGCGTCCACGGAAGGGCGGATGGCCACGCCGTCGAACAGCTGCTCGTTGATGCTGATGCCGTCGAGCAGGAACTCGGTCTTGCCGAGCCGCCCGCCGGACACCGAGACGATGGTGGAGCCGGCAGTGCCCTGCGTCTGCACCACGGCATTCGGCAGCAGGGTCGCGAGCTGCGTGAAATTGCGCCCGTTCAGAGGCAGATCGACGATGTTTTTGTTGCCGACCACCTGGCCGATGGTGCCCGTTTCGGTATTGATAACGGGAGCGACCGCCTCCACGCTGACTTTTTCCGCGATGCTGCCCACCTGCATGACGACATCGAAGCGGGCGTGCTGGTCTACTTGCAGCACGATGCCGCTGAACTGCTGCGTCTGAAAGCCTTCCTTGGAAATACTCAGCGAGTACGCGCCGGTGATGGGCAGCAGCGGCAACTCGTAGTCGCCGGTGTCGGTGGTGGAGGTGGCGCGCTCGAGCCCGGTTGCCGTATTTTGCGCGATCACCCGGGCGCCGGCGACCACCGCGCCGGTAGCGTCGGTGACGCGGCCGACGACGGTGGCGGTTGGCTGGGCCCACAAAGAGATCGCACTGAAGACAAAACACACCCCTAATAGCCTGGACATTGAACTCTCCTTCTTGGCGTGCGGAATCACCCCGCGCAGCTTGATGGCCCCGTTCTCCACAAGCCTCGCCAGCTTTCCATGTGTTATAAACCTCTAATGCAAACCTGTCAAGGTAATTGGGACTAGAACCGGAACGCGCATGCCAGAGCAACCGCGCATCATTGACTGCCACACGCACTTGATGTGGTACCCGGATCATCTGAGCGAGCAATACGCGGAGGAAGCGCTGGCCGCCAAGCTGGTGAAGCTGAAACGAAGCGGGGGGCTGGCCTACTCGGCCAACCTGGACAAGCACGTCTATGATGCAAAACCCGACGATCACTGGCGGGTGTCGCGGGACGTGCACAAGGTGGTGGTTTTCGGCTTGCAAGCGAAGGCTTCGGGCATGTGGGTGCCCAACGAAGTCATCGCGGAGTACGCCGCCGCGCACCCGGAGAAGATCGAAGGCTGGGCCTCGGTGGATCCCACGCAGCCGGATTGCCGGGAGCAACTGGATCACTGCGTGAAGACACTGAAGCTGAAGGGGCTCAAGCTGGGTCCGGTGTACCAGCACTTCGATCCGCAGGACCGCAGCCACTGGCCGCTGTTCCGCAAGTGCCAGCAGTACGGGCTGCCGATCATGTGGCACCAGGGCACCACGTTTCCCACCGCGGCGCGGCTGAAGTGGGGCCTGCCGCTCCAACTCGAGGACGTGGCCATGGACTTCCCGGACTTGAAGATGATCATCGCCCACCTGGGCCATCCGTGGGAGACCGATGTGATGGTGCTGATCCGCAAGTGCCCAAACGTTTACACGGACATCAGCGCCGTGCACTACCGTCCCTGGCGCTACTGGCAGGCTCTGGTCACGGCCATGGAATACGGGGTGGAGCATAAGATTCTGCCTGGTTCCGATTTTCCGTCCGGTACCATGGACAACATTGTGTCGGGGCTGCGAAACGTGAACCGGGTGGTGGAGGGGACGGCCCTGCCGAAGATCCCGGCCGAAGTGCAGGATATGATCCTGTACGAGAACTGGAAGGCGTTTTTCCCGCAGTGGGCCTGAAACGCAGCGGCGGGTTGTGCGCGCTGGCGCTGGCGGCGGCTTTCGGCGCCGCGCCGAAGAAATCCGCCGAACCCCAGCTCAGCTCCATCTATCCGGCGGCCGCGCAGCGCGAGAGCGCCTTCGAGGCGGAAATCCGCGGGGCGGAACTGGACGGCGCGCGGGCGGTGGTATTCCAGGACACGGGTCTGGAGGCACGGGTGCTGAGCGCGGGAGCCGATCTGGCGCATGTGCGGATCGCCGTCGCGCCGGATGCGCGCCAGGGGCGGCATGAATTCCGCGTGGTGACTCCACGCGGCGTCACCAACAAGCTGGCGCTCGACGTGGTCGCCGAACCGGTGGTGGACGAGAAGCAGGCGGGCGAGACGCTGCGGCGCTTCCCGCTGGTGATCAACGGAAGGCTGGCGCAGCCGGGCGAAAGCGATGCCTACTGGATCGAGGTGGCCGCGAACCAGACCCTGACCTTCGAAGCCGGCGCCGCGGAAGCGAAGTTCGACCCCGAGCTGGTTCTGTACGAGCCCTCGGGGAGCTGGTTCGATCCGCACCGCCTGAACCGCATCGGGTTCAACGACGAACCGCTCTATTTTCCGGGCCTCTCCACCGGGGCGCGGCTGGTCCAGCACTTCGCGCGGGGAGGCCGGTATTGCGTGCAGGTGCAGGGATTCTCGGGGCAGGGGGGCCCGGACTTCGCCTACCATCTCCGCATCTCGCCGGGCGTGACGCCGGCGCCGGTGCTGCACCCGCCGCTGAAACCCGCCTGGGAAGAGCGGCAGTTCACGCGGCCGCTCGAGCGGGACCGTTTGGCGGATCTCGCCCGCCGCGGCGGAACCCCGGGAAACGCGGCGCCGCCGGAAGTCTTCCATGCGGCCGCCGAGGATGCGCCCGAGATCCCGTGGATGGCCGCGCCCGGCATGGTCGAGGGACGCATCACGCATCCCGGGGAAGCGCACGCCATCCGGCTGCGGGTCAACCAGGCGGAGGATTTGGCGATCGAAATCGAGACTCCGGGAGCGACTCTGCCGCGATTCAACCCGGTTGTGCGCCTGATGGAGCCGGGGGGGCGCGAGATGGCCACCGACGTGTACACCAAGCTGAACAACAACGGCCTGTACATGATGAAGATGATCGAGGCCAAGACCACCGTGAGCCTGCGCGCGCCGGGCGAGTACCGGATGCAGATTCGCGACATCACCACGGACTGCGCCGGAGATGATTTTTTGTATCGGGTGCTGGTGCGGCCGCAGATTCCGCACGTGGGCAAGGTGGAGGTGGAGGAAGACCACGTGAACCTGGAGGCCGGCGCCAGCCGTCCGGTCAACGTGCGCATCGACCGGGAAGAGGGATTCAGCGACTATGTGGCCATGGCGGTGGAAGGGCTGCCGCCGGGAGTGACGGCCGTGCCGGCGCTCGAGAATCCGCCGGAGAAGCCGCCGCTTCCGAACGGCGGCAAACTGGAGCGCTACGTGGCCAGAGAGCAGAGCCTGGCGGTGATGCTGGTAGCCGCGCCGGATGCGCCGCTGACCACCGTGCCGGCTCGCGCGCGCGTGGTGGTGCGGGTGGTGCACGGTGGGCAGTTGCAGCCGCCCATTGCCGAGGAGGAGATTCCCGTGATGGTGATTGCCCGGAGGCCATCGTGAGCATGCGCGGCGCGGTCCTGCTCGCCGCGGCGATGACGCTCTACGCGGCGGACGCGCGGCTGGTGTCGCTGCGGGTGGCGCCGGAAAAGCGGACGCTCGAAGGCGCGGGGAGCCATCAGCGGCTGATCGCGCTTGGCCGGTTCGACGACGCAAGCGAGCGCGACCTGACGGACCAGGCGCGCTGGACGGTCTCCGACGAACGCGTGGCGCGAGCCGGCGCAGACGGCGTGCTGCGGGCGGCGGGCGACGGGCAGGTGACGGTGACCGCCGCGGTAGAGGGGTTGCGCGCGCAGGCGCACTTCGAGGTCCGGGGCGTGCGTGACGCGCGACCGTTCGAATTCGCGCGCGACATCGGCGGCATCTTCACGCGCAAGGGGTGCAACGGCGCGGCCTGCCACGGCGGGGTGAAGGGCCGCGGCGGATTCAAGCTCTCCGCGGGCGCGTTGTATCCGAAAGACGACTACGAGTGGATCGTCAAGGGCGGCGCCTACCAGGTGCTGACCGCAGAGGTCAAGGGGCCGCGCGTGCCGCGCATCGACCTGGCGCATCCGGAAAAGAGCCTGCTGCTGCTCAAGCCGACTGCCTCGGTGCCGCACGGCGGCGGGCGCCGCTTCCGCGTGGACTCGCCGGAATACCGCGCCATTCTGGCCTGGATCCGCCAGGGCGCGCCGTTCGGCCCGGAACCCACCGCGGACAACCGCGTGCTGCGCCTGGAGGTGTATCCGCCCGTGGTCACGCTGGAGCGCGGCCAGACGCACCGCCTGCTGGTGACCGCGCATTTCGCCGATGGGCGCGCGGAAGATTTCAGCGACCAGGCGCTCTACGCGGCGAACGACAAAGACGTGGCGGCGGTGGGAGAGGACGGCATCGTGCACGCCCAGCGCCTCGGCGAAACGGCCATCCTGGTGCGCGCCGCCGGGCAGGCGGCCGGCGCCACCGTGGGCGTAATCGGCGCGGCCATGGCGCAGTACCCGAACGTCGAGCGCAACAACTTCATCGACGATTTCATCTTCGACAAGCTGCGGCGCTTTCGCATCGCGCCCTCGCCACCCGCGGGCGACGGCGAGTTCCTGCGCCGCGTCTGCCTGGACCTGGCGGGCACTCTGCCGCCGCCGGAACGGGTGCGCGAATTCCTGCAAAGCCGCGACCGGAACAAGCGCGAGAAGCTGATCGATACGCTGATCGGCTCGCCGGAGTTCGTGGACTACTGGACGTACCGCTTCGACGACGTCTTCCGCGTGGCGGTATTTGCGAACGGCATCCAGCCCAAGTGGAGCGAGATGTACGCGGAGTGGGTGCGGCAGAGCATCGCCGGGAACAAGCCCTACGACCGCATGGCCTGGGAGCGGCTGGCGGCGCAAGGCTACGACGGGCCCTCGCGGCACTACCTGCCCTACGACGTGATCGGGCCGCCGGGCGAGACCATGGCCGAAGAAGTGCGCGTCTTCTTCGGGCGGCGCCTGGATTGCGCGCAGTGCCACAACCATCCCTACGAGACGTGGAGCCAGGACCAGTTCTGGGGCATGGCCGCCTTTTTCGGGCGGATGTTCAAGATGGGCGATACGGGCGGCGAGTACGTGATCTTCGACCATCCGCTGGACGAAGACATGGGCAACGGCGACGTGAACGGCAGCCTGAAGATGTACCATCCGCGGACCAAGCAGGAACTGGCGCCCACGCTGCTGGACGGGCGCGTGGTGCGGGCCTCCGCGCGGGAGAATCCGCGCCGCGCGCTGGCGGACTGGATGGTGCGGCATCCGTATTTCGCCGAAGCGGCGGTGAACCGAATGTGGAGCTACTTTTTCGGCCGGGGGCTGGTGGACCCGGTGGACGACTTCCGCTCCACCAATCCGCCCACGCATCCCGAACTGCTGGCGCGGCTGGCGGAAGATTTTCGCACGCACCACCACGACCTGCGGCGGCTGATGCGGCTGATCGTCACCTCGCGAACCTACCAGACGTCCGGACAGCCGGCGCTGAATAACCGCGACGACCGCACCAACTACTCGCACGCCCAGCCGCGGCCCCTGGACGCGGAAGTATTGCTGGACGCCATCTGCGACGTCACCGGCGTGCCGGAGACTTTTAGCACGGCGGTTTCCGACACCGCCAAGCCGGCGGGGCAGGCGCCGCCGGGGACCCGGGCGATCCAGCTTCGCCAGCCGGACCTTTATTATTCGCGCTTCCTGGAACTCTACGGGCGTCCGAACCGGCTGACCGTCCCGGAGCGCAGCGGGAAGGCGAACCTGGGCGAGGCCCTGCACATGGTGGCCGGTCCCACGTACAACCAGAAACTGAGCGCGCCTTCGGGCCGGCTGCAACGCCTGCTGAAAGCGGGCAAAAGCAACGCCGAAATCATCGACGAGTTCTACCTGGCGGCTTACGCCCGGCTGCCCGAACGCGAGGAGCGAGTGGCGCTGGAGGAAGCCATCGCGCGGCAGCCGGACCGCGAGGCGGCGCTGAAAGATTTTGTCTGGGCCTTGCTATCTTCGCGCGAATTCGCGGAGAATCACTGAAGGAGGACGGCGGATGGAGGGGACGGGCTGTCTGCGGCTGACGCGGGAGCAGGCTTCGCGCCGGGACTTCCTGCGGATCGGGTCGCTGGGTTTCCTGGGGATCCACACGGCGCAATACCTGCGCGCGGCGGCAACGCTGGGCGGGCCGGGCAAGGCGCAGGCGTGCATCCTGCTGTGGCTGGAAGGCGGGCCCAGCCACGTGGACACCTGGGACCCCAAGCAGAACTCGGCCTTCAAGGCCATCTCCACCAACGTCGGCGGCATCCAGGTTTCGGAACTGCTGCCGCAGGTGGCCAAGCGCATGGACAAGGTAGCGATTGTGCGCTCCATGCGGACGAAGGGCAACGATCACCCGCAGGGCACGCACTACGCCGTGACGGGCCACGAACCCAACCCGGCCATGCACTTCCCCAGCATCGGGTCGATCATCGCCCGGGAGACCGGCGTGCGCAACGGCATTCCGCCCTACGTCCTGACGCCGCAGTGGGAGCGCAGCCGGCAATACGAGGAGTATTTCCGCGCCGGATTTTTGGGGGCGGACTACGATCCGATGTGCATTCCGGACCCAAGCAAAAAGGACTTCCGCGTGGCCGACCTGAGCCTGCCGAAGTCGGTTTCCGAGCAGGCCGTCAGCAGCCGGCAAAGTTTTCTGCAACTGGTGAACCAGCGCTACGAGCGGCTCTACGCGGGCGCCGAGCACGCCAGCATGGACGCCTTCACGGCGCAGGCGTGGAAGATGCTGCTGAATCCGGCGGTGCGCCAGGCGTTCGACCTGGGCAAGGAGCCGGAGAAGCTGCGCGAGCGCTACGGGCGCGACGCCGTGGGGCAGAGCGCGCTGCTGGCGCGGCGGCTGGTGGAAGCCGGGGCGCGTTTCGTGACAGCAGCGGGCTTTCACGGGAATTCCTGGGACACGCATTCCAAAAACGACGAGGGGCACCGCGACCGGCTGTGCCCGCCGCTGGACCGCACGCTTTCCGCGCTGCTGGATGACCTGGATAGGCGCGGGCTGCTGGCAACCACCATCGTGCTGGCTATGGGCGAGTTCGGGCGCACGCCGTTCGTCAACCCCGACCGCGGGCGGGATCACTGGCCCAACTGCTGGTCGCTGGTGATCGGGGGCGGCGGATTGAAGGGCGGACAGGTGGTGGGGACAAGCGACGAGAACGGCGCCAACGTCACCAGCCGCGAGACCAGCATGGGCGACGTGTTCGCCACCATCTACAAGGCGATGGGCGTGGACTGGACCAAGGAATACGAGACTCCCGTGGGCCGTCCCGTGAAGATCGCCAACTCTCTGGACGACCAAACCGGCCAGCCGATCCGGGAACTGGTGTGAGCGCCCCGGCGGCGGTGGCAGCGAAAGGGCGGCGCGGCCTCGCGCCGGAATGGGTGCTGATCGGCTTCCTGTGGGGCTGCTACGTCCTGAACCACGCCGACCGGCAGGTGGTGTACACCCTGTTCCCCGCCCTGCAAAAGCAACTGGGCTTCAGCGACACAGGACTCGGCATGACGGGCGCGCTGTTTCTGTGGGTGTACGGGCTGTGCTCGCCGTTCTCGGGAGTTTTGGGCGACCGGATTTCGAAGACCAAGCTGGTGGTGGGCAGCCTGGCGGTGTGGAGCACGTTCACGCTGCTTTCGGGCTTTTCGCCGACCGCCGGGGCGCTGCTCACTTGCCGCGGCCTGCTGGGCGTTTCCGAGTCCCTCTTCATGCCGGCGGCCTACGCGCTGATGGCGGCGGCGCATGGCCCGGAGACGCGCTCGCGGGCCATCGCCATCTTCGGCACCAGCCAGCTTGTGGGTGTGGCGCTGGGCGGTTCGCTGAGCGCGCTGGTGGCCGAGCACTTCCTGTGGCGCGTCTCCTTCTGGATGCTGGGCGCGGTGGGTATCTGCTACGCATGGCCGCTCTCGGGCTTTTTCCGCCGCATGCCGGAGGCCTTCCGCCGCGCACCCGAGGCGCGGACGGCGCGCGCCGGGAGCATGGCCGACCTGCTGCACATTCCCACCCTATGGGTGGTCAACTGGTTCGTGGCCGTGGCCACTTACGGGCTGTTTCTGGTCTACGCCTGGCTGCCCACCTTCCTCTACGACAAGTTCCACCTGGGCCTGGCGCGCGCCGGTTTTGAAGCCAGCGTCTACCCACAGGTGGGCACGGCGCTGGGCCTTCTGGTGGGTTCAACCCTGGCGGACCGCTACTACCAGCGGCTGCACTCGGCACGCTACTGGGTGATTCTGGCGGCGCTGTTCGGGGCCGGCCCGTGCGTGTACCTGATCGGCGCGGGGGTCACGCTGCAGGCCACGCGCATCGCCGCCATCGCCTTCGGGTTCTTCACGGGAAGCATCATCTGCAACCAGGTGGCCGCGGCGTACGACGTGGTGCCGGCCTCGCTGCGCGCCTCCACGGTGGGCCTGCTCAACTTGCTGGGCGCGCTGATCTCCGGGTTCGGGCCGTTTCTGGGCGGGCTGGCCAGGCGGACTATCGGCGTGGACCGCCTGCTGGGAATCACCGGCTTGATCTACCTGGCCACGGCGCTCCTGGTGCTCTACAGCAATCTGCGCTTCTTCGCGCGCGATCACGCGCGGGTTCAGGAACGGTAGAACCCGGCAAAAGCGCGCACTAATCCGGCCAGGATGGCCGCGCGAAGGCTGGCGCCGCGTTCGGCCGTGGCGCGGTCCGGGCTGTCGGTGTACCCGTCGATCTCGTGCCAGGAACCGTGACGCTCGATGCGGCAGGGCGGATGGAAGCCGGCGGGGTCGGACTCGAACGCACCCTCGCGATGCGGGCGTTCTGCCGGCACCAAGTCCGGGCGCAGCGACATCATGATGGAGGTCTCGAAGTCGCCCGCATGCCCCGGCAGGCGGCGGCCGCGATGCGCATCGATGGCGATCAGGTCGTTCCACGCCGCGGTCCAGTAGGAAGCCGCGGCCACGTGCACAGGATGGCGCAGGCAGATGTCGCGCGCGGCCAGTTGCGCGAGTTCGTGATTGCCGCCGTGCCCGTTAACCAGAAAGATGCGGCTGAAGCCGTCGGTAACCAGGGATTCCAGCAGCTCGCAGAGCACCTTGAAGTAGGTCTCCGTAGAGAGCGAGAGCGTGGCGCCGAAAATGAAATGGTGGTGCGAGGAGCCGAACGGCAGCGCGGGCGTGACGATCACCGGAATATCGGGCGGCAGTTGGGTAGCCGCCTCGCGGGCCAGAGACTCCACGGTGAAATAATCCGTGCCGGTGGGCAGGTGCGGCCCGTGCTGCTCCGTGGCCCCGATGGGCAGAACCACCAGCGATTCGGGGGCGGCGGCGCGCAATTGCACGCGATTCATTTCTGCGAAGAGCTTCATGCTTTCATCTCCTGAACGGCTTCCTCATCGAGCGTGACGCCGAGACCGGGCCCTTCGGGCGGCTGGAGGAAACCGCCGGCGATAGGCACGGGGCGGGCCACGATGTCGCGGCAGTAGCGCAGCGGCCCGAAGGTTTCACAGGCGTGCGGCAGGCTGGGCACGGCCACGCCCAGGTGCGCACAGGCGGCGGTGCCGACGCCCATTTCCGCCTGGCTGCCCAGGATGCAGGCGATGCCCGCAGCGCGGGCGAAGGCGAAGATCGCAGCGGCGGCTTCCAGCCCACCGGCCTCCACCACGTAGACGTTGAACACGTCCGCGGCCTGGGCGGCGGCGAGATCGATGGCGTCGCGCAACGACTGGCAGCTTTCATCGGCCATCACGGGCACGCCGGTGCGCTGCCGCAGCAAGCGCAAGCCCGCCAGATCGTGGCGCGGCAGCGGCTGCTCGATCCAGGCGATGGGTGCGAGATCCGCGAAGGCCCGGATGGCCGCGGCGGCTTCGGCCACCGAGGGGTAGGCGGCATTGGCATCGAGGCGCAGCGGCACGCCGGGCGCGGCTGCAGCCACGGCGCGGACAGCGGCGCAATCGTCTTCCAGGCGCCGTCCCACCTTGAGCTTGATGGCGTGATAGCCCGACTGGAGGGCGGCGCGGGCGTCGGCGGCCATCTCCTCGGGCGACTTCTGGTAGATGCCCCAGGCCAGCGGCACGCGCTCCCGCATGCGCCCGCCGAGCAACTCGTACACTGGCGCGGAGTAGCGTTTGCCGGCGAGGTCGAGCAGGGCCATTTCGAACGCGGCGCGGAGGTAGGGCGCGCTCAGTTCGCCCCCGAGCAGATAATCGATGCGGGCAAGCAGTTGCGGGCGCGCCAGCGCGTCTTCACCCGCGAGCGCCGGGGCCATCAGGCGCCGGGCCGCGTGGCACAACGTGTGGCCGATACGCGGAAAGGTGATGGAGATCTCGCCCAAACCCTCCAACCCGGAGCGGGTTTGGATGCGCACGACGCCGAACTCCGACGCCGAGACGGGATCGCCCTGGTTCAACCCGGAGCGGACGGCCTCCTTGCGCGGCGCGCGAATGGGAATGACGTCCACCTGGGCGATGCGAAGATCCATGGGATCTTTCAATATACTCTATGCGGGCGGGGCACTCCGGGCTGCGGCGCGGGAGTCAGAATGTAGGCGAGAGCCGCCAGGGACGCCCACGACGCGCGTGCTAAAGGGTGCCGAAGGCTCGCACAGATGCGACCCATTCAATCGTGCCATGGATGTGATGTCGCCGGATAAATGGCGCAAAGACTAGAGCAAACCAAGTCCGTCGCGGCATCGTTCTGGCTCCTGTGTTTTGCGCTGCCTTGGCGCGACTGCGCACCATATGATGTCGATGGGGCCGCCGTCCCAGCGGAAGGTGTGGCGCCGCCGTTTACTCCTGAGCACGTGGGGCTGGAAGTAGATGATTTTGTAGCTGCCCGGTGTTTCCGGGCTCTAAAGCGTTTCACAGGCTTCAACCGCCCGCCCGTATCCGCCTGAAACGTAACGCACTGGAAATAGGGCACTTTCCAGGAAGGCCGAAAAGCCCCTGCAAGCGGGAGGTCGCTGCCTCAAGAATCCCGCTGTAAATGATTCTGCAGTTGTGGCGATCGGTATCCGGCGCCACCCGGCACACCGCGTCGATGCCTGAGCGCGTGGTTCTGAGCTCTCCAGACAGGTCACCTGCACAAAAAGGGCGGGTGCTTGGTCCTCTCGCGGCTATTGCTTTGAATGAACCCAGCAGCCGCACCTCCAGAACGCTTGACCGAACGCATCTCGTTGCGTTCTGATTACGAGAGGGGAGTTCCCCGAATGGCACTAGGTCTTCATGAGCTTGGCTCTCAGAAAAGTCGATAGCACACGGGACGATGGTGAGGCTCTTCTCCCCGCGGTGAACGCGGCAGAGTACGTTCCTAAGGAGATTCTGCCCCTTGCCAATCCGCAAACCGACATCCCGCGGATCGCGAAAGATGAACGGCTTGTCCGCCTGATAGAAGAAGCAGTCCAGCGAATTCCGACGTCTCACCAGCTCTGGCTTGGGGATGCTCGCAGGATGGAGAGCCTGAAGCGTGAGAGCGTACACCTAGTGCTGACCTCCCCACCGTATTGGACCCTGAAACAGTACCGAACCTCTCCAGGCCAAATGGGGCACATCGAGGACTACGAGGGTTTTCTCAGCGAGTTGGATAAGGTCTGGGCGCATTGCTACCGAGCGTTAGTACCAGGAGGAAGGCTCGTCTGTGTAGTCGGGGACGTCTGTCTGTCCCGGCGCAAGAACGCGGGGCGGCACACCGTGGTCCCGCTCCATGCTTCTATCCAAGAACATTGTCGGCGGATCGGCTTTGACAATCTCGCACCCATTATTTGGCACAAGATCTCAAACGCCGTCTATGAAGTTGAGAACGGATCGAGCTTCCTCGGAAAACCATACGAGCCGAATTCCGTCATCAAGAATGACATCGAGTTCATCCTCATGGAGCGGAAGCCCGGCGGCTATCGCAACCCGGACACCATGACGAGGGTGTTGAGCGTGATCGCCGAAGGGGACCACGGGAAGTGGTTCCAGCAGATCTGGACGGGTCTGACAGGCGCTTCGACTCGGCACCACCCCGCACCGTATCCCCTGGAGTTGGCGGAACGCCTGGTTCGAATGTTCAGCTTTGTGGGCGACACCGTCCTTGATCCCTTCCTCGGAACCGGCACCACGACGGTGGCAGCGGCGAAGAGCGCCCGGAACAGTATCGGCATCGAAGTAGATGAGCACTACTTCGATCTTGCGCATAAGAGGATAGCCAACGAAACCTCTTCGCTGTTCAGCCAGACGACGGTTACTGTCCGAAGGGCAGGCTAGCCCTGATGGCCATCAACTCCCGACTGGAAGAGAGATTACGTGCGGCAGTCCGACAATTCTGGACAACGCGAGCGCGGCAGGCACAAAGACAAGGATCTGCCACTGGGGCAAAGGACGCAGGGGCACGGGCCGCAGTGACTGGCGGAGCGCAGATGAACGGGTTTATTACCCTCGTCCGTAATCTACTTTGTGAGGGCGGCCTACCTCAGGCCCAGGTCTTCTGCGAGAAAGCTCTGGAATTGCCTGGTTGGTATCGGCCCGAGAAAAAGTGGGACCTGCTGATCGTTGCGGACGGCCAGTTCATTGCCGGGATAGAGTTCAAGTCTCAAGTTGGGTCCTTTGGCAATAACTACAACAACCGGACGGAGGAGGCCATAGGCAGCGCGACCGATCTTTGGGCTGCATATCGCGAGGGCGCGTTCAAGCCGTCGGCCCGGCCCTGGCTCGGCTACCTGATGCTACTGGAAGAAGCCCCCGGTTCGATGAACCCGGTGACGAATCGCGAGCCGCATTTCGCGGTGTTCCCTGAATTCAAAGATGCTTCGTACGCGCGGCGGTATGAGATCCTTCTCACCAAGCTGGTGAGAGAACGGCTGTACGACGCGGCTTGCTTTCTTCTATCCGACGCCGCTAACGGGCCCAAGGGCAAGTATTGGGAGCCCGCGACTGAGCTGAGCTTCGAGCACTTCTCAACCTCGCTTCTCGGGCACGTGATGGCTGCCGCAAAGGCCAAGCGATGATGCGATGGCCCGTCCGCTACCATTCTTCCGTCCGCTACCATTCTTATTGATAGGATCTCGACAATCCAGCCTTGCAAGCTTGAACTCCAAAGCCCACGAGCCCGGGATCAGTAGGTCCGGTGCTCTCTTCGTTCGTACCGCTTGGCGGTAGGCTGGCAAGGTATTGAAGTGTCGAGCCACCGCGGCAAGTAGCTGTGGTTCGCCGTATGGACCGACGCCAGCTTGGAACTGCTTGAATGGCACGCCGCATCGATCGACCGTTATCAGCGCTTCGCCGAGATCGTTAACAACCTGCTCCAGTTCCATGCTCATCCAGTTTCCTAGGGGTACGGACTCAGCGTAACGCGACACCGCGGGAGTTTTTAGGGCATTCTCCACACCGGCCACGCGAGCGGCGACTAAAGGCTCGAAACGTAATGAGCTGAAAACAAGGCACCTTCAAGAGGAGGCCGGAATCCGCCCCGGGCGCAGGGGGTCGGCAGTTCAAATCTGCCCGCCCCGACCAATCAAATCGCAGGTCGATCGCGCTTGGGCACCTGATTGGCGCGAAAATGGTGCTCGATGCCATCACTGAATCCTCGCATGCAACTCCGACAGGCGCTGGCGCATATGGCACGGGCCTGGCACGCCGGAGCCATTTTGATGACGGCCTGCGGGCTGCTTCTGCCGTGCGCCGCGGCGTTCGGCCAGGTGGGCAGCCTGGCGCATATCACGGACAGCAGTTTCGACAGCCACGTGGAATACCACGGGGTCCGCATCCCCAAAGGCGGCGAAGCGGTGCTTGCGGATCTCGCCGGGCCCGGACAGGTGACCTACTTTTACATCACCGACAACAGCCGCGGGCAGTTCTATCGCGGCCTGGTCCTCAAAATCTTTTGGGACGACGAGGCGGAGCCGAGTGTCAACGTTCCGCTTTCGGATTTTTTCGGGGCGCTCGAAAGCGAGACGATCGATTTTCAGTCGGCGGCGATCCAGATCAACCACTACTGTTACATGTCCTACTTGCCGATGCCGTTTTCGAAACACGCGCGATTCGTTCTGGCAAATGACGGCGCGGAGGACTATGCCCGTTCGGCCGCCTACGGCATCGACTTCGAGAAAGGCAAGGCCTTCGAGAACGAAAAAAGCCGCCTGCACTGCGTCTGGAATCGATCGAACCCCACGCGGGACGGCCTGCACACCATCCTGGATGTACGGGGGCGCGGGCACTACGTGGGCAATTTCCTCCAGGTGTTCACGCGCTACAAGGGTTGGTGGGGAGAAGGCGACACCATTTTCCATGTGGATGGCAAACCGATCACGCACACTCCCGGCACGGAGGACGAGTACGGCTCCTGCTGGGGCTTCGAGCACCTGTATTCGTACACTTACAGCGGGTACATTCAGATGAAGGAAGGCAGGAACCGGATGTACCGCTGGTACATCGCCAACCCCGTCCGGTTCCAGCATTCGCTGAAGGTCGAAATCCAGAATCAGCGCTGGCAGAACGGGCAAACGCCCAGCAAAGACGATTACGCCTCTGTCGCCTTCTGGTATCAGGAGGAGCCGCACCGCCATCTCGCGCTGCAGCCGTACGCGGAACGCACCGCGCCCACCGCTGCCGCCGAATACGGCAGGTGAGCGAATCCGATTTCATCCGGCGCCCGGTTCGCCGGCGACAGTGACCAGGGGGAGGCGCAGCAGTTCAGAGAGCTTGTGGAATTCCGCGAGCCGGTGGCCGACGCCGAGGGCGCAGTGGTGCGTGGGTCCCTGCTCGCACCAGCGGTTGACAAACCGGGCCGGCGGCAGGCGGAAGCGCAGCCGCGAATTCGTGTTGCCGATCTTCAGGATGGGGCCGGGCAGGGATTCCCCTTCGGCGGCGATCATCTGAAGGCGGCCTTCGGCAGTTTGCGTCACCCCGAGGATCGTAATGGGGCCTGCCTTCACGTTGAATTCCACCGAGACGCCGAAGCCGCGCTTGCCGTGATAGAGCCCCAGGCGCCGCAGGGTAGGCTTGCGGTCGCTGATGGCGATATGCCCCGGGCCGTCGTGGCCCATCAGCACGAAGCCCTCCCGAAAGTCCATGGCGTAGAACTCGGTATAGGATCCACCGGCGCCGAAGCGGTCCATCATCAGCATGGCGAGGCAGGTCTTCAGGTCGCCTTCGCCGCTGGCCGGGATGCCCCGCGCGGTGAGCAGGGAGTTACCCAGGATCAGCCCAGCGCCGAGGCGCTCGAACTCGTTGCCATCGAGCCCGCGGTAATAATAGGTGAGGCCGTCGAGATCGAAGTCGGCCGCGAGGCGGTCGAGGCCCACGGCCACGCGCGCGGCCCAGTCGAGATCGTCCGGTGTTACGTTGTCCGCCAGTTGGAACACCTGGCGGGTTTCCTCGAGCTTGGCGGCGATTTCCGCAGCGGTGGCGGCGGCGACGGGCCGGGCCAGGTCGTCCATTTCGAGCACCTCGACGTGCGCGCCAAGCTGCGCGTGCACGGCGGTGAAATCCGAGTACATGTCGAGCATGCCGGGATAGGTGTGGCCGAGAAAACCGATGCGCGCGGCGCGGACGGCGCGCGCCACGCCGGCGGCGCGGCACCACTGCGCGATCTCGCCCCAAGCTTCTTCATCGCCGTGCAGGATGCCGGAGACCACGTGGAACCCGATGCGGGCGCGCGTGAAGGCGTTCGAGATTTCCGGAACGCAGCACGTGGAGCAGTTGGCCAGCCACTCGCCGGTGCCGGTATTCTCGTAGTCCAGCGCCGCGACAGGTTGCAGGTTGAGGACCAGCACGGGCACGCCGGCCTTCTGCACGATGGGAAGCACCTGCGACGAAGTAGCGTAGGTGCCGACGTAGCAGACCAGCAGGTCCGCATCCGCGCGCGCCAGGGATAGGCCGGCCTCGCGGGCCGCCTGCGCGGTGTCTACCAGGCCGACGGAGACCACCTCCGCGCCAAAGCCCGAGATGCGTTCCTCGACGTGCCGCTGGTAGCCTTCCAGCCGTTCTTTCAGGCCGGGGAACTGCGGCCAATAAGCGGCCAGGCCGATGCCGAACACGCCGACGCGCGGTTTAGCGGCTTGCTTCCTGGACACGAGCTTCCTTTCCGATGCTGAGAGTGGGGGCGCTGATGAGCCCATAATCGAGAATGTCGTATGCCGAGCCGGGCGGCTGGTGCTCGGGAAAATCCGCCCAGGCGGCGGGCCAGGCGCGCATGCGCGGGCGGGTGCGGTTGTGGAACGGCCCGAAGGTGTTGCGCGGCGTGGACACCACCCGGATGGCGACTCGATGTTTGCCCGCCTCCACGGGGATGGCGGCATGCCAGGGCGGCCAGGCCATCAGGACGGCCTGCTTACCATCCAGCAGCACTTCGGCGAGGCTTCCCCGCCAGGCGCCAAGTTCCACGCGCAAGGCTCCCTTGGGCGTTTCTACCGCGGATTCATAGAGCACGCTGGAACCGTAGAAGGGGTAGCCCTGCTTGGCCCACGAACCCAACTCGAGCGCGGCCGGCGCGGCGATGCGGAAGCCCTGCTCCGCGGGATTCACCTTGAAGTGGCCGCGCAGGTAAACGTTTTCGAGTTCCATGCGAACGTCAAAGGGGTGGGCCGCGACGGTAATGGTGTTCTCGCCGGTCCGCGCGGCTCCTTCGATCGAGGCCGAGCGGATGTGCGGGTCCAGCCAGCGCTTGCCAGAGGTGAAGGAAACCGGAGCCCCGTTCACCTTGACCTGGTATAGCTCCGGCAACTCGATAGCGAGCTCGAGGCCGGACAACGCCGCCGGATCATCCACCTGGAAGTGGAAGGCGGCTTCGAAGCCGGAAGCCGGAGCGAAGTGGTTTCGGTCGAAAATGCGGGTGCGGTACTGCACCGCATTATCCCAGGCGGGGCGCTCGAAGCCGTGCATCTGCCACAGGGTCCAGTTAGCCTGCCAGGTGTTGACATTGCGCTCTTCGACGCCGGCCGCGGCGAGGTCGCAGTAATCCAGCACCAGAACGTTGGGCTGATCCGGCGTCGCTTTCCACGCCGCCGCGGCAACCGGATCAAAGTGGACCGGCGACGGGGGCTCGGGCTGCGGGTTCAACTCCGCCGAGGTCACGCGGTATGCGGCCGAGCCGGCGGGAGCCAGTTCCAACGGGAAGGCGACACTGCCGTTCTGCCGGGTGAACACGGCGGGGCGCACCGCGCCGGAGACTGCGTCCCACTCTTCGAGGCCGCGGCCTTGCACAGTGGCGCGAGCCTTCACCATTTCCAGACCCGTGTTGGTGAAGAACAGCATCCGGTCGCCGTTCCCGAGGAAGCGTTCTGCGAAACCGACGCCGGAGGGGAGTTCGGCATCGAACCGGACGCGCGGCTGCAAGCGCTCCTGGATGCGGGCCAGAAGCTCCTGGTGCGAGGAGACGGCGTGCCACTGGGAGGCGTAGCGCTCGCGGAGCGCCCGGACGCGGCCGTCCTCGCGGCCGTTCACGTAGGCGGCCGGAGCAGAAAGCGCCAGGATTTCGCCGCCTCCGGCCAGATAACTTTCGAGCAACGGCAGGCTCTCGGTGCGGACGTTGGTCATGTGCTCCGGCCAGATCACCAGATCGTAGGCGGCGTCGCCGATGGCGAGCTTGCGGTTCCCGGCTTTGCCGAACCACTCCAGCATGTATTCATCGGCGAGGTCGAAATCCACCTGGTGGTCGGCGAGGAACTGGTTCAGAGCGGCGTTGGCCTGGCGCATGGTCTCGAACTCCGGGTTCGGGCCCGCGCGGCGCGCCACCAGGAATCCGCTGGTGGTGGGCTCGAGCATGACGACGCGGTTGCGCACCTCACCGCTGGTGAGCAGGACGCTCACGCGGCCGAGGTAATCGCCGTGAATACGGTAGTATGGCCACCACGGGGAGACGTCCGTGAAACTTTGCGGGTGGTCGCGCTTGCGCGCGCCGCGCACGGTGGCGAAGGCCAGGTGCTGGTCCATGAAGTCGATGCCGTGGACCATGAGCCAATCGCCGAAGCGCTTGTAGTGCTCCAGGGTGGAATCCCAGCCCGAGACGCCGTAGGCTTCGCAGAAGGCGCGCCGGCCGAGCTGGTGGGATACGCTGGCCACCTGCTTGATGGTGAAGAGCATGTGCGGGTCCTTGCCCTGCGTGCGGATGTTCGCGCCTTCCAGCATGTCGATGCCCGGGGCGTGTTCGTAGGCGTACAGGGAGGCATCGTCGGGAGAGATCCACGGTTCCGGCCAGGTGTGCTCCATCCAATGCCCGGTGAAGCCAACGCGGTGGCGGTCGCACCACTGGAACAGGGGACGAAAGTAGTTCTCCTTCCACAGGTCGTGAAGCGTCTGCCAGTAATCGAAGCGCACTTTGCGGTAGTCGCCCAGGTCCCAGTAGAGCGAGGGCAGGTGATCGGCCAGGTCGTAGCCGTTGCGCTTGCGGAATTCGGAAAGCGTGTTGTAGCTCAGCGGCAGGGCCAGGGGGGCCGAATCGTAGGCGCCGGCGGTGGCGATGAGGGGTTCGTCATCGAAGCTCCACCGGATAGTCTGGCCGAACTCGGCGCCGACCTCCCGCTGGTAGCGCTCGAAGGTGGTCTCGATGAACTTGACGGCGGTTTGGGGATTGGTGAGATCCACGTAGGGGAACTCGCCGGTCCAGGGATTGCCGCTGGCGCGCTTGAGGCGGAAGACGGCCAGGGTGTGTCCGGCTGCCTCCGAGGGGTCGCGCAGGCGTCGGGCGGAAGTGACGCGCCCGCCGGCATCGCGTTCGACCACGAACGCGGCCACGCTGGCGCCGCGCGTGGAGTAGCCGCGGGGAGCGTCCATGAACTCCGGCGTCACGTATTGCGCGGCGGTGTCCGGGGCCAAGGCCGGAACATGGCCGCCGGCGAACCCCGAGGGGTAGCTGTTTTCGTCGTAGATATTGACTTCGAGGCCCAGGCGCCTGCCCTCCTCCGCGCTGAGCTTCCAGAGGCGGAACCAATCCGCGCCGAGGTATTCGGTCATCAGGCCGGGGCGCGGGTGCACGAAGACGCCTCCCATGCCCTGGGCCTTGAACTGGGCCAGTTGCTCCTGGAGGCGGGGCCACGTCAGTTCGTCGTTCCAGACCCACAGCGGCATGGAGCGATTGGCGGCGGGCGGGTCGGCGAACGCGGCGCGCAACCCGGCGAGAGTCAGAGGAGCGCGCCGGGCGCCAAGCGTCTTAGGATGGTGCAGCAGCTCGCGTTCTGCCGGGCCGGTGACCAGCGCCGGATCGGCGGGCGGAGCAGCCTGCCACACCACGGCGCCGGCGGCCACGACGAAGCCAGTCACGCCGAGGAACCAGGAAGGATGTCGCATGTGAGCCTCCGTTCACGGGGCCACGGCCTGGAGCAGCCACACCGGGCCGAGCAACCCGCTCACCGCGTCGCCATGGGAGAAGGGGTCCTCCCAGCGGGCCTGCGCGGTGTTGGTTACATCGATATCGAGGGTGTTCTCGCCGGCGTGCACGAGGCCGGAGAGATCGAAGGCGTAAGGCGGCGCGATACGCACGCCCGCGGGGCGGCCGTTGACGCGCAACTCGGCAATTTCGGCGACCTCGCCTAAGTCCAGAGAGAGGCTGTGCGGGTCTTCGATCCGGATGGCGCGGGAATAACGCACCGTGCCGGAAAATGCCCCGAGCCTCGGCCAGAGGCGCCAGTCACCGAGCGTCTGGCGCGTGCCGGCGCTGGTTTGCCAGGGGCCGGTGATCTCGCGCAGGCGGCGGTATGTGACGGCCCGTTGCGGCGTGGCGGGCGGCGTGCCGGTCCACAGGACCCACAGGCCGTAGGGCGGCAGCTCGATCCGGGGCGCTTCGAACCACCGGTTGGCGGCGGGATCGAAGCGCGTCACCGGGACGCCGATGCGGCCGCTCCAGGTGTCGCGAAGCGAGCGGTTCTGGAGCAGCAGCCATTCGCCGCCGGCCGCGCGGCGCCGCGAGACGACTACGGATCGTGTGGGAGGATCGAGCCGCAGGGCAGGCTGGATGAGGCCGGCCAGCTCGGGCAAGGTCGTGAGCTTGGCTTTCCGCTTCAGCGCTTCCGGCGCGTCCGCGGGCCACCCTTCCAGGACGAAGACGCGGGATGGCAGGGCGGTCAGGCGCTCCAGCACGACCGCGGGAACGTATTGCGCGTAGGGCAGAACCACCGCGGGGAAGCCCGTGCAATCCGCTTCGTAGGGCAGCACCACCGTGGAGATCTGCGCGGTTTCGAGGGCCCGCACCACGGGCGCGACCGGTTGCGCGCTGCCGGTCCAGGCGGATTCTCCGGTATATAGCACGGCCGCGTTGTAGACGGGCTCGCTTTCGGAGGTAAGCTTCTGGAGCCGCTGGAAGGGCTGCGACCATGCGCTGTAGTAGCGCGCCTGCGGATTGCCGGCCGAGGCGTTGTAGTGGGGCGGGCAATCGGGATCGTGAAACTTCATGCTGACGGCGTGCGGCGAAACCACGTTGATGCCGTTCACGATCAGCCAGTCGCCGATCCACTTCAGCATGCGCAGGCCTTCACTCCAGCCGTAGGCGCCGAACGCTTCCGCGAAGATCTGGGTGGTGTGCTTCATCCAAGCGCTGCCGCGCGCCATGGCAGGCAGGGCGAAGCTGAAGTGCTCCTCGTCCCACTCGGGTCCGTTGGGGAGCGTCCAGCGGTAAGCGCCCGCGTCCAGGCCGGGGGTGACCTGGTAGCCAACGATATCGATGCCCGGCAGATCGAAGTACCGCATGGCCCGGAACCAGTGGCCCGGCCCGTAGCCGAGCTGGTGATCGGCGTGGTTATCTTCCACCAGGTGCCCGACCAGGCGCACGTTGTGGGCGTGACACCACTCCTGCTGCGGCCGGAAGAAGTGCTCGGCGAAGGCCCGCGAATAGACATCCATGAGGTCGTAGCGGACAGCCCGGCCCGGAGCGCCGAGATCGTACCACAGGGCCGCCAGCCTGGGCCGCGGATCGTAGCCTTTCAGCCTCTCGAAATAGGCGGCGTAAGCCGGCGACCAGGGCATGGGCATGCCGGGATGGCCGGGCAGGCCGTCGTATGAGGTAATGTTGCGGAAGCCGGCCTCATCACTGAAGAATCCTTGAATGGTTTTGCCGAACTCGGCGGCGAAGTGCTGGTAGGTGGCTTCGTGAGTCAGGCGGATGAAGGCCGCGACGGCCGCAGGATTCATCACGTCAATCATGTTGTCCATCACCCAGCCTGGTTTGGGTGGGAGGACGCGCTCCACCACCCAGACCACGCGCCATTCCCCGGCGGGGACGCTCCAGGTGAACTCGCGGCCTCGGCGGTCAAGTCCACGGGGCTGGCGTCTTTGCGTACGGCGCTCACCGAAACGATGCGTCCTGGCTGGCCAGGCATGCGGAAGGCTTTCCCGGCGGCAGGTCCGCGCACGGCAACGGAGCGGTCTTCGATCACGTGTACGGCAAAATCCGGGTTTTCGGCCACCACCTTGCCACCCGCGATGCCGCTCGGGTACATCCACTCGTCGAAAATCCAGACTTCGAGGCCGCGCTTTTTGGCTTCGTCGATGGCGATGCCGAGATCGCTCCACCACCTGGGTCCGAGGTAGTCCGGATGCGGGCGGGATTCCCAGACGAAGCCGGTGTTGCCGCTCTCGGCCACCTCGCCGATGACCTTGCGGATGGTGGCTTCCTCCTCGCCGTGCACGAACACCAGGGGAATCAGGGGCGGCCGCCCCCGGTCCGCCGCCGGCGATAGCAGCGCGGCGAACAATAGCAAGCTTGCGAGACGCATCAATACATCAAGCGTATCCCGAATTGCATGTGGCGGGGCCCGATCAGGGTGCTGCCGATTTTCCCGAAGTTGACGCTCGCCAGGCTTAGCGTCGCCGCGCCGAACTGCGTGTGGTTCCAGGCGTTGAACATTTCCCAGCGAAACTGCGCGTTGAAGCGCTCGCCGACCCTGGTGTTCTTGACGATCCCGAGGTCCCAGTTGTTGATGCCGGGCTGCTCGACGGAGCCGCGGCCGGCATTTCCCTCCACGTGCGTCGCCGGAGTGGCGAAGGCCGCCGGGCTCAGGTAGGCGTCCGGCAGGCTGCGGCCGGCCGAGATGTTTCCGATAATGTTGGGCCGCGACGTGGTGAACGACCCCAGATTCAGCCAGTCCACGCCCAGGCTGGGGGTTTGGTACTGCCCCCTGGCGAAGGTGGTGATGCCGGTCAACTGCCAGCCACCGAGAATCAGGTTGGCGGCCGGGTTCAGGCCGGAACCGAAGCGCTTGCCTCGCCCAAAGGGAAGTTCGTAGACGTAGCTGTAGACGAAGCGGTGCGGCACGTCAAAGCCGCTGAGGCCCTTATCCCACTTCTTGAACTGCACCGATATGGCCGAGAAATCGTCGGTGGCGCCCAGGTCCAGGGCCTTCTCCCAGGTGTACGACGCCAGCATATAGAGCCCGTTGCTGAAGGTCTTCTCCAGGCGGGTGGTCATGGCGTTGTAGCTGGACCAGCCGCCGTTGTATGTCAACAGGATGAACCCGTACTGCGGGTAGGGCACGCGCGCCGCGATAGGCACCTTGCCGGTTGGGTCGATGGAACCGATGTTCAGGTTCCGCCGCTCGGGTAGTTTCTGGCCGGTGCTTCCCACGTACTCCACCTCCAGCAGGTAGTCCCGTTTCAGGCTGCGCTGGATGCCGAAGGACCACTGGCTCAAATACGGCGTGCGGTTGTGGCGGTCGAAGGTGAACGGATTCAGGTTGGGAGACGCGGAGAAGGAGGGCAGCATGTTGTTCATGAACAGGGTGGGCTTGGTGGGATCGCTGTTGAGGGTCTGCGACTGGTAGAACGGCGGCCCGATCACCTTGAATTGCTCCTCGTTGAAGTTGTCGGTGGTGTAATAGATGCCGAAGCCGCCGCGCAGCACGGTGTTCTTGGTGAACGACGGCCGGTAAGCGAAGCCGAAGCGCGGGGCGAAGTTGTTCCAGTCCGGGTCCACGATGGAGGGCCGCACCCCGTGGTTGGCATAGACGACCGTACCCAGGTCCGGCGCAAAGACCAGCGCCTTGCCGCGGGTTTCGGCGGGCGAGGCGGCATACTCGTAGCGCAGCCCGAAGTTCAACGTCAGATCCGGCGTGACGCGCCAGTCGTCCTGGATGTATCCGGCATAGAAGGTGGTGCGCTCGTACTGGCTGGAATCGCCCAGTGCGCCGGAGGCGGAGATGGGCAGTCCCAGCAGCATGTCGCCCAGACCCAGGCCCTGCATCCCCGTAAAGCGCCCGTCAAAGTTGAAGCTGGGATTGCCGGAGAAGTCTGTGATTTCGTCATAGCGCTGGCGGCTGATCTGCAGCCCCAGGCGAATGTTGTGCTTGCGGGTGTTCCAGCTGAAATTGTCGGTGAACTGGATGTTGGTGTCCGTGGCGCCGATGGCCTCCGAGAGTGATCCCACGCCGTTGAAGCCGGTCGGGTTGAAGTCCGGCACGCCGAAATCGAACGGGTTGGGCGAGGTGTTCTTCAGCCCGAACACCTGGGTGGCATAGTCCTTGGTGAGCGAGGTTTCGGCCTGCCGGTAGGTCAGGCTGCGGTTGTAGCCGAAGCGGAATTCGTTGACCTTAGTGGGGCTGATGATGCGGGTGTAGGTCAGGGTGTACAGGCGGTCGGTCTGCGGAAAGACGTCGCCCCCGAGCGGCCGGAGTTGCGGCCGCAGCAGCGTTTCGTTGGAGTCTGTGAAGGTGCCATACAGGATGTCGTTGGAGCTGAAGTGATGGTCGATGCGAACGTTGTACTGGTCCCAGTCGTTGATGGTCTTCGGAAAACCCACGGTGTTGAAGAGCGGAAAATTTGGAGAGTTGGGCGCCACCGCCACGTTGGGCACCGGCTGGTAGGGCAACTGCTTTTGCACGATGGGGTCCAGGCGGTTAGTGGGGATCACGTTGCCCGGGAAAGGCAAGCCGCTAGAGGGGTCGATGACGTTATGGCATTTGCGCGAGGTCGGGTTGGCCTGGCACAAGGGAGAACTGGTGGGCAGGATGCCCGTACCGGCGCTGTCGTCAGCCAGGTTGCCGGCCATTTGGGCCTGGGACGGATAGATGCCCGTGGCGGTATTGGCCTGCCGCTGGCGGAACCCCTCGTAATTGAAGAACCAGAACGTCTTGTTCTTTCCGTTGTAGCCGGGCAGCCGCACGGGCCCGCCCACGGCGGTGCCGTAATTGTTCTGGGTGAAGGCCGGCTTCTTGTTTCCAGAGCGGTTAGCGAAAAAGTCGTTGGCATCCAGATTGCGGTTGCGCAGGAACTCGAATAGCGTCAGGTGCACATCGTTGGTGCCGCCCTTGATGGTGGTGTTGATGATCGCGGAGCTGCGGCCGAACTCGGCCCCGAAAGTGGAGCGCTGTACGCGGAACTCCTCCACCGCGTCCGCCGAGGGCCGCAGCCCGGCACTGCCGAAGCGCGAGTTCCGCGTCTCGATGCCGTTCACCAGGAAGCTGTTGTTGGTTTCGCGGCCGCCCGCGATGGAAAGCGTGGAGTCCGTGCGGCCGGTCCAACTGGTGGCCGGCGAGTTGCCGATGCCGATGGGGGCCGCGCCCGCCGAAATCTGGGCCAGTTGGATGAAGTTGCGGCCGTTCAAGGGCAGTTCCACGATAGACCGGTCGCTGATGACCTGGCCCACCGAGGCGCTTTCGGCATTCAGCACCGCCTCGGCGGCCGCGGAAACGCTGACGGTCTCGGTAATGGCTCCCACCGTAAGCTTGGCGTTCACCAGGGCCCGCTGGCCGAGCGTAATGACAATATCCGTAAGGGTAGCCTTCTGAAAACCAGCGGCCGCCACTTCCAGCCGGTAGGGCCCCGGCTTGAGCTGGCTGAACAGGAAATTGCCGAGGGTATCGGTCTGACCCTCGAATTTCACATTGGTTTCCACTTGGATCAGCTCCAGCTTTGCACCGGAGACAGACGCGCCACTCGGATCGGTCACGTTGACCGCCAGGTCTCCCGTGATGGATTGACCCCACAGGGCAACCCGGAAGCAGAGCGGCAAGGCGAATAACGACAGGGCTACGACGGCGACCTTACGCATTTTGTCCTCCTAAACAGGGGAGACTTTTCGAAAAATGCTATCCGCAACGCCGCCTGGATGCAAGTGAATTTTTTGGAGCCGGAGCGGCGTTTCGCCAGTTGCTGCCGGTGCCCGACACTGCATTTGCCTGAATTGCCATGATTTTCAGGGAATTCGCGCCGGGTTGCGGTTGGCGTCCGCGCGATTTCGGCGCAGGCACCCGACTAAGCCAGAAGCCGGATCTCCTGCCAGCACATGCCGTAGCGGCTGCCCGGGGGATCCGGAGCAGCCTTCAATTGCTGCCAGAAGTTCGCGGCGTAGAGGAGCCACATGGTGCGGCCATCCGCGCTGATGAATTTCGACGGGAGGTTGACGAAGTAAGCCTGCTGGCCGAAATTGTGCATATAGACGGCAAGCCGCCATGGCCCCGCCAGGCTGTCCGCCTCCAGGATGTACGTGTTGAACCGCGACACAGTATCCACGCCATCGGTCACGCAGAGGAAATACTTCCGCAGCGGCGCGTTGTACGTGGCGGTGACACAGCCCATGTTGTTGTTCCACTCCACGAGCGGATGGGCGGAGGCCAGGTTGCGCGTCCACTCCGCGCGACCGCGGCGGTCGCGGCCGGCGAAGAACTCGTACGCGGACCGCTGGTTCATGCGGGCCACCGAAGGCGTGACCCGGGCCATGTAGACCTGGTCTCCGGTGATCCAGCTCAGGTTCGCCGGACGCGGCTGGGGATCCGACGCTTCGGCGCCGTGCCCGAGCAGGTAGGCCTTGCCGTCCGGGGAGTGCCGCATATTTTGGCCGAAATCCACAAAATGCGGCGAGCCCATCTTCACGGGTCCGCCGGGCTTCTCCGGCTCGCCGAACAGCGGCGCCAACGGCGTGTGCGGCGTATCGGTCCAGGTCTTGCCGAAGTCCGTGGACCAGCGGTAGCCCACCAGGGGGCCGAGGATGTCCCAGTTGAGGCCTTTGCCCGGGTCGCCGTCGGAATCCATCAGGCAGTAGGTGCCGTAGTACCACACGCCGTTGTAGACCAGGCTGCCGCACGGATAGCGGCCCCCATAGGGCGAAGGGTCCCCCGGATACGTGCCTACCGCCGTGATGGTCAGGTCCATGGGGTGGTCGCCGGTGATGGTGGCGTAGCCGGTGTAGGCGGTGTGGCCGTCCCGAGCGTAGGAACTGCACGAGACCGTCCCTACCTTGCCGTCGGTCCACGGCGAATACAGCTTGTCATCGGAGGCCCAGGAGGGATACCAGGTGTCGGCGTCGGTGTAGCTGACGGCCCGGCCGGTAAACCGGATACCCTGGAACGACCGTGAGGGCTCAAAAGGGCACCCGGCGGGAGGCTGGGAGGGCCACACCCGGCCCGCCCAGCGCGATTCGGATCGATGGACCTGCGCCGCGAACCCGGCGCCTGCCCCGGCCCCAAACGCGCCCGTGAAGCCGAGGCGGAACAACGACCGTCTGGTCATAACGAAGAGTGCCGGATCAGTACTCGCGGGTCGTCTTGATGCCGGGCTCGGGAACCGGATACTTGCCGTCTGGGCCGGCGCGTAGAGGCGCGGGACCGTCCAGCGTCAGCTTATCCACATCCGGCGCGAACTCGTGATCGTGATTCATCATCTGGTCGAAGGTCACCAGTTGGCCGGTGTGCGCGGCGAAGCGCCCCATGGTGGCGACCAGGCTCGCCTCCGCCCCGCGCTTCACTTCGTTGTACGGTTTGTCGTCGCGGATGGCGGCGATCAGGTCGTCCCACTCCCAGTCGTAGGGCGAACGCTCCGGCTGGGGAAACGCCCACACCAGGTTCTCCGGCGCGGGTTCCTTCTGCCCTGTTTGCCAGCGCGGGATGTCCTGCCCCTTGTAGATGCGCGTGCGTCCCGGCGTGTGCGCGGCGGTCGAGACCACGGCCGATCCCTTGGACCCGTGAATGTAGCTGGCGAACTCGTTGTGCACGCCGGGCATGTTGCGCCCGTCGAAGAACAGCCGCGTACCGTCGGGATAGGTGTATTGCACCGCATACACGTCGAAGTTCTGGTCCACCGAGTCGCCGCGGTAGTGCCGCCCGCCGATCGCCATCGCCTCCACCGGCCAGGCTCCTTTCATCCAGGAGAGCTCGTCGATCTGGTGGATGTAGTAATCGCTGAACACGCCGCCCGAGGCCCACAGGAAGGCGTGGAACAGGCGGATCTGGTGCATCAGCTCGGTAATGCCTTCCGGCTTCACCGGGGCGGTGCCGCCACCCGATCCCATGCGGTAGCCGCGCATGGCGACGATGTCGCCGATCTGCCCGTCGCGGATCCGGTTGAGCAATTCCTGGCGGGCGCGGCAGTGCCGCACCATCAGCCCGACCCCCACTTTCAGATTCTTCTTTTCCGACTCCTCTCCGAGCGCGATCATGCGCCGCGTGGTCGGGCCATCGACGGTGACCGGCTTCTCCATGAAGACGTTCAGCCCCTTGTCGAT
>JAJPJX010000106.1 GCA_021324015.1 Solibacteraceae bacterium | reverse complement strand
CAAATTTCGGGCTCATCCCGCATTGGAATCGAAAGCCGTTTTCAGGCTCATCTCGTATTGGAATCAATTCTCGATTTCAGGCTCATTTCTGGATTGGAAAATGCTCGGCCTAACGCGCTACAAGTAAATCGGCTCCAGCTTGTTCACGATATACGCGCCCGAGCGCTCGTAGCTCACCCGCGGCCCCTTGCGTGCGGTATCCAGGTCCACGCAGATCCACCCTTTGAAACGGACCTGCTTCAGGATGCGGTGCAGCGCCGGAAAGTCGATCTCCCCGTCGCCCAGGTCGTAAATGCTGGCGAAGAACCGCGCCTGCTTGGAGTCCTTCTTATACACGGTTCCGTTGTCGAGCACCACGTCTTCGGTTGGAGTGGTCCACTGGGCATCCTTGTAATCCATGTAGGTGATGCGGTCCTTGTACTTCTGGAACTTCTCCACTACGTTGCTGCCGCCCAGGTGCAGGTGCGCCGTATCCGGAGAGAAGTGGAACAGCTTCGGATCCGTCATGGCCATGCACTTGTCCACCTCGTCCGGCTTCTCCACCATCTCGTCCAGGTGATTGTGCAGCCCCGCCCGGAAGCCCATGTCGTTGGCCAGCGCGCCGATCTGGTTGAAGGTCTCGCACATCTCCTTGAAGGCCACATCCCAGGACGCACCCACCCTTTGCCGCCCCGGCGGGAAGACGCACAGATCCGTGGCGCCGAAGTTCTTCAGAAACTCCATGGCGCGCTTCGCGTCCGCCAGCACCTTCTGCCGCTGGGCCGGGTCCTGCGCCGGCCCGCCGAACGAGATCGTGGCCACGTGCAGGTTGCGTTTGGAAACCTCCTTCTCCATTTGCGCCGTCGTGATGTTGTAGGTCTTCAGCACGCCCGGAAAACCCGTCAGCCGGATGCCAATGAACCCGGTGTCTTTCATCACGTCCAGCACGTCGGTGAAAGGCACCGGCCGGAAATGGCTCCACAGCCCGAGGCTCAAGGCCCAGCGGATATTGCGGTTGGCTGGCAGCCGGCCGGCGGCGGCCGCCAGGCTGGCCGATAAAGTTCCCAAGAATTCGCGTCGATTCATAAGACCCTCGTAATCTCTCAAGCAACCCGGTACTTGCGTACCGCTTCCTCATCCAGTTCGATTCCCAGGCCAGGCTCCTGCGGAATGTCCAGGTAACCGTCCCGCGCGCGCAGTTTTTGCTTCGTGATCGCCTCCCGCAGGTTGGTCTCTTCCTCCGCCACGAACTCACAGATCAGCGCGTTGGGGATCGAATTCAGCCAGTGCAGCGCGGCGGTCACATTGATGTACGTCGTAAAGCCATGGTTTGCGACGGGCAGCCCTCGGTCCCAGGCCAGCGCCGCGATCTTGATCGCCTCGGTGAACCCGCCGCAGCGCGTCAGGTCCACCTGCACCACGTCCACGCGTCCCCGGTCCATCAGTTCCAGGAAGGAGTTGCGGTTGCTCTCTTCCTCTCCCGCGGCGATGCGCACGTGCGTGGCTTCCGCCAGCTTGCGATACCCGTCGTAGTCGTCCGGGCGGAGGGGCTCTTCCAGCCAGAAGATGTTGTACTCGGCAAAGGCCCGCGCCCGCTGCAAAGCGGTCTTCGCATCCCACACCAGGCCGGCATCAATCAGCAGGTCCGCGTCGTCCCCCAGGCCCTTGCGCCCTTCGCGGACCAGGCCGATGTCCGTCTTTTCGTCCTGCCCCATGGGATCCCAGCCGAACTTGACGGCCGTGAAGCCCTGGTCGCGATAACGTCGCGCCAGCTCGCCCGTCTTCTCCGGCGTTGGTCCGAACAGGGAACTCGCATAGCAGCGGATCTTCTGGTGGAATCCTCCGCCCAGCAGCTTCCACACCGGAAGCCCCAGGGCTTTGCCCTTGATGTCCCACAACGCCATGTCGATGCCGCTCATGGCGTGTACCCCCACGCCGCGGCGCCCGCCGTAAATGTTGGCGCGGTACATCTTGTGCCAGATCTTCTCGGTCTCGAAGGGATCTTCGCCGGTCACCACCTGTCCCAGGCCGCATGCCGTGGTGTGGGAGAACGGACCGTCGATGATGCCTTTCACGGCCAGCGGCGCGGAATCCACCTCCCCGATTCCCGCGATTCCCGCATCCGTTTCCACTCGGACGATCAACGCGTCCTGGCCGCTGTCGCATTGAAACTTCACCTCCGGCTGGCGCAGGTAGATGGTTTCCACGCGAGTAATTCTCATAGAAACCGCCGATCATATCATGGTTGCGCGAGAGGCGATTCCGCCGTTCCTCGCGCCGCTGGCATACAATGCAGAGTCTATGGCGGGGACCGCTCCAACTTACGACGTCTGCGTGATCGGCTCCGGCGCGGCCGGCGGCGTGATGACCGCGGAACTCTGCCAGGCCGGCGCCAAGGTCATCCTGCTGGAGGCTGGCCAGGAAGTGAAACCCACCCGGTTCCTCACCCACAAGTGGCCCTACGAGCTACCTTTCCGCGGTTTTCGTTCCGAGAAACAGGAGTTGTTTTATCCTCCGGATCTGGCCAACTCCATCCGCTACCAGACCTCGGACCAGGTCGGTGTGGACCGCATCCGCGTGCTCGGAGGCCGCACCGTGCACTGGAACGCCGTGGTCCTGCGCTTCGCCCCGCAGGACTTCCGCGAGCGCAGCGTCTCCGGCATCGAAGAAGACTGGCCCATTTCCTACGAGGACCTCGCGCCCTACTACGAGCGCGTGGAGCAGACCATCGGCGTGTGCGGCCAGGACGACGGACTCGAAATCCTGCCCGCCGGCAAACACTATCTGCCACCCCTGCCATTCCGTTGCAGCGAGCGCATCCTCAAGCACGCCTGCGCTCCCTTGGGCATTCCAGTAATTCCGGTGCGCAAAGCGCTGCTCACCCGTCCTTATGACCGACGCCCCGCCTGCCACCACTGCGGCCACTGCATGGACGGGTGCGACGTGTCCGCCATCTTCTCCACCCCGGGCTCGATGCTGCCCAAGGCACGCGCCACCGGCAACCTGACTTTGCGCCAGAATGCCCTGGCCCGCGAAATCCTGGTGGATGGCGAAGGCCGTCCGCGCGCCGTCTCCATCATCGACCGGACCACCCGCAAGGAGGAGGAAATCCAGGCGCGCATCTTCGTGCTCTGCTGCGCCACCGTTGAATCGGCGCGCCTGCTGCTCAATTCCCGCTCGCGCCAACATCCCGCCGGCCTCGGCAACTCCAGCGGCGTCGTCGGCCGCTACCTGCACGGCCACCTGACCACCAACGTGGACGCTTACGTGCCCGAGCTCGAGGGCCGGCCGCCCTCCAACCAGGACGGCGCCCTGGATCACGTCTATATCCCCCGCTTCCGCACCAAGGGCCCCGAGAATGCTTACGGCTTCCAGGTCAACTACGCCGGCTACATGTTTCCACACCACGCCAAACGCCTGCCCGGCTACGGCGCCACATTCAAGAGCCAGGTGCGCCGCATGCAGTCCGGCTATCTCATGATGGGCGGCTTCGCCAAGGTCCACGCCCGGCCCGAGAACCGCGTGACCGTCGATCCTCACCGGACCGACACCTACGGCATCCCCATCCCCGTGGTGGAATTCCGCTTCGACGACCAGGATCTGGCTGTCTACCGCGCCATGAACCGGACCATGCTGGAGATCTGTGATCGCCTGAAGGCCGATACGTTCCCGAACTTCGCCGATCGCCCGCGCGGCTTCGCCAGCCACGAGGTCGGCACCGTGCGCATGGGCCGCGACCCGCGCACCTCTGCCTTAAATGGCTTCTGCCAGTCCCACGACGTGAAAAACCTGTTCGTCACCGACGGCAGCAGCTTCACCACCTTTCCCGAAAAAAACCCCACGCTGACCATCATGGCGCTATCCATGCGAGCGGCCGACTATATTCGCGATCAGCGGCGCAAAGGAGACCTGTAATGGATCGCCGGACGGCATTGCATCTCGTGGCCATCGGGGCGCTCGCCCCCGCCGGCGTGGACGCGCAGCACGTCCACGCGGCAGGAAGCGCGCCCGCCCAGTCCTACCAGCTTCGCTTCTTCACTCCCGAAGAGAACCTGTTCCTGGATCAGATCATGGAGTTGATCATCCCCGCCGACGCCCACTCGCCTGGCGCGCACGCCGCCAAGGTCAGCTACTTCGCCGATTGGATGATCAGCCACAGCCCGGAAAAGCTGCAGCGGGAGTGGCGCGCCGGCCTGCGTCAATTGCGCGAGGAGGCCGCCAATTCCTCGCCCGCCGAAGCGCTGGCCGCGGCGGCCAAAGGCCAAACGCCCTTCTTCACGCGGCTCAAGGACATGACGGTGGACGGCTACTACACGTCCCAAATCGGCATCCACCAGGATCTCAACTACCAGGGTAACGAGTACGTGGTCGAGTTCCCCGGCTGCACGCATCCGGAACACCAGTAGATGATTGCGTCTAGTCCGCTTCCACTGAATCCGGCTCCCAGTATTCCTCGCCGGCAACGCCGCCTTCGGTGTCGTCGGCCGTGAAGACGAACCGGCCGGCGATTGCCGCCCCGCCCAGCGCCGCCGTGGCCATGACAAACGTCGCCGCATAGCCGAATCGGCTCGCCACAGCGCCTGCGGCAAACGAACTGACCCCTACGAAGAGATCGTAAAACGCGCTGAGCACTCCCACCACCGAGCCGCGCTGGCTGCTGGGAGTTTTCTTCAGAACCGTGGAGGCGATCGACGACCAGGGGAACGAAAACCCGAATCCCAGCAACGCGGCGGCACTCACCGCCACCGCCCGGTGCGGTCCGGTAGCCAGCGCGATCAATCCCAGCGCCATCGCCGCCAGCCCGCCGTAATAGATGCTCCCCGGCTGGATGCGATCCGGCAGCCCGCCTAGAAAGAACCGCGACAGCAGGATCAGCAAAGCATAGGCGGAGAATGCCATCGGTCCCGAGTTCCCGTGGCGCGCCAGGTGCAGAACCAGGAAGCCCGCGATCACCGGGTAGTGCACATTCACCAGGCCTACCGCGATCCCCGGTGCGAGCAGGGCTCTCGGCACCCACCGGCGCTTGCCGGTACGTGGGGCCGGTTCGTAGCACTCGCCTACCCGGGTCACGATCGCAAATGCGATCAGCGCGGCGATCACCTGCATCTGCGCCGCGCGCGAGAAGGTTCCCAGCCACTGGCCCACCACCGGTCCGGCCGAGATGCCGCCCCAGATGCCGCTGCTCAGGTACCCCAGCGCTTCGCCGCTGCGATGGATGCCCGCCACCTCCACCACCCAGGCCGCGGCGCCCGTGTACAGGCACGCTTCGCCCAGCCCTTGCAGAATCCGGCCCAAATACGCGCCGGCGACTCCCATGGGCAACAGGTAAGCCAGGCCCGCCAGCGCACAACTCAGCAGCCCCGTCAAAAACGCGATCTTCCGTCCGCGCCGGTCCGCCAGAGGACCCGACACGAGGCGGCCCGCCAGCGCCACGAAAGAAAAGATGCCCAGCACAAAGCCCACCGTCTGGTCAGTTCCGCCGAGGTCATAACGCACGTGCGGCGCCAAGGCCGGAAGCACCGTGCCCATTCCCAGAAAGCCAAGAAATGTTGCGCCGATCAGAGCCCAGAAGCTCCCACCAAGACTGCGCACCGATAAACCCATCTGTACTAAATTGTACCGTCAGTGCGCGCGTCTCGCTCGCACTGACATCCGCGAGCGGCACCAGCCGCAGCCTTCTCGCGGAGACCGAACTCCAGCTCGTAAAACTCCAGGGTCGCCTCGCGGCACAGCGTGTCCCAATCGCCGAACAGCGCGGCCGCCGGATCGGGCTCAGGCCTCACCGTCTCGATCATGCGTGGCGCCGGAACCAGCATATGCGGCGTGACATAATTGGTCACGATGCGGTATGCGCGACGCGCTTTTCCGGCTCTGGCTGCTGGAGCGTACCTTTCCAGTTTGAAGATCTGCCTGGCCGAAAAGGCGGCGCGCCTGACCTTTGGTTGCGCGCCGGAGAACGACCTGTACCAAGCGCTCACGCATGCCGGCGCCTCCTTTCCACGCTACCCGAGCGCGGCAGAGGCTGTCACGCAGGCGCCCGAACGCTCCGGCGTGCTCATCCTGGCCGATGCCTATCCGCAACAGACCACCCCGCTCGCGCCGGAATTGTTTGCGCAGGCGGCTCGCAAAAACCTGCGCCTCTTTGTGGAGTACCCCTCTTTTCTTCCGGGGCTCGCGGTGGGTGCGCCGCGCGGAGTCCACTGGGAGCGTGCCGTAGTGGCCTCCGAAGTCTTCGCGCCGGCCCTCGCCCGCCTGCGCATTCTGGCTATCCACGATTGCCGCTTCGTGCCGGTTGAGGTCGCCGCCGCCGATCTGGTCGTCGCGCGCGTGGCCGGTTTCGACACCGCCGTCTACGGTCTGCCACGGGAGGGCGTCTGGCCCATCCTGTTCGAGCACCCGAAGGACAGTCTGCTCGTCGCTACTACCAAGCTGAGCCAGTTCATTACGGCCCGCTACGCGCCGGCCGGCGCCTGGGGGCCCATCTGGAATCGCGTGCTTGTCTGGCTGAGCCCGCGGGAAACGCCACCCCCGCTCGAATGGGTTCCCGCTGTGCGGCCCTCTTATGGCCCGGCTGCGCCGCTCCCGGCCGCCCCGGAACGCGCCGCCTTCGAGCGGGGCGCTGCCTGGTACATCCGATCGCGGATGCTGATACACCCCTCCTGGGAGGCCAAACTGGCCCAGGCCGCCGCGTATCCGGACCGTGTCGGGCCTGCCCCGGCGCGCGACCTGCCCGCAGGCGACGGCAGCCGCGGTCTGCTGGAAGGCTTCAACGCTCGCATCCACTACGATGGGTCCCAGCCGGTGCGATGGTGGCTCCGCAACGACTGCATGGCCGAGAGTTCGCTGGCCCTCGCCCTTTCCGGCACGATCCAGAAATTGCCCGAGCGCCGCCGGATTGCCGCCAATCTGAACGACTTCATCTATTTCACCTCGCCGCTGGCCCAGGGAAGCCGTAACGATCCGAAATGCCCCTCCTACGGCCTGGTGGGCTGGAACACCGCGCCCAAGTACTACAAAGACCAGGACGGCTTCGGAGTTTACTATGGCGACGACAACGCGCGAGCCATGCTCGGCACCATGGGCGCCGCTGCGCTTGTACCCTCCGACCGCTGGGATGAGCCCCTCCTGCGCTGCCTGCTGGCCAACCTGCGCACTACCGGCAAGCTGGGTTTCCGCGGCAGCCGGCTGGACGAGGCGCCCCTGCAAAAGAACGGCTGGCGCTATTATCATGAACGCGAGATCACCCATTACGCGCCGCACTACGAGGCCTATCCCTGGGCCTGCTTCCTGTGGGCGTACCATCAGACGGGCCACGCGCCCTTCCGCGACCTCAGCAAGAACGCCATCCGCATGACCATGGACGCGTATCCGGACCGCTGGCACTGGACCAACGGTATCCAGCAGGAACGCGCTCGCATGCTGCTGCCCCTGGCATGGCTCGTGCGCGTCGAGGACACCGCGGAACATCGCGGCTGGCTGGAGCGCATGGTGCGGGAAATTCTGGCGTTCCAGGATTCCTCGGGCGCTATCCGCGAAGAGTTGGGCGTGGCGGGAAAGGGCGACTACGGGCCGCCCAAATCCAACGAGGCCTATGGCACTAACGAAGCCACGCTCATCCAGGCCAATGGCGATCCGCTCTGCGACCTGCTGTACACCACCAACTTCGCTTTTCTGGGATTGCACGAGGCCGCCGCCGCGACCGGCGAGCGGCTCTATCTGGACGCCTCCGACCGCCTGGCCCGCTTCCTCTGCCGCATCCAGGTGCGCTCGGAAGTGCATCCCGAGTTGGATGGCTCGTGGTTCCGCGCCTTCGAGTTCCGCCGCTGGGAATATTGGGCGAGCAATGCGGACGCCGGTTGGGGCGCGTGGTCCATCGAAAGCGGGTGGACCCAAAGTTGGGTCACCACGGTGCTCGGCCTGCGGCACCTGCGCACGTCCCTCTGGCAGATGACCGCCGCCAGCAAAATCCGCCGGCATTTGGACCAACTGCTACCCGTGTTATTTCCAGATTCGTAGATTCGGACCTTTCGATATACTGGAGGCTCGAAACCATGCACCGCATCCTGACTGTCCTGCTGGCCCTGGCAGGCGCGGCGTCTGCCGCTTCTGAAAAAGGCTTCGTGCCCTTGTTCGATGGAAAGACCCTCGACGGCTGGAAACTGGTCGGCGGCAAGGGCCGCGGGTACCTCGTGGAGGACGGCATGGTTGTCTGTCCCGCCGATGGCGGCGGCAACCTGTTTACCGAGAAGGAATACGCCAACTTCATCCTGCGCTTCGAATTCCGGCTCACCGAGGGCGCCAACAACGGCATCGGCATCCGCGCCCCGTACGAGGGAGACGCCGCCTACAAAGGCATGGAGATCCAGATCCTGGATGACGGCGCTCCCGTCTACCAGGGCAAACTCCACCCCGCGCAGTATCACGGCTCGATCTACGACGTGATTCCGGCCAGGCAGGGCTTCAAAAAGCCCACCGGGCAGTGGAACTACGAGGAGATCACCGCCAACGGCCGCCGCATTACCGTGAAGCTGAACGGCCACACGCTGGTGGACGCGGACCTGGACACGGTGAAGGATCCTGCCGTGCTGCAACGTCACCCCGGATTGGCGCGGACCACCGGACACATCGGGTTTCTGGGTCACGGCACACGCGTGGATTTCCGAAATGTTCGCGTGAAGGAACTGCCGTAGGCCGCTACTTCTGAAACGTCACCGTGGATTCCGCGCCGAAGCGCTTGTAGTCGGCATAGCGGATGCGCAGGCGCTCGCGCTGTGGGCCGTTCCGGAAGGGCAGTACGTCGTCGGCGAACGTGTACACCGGAAACCAGTGCTTGCCGTCCACCAGGCGCCGGATGGTAGTGAAGCGCGGAAACAGGTTCTCCTGGTGCGTGCCGAGAATCTGGGGCACCGCCTGCCCTTCGGCGCGCACGATGCCGAAATCGCCTTTGTTGATCCACAGCAGCCCGTCGAACAGGCGCTGCCCCCGCAAGATCTGCCGCGGGCGGACCTGGAGCACCCAGCAGTCGTTGCCGTCCATCTTCTCTTCGCCGCGAAACTTGGTTTCGTAGTTCCAGAGCTGGTCCCGGGTCATGACGAATGGCTGGATCTCGCGAATATCCCGAAAATCCTCCGGGGTGAGCAGCAGCCGCTTCAAAGTAAGAGTCGGCCGGCCAACCATGACTTCGCTGCGCTCGTGCTGCGGCGAAAAAATCACGTCCCGGACTTCGTGATATTCCCCGGTCATGCCGCCGCGCGAATCGAGTTCCTCGATGGTCACGGTCTGGCGATAGGTATAGTCGTTGCGCACCGCTTGGGTGGCGCTCTCCACCTGCGCCACGCGCCGCGGCAGATCCGGCGGCGGTTCTTCGGAGTGGCCGGGAACCGGCCAAAGCGTGAATACTAATAAGATGCCGATCGAATACGGAAGCCGCGCGCCTGCGGGAAGGTGGCAGGCCTCGCCCGACGAGCGCGCCGGGCTGCGCCGTTTCCGTACCGCCGTGTTGGCCGGCTGGGTGGTGCTGGCCGTGGCGGGCGTCTGGTATGCGCGCGTGAAAGACATCCCGGCTTCGGCGGCCGCCCCGGTGCTGGCCGCCTTTCTGCTCCAGTATCCATTCTATCTGGCGCCCGGGTTCGAAGCGGTGCGCGCCTGGCTGGAGGAGCAGTTTTCGCCCCTGACCCTGGCCATCCTGCTTACAGGCTCCGCGCTGCTTCCATACCTGACTTTCAGCCTGGGAACCGAGCAGTTCGCCTGGGGAGCGCTTGTCCAGTTGGCCGCCTTGGCCCTGGTGATCACCCTGTGGTATGTGGTACTGCCGGCCTCGCCGCCGGTGGACCTGGGCCTGCTGCTGTTGATCGCCGCCGTCGTCTTGCGGCGTTACTTCGCCTCGATTTATCCGCCCCCGGTTCCGGGGTTGAAGGGCGTGGATGTTCTGGGGCATGTGGCCCTGACTTACCTGGCCGTCACGGTGCTGCTGACGCTCCGGCGCGTGAGCGGCACGGGATTCGGCTTTGTGCCCTCGCGTGCGGACTGGCGGATCGGGGCCCGGCATTTTCTTTACTTTTTGCCTGTCGGGTTGCCGCTGGGCCTGGCGCTGCACCAGGTCGGGCTGGGCTCGCCGCGCCTGCTTTGGTGGCGGCTGGCCGGGACCTTTTTCGGCGTTCTCTGGGTGGTCGGCCTGTATGAAGAGTTCTTCTTCCGCGGCCTGCTGCAACAGTGGCTGGGCCGGTGGACCGGAAGCCGCCAGCTCGCCCGGCTGGCCACGGCCCTCCTCTTCGGCCTGGTGCACCTGCCCTTCGGCGCCTTTCCGAACTGGAGGTTCGCGCTGCTGGCCGCAGTCGCCGGCTGGTTTTACGGCCGCGCCTACGACCAGGCCGGAAGCATCCGGGCCAGCATGGTGACGCACGCGTTGGTGGTCACCCTACGCGCCGCGCTGCGATAACTCGCTCCAGGCTTCGACGTTCAGCAGGTTGGGCGGGCGGCGCCCCTCCATGGCGGCCACGGCGTTCTCGGCGGCCATCATCGACATCCGGCGGCGCGTGTCCACTGAGGCGCTGGCGATGTGCGGCGCCAGCACCACGTTCTCCAGTTTGAGTAGCAGGGGGTGCACCTGAGGCTCCCGCTCGAACACATCGATCCCGGCGCCGGCGATCACGCCGTTCTGCAAGGCCTCGGCCAGAGCCGCTTCATCCACCACCGGCCCGCGCGACGTGTTGATCAGGATGGCAGTGGGCTTCATCTGGCGCAATTGCGCCGCGCCGATCAGGTGGCGCGTGGCCGGCGTCAGCGGCACATGCAGGCTCACAAAGTCCGCCTCGCGCAGCACCCGCTCCGCGGTCGCAAACTCCAACCCCAGGGATTCCTCGACCTCCGCCGGCGCGCGCATCGCATCGTGGTACAGGAGCCGCATGGAAAAGCCTCGCGCGCGCCGCGCCACGGCCTGGCCGATGCGGCCCATGCCGAAAATGCCCAGCGTGCGATGATGCACGTCCTGGCCCACCAGCAGATCGATGCGCCACTTCGTCCACTGCCCGGAATGCACGTAGTGATGGCCCTCCACGACGCGCCGGGCGGCGGCCATCAGCAGCGCAAACGCGAAATCGGCGGTCGTGTCGGTGAGGACCTCCGGGGTGTTGGTGACCAGGATGCCCTTTTGGCTGGCCGCCGGAACGTCGATGTTGTCGAAGCCCACCGCCACATTGGCGATCACCCGGAGGCCGGGATCGAGTTGTTCGATCACCTCCGGAGAGAACTTATCGGTGAGTTGACTCACCACCGCCTGCTTGCCCCGCGCGCGCGTCAACAACTCGGCGGCGGGAATGCCGTCATCGGTATCGCAGTATTCCACCTCCACATGTTCTTGAAGATATGCAATCGCTTCCGGATAAATGCGCTTGGTAACCAGGACCGCGGGTCTCATCGGTCCGCAATTGTCGCATACGCCGGGTTCGTCGTACAATCCGGTTTAGTTCACCAGAGGAGATGAAATGGCAAAGCTAGGTTTCTTGGGACTGGGCATCATGGGGTACCCCATGGCTCGCAACCTGTTACGCGCCGGCCACCAGGTGGCTCTGTGGTCCAATACGGAGGCGAAGGCGCGGGAACTGGCCGAGGCGGAGAAGGGCGTCTTCTGCGAAACCCCCAAACAGGTGGCGGAGTTCGCGGACTGCACCTTCCTGTGCGTGGGCGACGGCGGCATGTCGGAACAAGTCATCCTGGGCAGGGACGGGATTATCGAGGGGGCTAAAGCCGGCTCCGTGGTTGTGGATGCCAGCACGGTGGGTCCGAGTGAGAGCCGGCGCATTGGCGCCGCGCTGGCTGCCAAGGGCGTCCACTTTTTGGATGCCCCCTGCACGGGTTCGAAGCCCGGTGCCGAAGGCGGCACGCTGACCTTTATGATCGGCGGCGACCCCGCCGTGTACGAGAAAGTGAAGCCCTACTTCGAACCCATGGGCAAGCGCTTGTATTACTGTGGCGGTCCGGGCATGGGCTTGCAGGCCAAACTCAGCCAGAACCTGATCCTCTCTAACCTGCTGCAGGCCTTCAACGAAGGCATGGTGCTGGCCACCAAGGCCGGCGTGGACCCACAGTTGATGCTGGACATCCTCGAGAACAGCGCCGCGCGCTCGGGGCTGGTCTCCTTCAAGGCACCCTTCGTGTTTCGCCGGGACTTCTCCCCCCAGTTCTCAGTTCGCTGGATGCACAAGGATATCGGGCTCATGCTGGAATCGGCCCAGGAACTGAATGTTCCTGTGCCCTTGACCGCTCTGACCCGGCAGATGTTCCAGGCGGCTATCTCTTCGGGCTTGGCGGATGAGGATATCTGCTCTACAATCAAGGTCTTAGAGAATCTGGCGGGGGTCGAGGTGAAAAAGTAGGGAGAGCCCAGGATTCCGGATCTGGTAGGGCCAGCCTGCACGCGCGCAGAGGCGGCCCTTTATTTTCAATGCATTACAAAACTTCACAATCTTCCAAAAAAAATATACAAAAAACTGTTGCTTTCCGGGAATGGATATTCTAATATTGGAATCAAGCCGGGGAGGCAACTCCCACCAAAGCGAGACTAACCTCTAAATAAAGACCCCTGAAGCAATCCTCCCCGGCGCCCGAAAGGGT
>JAJPJX010000134.1 GCA_021324015.1 Solibacteraceae bacterium | reverse complement strand
CGAAAACGGCCCTTCGAATTTCAAATCGTTCCCGTGTTCAGCGGCTGCATCCCATTGGTGTAATGGGGTTTATCCTGCCCCCTCAAAAAATAGCCGGACAGCCGTGTTTTTGGATATGGGACCGGTATCTCGGATGCCGTCGCGAAGAAATTCGGCGAAGAGGGATTTCAGCTCGCGCTGGTCGCGCGCAGCGCGGATAAACTCGAGAAGGCCTGCGCAAAGTTGCGCGCGCGAGGCATCAGTGCGGCGTCGTTTGCCGGGGATCTCTCAGATCCATCCACGGGGCAGGCGATCGTCCGGCGTGTGGCGGCCGAATTCGGGCCTGTGACCGCGATCCATTGGAATGCGTACACCGGCGTCGCCGGCGACGTGATGACTGCCGACGCCGCAGCCGTTCGTGCGGCGTTCGACGTGGCCGTCACCAGTCTGGTTTTGGCGATTCAGGAAGCGTATCAAGACTTGAAGGCTGCCAAAGGTACGGTGTTGGTGACGAACGGAGGCTTTGCGCTTTTCGACCAAAAGATCGACGCCTGGGTTGTGCAGTCGAGTGCCATGGGCGTTGCGATTGGGAACGCCGCAAAGCACAAGCTCATCGGTCTGCTCTGCGAGAGGTTGCGCTCGGACGAAATCACCGTAGGAGAGGTGATGGTGATGGGTCACGTGAAGGGCACGGCTTGGGACCCGGGCAATGCCACCATCGAGCCTGCCGCCATTGCCGGGAAGTTCTGGGAGATCTACTCAAAGCGCGAATCGAAAGTCGTTACAGTCGGTTGAGGTTTGTGCGTCCCGGTGCGCGAGATCGTCATGTTCAGCGGGCCGAGTGGTGTCGAAAGAATCTCCGGTCGTGACCGACGTTCTGGGCCTCTGCACGGCACGCAGACGCCGCATGATCGCTCGATGGAGTAGCGGCGGGTGCGTTCCTGGCGCCATCGGTGCACCTGGCCTTCGTCTTGCCCTGAGCGGATTGCGGCGGATAGGTGTGCAACTCCGTGTTTCCGAAACACAGAAGTCCACCGTCTGGCCGCTGCCATCGGCGGTCCGGAACAAGTACATCCAGCGCGTCGCGATCCGAACGAACCGCCCATCAAGGTGGTGGATTTGCGACTCAGTTGCGCTCGCAGGCACCGGCGGAGTTCGGGGCCATAAGTTGGCGTCCAGCCCAAGATTGGCTTATGCCAGACCGTTGCGGCTTTCCTGAGGTAATTGAGGTAAGGGTTCGGGACGCGTAAGCTATTGGAAAGTTGGAGCGGGAGACGGGACTCGAACCCGCGACGTCCAGCTTGGGAAGCTGGCATTCTACCACTGAATTACTCCCGCACGCCTGTGTTTGCTGCTGCTTAACTCTCCGGCAAGGGTTTAGCCGTTTTTCACGCCCTCTCCATACCGTCTCCCAAATCCATCCAAACCACGGGGTCTGCTCGCAAAATGGACAGTAAACTGGAAGTCGAATCAGGTCTCCAAACGCCACGTCCCGGCCGAGCTTCCGTCTGTTCCCTGCCATCTCACGACAACATCAAGATATCACAATGACCGGGTCAATAGAACGAAGCGGTCGATGGCGATCCTGGCGCTGCGGTCGATGCGCATGCGGGCGCGGTGGAAGACGATTTTGAAAACATCGCATTCGCCCAGCGGAGAGGCTGCGGGGAGGGCATATTCAAGCGTTTCGAAGGCGGGGGTGGGAGGCTGACTCCAGAACTCCGGCTGGGACCGCACGGGGGCCTTCCCAAGGCTCTGGGAGGGCTGACCAGGCAGGCGGCTATTCACCAGGATCAGTTCCAGGGCGATGGTTCCGGAGAAGCGGTCGGAGTTGGCGATGACCATGCGGATGGCAGTGCAGCAGGCCAGGGGGAGGGGCGGGTCCAACTTATGGTAGGCCTCCATGAACAGCGGGCGGTGATCGGTGGTGAGGAAGCCCAGGGCCACGGGGCTCGTCCGGCGGATATAGGAATGTTGTGGCGGGCGGAGATAGGGCGGCTTGAACATCCAGTATTCGCCGGCAAAGGGAATACTGAGCAGCTCGGGCGGCGCCGCGGAGACCGTGCCACCGTGGAGCAGCGAGAGGCGGAGGACGGGAGCAGGCTTGGGCGGCGGCACGGGCCAGAGGATGACGCCGGGATAGCTCTGGTGGTTGATCTCCGCAGGGCCGGAAGGCGGAGTGTAGAGCGCAGTGACGACTTCGGAGGGTTCCGGCGCCTCACTGGAAAAGAGAGCGCGGAGCAGGCTGCGGGCGCTTTGCCAGGCGCCCGGGCGGGGCCGGGAGGTGAAGTCCCAGCGATCCGCTGCAGGATCATCTGCGCCGGCCCTCAGACCTGCGACGGTGAGCCCGGCGGCCAGGATGACGGTGAGAGCGGCGCCCAGGAGGGCCCTCGGCAGGGTGGTGACACGGGGTGCCTCGCCGGCGCCGGCTACCAGGGCGAACAGGGTCAACATGGCTACGCCGAGCGCCAGGAAGGCGGCAGCCGGCAGGGGATATCCTGTCCACCAAGCCAGAACGGCGGCCTGAAGGGTGGAGGAGACCGTGAGTGCTGGAGCAAGCTGGCGCAGCAGGGGCGTCGCCGGAGGAGGGGTGAACAGTTCGGCAGGCCGGTCCGGCGCGGGCCGCGGTAGGGGATCCGGCTGGATACGCCGCCATTCGGCGTAGAGTGTCCGCGTGGCGCTGACTATCAGCACCAGCGCCGCAGCCAGCGTCGCGGGGGAAAATTCGGAGAGGAGGATGGCGGCGGGGGCAAACCACACCGCGCTTTTGGCGCTGCGCAGGACGGCGGGCAGCACGTCGCCGCCAGGCGCTTTGGGGAGCGCGCGATAGAGACAGAAGGTGATGGCGGCGCTCCAGGCCCATGCCAGTAGGGCGCACTGGATGGATTCGCCCAGGACGACGGCGGGCGGCTGACGGTCCAGGCGGGGGAGCAGGGAAGTCACCCAGACCAGCCATCCAGTGGCCGCCAGTCCGGCAAGGGATGCCAGCATCCCGAGCCAGCCGCGCAGAGGCAGGGCGGCGCTTCGCGCGTCACGATCTGGCGCACCGGGATCCACGGCTGTGGGTGTTGACACCGAGAGGGCGGGAGAGGTTCCCGGAGGACCGGCGGGAAGAGGACCTCCATTTGAGGTATCATACAGACCCGAATGCTCGGGTTGAAGAACGGCCGCGGGTATTTCCGTGAGTACCGCATCGGATTGGAGCTGTGAAATGCCTGGGCGCCGTGCTGGGAACAGCTTGGGAGTCGCGGTCTGCGCCACAGCGGCCTGTCTGGCTCCGTTTTGTAAGGCGGATGGTCCGGCGGACGTTGAGCAGGCGTCCCGGGCGGTCGTGATGATCTCGGGGCAATTCGACGACAGCGCCACTTTCGGCGCCGGGTTAATCTTCGGCGACGATGGACAGCGTCTGCATGTCCTGACAGCAGCCCACGTCGTACACCGCGGCTCTGGGGACGCGCGCAATCTGCATGTGCGCCTCAAGCGCTCACCTGCCGTCGATACTGCCGAGGTTGCCGTGAAGCGTGTGGACCCCGCTCTGGACCTTGCCGTCGTCGAGGTAACCAACCGCGCCGCTCTAGGAATCGCGGCGAATTATGTTCCACGCGATATTCTGCCTCCGCGCGGACGCATTCGTGCCGGGCGAGTCTGGCCGGTTGGAAATCCGAACGGACAACCCTGGAAAACGGAGGTGGACGGTGATTCCCTTTCCGGTGTTGCGGGCGGCCAGCTCCAGTTCGAACCCTGGGTCGAGGCGGGCCATTCGGGTGGCGCCCTCTTCTACAAGGACGGCGTGGTCGCGGGCATCATCAACGCGGACTCCCCGCCCTTCGGCAGAGCAACGCCCATCTGGACCGCTCTCGATCTCCTCCAACGATGGGGATTTCATATCGACCTGTACGAGCGCACCCCTGGGGAGACGCCCCTGCATCATGCCGCCAAGGTCGGAGACGTGGCGGCCATCCAGCGGTTAGCCAGCCCCGGCAGTCCCGATCTCAATGCCGTGAACCCGTCCGATGAGACTCCGCTGGACATCGCCGCGCAGAACGGGCAGGCAGCCGCCGCCGCTGCGTTGTTGGAACTAGGCGCAAACCCTAACCCACGCAACGACGCAACCGCGGACCCGCTGAGGGACGCCGTCCAAGCCGGCCACCCGGACGTAGCGAAGGTGCTGTTAGAACACGGAGCTCGAGTCGATCCATTCCTGCTGAGTCTGGCGGCGGGCCCGGCCGGCGACGAACTGATTCCGCTCCTCCTCAAGGCGGGAGCTAAACCGGATTTTGATCGTCCTGAGATGCCTTACCAGCGGCATCCGCTGGTCGATGTAGCCGAGAAGGGGAGGGTGAGCCAAATCAAGATGTTGCTCGCGGCCGGCGCCCCCGTCACCCCAGAGGCGATCGACGCCGCTGCCAGTAAGCATCAGCACGACGCAGTGGCCTTTCTTCTCGGTACCATCCCGCGCGTAGACACCTTCAAGCTGCGCGAAGTCTGGGAGGCTTGCGCAGGGGACGCGGGTTGGGCAGATGTAGTACAACTGCTGATGCAGAAAAGCAGTAATGATCTCACGGCGAAAGTCAAGGATAACTGGTATATCCGCCTGATTGAAGAGCTCCTCTCTCAACCATTTGGCCCCGACGCGGTCGATTATCTGAGGATCCTGCTCGCCCCGTTAACGACCATCAAGCAACTGATCTCTGATCCTGTGAGCACAGTGTTCGCTTACGCCGAGCACGGTTTTCAAAATCTGCCGACGCCCGCGAAACTCGAGATGCTGGAGCTGTTGATCAGCAAAGGCGCATTGAGTACCGGCAGGAGCTATGACGACGTACTCTGTGACCTGACCAGCAAGCATTGGCCCGATGCGCCAGAAGTCTTTCGATTTCTGATCACCCATTCGCCGACCAGCCCGACGCGGTCGAAGATGTGGAACGAAGTGGGTTGCTCTGGAGGTGGAATTTCCTTCCTGTATTCTGCTATTGAAGCGGACAATGAACCAATCGCTAAAGCGCTGCTCGCCCTGGGCGCGAACGCGAACGGCGATATTATCCATCAGGACCGCATCAGACCGCTTCAGCAGGCAGTGACCAAACCGGAAATTGTCAAGCTCTTACTGGCTGCGCACGCCGATCCAAACGGGCGGGATGAGGACGGAAGGACCGCGTTGCACTACGCTGCGGCGGTGGAGGCAGACGAAGATGAGGTCCGCCGCGCGCTGGAGACGATTCAGTTATTGGTGCGAGCAGGCGCAAACGTGAATGCGGCGGACAAGAGCGGGAGCCGCCCCCTCGGCTCCGCCCGGGACGTACGAATTGCCGGGTTGCTGCGGTCCTATGGCGCGAGGTGAGCCGGCCGGGTCCGTTCAGTCGAAGAAGCCACGATCTTCTTCGGATAGGCGCGCTTTGGCTGCCTGGACGCGGAACGTGACGCCGAGACCCGGGCGGTCCCAAACGTCGATAAAACCGCGTTTGACGATCGGGTCCGGCAGCCCCTCGACAATCTCGTACCACCACTCCGGCTGTCCCACCGGATACTCGAAGCCGATGTAGTTTTGCGGCAGGCTGGCCGCCATCTGCACATGCGCGGCGAGCCCGATCAGCCCGTCGAAAATCCCGTGCGGAGCGACCAGGATGCCGTGAAGATCGGCGTATTCCGCGATCCACTTCAGTTCCGCGATTCCGCCGACATCTTCCGGGTCGGGGCCGACAATATTGACAGCCTGTTTTTCGATGAGATCCTTGAAGTTCTGTCGGAGGTAAATCTGTTCTCCGGTGTGAATCGGGATGGAAGTGCTCTGCGTGACCTCCCGAAAGACGTCGGCGTTCGGGTAAGGCGTGTAGTCGCCCGTGATCAGGTCTTCCAGCCAGGTGATGTGCAGCGGTTCGAGCGCCCGCGCAAATGTGATCGCATCCTTTACAGTCCAGCCCGGTCCACAGTCCAGGGCAAGCCCTACGTCCTTGCCCAGGACTTTCTTCATGGCTTCGACGCAGGCGATGACATGTTCGAGGCCGCGCTCGGTCATCAGGCCGCGATCGGAGTGCGGGGCTCCCGTCCGCGGTTCGTCGTACCACGCGCCCGGCATGGCGCGCATCATCGCCGGATTGTGAAAGCCGACCGCCTGTTTGATCAGGGTGAAACCCTCTTTGGCCTCCTTCATCTTGGCCATGTTGTCGGCGTAGTCTTGCGGCGTTTGGCCGGTCATGGGGAAACGGACGCCTCCGTTATAGGCGCGGACGCGGTCGCGGATCTTGCCGCCAAGTAGTTTATAAACCGGCACTCCGGCCACCTGCCCCGCGATGTCCCAGAGAGCGATCTCGATCGCGCTCACCGCCGAGCCCCAGGGCTTGAAGGCGCCAAGCCGGCGGATTTTGAGCATCACCTTCTCGACGTCCGTAGGGTCTTCGCCCAGAATGTAGTTCTTATAAAAGAGCACCATCGGCTTGAGATACGGCTTGGTGGACTCGGCTTGACCGTAGCCGGAGATACCCTGATCCGTGACGATTCGGATCACCGGGTTCCGGCCGATGATGGCGCACCGCAGGTCTGTGATTTTAATCGATCCACGTCCCGTCCGTCTTTCCCTCTGCTGAGCCGCGAGCGGCGTTGCGGCAGCTACCCCCGGGAGCGACCCGAGAAATCCTCTTCGTGTCATAGCCATACGTTCCTCCTGTTGGAAAATATCTCCGATCGACGGCACTCGACGGGCGAAGTAATTGTACACCGGAGGCAGGGGCCGCCTGCCCTGGATCCGCCGGAGCTACAACGAGCGGGCGTGCACCTGATCCACGGAGAAATCCGCGTCGGTTCCATGGCAGACTTCGCAGCTTTCTCCCAGGGTCGGGCTGGTCATGAGTTGGGTGTGCGCGGCGGCCGCTTTGGAGGTGTGGCAGGCGGTGCACGCGGCGCTGGTGGGGCCCATGGGCGAATAGAAGGCCCGCGGATTTTGTACCTGCATGCGGGTGGCCGGGAGGGGGAGTTCCTCCGATCCGTTGACGTGGCACTTGGCGCAGTCGCGAAGGTCGCCCGGAAATAGCACGTCGCTGAAGTCGTTCTGACTTCCACCGAAACCATAGACGACGAACGGAGTGAGCTGATCCCCGGCAGGAGCCTGGTCGCCGGTGTGGATGCGGTGAATCAGCACCGGGAGATCGATGCTCTGTGGCGGGGCGGCGCTGGCGGGGCGCCGCGACTGGTCCGAACCGTTGGGGTTGTGGCAGAGAATGCAGTATTGAGTCTGATTCCTCAGGCCGCCGTGCGCCGAGAGGCTGTAGTGGCACTGGTTACAGTTGGCGACCTTGACTTCCACCGGGTGCGGGGCGACGGTGCTGCCGTCCACGGAGAAATCGATCACCTGGTTGGCGCCCGCGTCGCGCACGGTCTGCTGGGTGGTGGTGCCGGGGAGCAGGGTGACGTTGCGGTAGCCCTCGATGCCCACGCTCCAGGTGCCGGCCGCCCCCGCCGGAACCTGGTGCTGGAAGGTATAGGTGTAGGTCCCGCCGGATCCGGACGCCTTCAGCGCGCTTTCCGTGAACACGTTGGAGTAGTCGGCGGTGGGGCCGGCCAGCGTCAGGCTGAGAGAATTCAGGTCCGAGAGATTGAGCGGTTTTCCAGACTTGTCGTTTACGGTGAAGGTAACCGTGGGGGATTGGCCGGCGGCTCCGTTGGAGACGCTTACAAGGGTGAAGGCCACTCCCGGCAGCCCGGGCGCGAAGGTGGGTATGGTATGGGCGCCGAGGATGGAAACATCGAAGGGCAGCTCGCCCTGAGGGATATGGCAGGAGGTACACAGGTTGTCATCGATCTGCGGGAGATTGGCGTGGTTCTGGCCGGTGGCGAAGTTGACGTTGTCGTGGCAGGATCCGCAGGCGGCGCGGCTGGGATGGCTGAGCCACCAATCCCCCTGGACCGGCGGGTTCGGATCCGCGGATTTCGCGCCGGCAGGCCACACGCCGCCCTGCGGAGGCGCGCCGTTTTCGTGGCACATCTGGCAATTGCGGGCATCCGCTGGATAGACTACGCCGGAGAAGTCGTTGACCGAGTTGTTGAACCCGATGATCTGGTAAGGATGTCCGGACTGCACGCTCGGCAGGGAGGAGCCCATGTGGATCTTGTGGATGAGCACCTTGAAGTCGATGGAGTTGCCCGTATCGGGATCGACGGTCTGCACGGTGAGATTCCCGTTATTGCCGCCCGGGTTGTGGCACATCACGCAAAGCGCGACCTCCCGGCGGACGCCCCCGTGCGCTCCGAGTGGATCGTGGCACTTATTGCAGGCGGCTGTGTGGACCACGTCGTGCACATCCACGGGCGCGCCTCCGCCGGGCACAAAGGTAAGAACCGCGTTCGCGGCGTTAGTTCCCAGTTGGAACTGCGAGAGGTCGCGCGAAGCCCACATGCCGATCGAAACCGTCTGGGTGGCGTCGAAGCCGGCGGGGGCCTTCGCGGCGAACGTGTACGTATACTGGCCGTCTCCCGTCTGCGTGTAACTGCCGCCGGAGTCCGTCGCCGGCTGGTTCACGGTGCCGGATACAGCCCCCGTAGCGGCGCGGGCGATCAAAGAAATGTAATCGGTCTGACCTTTGGGAATGTAGGACGCCACGAAGCTGGTGGAGACGGCGCCGGGCGTGGTGACGCCTGCGCGGTCCAGCGGAAGGCCTTGCGGGTCAGTCAGAGTGAACTGCGCCTGGATGGTTCCGTCGGCGGCCACGCTCGCGCCGGTGATTTTCAGCACCAGGCCGGGGCGCACGAAGTTGACGACCGCCGCGTCGGCATAGTATGCCAAGTCACTCTTCGTGAAGACGGGCCTGCCGGAACTGCTCAACAAGGTAGACGAACAGAGCAACAGAACCCCTAAGTACGGGCGCATCACTCCCCTCCGTGCGAGTCTCGCAGACGGTTCTCATTATAGTAACCGCGGAGCTAAGTGGAGAGGCGTCAAAACGTAGGGATGTGAGTTTACGACCCAATCAATAGTAAGAGCCGCGCCAGGCGTGGCGGCGGGTCCCCAGGAGGCTCACCAGCACGATACCGGCCAGGAAGCCGCCGACGTGGGCGAACCAGGCGACTCCGCCTTGGGAGGCGCTGGAGTAGCCGATGGAGCCCACGCCGTTGAAGAACTGGATGAGGAACCAGTAGGCCAGCATCAGCACGGCCGGCACCTCGAAAGTGGTAACGAAGAACAGGATGAAAACCAGCGTCAGGATGCGGGCGCGGGGGAATTTCACGAAATAGGCGCCCATCACGCCGGCAATGGCTCCGCTGGCGCCGATGGTGGGGAGGCGCGAAAAGGGCTCGAAGAAAACCTGGGTAAAGGCGGCGGCGAATCCGCAGAGCAGGTAGAAGAGCAGGAACCGGCCGTGGCCCATGGCATCTTCCACGTTATCGCCGAAGATCCACAGGAACCACATGTTTCCGAGCACGAGCATCCAGCCGCCGTGCAGGAACATGGAGGTGAACATGGTGAACAGGGATGCGCGATAGGGCACCAGGCCGTAGACCGCCAGGAAGCGGTCGCGGAGATACGGGCCGAGGGAAAGCTCGAACAGGAAGACCATCAGGTTGAGGACGATCAACAGCAGGGTGATGGCGGGGAAGGAGAAGCTGCGTTGGGTGTCGCGGAGGGGAAACATTTAAAGGGTCCAGGCGGCGCCCCGGCCGCGGGTTTCGAACTGGGGATGGCGGCGGCGCTCGGCGCGGGCCATGAGGGCGCGGATTTCGGGCGGGCTGCAAATGCCGCCGCGGGCGCCGAGGGCTGTGCAGTTGAGGGCCGCCATGGCGTTCGAAAAATCCAGGGCTTCGGCGAGAGGCATGCGGTTGAGGACAGCGTAGCAGAAGGCGCCATGGAACACATCGCCCGCGCCGGTGGTATCCACGCAGTTGACCACGTAGGCCGGGGAGTAGCAGAAGCGGCCGTCCTGCCGGGCCAGCGCGCCGTGGGAGCCCAGGGTCATGGCGGCGACGCGCATGCCGTACTCCTGCTGAATCATCTCCAGGGCTTTGAACGGATCGCTTTCGTTGGTCCAGCGTACGGGGAACTCGGAACTGGTGAGCAGGTAATCGACGTGCGGCAGCACGCGGTCGAACCCGTGGTAGATGGTATCGACATCCACAGTGACGGGGATTCCGGCGGCCCGGGCAAGGCGCGCGGCACGCTCGACGGCGGGGGTATCGTGGCCGTCGATGTGCAACAGGCGGGCACAGGTGATGTGCTCGGGGCGAATCTCCTCCGGGTCCAGGCGCAGGCAATCGGGGCGGCGCCAAAGCACCGTGCGCTCGCCGGTGCTGCGGTCGATGATGATGTAAGCCGACTGGTTGGCGCAGTGGCGGCGCTGCTGGACGTGAGTGATATCGATGCCCGAGGCGCGCAGGCTTTCCATCTGGATGCGGCCGCGTTCGTCGTCGCCCACGGTCCCGATGTAGCTGGTCCGCAGACCCAGGCGGGCACAGGCGACCATTGCGCTGGCCACCTGCCCGCCGGGGCTCAGGATCTCTTCTTCGAAGGGGACTTTGCCGGCATAGGCGGGAAACTGGGGCACGACCAGAAGCGTGTCGGTGGCGTTGAGCCCCACTCCCACCACGTCGAACTCGGGCATAGACGTTTATTGTAGTGCGGCGCTTCCCGGCGGAGTGGAAAGTGTTGTAATGTGAGGGAATTTCTTGCGATATGCCGGACTTGGAGGGAAAAAGCCGGGACGCTCGTCCCCGCCTGCTCCTCGCGGACGACCACACGCTGGTCGCCGAGGGTTTGCGCCGCCTGCTGGAGGCGGAGTACGAGATGGCGGGAATCGTGGAGAACGGGCGGGACCTGGGATTAACGCTCGCGACCTATTTCGTACACGTAGATGGTGTGCGTGAGTCCGCCGGCGTTGACTTTCACCACCTCGGAGGCCTGCCAGCCGCGCACCTGGAAATCGTTGGAGACGACCCGGGCGCCGGGCTTCAGATACTTCTCGAGATTCGGCCGTAGCCGGTCGTTCGAAGTGGTCAGCAAATAGAGAGTGACGACATCGGCGGGGCTAAGATCCACCTTCAGCAGGTTGCCGTGGATGATGTGCACCCGCTCCTCCAGACCCAGGGATTTGACGCGGGCGGTCGCGGCTCTACAAAGCTCGGGAGAAAGTTCGACGCCCACGGCCCTCGCGCTAAACTTCTGCGCCGCGGTGATGACGATGCGGCCGTCGCCACTGCCCAGATCATACAGCAATTCCCCTGGTTTCACGCGGGCGGCTTCGAGCATTTTGTCCACTACCACCTGGGGGCTCGGGATGTACGGCGCGAGGTTCTCGGTCTTCCCGAACTGCTGTGCTAGGGCAGGCAGCCAGAGAGCCCCGACCACCGGCAATTGCGCGAGAAAGAGCCAAGCCTGCATGCGGGTCATTGGGAGGAGGCGTCCGCTGTCTGTCTCCCAACCTTTGATTTTACTACACGCGTAATCAGATCACTCCAGGCGTACCACAGATCGCGCGGCCGGCTGATGGTGTATTCGACGCCTTTGAGCGCCTTAACGGCATTGCCGATGGCATCGCGCCAGGGATTAGCCTGCGGGTTCAGGTTGTAATTCATGTAGAAGACGGGGTAGTTGTACTCCCCCAACTGCTTCAACGTATCCTGGGGTACGCCTTCGTCCAACATGACCTTGGGCCCGGCGAAGATCACGGCATCGGGGTGGTCCTTGGGGTTGATCTCCTGGGTCAGCAATTTCGTGAGGAACGCGCTCTCTCCGTGTTTCTGGCTGAGGCGGCGGAGATCGACGGTGCCCAGGTTGACGGCATTCAGGGCTTCTCCCAAAGCTGGAAAATCGATCTGGGAAGCGTTCTCCTGGCGGTAGATGACCTTCTGTTCCTGCATATTGAAAGCCACGACCGAGAATTTGACGATCCGCGGCTCGCGGTCGATGCTGCGCAGGATGGAGACTAGGGCGTTGGTATCCAGGGGCTGCAGGGTGGCGGACTGCGCATTCTGGGGCGCGAAGTTCACCATCACCTTGACGTTCAGCGGGCCGTCCCGCGGCTGCCGCTCCACGGGGGGTTCTTCCTTGAAGGGCTGCGGATCGGTGGCGGCGATGGTTCCGGGAGCGATCTCCAGCACTACCTGCTTATCCTTGGTCGGCAGCGTGGCTTCGGCATCCCAAAAATAAGAGCAGACGCGTTCGGAGCGGTCGCGCATCAGCCAGTCAACGTGGTACTGGCCCTCGCCCAGATCGAAACTCCCTTGCAAATAGGCATCGCCCTTGGCATCGTCCTCGATGGGCGGCACCGTGACTCGCTGGGAGAAGTAGACCGGCTCGTCCTTGTGGTTTTCGGGAGTCACACGGAAAACGATGGTGAGCAGATTTTCCGTCCCCGCCAGTTCCTTGAGCGGGACACTGACCTCATAGCCGGCGTGATACTTGAGGTCGAACCCCAGGGTGGGCTTCGAGGGCGTGAGCAGGCAGGGAAGGTCTTTGCGTGCCTCCTGGGACTCCAGAATGGCGGAATCCGTATTGAAAATGTTGACAGTACCGCCCGGCCCGCTCCCCCGCATCAGAGTTTGCGCGGACGACCAGCCAGGAGCCAGAGCCACCAGGCACGGGAGCATCCACCTGCCAGAGGAAATCAACACAATTCTTCGCCGTCGCATCGATCTCACCGTCGACGCCGCACCCTAATTTCCAGTGTAATCCCGGGCCGCGACAGCGGCAGCCCGATTAGGGTATTATGCCGGAAATTTTCCAAACTGCAACCGCGGAAGAGGGACCAGAACGCCCAGTTCTGCGGCATCCGGTGGCAAGCGTGTAATTTTTCAGCAGCCGGAGCGAGAGAACTCCCATCTAACAGTGGCATGGAGGGCGCGGCGCGGCATGTTCGGGATGGACAAGACCAAGCAGCAGGAAGAGACGATTCGCACGCCGGAGGGGCTGCCGGCGGACGTGGTGGTGAGCCCGGACACCCGGCGGGGGCAGCGGCTGCCACCGGGGCAGACGCGCACGCGCAAATGGCCCGTGCTGGATGCCAGCGGGCCGCCGCGGATCGATCTGGCGCAGTGGAGATTCCGCATCAGCGGACGCGTCGGCCGGGAGGTGGAGTGGAACTGGGACGAGTTTCTGGAGTTGCCGCGAGTGAAGGTGTTCGCCGATTTCCATTGCGTGACCCGGTGGTCGCGGCTGGGGAACCTGTGGGAAGGCGTGGCGGCGCGGGAACTCCTGGCGCGGGCCGGGGGAGCGCTGCCCGAGGCGGCGTACGTGATGGCGCACGGCTACGACCGTGGATGGACGGCCAACCTGCCGCTCGAAGACTTCGCGGCGGAGGATGCGCTGGTGGCCATCCGGCACGACGGCGAACCGCTGACGGCGGAGCACGGGGGGCCGGCGCGGCTGATCGTGCCGCGGCTATATGCCTGGAAGAGCGCCAAGTGGGTGGCGGGCGTAGAAGTCATGGAGCGGGACCGCGCGGGGTTTTGGGAGGCTAACGGGTATCACATGCACGGCGACCCGTGGCGGGAAGAGCGCTACGGATGGTAGGAAGGGGCGACGCCCGGCCTACCAGGTGACCGGCCGGCCGGGGATGAGGGGCCAGACTTGCGTGCCCGGCAGATCCGCGATCAGGGCGGAGAACTGATCGGGTGTGCCGGTCAGGGGCGGGAAGGTGCCGAAGTGCATGGGCACGACGCGCTGGGCCTGGAGCAGGCGGCAGGCCGCGGCAGCCTCGCGCGGGCCCATGGTGAACAGGTCGCCGATGGGCAGGAAGGCCAGTTCCGGGCGGTAAAGTTCGGCGATCAACCGCATATCGCTGAAGACGTTGGTATCCCCGGCGAAATACAGGCCGCGGCCGTCGGCCAGGCGCAGCACGTAGCCGCAGGCCTCGCCGCCATACACGATTCTGCCTTCGTCCAGGATGCCGCAACTGTGGACCGCGTGCGTCATGGTGAAGGTGACGGGCCCCACCTGTTGCGAGCCGCCCTTGTTCATGGGCAGCGTGTTGGCCGCGCCCTTGGACTCCAGCCACTGGCAGGTTTCGTAGATGGCCACCACCTGGGGTGAGAACTTCTTGGCCAGCGGAACGGCGTCGTGGATATGGTCGAAGTGGCCGTGGGTGATGCAGATCACGTCCAGGCGCGAGATTTCGTGCCCCGCTGGGTAGGACGGATTCCCGTCGGTCCACGGGTCCATGAGGATCACCTCTCCGGTAGGCAGGCGGAACTGGAAGGTGCCGTGTCCAAGCCAGGTAATTTCCATACGAGGGCTATTGTACGCCGCGCGCGGCCAGCGAGATTCCTTCGCCGTAGTTGGCGATGCCGGGGATGGTAACGGGAAGGCGGCCGGTGATGGGAGTTTCGCCGAAGAGGGCCTGGACGCCGGCGGCTTCCGAGGGAGGCACGGTGCTGAAGGTGGCCAGATACGCGGCCACCTGCGGGAAAGCTCGCACGATGTAAGGATTGCCAAGCGAGACCAGGATCACGGGTTTGCCCCGGGCGATCAGGGCGGTGAGCCATTGGGGAAAATCGCCGTCCAGGGCCCCGGTGCCGCGATAGGCCGCCACCGAAGCGAAGGCGGCCACCACGGTCTGGCCGCAGGCCGCGGTTTTCTGGAGGGCGGCTTCGCTGTCCGCCGCCGAGAGGGTGGGATCGAGGGTGAGGATGGGGGCGGCGGGAGCGCGGCGGCGGACCTCGTCGCCGAACACCTGCCCTTCGGTGCTGTAGCGGCCCTCGGTGAGCAGCGCGAAGCAGGTGTGGGCGGGGTCGCGAAGGGGCACCAGGTCCCCCTGGTTGCGCACCAGGGTGAGGGCCCGCTGGGCCACTTGCCGGGCGAGTTGATTGGCCTCGGGGGTGTCCACCTGGTCGGCGATGGCTTCCACGTCCACGAAGCGGCGGCGGTCCAGGCCTAGGCTTTGCTTGGCAGCCAGCAGGCGCAGGAGACTGTCCTCAATGCGTTTTTGGGTGAGGCGGCCGGAGCGGACGGCTTTGAGCACGGCGTCCAGGGCGGCCTCCGGATCGGGGGTCATCAGCAGGGCATCGGCGCCGGCCTGCAGGGCCAGGACCGCGGCTTCGCCGGGGCTATAGCCCTTGGCGATGCCGCCCATCTCCAGGGCGTCGGTGACCACGATGCCTTTGAATCCGAGTTGATCACGCAGCAGGCCGGTGAGGATGTTGGGGGAGAGCGTGGCGGGCACGTCCGCCGGGGCCAGGGCGGGGACGGCGACGTGCGCGGTCATGATGGAGTCCACGCCGGCCTGGATGGCGGCGCGAAAGGGCACCAGCTCCACCTGGTCGAGACGCTCGCGGGAGGCGGAGATGACGGCCAGGTTGAGGTGCGTATCGACGGAGGTATCGCCGTGGCCGGGGAAATGCTTCGCGGTGGTGAGGACCCGCGCCGCGGGGTCGGCCTGGGCGCCCTCGATGAAGGCCCGCACGTGCGCGGCGACGGCCTGCGGATTCTCGCCGAAGGAACGGATGTTGATGATGGGATTGTCGGGGTTGTTATTGACGTCGGCGACGGGATAGAAGACCCACTGCACGCCCAGGGCGCGCGCCTCGCGGGCGGTGATTTGACCCTCGGCCCGGGTGAGGGCGGGATCGCCGGCGGCGCCGAAGGCCATCGCGTGGGGGAAAGGCGTGGTGCCGGAAACGCGCATGGAAGCGCCTCGCTCGAAATCGCCGGAAACCAGCAGGGGAACCTTGGCCAGGCGCTGCATGCGGTTGAGAAAGGCGGCCGTGGCGTATGGCTCGGCTTTGCGCAAAACGTGTCCCTGAGTCCAGTTCACCAGGATCAGGCCCCCCACGCGGGTATCCCGGACCAGTTGCACGAAGCGGCGGTATTCGCGTGAGCGGGAGTTGGCCGGAGCGCCGTGGAAGGGAATGAAGATGAGCTGCGCGACCTTTTCGCGCAGGGTCATACCCCGCAGCCAGCGGCGCACGGCGGCGGAGGCGCGGGGAGCGCGCGGGGCCCGCCGCCGCACGGCGGGAGAGGCGGACGAGCAGAGCAGGGCGGCGAGGAGCAGTGCCAGATACCGCGTTCTTGAAACCGAGCTGCGACCGCGGGGAGCCGTCAATCCGCACGGCGAAAGGTTGGCGATTTTCCGCCAGAGGCCGGCGCGCATCAGGCGCCGGAGCAGCGGATGCGCGCCGCGCGGGTCTGGGAAGCCGGCGGCCTGCGGCTGAGACGGCGGCTCAGGAGCCGCTCGACCTCGCGCCGCAGGATGGGGACTTCCCCGGCGTTTTTGGAGATCACCACGTCGGCTCCGGTGGAATTCTCGGTGAGGCCGAGGGCATCGGCGAAGCCCGAGACCAGGATGATGCGCGCGCCGGGTTCCGTCTCGCGGATGCGCGCGATCAACTCGGTGCCGGTCATCCGGGGCATCTTGTGATCGGTGATGACCAGGTCGAACTTCGCGCGCTGGAAAAGTTCGAAAGCTTCCTCGCCGCCGGAGGCAGTGGTGACTCTGTAACCCATGTCCTGGAGCACCGCACGGCGTGCTACCAACCCGTGATGATTGTCGTCCACCAGCAGGATTTCACGGGGATCGTCGGGGTGAAGAGAAGACCGGGATCGCATGTCGAAGGGGGGAGCGTAACAGAGCTGTCACTGATTTTCAACAGCGCCGCAACATTCTGCAAAATGGCGAGATCGAGCGCTTGACAAGGGCGGCGGCACGCGCTAACGAAGGCCGCGGTGATTTATTCGACTTCGCGCGGCGCGGTGTAGCCGGCCTTGGCGATGATCTGATACTTGATG
>JAJPJX010000008.1 GCA_021324015.1 Solibacteraceae bacterium | reverse complement strand
GATCCCGATGCTTTCTCCATCGACGAAATCAATCGGATGCTCGCGCCTCGGCGTGGGCGTCGGGGCAAAACTTCACGTGGTTGGGCACCAGCCCGGTAAACAAATACATCTGCGCTAATGGAATCGGGAATAAAGCCCTTCTGAACCGCGGGCACCACTCGCCTCAGATTGAAACTCCCGGCGGCATGTCCAAGGTCGAACTTTACGCCACGCGCCCTCGCTTTGGTCACATCCGGATTCAACTTACCGTCCGCCGTCAGGTAGGGATAGCGATCTGCCAGACAGTGAGTCACAATGTCGCCCGGACGCATCTTTTCCAGCAGGAATTCTCGGTAGCTCGTTGCGGGGAATTTTCCGTGCGGCGGCATCGGAGTAAAGTCCGCCAACACTGGCAGGCCGGTCAGGCGGCCCGCCTGGACAACGGCGTCGACCGACGCCCAGGGAAGGCGCGTGTCACTAAACGTTCCTCCATAGTGGCCGGTCTTGAAGCCGACGATAAGATTGGGGTATTTCCTGGCTGTATCTGCCGCAAGCTGCACCTTGAACTGAGAAGGATCCTGCTCCGCCCCGCTTGCCTGCGCGCCGGGAGCCGCAATATTCAGAAAGGAAAGGATCCTCATTTTCGAGCGGTCAATAATCTTCTTGAAGTCTTCGAAGCTGTCGGCCCCCGCGGTTCCGCCATCGCAGCAGGTGGTGACCCCCGAAGGTAGGCAATGATGATCGGCAATCACAGACGGAGTCAGGTCCAGCCGCGTGTAATAACAACAGATGTGCAGATCGATCAAGCCGGGCGTAACATAGTAGCCCGAAACGTTCACCGTGGTCTTCCCCGCGGAGCCCGGAATATTCCGGTCTACCCGAGCCACTTTCCCGTCCAGTACGGCGACGTCCATCTGCTGGTTGATCCGGTTGGCCAAATCGATCAGGTGCCCGCCCTTGAGCACCGTGTCGTAGCGCGGGGTCTCCTGCGCCATCGCAGATGAAGCTGACATCGCAGCGGTCACGAGTGGTGTGGATACAAACTCTCTTCGGTTCATGGTCCTGCACGCTTTAAGGAGTGTTCGGCTAGGAGCAGCTCAATGGACTTCTGGCCCCCAGGAAAGTATACACCTGCCTTCCACGCCAGACTTTCCATTGAGCTGCACCCGCCGCCCTTAGGGTGCTCGGCGCGCATCCGCACCGGCGTTGGTCTTTAGTAATACGGATGCCAGTATCCGTACTGATCGTAGTAGCCGCTCGGAGGATAGTAATAAGGGTCCGGGCCCGGATCGTAGTAGTAGCCGTAGGGCTGGTAGGAGAAGGAGAAGCCGTACGGCCCGGGATACCAGTAGGAGCCGCCATACCCGTGGTGCTCCCGCCACTCATGCTCCCCCCGCTCGTGTCCACCCCAGCCGCGGCCTTGCCAGGCGTTCCCGCCCCACCCGTTTCCGCGGTACGCGTTTCCCCGCCACTGGTTTCCGCGGTATCCGCCGCGGCCTCCTCCGCGGTACTGTTGCCCTCCGCGTCCCTCGCCCCCACGGTACCCGTTACCCCGGGACCCGCCATGCTCCCGCGCCTGAACGCCCGCGGGTAGCAGGGCCAGCGCCAAACTCATCACGGCCGGAATTGCCCATCGCTTGAACATCGGATGCCTCCTTTCAAGCTCCCCTCCGGAAGCCGGCGGTTGCCGCTTCCTACTAGGTGGGATGGGAGGGTGGGCAGGCAGGTTCCTCGGATGAACGGGTTTTAACTGTGGCGCGGCGCCCGGCCGAGGCTGGCGTTCACTGCGCCAGGCGCACAGGCACCGAAGCGCTGGTCTTGCCCCAGCTCATCTCCAGCGTGCCTGCACTCGAGCCGCTGGCCTGCAAGCGGATCTCGAACTTCTCCACCGGTGTGCTCAGCGCGGTCAGCTTCAGCGGCACACGCCCCAGGTCTTGTCCTTCGCTGTATTCGGTGCCCCACTGGCCCGTCTGTTTGTTGACGATCAGCTTCCACCCGCTCTCCGATGCCAGGGTGTAGATGGTGTAGGCGCCTTTAGGCACCCGGAGATCGCCGATCATCAGGTCGGCGTCGGTGGAAAGCGTGGTGGCAGCGTCGGCGCCGGTGCGCCACACGCTCCCGTATGGGATCAGCCCGCCCTCCACCTTCCGCCCGCGGGCCGAGGGCGCGTTGTATTCGATCAGGATTTCATGGCCGCCGAGCTTCATGCTGGCGCTAGCGGACGGGCTCAGCTTGTTGTTGGTCTTTTGCCTGACCCCCGCGGCCAGGCACAATCCTGCCGCCGCCATCAAAACCAGGGAAACCCCGAACAGATTGTTGCGCATACGATGCTTCCTCCTGTCGAGGTTAGTATCGCACCTTGTGCCGCCGCCGATTGGCCTCGGACCCCCAAGTCTAGTCTAGGCGGCTCTGGACAATCTATCAGCCTGCATCCATCAGGGGGAGCAGGCATTGCCTGAAGGTTCGCCACGATATACAATCCGAACCGAAACAAACTATGGATTCTGCAATCATACCAGGACCTTCAAGTGTCGTCCTCAGCGATTTCGCCGCGAACGCTGACAGAGTGCTGTCCGTTCGCCAAAGCGCCTCCTTCATTTGGGAACTCATGCTGTATTCCTTGCTTCGGGAGGAGGTTCTCATTCAGGATGAGGCCCTCGTCCTTAGCTCCAAGTTCGCCGAAATTTTCAGGGCGCCGTCGTACACGAGTGTGCTAGATGAGCTATTCGAAATGGGCACGCTGGTTGTACTGACGTATCCAACAGACGCATATCCGACGCCGGACCTTCAGGACCTTTCGCGCACATGCCCGATGCAGGCACGTTCGCAGTATATTCAGCGATACACAACCAAGGGCGCGAAGCCTTTCACTCCTACGCCCAAGCAACTCAAGGTTCATGAGGATCTGGACAGGATTCTGAGTGGGCACTCAACGGCACAGCGCCGGACCGGGCTGAATTCGAAGGTGGACATTTTTGACCGCTTCTCGAACGTCATGTCAGGCATCGTCGTTGATCGCCGGTATCGCCCGTGGATGCGAACGGCTTTTCGTGGCCTCACTAACCGGCTGCTCGATGACTTTGCCGCTTATTGTGCCAATCCTGAGCGCGCTATCGAGAGGATTAGGAACTCACGCATGGAACCGCGACCAGGGCCGAAACTCCAGTTCACCCGTTCTTTGGCATATCAGGTTGCAGAGACGTACAGCCCCCAGGAGGCGAAGGCATCGCAGAGATTGATGCAAACCGTATTCGCGTACGTTTTCAATGAACGAGAGAAGGCGGTAGGTCGATACAGTTCGGTTCTCCGCGAACTAATGGTACCGGCGGAAACACAGCTGGAGGTGCTGCATGATCTGAAGCCCGGAATCACGATTGATGCTGTCGTAAAGACTCCGCTCAGACTGCCTCTTCCAGCCCCCGGCTTCTCCTCCGTCATCGCAGAAGTTAGGCGCAGTGATGCCGGCCGACGACTACGTGAAGCCGTCAAAAAGCGCAGCACACGTGCATTTGAGGAACAATGCGACGCTTGGATGGCCGTGTCACACGAATTAGCGCGCAGGACGTCGAAATTTCGTCGGGTGAACGCGGTGTCCATATTAGCGACTTTACCGGGTCAAGTTAAGAGCGTCGTAAATTCTGTGATTGTTGAGGGGATCTACCGTCACTGTGAATTACAGTCTCCAAACGTCTGGAAGGCCTTGTTTGCAGAACGTGCGATTGCCTTAGGATTGGCCGTCACTGGCGATCTCTTCAAAGAGATAACGGGCCGATGGTATGAGAACCAGGATTACTGCCGTCAATTGGAGGAGTTGGTCTATTTTCGTTGTACCGACCTCACGTCCTAGATTGTGCCCACACCCCGCATAGATGCCTAGCCTAGCTACTTTCCGGCGCAAAATTGAAGGGCTAATCCTTTCCGCTTCAGCGCCTCGCCACGCGAGAACCTGCACGAACGGCCAGATTTCGATCTGAAAACATTTTCGT